>JALSSC010000064.1:2500-129825 GCA_026984455.1 Chromatiaceae bacterium
AAAAGCCTCGGGGAGCCGGCAAACAGGCCTTGATCCGAGGATTTCCGAATGGGGAAACCCGGCCACTGCAGAGTGGTCATCGTTGACTGAACACATAGGTCAGCGAGGCGAACCCGGGGAACTGAAACATCTAAGTACCCGGAGGAAAAGAAATCAACCGAGATTCCCCCAGTAGCGGCGAGCGAACGGGGAAGAGCCCTTAAGTCTTGGGCGAGCTAGAGGAACGCGACTGGAAAGTCCGGCCACAGAGGGTGAAAGCCCCGTACTTGAAAGCGGACCCGGGATGAAGACGAGTAAGGCGGGACACGTGGAAACCTGTCTGAAGATGGGGGGACCATCCTCCAAGGCTAAATACTCCCTACCGACCGATAGTGAACCAGTACCGTGAGGGAAAGGCGAAAAGAACCCCGTAGAGGGGAGTGAAATAGAACCTGAAACCGTATGCGTACAAGCAGTGGGAGCCTGCCGAGAGGTGGGTGACTGCGTACCTTTTGTATAATGGGTCAGCGACTTACATCTCAGTGGCGAGGTTAACCGTATAGGGGAGCCGTAGGGAAACCGAGTCTTAAATGGGCGCGCAGTCGCTGGGAGTAGACCCGAAACCGGGCGATCTATCCATGGCCAGGGTGAAGGCGGGGTAACACCTGCTGGAGGCCCGAACCCACCGTCGTTGAAAAGCCGGGGGATGAGCTGTGGATCGGAGTGAAAGGCTAATCAAGCCCGGAGATAGCTGGTTCTCCCCGAAAGCTATTTAGGTAGCGCCTCGTGGATCACCCTGGGGGGTAGAGCACTGTTTCGGCTAGGGGGTCATCCCGACTTACCAAACCGATGCAAACTCCGAATACCCGGGAGTGCGACCACGGGAGACACACGGCGGGTGCTAACGTCCGTCGTGGAAAGGGAAACAACCCAGACCGCCAGCTAAGGTCCCGAAATTGTGGCTCAGTGGGAAACGATGTGGGAAGGCCCAGACAGCCAGGAGGTTGGCTTAGAAGCAGCCATCCTTTAAAGAAAGCGTAATAGCTCACTGGTCGAGTCGGCCCGCGCGGAAGATATACCGGGGCTCAAGCCACATACCGAAGCTGCGGATGCGTGCTTGCACGCATGGTAGGGGAGCGTTCCGTAGGCCGTTGAAGGTGGATCGAGAGGTTTGCTGGAGGTATCGGAAGTGCGAATGCTGACATGAGTAACGATAAAGGGGGTGAGAGGCCCCCTCGCCGAAAGCCCAAGGTTTCCTGCGCAACGCTAATCGGCGCAGGGTGAGTCGGCCCCTAAGGCGAGGCCGAAAGGCGTAGTCGATGGGAATCCGGTTAAGATTCCGGAACCGGCTATGACTGCGAAGGGGGGACGGAGAAGGCTAGAACATCCAGGCGGTGGTTGTCCTGGTTCAAGCGTGTAGGGGGAGGATCCAGGCAAATCCGGATTCTCGCAGACCCTGAGGCGTGATGACGAGCCCGCGTGCGGGCGAAGTGTTTGAAGCCCTGCTTCCAGGAAAAGCCTCTAAGCATCAGGTCATAGTTGACCGTACTGCAAACCGACACAGGTGGGCGGGGAGAGAATCCCAAGGCGCTTGAGAGAACTCGGGTGAAGGAACTAGGCAAAATGGCACCGTAACTTCGGGAGAAGGTGCGCCCCTGGTACGTGAAGGTCCATGCGGCTGGAGCGGAGAGGGGTTGCAGAGACCAGGGGGCTGCGACTGTTTACTAAAAACATAGCACTCTGCCAACTCGCAAGAGGAAGTATAGGGTGTGACGCCTGCCCGGTGCCGGAAGGTTAATTGATGGGGTTAGCTTAGGCGAAGCTCCTGATCGAAGCCCCGGTAAACGGCGGCCGTAACTATAACGGTCCTAAGGTAGCGAAATTCCTTGTCGGGTAAGTTCCGACCTGCACGAATGGCGTAACGATGGCCCCGCTGTCTCCACCCGAGACTCAGTGAAATTGAACTGGCTGTTAAGATGCAGTGTACCCGCGGCTAGACGGAAAGACCCCGTGAACCTTTACTACAGCTTCGCACGGGACTTTGAACAAGCTTGTGTAGGATAGGTGGGAGGCGAAGAAGCCTGGACGCCAGTTCAGGTGGAGCCGGCCTTGAAATACCACCCTGGTTTGTTTGGAGTTCTAACCTGGGCCCGTGATCCGGGTCAGGGACAGTGCGTGGTGGGTAGTTTGACTGGGGCGGTCTCCTCCCAAAGAGTAACGGAGGAGCACGAAGGTACCCTCAGTACGGTCGGAAATCGTACGGTGAGTGCAAGGGCACAAGGGTGCTTGACTGCGAGACGTACGAGTCGAGCAGGAGCGAAAGCTGGTCCTAGTGATCCGGTGGTTCTGAATGGAAGGGCCATCGCTCAACGGATAAAAGGTACTCCGGGGATAACAGGCTGATACCGCCCAAGAGTTCACATCGACGGCGGTGTTTGGCACCTCGATGTCGGCTCATCACATCCTGGGGCTGAAGTAGGTCCCAAGGGTATGGCTGTTCGCCATTTAAAGTGGTACGCGAGCTGGGTTTAGAACGTCGTGAGACAGTTCGGTCCCTATCTGCCGTGGGCGTTGGAGACTTGAGGGGAGCTGCTCCTAGTACGAGAGGACCGGAGTGGACGTACCTCTGGTGTACCGGTTGTCACGCCAGTGGCACTGCCGGGTAGCTAAGTACGGACGGGATAACCGCTGAAAGCATCTAAGCGGGAAGCCCCCCCCGAGATGAGGTCTCCCAGGTCACTTGATGACCCTGAAGGTCCGTTGGAGACGACGACGTTGATAGGCCGGATGTGGAAGCGCGGTAACGTGTGAAGCTGACCGGTACTAATTGACCGTGAGGCTTGACCATATAACACCGAAGGGTTTGGGTGTATGTAGTGCGGGTACCCGGGTCTGTGTTGGAATTCACCGAATGAGGGGAGCCGGGGAACCGGTTCCTGACGAATTGCCTGGCGGCCATAGAGCGCTGGACCCACCTGATCCCATCCCGAACTCAGAAGTGAAACGGCGCATCGCCGATGATAGTGTGGGGCCTCCCCATGCGAAAGTAGGTCACTGCCAGGCGCCTATACCAGGCCCTGAGCGGATATATCCGCTCAGGGCCTTTTCTTTGCCCGCTTCGCAGGCCTCGCCGCGGGGGGCTGCGGGACCTGCCCTGCCTGCGCTGGAGATATGCAACCCCCAAGTGGGATGGATGATGTAACCCGGAGCGTGGATGCGTCTGTTCAGTCCGTCCCTGCGAACGCTGACTTTCGGATGCAGTGGATAAGTTAATCGAGGACCGGTGGGCGGATGTTCGCAAGGTAAATCATGGATTCTCCGTTCCGATTTCGGTTGCGGTCGATCGTGATCTTCAGCTCGCTCGTCGACAGGCACCAGCCAAGACCAAGGATATCGGTCCCACGAAAACTCGCGCCAAGTCCTGGTCGTCCAGGCCGAGCAGGTTGGGAGATGTAAAGGTCTGCTTGGCCCCCGCATCCCTGAGTCGTTGCTCGGTCGGCGAGTCGGCCAGCAGCGCGCCCCCGGCCGCCAACCTAGCGATCTCCCGCTCTGTCGGTGTCCCTTCCCAGCCTTGGTCCAGGACCAGCAGCATGCGGGCGCGGAGCGTGGGCCTGGCTGGGTCGCCAACGCCTTGTTTGACCGCTGCTCTGCCTGGCATGACTAGGCAGTCCGGCGGCTCGGTGTCATTATCGATTCCGGACCAGGGCCAATCGACGACAGCGGCCCCATACCAAGCGGTCAAGGTATGGGCCAAGCTGTCGATCATTGAGTCCCACCCAGCGGGGGGGGATGGGAATCTGACCATACCGATAGGTCGCTCTACGGGCCAGGGACAACTACGCCGAGACATCGGCGGGAAGCGTTTTAGGAAATGGTGGGCGTCCCTTAGGCGGCGGATCTCGTCGAGCAGGGTTAGGTTGCGGGTGTAATGGGGGTTGATTTCGCGGGGCCGATTGCCGTAGCCGCCGGAGTGGGGATGATAGAGGTGATACAATCGCTGCGCTGGGTCGCGGACGCTCCCGCATCGGCCAAATAAGCGGGCCTTGTGCCACCAGGCGCCATCTTCGCCGCCCCATCCGCGAAACTCTTCGGGGATGCCACCGTGGCGCAAGAGAAACTCCCGGCGGACCAGACCGGCGCCGCCGCTGACCATCCCGGCGCGAAATATCTTGACGGGGATGCAGGCGGCGGGCTCCAGTGAACCTTCCATCACCCGTCGGCTGTCCTCTTGGCCCAGATAACGGATTGAGGAGTAAGGCAAGAGGAAGTCCAACCCTTGGGCGTCTTGCTCCACGATTGCATTGGGAATGAAATCCGGGTTCGGCAGCAGGTCGTTGTCCAGCCACAGTACGTGGTCGCCCGCCGCCACCGCGGATCCGATATTCAGGGCCCGGGCGCGCTCGAAGACCTCATCCTGATGCACGCACAGATAGCGCGCCCCCCACTCGTGTGCCATCTCACGGGCGGTTGGGGCTCGCCCCATGTCCACCAGGATCACCTCGTCCACCCCGTGGCAACCCTGTAAATGGCGCAGGGTCGCGGCGAGGTGAGGCACCCGCTCACTGCCACCGTGGGGGATCACAACGCTGACCGACCGCCGCGCCCGTGAATGCACCGCGGTCGGGGCCGAGGCCTTGAGCGGCTCAGCGCACGACTTGTCGACGTGGGGGCTGCGTCGTCGTTTTGGTCTTGCAACCTGTTCCCGGGCGCGCTTCAGCGCCGGCCACCAGAACCGCTCCCATTGGCGACCGAAGTCCCAGTACCGTTCGACCCAGGCGCGATTTTCCTTGCCGTCAGCCCCAAGGCGCTCGCTGCCGGATGCGATCAAGGTTTCGAGCACGGACTCCAGATCTTTTAAGCCGGCGTGTACGAAAGGCAGCCGGGGCGGGTCCTCGGCGCAATGGCGCAGCAGGTCTTCGACGCCAGGCAATAATCCTACCCCGTTGACCACCACGCAGCCAGTCGCCAGGGCCTCCAGACTGTTGCGGTGGTAGCTCCCGGTCACACACTCGTCGATATGGATGTGGGTCCCACGCTTCATGGCCAGGGATTGTTCGTGAGATACCTGCTGTTCGCGGATACATTGCAGCGCCAGGGGGTAACGCTCGGCCAGCGCATCCAACACCTGCAGCGTGGTTACGTAGCCTTTGCTGTGCCAGTAGAGACGGTGTCCCCGTGGATAGGCTTCGTGCTTACCCGAAGGGGTGTAGGAGATCCCGATTCGGTCGCCCTTGAACCCCGGGCGAAATGGTTCCTCCCACAGCGGTAGCGGGTTCGGCACCGGTTGCCAGTGCTTGAATTCGGGCAAGGTCGCTTGGTACTGTCCCACCACCAGTCCCGGCAGACCCCGATCCACGAAGCCCTGGTCTACGTTCCACATGTAGTTGTGCGCCAGGGTGACGATTGCCTTGCCAGCCAAGCAGGCGCGGTGCTCGGGGGCGACCTTGCCGTTATGGACGATCACCGCGTCCGCCTCGGCCAATACCTGCTCGGCTTGCCCGGGGTCTCGCTCCCATTCGATGTCCCCGTGAAAGACGACACCGTTGCCGTAGTCGCTGCGTGCCCACACGCAGCGGGCGCGGTGGGGGGTCTTGGCGTTGATGCAACGGGCCAGGATGGGCGGCACACCGGCGACGGGGGTAGTGGCGTAAGAGACGATACGTAATGGCTCGCTCGTGGATTGAGGCGTCGATTCGCGGCCGGAAGGGGGGGCGCACTGCTTTACGAACTCCTTCGGTGACAGCTTGGGAAAGGCGGTCAATCGGCTGATCGGACTTAGGTTGAACACCTCGATGCCGGCTTCGCGCAGGGCTTGGTAGAGCCGCAGGTATTGCCTATCGATGGTTGCGAGTTGTTTGTTCAGGGGGTGTTCGCCACTCGCGGCAAAGAAGTGGTCGGAGGTAAAATCCACTCCGATCAGTCCGATTCGCGAGGCCCCCATATGGGCGGCTAGGCAGAGGGCTACATAAGGGGAGTTCTGGCTGTAGTGCAGCCGGTTCGGATCATCGAAGTCGGTGCCGCCAAAGCGGCCGAGGTTGAAGCGCACCACCGGTGGGCGTACCGGACCCAAGTCGAGTTGAGTAAACAGCGTGTGTGCCCGGGACTCGGCGACGAAGCAGAACCGGTCGTCCTTGAACTGGCTGCGAGGGTTCACGACCACCAGATAATCGGGATCGAAGCAGCGCCCTACGTCGTTGACCCCGATGCTCGGGCAAACGGCGGGGTCGAACCAATCTTTCAGATTGGTCAGAGAGCGCCCGCAGCCACAGACCAGCATCGACTCGCCGCGGTGCCGGCCTCGGAACCATGCGAAGTCCTGCGTCTCGCGCTGTGGCGCGGGGCGGTCCCGGGGAACGGCTGCCGGTGGGACGTGCGGTCGTGGTTCCGGTGGCTGTTTTTCGACCGTGGGCGGGGGCGGTGCAGCCGTGCGCGGTGGTGCGTCTGTTCTGGAGAGCCGTTGTAGCAAGATCAGGGATTCGACCTGTTGCAGCTTGCGGTAATCACCGCTTTCCAGAAGTTCGTCGACCAAGATGCGTACCCCTGGAAAGTACTCCGCATAGTCGTGGAAGGCGACGTAGCTTCCCTGGCGCAGACAGGGCTCGAAGTGGAAAAAGTCTCCGGCAACGCTGGCATAGTCGTGCAGGTGATCGATAAATAGCAGGTCGATGGGTTGGTCCCAAGTCACCTCTAGGGCGTACTTGGCGATTACCTGGACCCGCTCGGTCAGGCCTGCGTCCGCCAAGGTACGGCGTAGTTTGTCCAGACTGGGGGGCTTGATCAGCAGCTCGCCGTCCGCTTCCCCGAGACGGCCATCATGGGGGTCCACCGCCACCAGTCGCGCCGCCGGGGCCAACGTACGCATGACGCTGCCCAACACCAGGGTGGAACGACCGCAATAACTGCCGACCTCCAACGCAATCCTCAACGGTGGCGACTGTCGGCAGAGTTGGGCGGTGGCGGCCATCAGCAGGTCTGCCTCCGCTTCCGAGAGCCAGCCTTCCACGCCCCGCATTCGGTCCAGGATCGGCCGGGTCAACAAGAGTGGGGGCGGCGCAGGTATCGTCTCCGCCCGGCTCCCCTTGGTCGAGTCGGTGCGGTAACCTCCGTACCGTGCCCGCACCCGGGCGCGAACCGGATGGTTCCAGCGGCGCGGCACCGGATGCATCCAATAGGCCTTGGGATGCGCGAGGGCGGTCTCCACCTGCTCGGGGGAGTAGTCGGTGCGAAACCTGACCCAATCCCCGCAACAGGGATTCCTCTCGACCCGATGGCCGAGCAGGGCGGTGAGGGTCGGCAGGATCACCTCCTCGGTGGCCCATATCTTGGAACGGGCAAGCAACTCTCTCAGGTGGGTGTCGGTATCGAACAGGTGTACCAAGTCCCGGGCCGCCGCGGCAGTGAACACCGTCGAAGGCCAGAAGGTCCAGTGGACGAATTTTCCTTCGCCGCCCTCGAAACGGCGTAGGAAGGGGCGCCACAGGTCGACCTCGCGCCAAGCAACCTTGACCGGTGCCACTTCGCTGTCCGGACCTTGGGGTGCCGCCAAACTGCTGAGCAATCCGATCCCCTCGCGCCGCCGCAAGAATTGCTCCAGATAGGCCGAATAACCGGGACGCAGGGCAATCTGGTCGGAATCGACGATGGTCAGGGTATCGAACGGCAACTCGGCGAGACAAAAGCGCATAGAGTCCAAGGCGAAACCATGCAGTTCACCCCAGGCCATGGGCCGGGGATGAGGATGTAGGACCGTGTCCAGGCGTTCGAACGGGTAACGCCGCAACAGGCCCGCGTCCTCGCTACCGTCGTACAGCAGCACGGCGGAATCCGGGTCCAGACGGCGTAGATTGCGCACCAGGTCCACGACGCAATCCAGGCGTTCATGGACCAGACAGGCGAAGACGTTACGCAGTGTAGGCATGGATGTAGAGCCACATACTGTATACCCGGCGCACATGATTATGTCGTACTTCGAGGGTATTCCTCGTGCTCCTGGGCAAGGCGCGGAAGCGAGTCATAGCGGGGACTATGGCGAGCTTGCGCAACACGGCCAAGGGGCGCCCGCAGTAGTGGAATATTGACGTGGGACGGGTATGCCCTGTGCCGGATTTCGGTCTCCGGAAAAGGTGCGTCGGAGCGCTTGACTGTGTTGCCACGTCTCGTTTCGTTGGTCATGGAGATGCGCCGTCCCTCTTGCCAGGATTCGCTGCTTCTCACCCCACCTGTCTCAGCTTCTTCAAGGCCATCGGGCTGCCTGTACGATCGAGTGCAGTGTAACCACGGGCGGTGATCAACTCTCAACGAGCGCCTTGACGCCCGGATGATAATCTGCGTAATTGCGGAGGGCCGCATACTATCCCATATCAAAGGCCCTTGGCCGCCAGGTATTCCCGAGACCGAGCCCCGGTCTCGTCGTCCCCTTGCGCAAGCCCTTGCAGGAGGGTCGCGGCTTCGTTCCCGCACCCCGTTTGGTCCAGGGCCAGGGCCCGGTAATACAGGGCGCGACGGTTGTCCGCCTCGCGCTCCAACAGGGCGTCGAGCCGTTCCAGGGCCTGCAGAAAATGTCCCCCGCCGATCTCCAGCACGGCGAGATCGAGCAGGCTGGGTGCATGCTCTGGGTCGAGACTCAGGGCCTTCCGTAACTGCTGCCGTGCCTCGTCGTGGTCGCCCATCGCCACCGCTACCAGCGCTATTTGATGGCGTATGCCCGGGTCTTTCGGCGCCAGCAGCGCGGCCCGCTCCAGGGCCTCTCGCGCCGAGCCTAGGTCTTGGCGCATAAACAGCACGCTGCCCAGTGTTGCCCAGGCCGGGGCGGACTCCGGCGCCGACCGTACCGCCTGCCTGAGCAGGGTCAGCGCCTCTGGTAAACGCCCACGGGCGGCGACTACCTTGGCCAGTTCGGTCGGAAAGCGGGCCTCGTCGGGCCGCGCCTCTGCGGCACTGCGCCAAGCCCGCTCCGCGCTCTCCAGGTCGCCGACCGCCAGCCGCAGCCGCGCCAAGCCGTCCCATGCCTGGGCGTTCTCCGGGTCCAGTTCCGTGGCTTTCTCCAATGCCTCCAGGGCGGAGGCATAGTCTCCCCGCAGGGCACGCACATTGCCCAGGTTGGTCCAGGCCATGCTTCGCCCCGGGTCGATCTCCAGGGCCTTGCGCAAATGCCCCATCGCGTCCTTCAAACGTCCCTCTTGCGCAAGCAGGAAACCCAGATTGTTGTGCGCCGTTGCGTTGTTTGGGTCCACCTCCAGGGCACGCAGGTACTCCCGCTTGGCCCCGTCCAAGTCGCCTTCCAGGTGCAGGCGTGCGCCCCGGTTGTTGTACTCCAATGCGCCTCTCGCTCGGCGGTCGGTGGCCAAGCCTTCGCTCAGAACCTGTTTGGGGGTGTTCACGTCGATGTTCTCAGGCAATGCGCTTGACCAAGTCGGACAGCAGTTGTTTGGGTTTGATGTCGGGGGTCTGGAACTTGACATTGCTCAGGGACAGGTCGATGGGTTTGCCCTGCTCATAATGCACCGGGAACTCGACTCCAAAGGGTAGTCCCGAGCCGTACTCGAATCCGGCCAGCCGCCAACGTTTTTCGTATAACTCGATGGTCTTTACCCACAGGTCGGCCTCTACCAATACAAAGCCGGTCACGTCGAATTTGAACTTAGGCTCCACCGAGACCTTGGCATGGGCGTCCAACACCAGGCCATTCGAGGGAGTCCAGTCCACATGGACGCCAGTATCGAAGGCCCCCTCCAGACCCAGTTGTCCTCCGATTTCGATCGCCGCCTGGGCGCTGACGATAGGGATGCCCGCCCCGAGTCCACCGCGCACGAACATCCTCAGGCCGGCGTGGGCCGGTACATGGAGCTTCACATCCCCTCGTACCCGGGTCTGTTCCTCGTGGGCAGGGTTGTAGTCCACCCGCAGCTTGCCCTGCAATTGCCCCGGGCCGATACCGGCGCTCAGGTCCAGTCCGCCGCTGATATTGGCAAAGATACCGATACGCTGTCCGGCCACCGCCACACCGACGATGGGGATGTCGATGCCGATCTTGAAGAGGTTCTTTTCGAGCTTCTTTTCCGGGAACAGCTCTACCGTTCCCGGCAGGCCGATCTCGCCGACCACCTCGATCTCGCCGTTGGGGGTGAGCCTTACCCCCGCGGTACCTTCCAGCCAGGGGGTCAGTCTGAGGGTCAGGGAACCTCCCCCATAGAGAGTGATGACGTCGCCCCCTTCCGCTGGTTTGCCTCGGGGTTTACCGTCGGCGATGGGACGATTGGTGGCGCCGGCCGTCAGCGAGCCCTTCAGCCGCCCCTTCTCGTAGCCCGCGGTCACTACCGCGTCGAAGGCGCCGTCGTCGTAGGTCACGGTCAGTTCGCTGCTGATGCCTGGGATCTTTGGTGTCGCCTTGCCGGTCGCCTTGACCATGTAACGGTCTTGGTCAGGCCGTTTGATCACCTGGGCCTGGATCGAGCCACCGGCGATGCCGGGGATGTCCTTCTTCAACTGCAGGGTGCCGCCGATCATGAGTCCCTGCGCACTGCTGTAGCTCATGCTCATGTCACCCTGTTCGACGGCGGGGATATCGGGCTTGATTGAACCCTCGGCGCTGATCGTGCCGTCGTCGAAGCTTGCCTCGATGTTCCCGGACTTGACACCCCTGACCGTACCGGGGCGAATACCGATTTTTCCGCTGCCGGCGAATCTTCCACCCGCATAGCTCACCCTGACTTCGGCCGGCTTGAACAGCTTGGCATCGAAGTCGATGCTGCCCCAGAGTTCCAGGTCTCCGCCCTTGCCGATACGGCCGCCGATGCTGCCGGTTCCGAGTCGAGGTATATTCAGATCGACTTGACCGCCGACCTCGAGTCCGTTCGGGCGAAACAAGACGGTGAGACTGGCCTCCGTGACCTGTATGGGGCCCGGGAAACTGAAATCGGACTTCGTGAAGGTCTTTTCTAGGGCAACTCCATCGCCGTCGATTACGACGTCGATGTCGAGTTTCTTGAAGAACGGCTGCGATGGGGACAGCTTGCCTCGCGCAATGAGGCCCCGGCTCTCGTCGAAGTCGATTTGTTGAAACTCTACCGTGCTTAATGCATACAGCTCGGCATAGCGCATCGACTGGAGAATGCCGCCCTTATCCATACGGCAGGTATAGGGGAACTCTCCGAGGCCCATCAATGGTAGGCTGATCTGTTTGGGAACGACCTGCTTCTTTCTCTTTTTCTTGGAGGTCGGCCACATCCCGGTAATCGCCCCGCTCTTTGCCTCTTCGTCGTATGTGATCGACGGCCTGTCCAGGCCTTTGAATCCTAGCCTTTGCCAATCCACCCTGCCTTTTGGCGCCTTTTTTTCCGCATCCCAGGAGATCTCCTTGGGAACCCCGCCGCTGGTGAGGGGATAAATGATCAGGCGAGTGGGCTGCCCCAGCAGCTTCTTTTGCGCCACCTGCGCCGCAGTCAGGGCGGGCGTAATCGCATCGAGTGGTTTTTCCACGCCCTCCACGTCTTCCTTTTCCCACTTGGCGTCCTTTCCCTCCGGGTCCATCTTGGGGTTTGGGGCAATGGTTTTGTAGGTGATCGTGTATTGGGACTTGAGTGCACTTATCTCCGCTCTGCTGGGCTTCTTGTTTAGTGACTTGAATGGTCCTTTCCCCGCGTGGGGTTTCACTGCCGCCCTGATGGAGTTGCGAATGTTGGCCACAATCCTGGAACCGGAGGAACGATTGCTGCTTGCGTCCAAGAGCATCATGTTGGCTATGGTATTGGTTCCACCCAGTTGCAACTCTTCCTTATGGTCGACGTCCATGGCCCTGGGCTGTCCTTTCGCATCCCAGCGTGGAATGACGAACTCGCTCTTCAACTCCTCGGGGGTGCCGATTAGATAGCTGGCATGTTGCCGCCGGGACTTGCCTCGGCGTTTGATCTGTCCCCCTTTCAACGGGAGGAATACGAGTTTGCTGTCCGTTTGCGCCGGATCATCGGCGACATCCGTATCCTGTTTTCCAGGTTTGGCCTTGCGAATACCGGGCAGCGCCTTGAGTTTTTCCTTGGCCGTGGGCTCGGCGCCGGGGGCGACGTTTTTCTTCCAGATCGCACGTTGGTCCTCGGCCCCCGCGGGTCGCTCGGTCCCGCCTTTTGTGATGGTTACCATGGCCTCCGAGCGAAGGTACTGGAATTTGAAGGCCGGTATCTCCAGTTTGGGCAACAACATCTGCTTGTTCTTCACATCGATGGTGCCGGCCGGTGACTCCAGGACCTTGGCACCGTCGCTGTTGGCCGCGGCAGGGGATCCCTCAGCCTTTTGCAGCATCCTCCGTACTCCCCCTGCTTGCTGTACCACGTGGGTAGCCTCATGGGCCATCAGGTGGTCGTCTCTTTGAGAGGCCCCGGGCCCGAGCCAGATATCGTTTCCGTGGGTAAAGGCACGGGCATTGAGGTCGGAGGCGGCTTGGCGCGCGGCGGCATCGTCGTGGACTCGCACCTGTTCCAAGCTCACCCCGAGGCCGCCTTCCAGTTTGTCCCGAGTGCCCGGTTCAAGGGGGGCGCCGGCGCCCTTTCCAGCGATGGCCTGGCCCGCCACAGCGGCCTCCCCACCACCGGGAGCGCCCGCATCCTCTTTTTGTACCGGCTGCGTGTCGTCGGTCTCGGTTTCGATGTCTTCCGCCTCCTGCCGCTGGATCGGCTGTGCCTCCTCCACCACCGGGGCTCCCGCCTTCTGCGCCGGTTCGGGTTGTCTCTCCTCCGTCGCCGGGGCCTCCGCCTTCTGCACCGGTTCGGGCTGTCTCTCCTCCGTCGCCGGGGCCTCCGCCTTCTGCACCGGTTCGGGCTGTCTCTCCTCCACCACCGGGGCCCCCGCCTTCTGCACGGGTTCGGGTTGTCTCTCCTCCGTCGCCTTGGGACTTGTTTCCGATATGGTCTGCGGGATTGCCCCCGGCTCGACAGCGGAGATGTCCCCAGGATCGACCTTTTTGCCTTCGGTCACCCGTTCGGCGACTGCCTCCGCCTCCTTTTCATATTGGTCACCGGCCTTACCGATGGCGACCTGACGCTGCACTCCTTGCCTCAGGGAGAGGGCCGGACCCACACCGGCGCCGTACAAGATCCCCCGCGAGCCACCACCGGACCGGGAGCGGACATGAGTCGATGTGCTGCCGGGTGTGGGGGCGCGCTGGGCCAGACGCCGGTCGTGCCGGACCCGGGATCGGCTCGCTACGAATCCGCCGTTCATCGCTCGAATACCCCCATGAAGCTCTGCATGTCCCCATAGTCCTCTCGGAGCCGTGGCGGCGGTCGATCCGCCGGACCGACCGCCCCCGCCTTCCGGTACTCGTTGCGCAGCGCCTCTTCGACGTGCTTGGGCCGTACCATGCCGTCCCCGGCATCCAAAGAGAGGAGGGTCGCATAGAGGGCCGCATTACGAATCTGGCCGCCGGTCAGGGCGTGGCGTCGGGCGATCTCCTCCAGTGAGCGGTAGTCCAACAGGTGGGTGTCGGGTAGGTGCAATTGCCAGATGCGCAGGCGCTGCGGTGCCTCTGGGGGCAGGAAGTCCACCACTACGTCCATGCGCCGCTGAAACGCCGAGTCGATATTGCGGGCGGTATTGGTGGTTACCAGGATGATGCCCTGATAGTTCTCCAGTCGCTGGAGAAGATAATCGGTCTCCAGGTTGGCATAGCGGTCGTTGGCGGACTTGACCTCGGTACGGCCCCCCATCAGGGCCTCGCCTTCGTCCAGTAGGAGGATTACGTCCAACTCCTCCGCCTTGGACAATACTCGGTGCAGATTCTTTTCGGTCTCGCCGATGTACTTGTTGACCACCGCACCCAGGTCGACCCGGTACAGGTCCATCCCCAGTTCCGCCGCCAGCAGTTTGGCGGCGAGGGTCTTGCCGGTACCACTGGCGCCTCCGAACAGCGCACGTACCCCCCATCCCATGCGGCGGTCGAAACCACTGCCCAGGTGATCGGGGAGCCGCTCCCGATACCGGCAGCGTTGCATCAACTCGCGCAGTTTGGCGGAGACCGGATCGCTGACCACCAGTTGCTCCAGCCCCCCATCGGCGGACACCGGCGTGGCCAGGGTATCGAGGCCTTGCCGATTCAGGGTCCGGGCGGCGCGGCGCACGTCTTCCAGCGCAATCCGTTCGCGTCCATCGACCGCGGCGGCGGCGATGGCGGTTCGGGCCAGTCGGCGGATGTGGCCGCCGGGCAGGTGAAAGCGCTCCACGATCCGATTCAGATCCGGCACCGGGTGGTCACCGAAGGCCTGGCGCCAGTAGCGCAGGCGTTGTTCCTCGCGCGGTGGGGGCAGGGTCAGACGGATGGTGGCCGGGGAGACCCGCGCCCCAAGTCCTCCTTCCAGGCCCATGATCACACCCACCGGCCCGCGGTAGCAGCTTAGGACCGGGAAGATCGCGGTCTCGCCCGGGGCGAGGTCGTAACGCAACACCGGGAGGTAGCCACCCAGGATGCACAAGGGGCCCAGGTGGCGCAGGGCCGCCCCATCTTGTGGGCCGGCCTCCCCCCGGCCCTGCACCGGGACCTCGGCGACCCCGACGCCGAGGCGCCGGGCCACTGCGCCTATGACCTCCAGCCGCTCAGCGCCGGTGATGCCGCGCAGCTCCAGGACTCTGGCCTTACCCGCTCCCAGCAACGACACCGCCCGCCCTATTTGGCCCAGCAGGTCCGGAGCTAGATTGAGGGTCTCCAGGTCCTCGAAGTGGGCGCGTTCGTGGAGCCGCCAATCCGCCGCCAGGCCGGTCGGAGACTCGCCGCGGATCAGGTCCCACAGCACCGGCGGTGGCCGCAGCAGCCATTCGGAACGGGGCGCATCGGGATTCAGTACATCGGCCAGTCCTGAGGCGGTCAGGGCGCGGCCCGCCGCAGAGATCTCGCCGGGCTCGGAATCCCCGTCGCTGAGCATCTGCCCGAGCAGGTCGAGGGTCGGTCGCCGATGGGCCAAGGGCTCTTGCAGACCGGCGAAGAGGGTTCCGAACCGGGAGTCTTCCTCCACCAGACCGATCACCATCAGTAACAACCGCTTCGTGGCCGATACCCCTTCCCCGCGGGTCAAGGCCGCCAGCGGCAGGTGTCCCGTACCGGTCGCTTCCCAGGCCTCGATCTCCCGTTCCCACCAGCCCGGCAGTTCCTCCCAGGAGGCGTCGTTGGGTAACAGTGGCAGCATCTCCTGCAGGTACTCCGCAAGGAACGGATACTGGTCCACCGTCCGGTGGAGGTCGCGGTGGTCGCTGGGATGCATCCGGTGCAGGGCATGGACGATACGATACACGGCGGCGTGGAAGTGCAGGCGAAAATGGTTCCGGGCCCGGTAGGGGAAGGTGGAGAATGCATTGCTCATACCCGGACTCCTAGTCGAAGTGTATTGATACCACCCGGCCGAGGTCCGGCAGCCAGCCGGGATCGCGGTCCAGCCCGGCCATGCGGACGGGCAGGTAGACCCCTTCCAAGGGCAGGACCAGGTCGACATGGGTCGATGACACATAGAGCCGGGCCGGATGCAGCAGCAGCGAGCGGCCCGGGGTCGGGCCGTCGTCGCACAGTACCTGTCTCAGGTATAGGTCAAGGTAGGGCAGAAGGGCGGTCAACCAGATCCTTACGACCGGGTCGACGGCGCGCACCCATGCGCCCTGGAGCGAGGCATAGGGCACTGCGGCGGCCTGCCCGGCGGCCAACCGGAAGGCCACGTTCCCGCAAGTCGCGCGCGGCCCCGGCGAATCCGCCGCTGCTCGGGTAAGGTAGGGCCGCAGGGCATCCCGCGCTGCCGCGACGCCGCTTCCGCCCCTGGGTCGGTCGCAGAGCAGATAGCCTTGGTCGGACCAGAGCAACAGTCGGCCATCCTCATGGCGCCAAAGATAGCCGTCCCCGACCGGCCTCCTGAGCCGGGAGGGCCAATCCGTCGGCAGTCGGAAGCCGTTGCCGGCCTGGATACCCCTGCCGAGTGGTGCCGTTGCCTCCCGCCCGGCCAGGGCGGCCAGGGCCGACCAGAGGGGGTCGTCGCCGAGACCACCGCCTTTTCCGCCCAGAAGCCCCCACGCCAGGGCCTCCAGGGTGCCCCATGCCCCGAGCCGGCTGGCCAGGCGCCAGTCCGCTTCGAAAGCAGCGGGCATATCCAGGCGCAACATCACGTTAAGCAGATAGAGGACGCCTCCCAATTCGGTATCTACGCCGGCTTCGAGGCTCAGACCATCGCCTTGCCCAAGCGCCGCTCGCGGGGGCCTCTCCCCAGCAGTGGGCCTTGGCGTGGGGGATAGGTGAACGGCCGGTGGCCGAGGCGAGGGCGGTCCCGAAGGCGGCCCCTGCGCGAACTCTGGTGCCCCCATGCCTTTCGCCTTGCGTGGCGATGCGCCAGAGGAAGGGAGTGGAGGTGAATCGCACCCGAACGCGGCGTCTGCCTGGGTTTCGGCGAGGGTGGGCGTCTCAGCGAGGTCATGTCCCCCGCTCGGTGCGGTGGCGCGATGAGGTGGATGCGGGGCGCCGGCGCCTGTTGGGGCCGTGCGCGGTGACCGAGGTGGCGTCGGCGGAGCCTCTGCCCAGGGCGCCTGGCGCATCCGCCCTTGGGGCGGCGGAGGCGCCTGATTCGGAGTTGGAGGCGACGGTGCAGGGGGCGGGCGCGCCGAAGCCTGCCCGGCGGTTGGCGCCACGGCACTGGGTGACCGAGACGGCGCCTGCGGGGCCTCTGGGGGTGTCGGGTGCCTCCCCCCGGGGAGTGGCGGGGTGGCTGGCGAGGCTTGATTCGGGACCGGAGGCGGCGGCACAACCGCCGGTTGTTGCGGTGCGGTCCAGCGACGCCTCAATAGGCGGGCAAACTCAGGGCTGCGCGCCGTCGCGGGCTGCCGGAACAGTTCCGCGGCCAACCAGCGAAGCAAGCTCCGGGCCCGGTCGGCGGTATTCTCTCTGTCCGGCGAACGGCCCTCCGCGCTGCTTTTCTCAACGCGGGGGGGCTCTTCGCTCTCGAAGCGGCCATGCGACACCACACCGGTTGGCGCTACCGGCAGGGCTCGGTGCGACTCGTCGGTCGAGCGGTGAGACGGGAAGGGATCGGGCAAGCCATAGGCTCGGCAAAGCAACCTGGCAAGGCCCAACGCCTGAGCCGGGGACAGGGCCTGCGTGATCAGGGCCGTTCGACCGAGCTTGGTCAGGTGATGAAAGATCGCCGGTAGCCATATCGGGTCCCGGGCCAATAGACCGGCCACCATGTCACCGCCGTTGTTCAGTGCCGCCACCGCCGGTTCGGCAAGCAGCAGGCGCCACCACCAGCGTCGCCGGGCCACGCCTGAACAGAGGTCCGTGAGCAGGCAGGCGAGCATCTCCGCCCGGTCGCTGAAGCGTACCGCATCGGCGTCGATGGGTACGGTACCGGTGGCGGGGCGGGCGGCCCGGGTATAGACCCGGGCCAGGTCGTCCCGCCAGGCCTGTTCCCAGCCCGAGTCGATCCGCGTTGCGGGAATCGACAGGCGCAGGCGGGTGGGGGAGGGGTCGGACAACCGCTTGACGATCAACGTCGCTGCGGGCGGGAGGCCGGCCGGCCGAGGGTCGGCTCCGTCCAAGAGACGCCCGAGGCGCAGGCGGAGTCGTTCGGCCTCGCCCCCGCCGCGCAGCCGCAGGGTGCCTATCCGGTGGCCCGGGTTGGCGTAGAATGGTCTCATGATCGGCGGACCTGGTTGTCTCTCTGCTGGCGCGGGGCCATTTCCCCCCTTCCGGGCGGCGAGCTGTCGACCTGCCCGGCCGGCGTCCTGCGGCGGCGGAGCGAGTCGCCGTGCATCTCACCAAAACGGTGCGACGCAGGCCAGGATCAGCGCCAAGAGCAGCACCCATATCCACCGGGGTGGCTTGAACTTCCGCGCCCGCAGGCGCGTTGAGATGCGTGCCTTGCCGCCGTCCGGGATCCGCAACCGGTAGGCATCCCGCCCGGCCTGTTCAAACCGGTCGGCGTCATCCGGGGCCGGTGTCACTGCTTGCTGCCAGTCCGAGACCAATCCTTCGTGCTCGGCGATGTAACCGAAGGCCCCCACCGGCTCATAGAGGCGGTAGCGCTGCTCGGCGACCCCCATTTCGTACTCGGTGCGGCGGTAGCCGTCCATCACCCAGACCCACTCGTAGATCACTTTCGCGCCGGAGAACAGCCCCCTAAGCCAAGTCAACAGGTTCCCGGGCAACCCCGTCGGGGCGCGAAACGCCTGTCCCCCGGCGAAGGCCCGCGCATTGCCCGCTCGTTCCCGGTTGCGCTGTTCGAATGGACCGTCTTCTTTCCCGCGCACCAAACGCCCGCGGCGCATCTGACTGACGATCAGCACCATCTCCTGATCCGCCACCCCGTCCGCCGGCGGCGGGTAGCCGTCGCCGCTGATCTCGGCGCTCTGCTCGTGCTCCGACAGGGAGACGAAGTTCATATTGCGACGGATGCTGCTCTGTACGAAATCCACCGCCTGTGTCGAGTCCAACAGCACCCAGATACATTGATGGCCGGCAAGGGCGCCTCCGTACAGGGCCTGCTCCGTGGCCGAGAGTTGCCATTCCATGGTCAGATCCACCGGTGTCCCTCCCGCCGGGATGGTCGCCGGTGGAATCGAGGGGTTGCCGGTGCCGCCGGTGGCGGGGACCAGATTCCACTTGTTCATATCACCCGGGCCGATGCCCCAGTTGGCGATGCGGAACGAGGCCTGGACCTGGTGGGCGTCGGTGGCCGCCGTGTTGATCACTCGGGCGACGAAGGTGTTGGTATCGGTGGCGTGGATCTGGTTGGTAATGCTCCCCCCCGAGAGCACGCCGATGCTGCTGGCCCCGTTCTCGAAGCCTACCCCGACGACGCCACTACACGCGGCGCCGTCGCCGAGAATGGCCTCGCCCAGCCAATTCAAAGGGATCACCGCGTCCTGGAGCGAGATCTGCCCCTGGATCAAGCGGGCACCCGAGGCATAGTCGGCCCGCGGCCAGGTAAACTGAAACGACGCGCCGTCGAAAGGGGTTGGATCGAAGCCACACTCGCTGCCGTCGCAAAGGCGGATCACGTTGAAATAGAAGCCGAAGCTGGTGCTCAAGTCGATCCAGCCCGTGCCCCCTCCGGCGGTGGTCGTCGGCAGCCGCACTTCAACACTCCAGTTCTTGTTGTTGTTTCCCAGGTCCCAGGAAAGACACTTGATGGACAGGTTGCTTACCGCGTTGGCGCCCATGTTCTCCCAGATCGAGGTCGTAGTGTTCCAGCGATAGTATTCGACGTTGCGCGGGTCTCCGCCTGCGGCGACCCCGGTCCCTTGGGAATTGGGGAAGATGTCGATGCGGCGTTCGCTGCCGTCTTTATTGTCGCTCGGACCGGGGAAGACGGGACGCAAGACCAATACGATGCAGTCATTGTCGTGGAATGCCGTGTCCCGCCGTACCACGAACGATAGATAGATGAAGTCCTGGTTCTTGTCCTTGATGCCCTGAAAGACGGTCAGCGGACGTACGGCGCCGACCGCGGTGTCGGCTACATAGGTAAGGCGTGCCGCACCGGTCCATCCGGTATCCACCTGGCTTGGCGTGGTTCCGAAGCCAGACTCGGCGAAATCCTCCGGCTCGACGAAGCCATCGACGTTGGGAGGGCTGGGCTGGCCGGGCAGGCCGACGTGATTGCGGAAACAGATCTGTGCAGGCATGGTTGTTCTCCCGAGCGGTTGGGTCACGTACTCTGAATCGCTACACTGAACCAGGAATCGAAGGTCGGAGCGCCCGGGCCGGAGCGGGCTGCATGAATCTCAAGGATGCGGGAGTCGAGCGGGTCGGGGCTGTCGGCAGCCACCCGGACCACGATCAGCTGCGACGAACCGTCACTCTCCTCTGTGTGGGGCGGTGTCGGCGATATCGGGGTGACCGTCCAGGCGCCCGGTGGGTTGGCCGGCACGACCCGGGCGCTGTAGTCATAGGTCCCGTCCCGGGTGAAATTGGCGCTCACCCGGATCAGGGTCTCTTGCCCGACCGGGGTGACGACGACCTGCCCGAGGGCAGGGTCGCTGACCAGGCGGTCGGATGGGAAGACCTGCATTTGCTCGAAGGTGGTTCGCGCGTCGCTGATCTGGGGGGCTTGCCCGACGACCAAGGGCATGGACAGTGGCGGGGGATTGAGCAGGGGATCGTCCGGGGCACTGACCGACACCGCTCGTAGGGCCAGGTCCACACGGGTCGCCCCGGCCGGAACGGTGACTGTTACACGAACGGTCACCGGGCTCCCAGCCGCCACCGTGGCGGTGGTGATGGTCTGGCCCAAGGCATTGGTGATGCGTGTCCCGGCCGACCAAGCGCTCGCAGTGGCGCCCTCGGCGTTGTTAAACAGGACCGACAGGGCGTAGGTCTCGGGGAGGGTGGTCTGGGAGTCCAGGAGAAAGGGGAAATCGTAGCTCTGCCCAACCTGAATGATGCCAATATCGGCGTCGCCCGGGGACAGGACCAGAGAACCCACGGGCGTTTGGACCGCAGGCAGCACCGGGATGATGATCGAAGCACTGCCGCTGGTATTGGCCACCGAAACGATGACGTCCCGCGGCAGGTCCGCCAGATCCGGGACGTTGAAGCTTAGGTGGGTCGTATCCGTGCCTGGATTGAATTGGGTGATTGGGGTAGTGTCCATCAGGACCGTATTCAGATTCGCGGGCACCGCGAAATTGGCACCTTGAAGGGTAATCGCTTCACCGACCCGGACCGAGCCGCTATAGGGTTTCAGGTTTACCTCTGTGGTGGACGGGGCCGCCCCCTCCAGGGCTGTTATGCGCTGCGCCAAGTCGTTGATGGTGGTGATGACTTGGTTGAAGAATGCCGCGGTGATCAGATCGCCGGGATTGACGTTCGGTATGGGACTGTCCATCTTACCCCCCATGCAGTGCATTGCTGTTGCTGTAGTTGCTGAAATCCCAGTAGGATAGGTCCATCCGGGCATCGCCCTGGGTGGGGGCGCGGCCATGGGCGAACACCAGATAGGGCACCGGAGGCGGCGTCGTCGGCGAGCCCTGCCGGTTTTCCCGCACGAGATAGAGCCAGAGCATCTCCGCGCTGTTCACATCAATGGGGTCGAGGGCCAGGGACATGCGCAGGAACGGCCTCAGTGTACGGCCCTCCATGAAGACCGGCCCACGGACCGTCATAGCGGAAAAGAAGCGCGAGATGTCAAAGCCTCGTGTGCCCGGCGTGCCAGCGAGTGGAATCCCGCCGACCGCCGGAAGGTAGCGGAAATGACTCCTGGCCTCGATGTGCTCTGGCCCGCTTTGCAGCGATGCCACGTTGGTCAGATCGGCAATCTGCTGCCTGAACTGGAGTAGGATCGGCCCTCCCGGCAGGCCGCCATCGAAGGCGAGGGACGGCCGCCGAACCGCCCACATATCGACGAAGCCCAGGTGGGTTCCGGACCAAAACAGCAACGCCAAGGGTACGTCGCAGTCGTTCAGTTGCGGCGTCTCGCCCCCGCGCATCGCCGCCACGGCCCCGAACTCGGCATCGTTCGCCGTGGCCGGGTCGCGCAGCGCGCGCATGCGCTCCTCGGTGCCAAAACAGACATGGGCGAGCCAGTTGCGCAGCTTGGACAGGCTCGCCTGGTCGTTGCTGTCCATCAGGGTCGTCAGTGCCGCGCGGGTGTCCGGCGAGAGGGTGGTCAGTTTCTCCACGGGCATCTCTTCGAGACGGAATACCACGCCTTCGACTGCGTAGCGGCTGCCGCAGCCGACCACCTTTCCGGTGTCGAGGCCGCGTACCGGGCGCTGATCCCGATACCCCGAACCAGGGGAAACGACCAAAAGATACGCCCCCCGCGCCTGGGGCGTGACGGCGGCCGGTGGGGTGGCGCAGGGCTCGAACAGGCTGGCGGCGGGCGGCGCCGGGGAGGGTTCCAGGCTTAGGGTCAGCTTGGGCAGATCCACGGACAACGACAGCATTTGGCCGTTCCGGTCGACGGCCAGGCCGCGGGTTATGGACAGTGCCGGCGGATCGCCGTCACCGCCGGGAGCCAGTCGCGCCACCTCCAGTCCATGCACGATACCCGTCCCGAGGGCCTTGCCCAATTGCCCGTGGCGTTGGCGGTTCGCCGTCAGCCCGTCGCCCAAGTCCTCGGCGGTCAGCAGGCTGCCGTTGGTAAACACGGGCTCCCGGATCCCCTCGTCGAGGATCGATTCCAACAGATAGTGTTCGGTCATGACGGGTGCCCCTCAGACCCCGGACATCCGCCCGACCAGACCGAACAACTCTTGCTGCACCCGTCCCTTGACCAGGATCGGCCGTTCGCTCTCGTCGATGCGCAGGCTGTTCGGCAGCAATTCGCCTTGGGGGTCCAGTTGCACGACCGGACGGCCGTCGTTGTCCAGGTCGAAGTCCAGGGCGGCGAGCAGCAGGCAGTCCGTCGCCGTGTCCTGGGTCCGTTCCCGTAGCTGCGCACAGACCTCGGTGGTCCAGAGTACCAATACCCGCCGCATGACCTCTGCGGCAAGGCTCTCGGGCAGATGCAAGGGGCCGTCGCCCGGTGGCGAAGCTGCCGGCGAGTCGGCGGCCGCCAGCCCGCTCACCAGGGCCAGCAGCAACTCGCTGTCGTCGTTCGGCGGCGAGGCGTCAGGGACCACACGAACCCGGTGCAGCAGCGTCCCGAGGCGTCGCATCGCCTGCTCCTCGGCCTGTACTGGGGCCTCAGCGGAGAACTCCAGGCGGAAGCTCTCCAGGGTACGGGAGGGTTTGCGGGTGTCTTCCTCCGAGGCGCAGGCCGTGCTCGCCACCGGGGCCAACTCGGTCTGGCATTCCTGATAACAGAGACTGACGTAGGCCCGCGCCGGACCCGGCGGGGGCGTGTCGGGCCGCTCTGCGAGCCAGCCGCCGAGCAGGCCGCACTGCAACGACGGCACCTGTATCCAACGGCCCTTGGGGCTGACCGCGAAGCCGGGGGTCACCGAGATGCGCAGGTCCGCGCCGCCGGCGTCGGCTGCGGCACTCAGGGCCAGGCCGCAGACCGTGCCGTAGCCGTGCAGAAGTTCGTTGCCGAGGGCGTGCTTCCACTCGAAGTGTGCTTGTTCCTGGCGAAAGTCGTTGACTCCCAGCACCATGCCGAAGTTGTAATGGAGTCTTTGGCGGGGATCGAGGGCAGCGATCTCGGCGTCGATGGTCAGACAACTGGTCATGATATTCCCTCGTTCTTTGCGCGCGGCGGTATCGCGCCGGGGGGATTACGGTCCAGCACGAACCGATCCCTTTCGGGCAGGGGTGGGGCAGCGGCGAGAAATCCGCTCCCCAAGGCACTGTTCCCGACGGTCACGGGGTGGAAGCGGGCCTGGTCGCCCAGCAGGGTATCCTGCCCCAGGCGCGCCTCGCCGACCCGAAAGCCCTCCCAGTAGCGGCGCAGATCGAAGGCCGTATGGGCGGGCTTCTCCAGCTCGACGATGCGCTCGACCATGCGCAGCCGCTCCGCATCCATTCCCTCGGGCAGCAGGACGCTGAAGCGATGGGCGGTGTCGGCCGCCGATCTGCTCTCGGTACGGGTGAGGAATCTCTCCATGAGACGGATTTGGGATGGGCGCTGCGGGGAGACCAGAAAGGCGAAGAACAGTGCCTCCAATTCCTCGTCGTCCATGTCCGGGCGGGGCGTGGACAGGCCGATGCGCGCCAGCTGCGCCGTCAGTCCCGGGTCGGGTTCGGTCCGGGCGCGCTGGAAACGCCTGAGCATCGCCTCCAGGCAGGGCTCGAGGAGCAGATGCAGGGCGAGTCGGATGCCCGCTGCGGTGCCGCGCCGCTCGAACAACAAGGGTGCCAGGCGGATGAACAGGCGGCGTCGATCCGGTTGCTCCCCCGTGCCGGGACCTGCGCCGGTATCGGCGCGGCGGTGCAGTTCCCCCCAGAGGGGATCGAGGCTGAGGCCGAGCCAGCCACCCAGCCAGTCCAACACCTCCGCTGGTGCGCTGCGGGGGTCGAGCAACAGGCCGACGGCGGCCATGCGGCCTTCGATGTGGGCATGGAAGCCCTGGAAATTGGCCAGCAGTCGTTCCAGGAACGAGGCCGACCCGGGGTCTTGCCGATACACCGCAGGCAGATAGCGCTCGCTGTAGGAGAAGCGCGGATAATAGACCCGCAAGGTACGCAGCCGCGGGCTGGCGGAACCATCGCCAAGCAACTCCAGGCGCACCTGAAGGTAGCGACCCCGTGCCTCCTGCAACAGCACCTCGTAGCTGCCCGTCCCCGGCGGCGGTGGGTCGCAGTCCGCATAGGGTTCGTAATAGGGCACCTCGGCGCCGAGACCGCGCAGATAGAGGGGGGGTTGGGCGATGAACGGCGCCGAGGCCACCAGCTCGGCTCGATCGTGGCTGCGCACCGCGACCCGCACCTCGGTGCCGGATGGGATGCGGGCATCGAGGAATAGGGTGTCCCATTTGCAATCCCGCTGGCGACCATCCAGGATCGGACCGAGGCAGACCGCTTCGCGCGCATAACGGAATTCCTGCGGCAGGGTCGCCAGGGTCGGCCAACGCACGCCTTCGTCGCCGCTCGCGGCCCGTCCCAGGTCGTAGCGTACGCCGCCCCTCCGGTCGCTCACCAAGGCCCGGCCGGTGAAGGCGTACAGGGGGCGGGTACCGCCCAGGGCTTCCAGGCCGGGCGGTGATCCATCCCGCCAGCGATAGGCCAGAACCCGGCCGGCGGCGGCATCCGCCACGTAGACCCTGCCTTCCCTGGGGTCGTAGGCCAAGTCGTGGGCCGTCTGTACCAGGGCCTGCGTTGTCTCTAGAGGAAGGGTGTAACGCAGGCCATCGCGGTCGTAGCAGTGCAGGATCGGGGGCGCGCCGGGTGGGGTGTCCAGGATCAACAACGCGCCGTCGGGCAGGGCGGCGAGGGCAATGGGGTCGTCGGCCTCCAGGGTGAGCCCCGCGGGGACCCGGCTGGGTGCTGCGCAAGCCTCGGTCGGGCCCGTCGCCGAGCAGAACTCCACAGCCGACGCGGTGCTCGGTGAGGTGGCCTTGGCGCTCAGGCGCAAACTCCGGTCCAGGCCCCAGGCCCGGCGATGCAGTCGGTCTAGGATCCACACCCCGCCGTCCGTCGCGGCGGTCATGGCGAAGGGCTGGAATGGGGCCGGGAAGGGGATCTGTGCCGGAGGGCCACCACTGTGCAGATCGAAAACCAGGACCCCACCCGGGTAGCCGAGCAGCAGGTAATGGTGCTCGCTCACCGTCAGCCCGGCCAGTTCCCGCAGCGGCGCACTGGCAATGGTGGGGGCGAATCCCGCCGTGGGCATCGCTTGGCTGGGGGTCTGGCTCCAATACAACTGTGGGCGCCGGGAGCCGCTGGGCAGGCGATAGACAGAGCGCCGGTTCTGGCCAATCCAATAGAGGTTGCCGTAGCCGTCCAGGGCTGCGCCGCGGCGGGCCTCCAACCCCGGTCCGGCGGTTTGGCGGCCGCGCACCGGCAATGAGCGCGGGCGGCGCCTCAGGCGCAGGCTGTGGTCGCTCTCGTCCCAGGCCAGGTTGGTCCAGAGGCCGGGCGGGCTCATACCCCTCTCGTGCGCCTCGGCGCAGGCCAACCAGTCGTCCTTGCCGTGCAGGAGTTGGAAACGGGTGCCGTTGTTGTCCATGGGCAGATCCCCTAACAGGTCTCCTCGACCACCGGTACGGGCACTACCGAGACGCCGGGCACCGGTGCCGGCGTGGGTTCGGCGACCAACGCCTCGAGAGCTAAGGCGGTCGTCCCGACGCTGACCTCCAGCGCCGCCACGAGGGGCAGTTGCAGGCCGGCCAACTCGATCCGCTCACGTTGTATCGGACCGTTCCCGCCGAGGCGCAATTCTTCGACATACCCGACTCCCGGGACGCGGCTGGCCACGGCCTCCAGGTCCTTGGCCAGCAGCGGCTTGTTGAGGCTCCAGCCCCGTCCGTCCGAGCCGCCTGGGGGGAGGGAGGAGAGGTACCGCCGTAGGCGCCGGCCTACCTCGGTGCGCACGCTGTCGGCAAAGAAATCGCCCCGCACCTGAATCGCCAGCGTCAGGTAGACCGGCACGTAGTCGGGTCCGCGTACATGGATCTCGGTGGTGATCGGCCGCCGTTCGTCGAGATAGTCGCACAGGCGGCGCAGGAACAGCCGGTCGGGAGTGGGCCAGAGGGGGTTGAGGGGATCGACAGCGGGCACGGCCAACAGCGTCACGCTACCGGCGGCATCCAGGTCGGGGGGAGTGCCCGGTCGGTACAGGGGCAGTACCTCTATCCGTCCCGGGTGTATCCCCTCAGCACGCAGGGCAACGTCTCGATAGTCCTGTTGAGTCACCAGACGCTCTCGATGCCTGACTATCCGGGGGATGTTGCGCTCCCCTTCGGCGGGGGTCTCTCCCGGGGCGCCGCCGGAGGTCGGGACCGGGTTCTCGATGCGGAAACCACCCTTGAGCCGCGTATCGCGACTGGCGTTGATCGCACCGATGGCCAGGTTGCCGGCCGGGCCACCCCCGTATTGGTAGGTGGCCAACAGGCGTACATTGCGGGGCGGGCGGGCGCCGCGCAGACCGTCGCCGAAGCGGATCAGGCCGGCCTCCGGGTCGAGGTCGAATACTGGGTCGTTGGGGCCGGCGGCGAGCAGGTCGTCGGTCCGATACCAGCGACCGAGGCCACCGTTCTCGGTCCGCCCCACCAGAGAGACCGAGCGGGCCAAGACCGGGGTGTGGGCCAGGCTGAAGGATTGGTTTGGTTCGCCGTTGCCGACCCCCAGGAATTCATCGATCCGGGTGGCTGCCTGGATTACCCGGGCGGCGTTGATGCCGGCCCAGGTGAGGCGCAGGGAGGGCGGCGCGCTGCCACCATCGGGGGCGCCGATGCGGAGCCGAATCCAGGTCACCAGGCGCGCCGCCACCTGTGGGTCCGCAATGCGCGGGGGAAAGTCCTCGACTCCTTCCCGCAAGGGGTCGTCGAAGCTCCAGGTGCGCAGCGCGTCGGCTCCTGGTAAGGGCAGTTGCACCACCGTTGGCAGGGCCTCCAGGTCGGGCGTGTTGAGGGGCCGCAGCGGGCTGTACAGGGCGCCGGCGTCGCTGTCGTCCGGGTTGCCAGGCAATTCGAAGATAAGGCGCCGGTCCAGGGTGGAGGGGGCGGCGAAGCGCAGCGGGGTCAGGGGGGCGATCTCGCCAGCCAGGGCGGGCACCAGACCGAGGGACAAGGTCTGCCGGGCGATCGTCTTGCGGGTTTGGTCCGGGTCGCCGCCCGGGGGCGCCAACAGGGCCAGATAGAGGCTCTTGTCCAGGCTCGTGGCCAAATCCAGGACCGGGCTCGGCTCGGCCGCCGTGGGCAGTGTCATGGCGCGGGATTCGTAGAATGCCAGTGTCGCCCGGGCCGCCTGGCCGTCGCTCGACGCCCTGTCCAGATCGGCCTCGGCCGCCAAACGCAGGGCCTCGTAACGGGTCTCGAACTCCTGCCGTCGCGGGTCGCTGTCGTCGATCGGCTGCTTATAGTAGGCTCGTGCCTCCAGGGGCAGGACGTTGAGGCCGTCCAGGGTCTGGAAATCCAGCTTGCCGGCGGACAGGACCAGCCCCGCATTGAGTGGCAAGGGCTGTAGGGGGGCGCGTTGGTTGGCAATGGTGACCAATCCGCTGGCCGGCGTCGCGGGCCGCAGGGGGATGCCCAGCAGTTGCAGAAACTTGAGCCGGTCGCGCTCGGGGATGCGGTTGGCGCGATAGGCCAGGGCATCGGTGAGGAAGGCAAACAACTGTACCAGGGTGATGCCGGGGTCGCTCTCGACCCCGTAATTGGTCCACTCCGGGGTGAAGCTCGGGATACGCCGCTTGGCCTCTTCCAGCAGACGCTCGAAGTTCAGATCGTCGAGTATGGGAACCTGTAGTGGCATGACCTAACCCTCCAGTACGAGGTTCAGCCCCAGGCGGCCGGGTTCCTGGGTGGCGACCAAGCGGAACAGGATCGTCACCCGGGCGCTGCGCGGCTCGTCCGGGTCCGCCTCCACCTGGACCTCGTCGATACTGATGCGCGGCTCCCAGCGGGTCAGGTTGCGTTGGATAGCCTCGCGAATCCGCTGGTGGGTGGCGGGGATGTTGGGCTCGAACAGAAAGCGCGTGAGGCCGCAACCGAAGTCCTCGCGCATGACCCGCTCACCGGGCTCGGTGAGCAGGATCAGGCGCATGGATTCACGCACGTTGTCTTCGCCCCGGGACCAGACCAGACGGCCGTCGTCCCCCACCCGGGGTGGAAAACCGAGCCCCTGTCCGAACAGTGTCTGGTTACTCATGACACTAACCGGAAAACAGCTTCTTGGGGACCGGTAGGCAGATGCGGAAGAAGGCTATCCACCAGAACAGGATATTCAGAATGATGGTGAACAACAGGAGTAGGAAAAACGCCACCACGAAGATGATCTGGATGGAGAAGGAGCAGATGAAGGCCAGCCCTCCGGTTTCCGGGTTCAGCTTTGGCGGGTCTTCCAGCAGTCCCTTTTCCCTGCCGGTGATGCGTTCGATCTTTTTCTGCAGGGACTCGGGGATGAGGAACGATACCCCTTTGTTGAAACGCCGCAGGGCGGCCATGTTGATGTCCGGCAGGGGGATGCGCACCGGGCGCGCCGGGGCCTCGGCATCGTAGAAACCTGCCAACCGAAATGCCGGGCTGGGTCGACTCACCCTGGTCTGGGGCGGCAGGCACGCGGGGCGCGTATAGAGGCAACGGATCGCGTATAGGACCTGTTCTCCGGAAGGGTCGTTGCCGCTCGGGGACACAAGCTTGGGGAGTTCGAACTCGGGCGGCGCCGGGTCCAGGGCCTCGCCGATGCGCTGTTTCAGGCCTGCCGTATCGAGGGTCGCGGCACTCAGATCGTAGTCGGCGTCGAAACCCAGTCCCGTCACGTCGCCGCCACCGAGGTCGTTTAGTAGGTCGCGCTTTTCGGCCACCGCCTTGAGGGCCTGGTCGAGGCGTAGTGGGCCGCCCAGGGATTGCGTCCCGAGGAAGGTCAGCAGGGCCTCCTTGGCCGCCGCCCGGTCGCCGTCGAAGCCGTTAACCGTAGTGCGCACCAATGCTGCGGCGACGTCCTTCAGGTAGCGTTCCAGAAATTCGTACAGGTCGAGCAGCAGATACACCGATAGGCTGAGGGCCAGGTGGGTTTGGTGGGCGGCGTCCTCGGCCGCCGCGGCCTGCAACACGGTGTCCGGGGCATTCGCGGCGATCGGCTCGGTGAGGGGGGCGATGAAGCGACCATGCAATTCCTCCAGGCGCAGGTCCAGGTCGGCGGTGGCCTGGCCCAGGTCGGCGGGGGACACGCGGTAGGTCTCGCTCGCCGCCGTCGGCAGGTAGCCGACCCACAGGTTGCGGCCGTTCCCGATGGGGGCATTCAGCAGCGGCAGGCGTTGTTCGCCCGCCGGCCCCTGAGGTGAATCGACGGCCACCCAGGCGCCGCGGGCCTGGTCGTGTGCGACCCACGCGTATTCGACCCCCTGGACGAACTTGCGCAAGACGAAATATACCTGCTCACCGGCGGCCTTGTCCGGCTGCCGATCGGGAAACCCGGGGCGGCGACAGGCAAGGCTTGCGCATACCAGATAGAATCGCCCGTGTGCCGCTTGGAAGAGCTTCAGATGGCCTGCCTCGGCGCCCGCGGCGGGGTGTGCCAGGGCCGCCCGCAGGCCCTCTGCGTCGCCGACGGCGATCAATGCCAGGGCACGCTCCATAAAGTCGTCGCCCGTGAAGGCCAGGATCTGCGGCTGAAAATAGTCCGGGTCGGCGTAGTTGCGTCGGTCGCCGTTGCGCAGGGGGTAGGGTTTGAGCCAGTCGAAGGATTCGTGCATGGGGAGCCTCACCAGATGTTGCCCGCGCCCGGGGTGTAGCTGGCGCTGACCGTGGAGTTGGTGATGTTGACGTCTGACTTGACTACGCCGCTGAACTTGGCCATACCCGCATCGACCTTCACGATACCGGCGCTCATGTCGATGCTTCCGGCCTCGATGGAGAGCTTGGCGGCGGCGGTAATGGTCACCCCGGAGGACTCCAGTTTGACGGAGTTGCCGTTTGCGTCCTCGATCTCGATGGCCCCCGGCCCGTCCCTGAGGGTCAGGGTCTGGCCGCCCGGGGTCTCCAGGGTCAATTGCTCTTGGCCGTCGTTGTCGTCCAGGGTGACCTTGACGCCGTTGCGGGAGCGCAGGGTCTTCTTGTAGTTGTTACCCGAGCCGTCCATCTCCTCCGGTGGGGCGTCGCGGCCGTTCCACAGAGCGCCGATGACATAAGGCAGACGGGGGTCACCGGCCTCGAAGGCGACCAGGACCTCGTCCTCCGGGTCTGGGATCCACCACGTACCCCGTTGGTTGCCGGCCATGGGCACGGCCAGGCGTGCCCAGACCTCGTAACCGCCGTCCTCGTCCGGTGCCCAGGGCAATGTCACCTTGACCCGCCCTTGGCCATCCGGGTCGCGGATGTCGGTGACCAGGGCCGGATAGACCCCCATCAGGCGTTGCCGGCGGGCGGCTTGGGCCTCGGCTTGGTGGCGGTCCATATCCATCACCCGCCCAATCCCGGTCGCTCGACCTCGAAGGCGGTGCGATACCCCTCGCCGAGGCTGAAGCTATGGCGCGCCAGGGTGACGTAATAGGGCCCGTCGAAAAACGTACCCAGGCCCTTCAGTTCAAGCCGTGAGCCGACCCGCAGCCGGGCATGGCCCTCGGCCACCCCGAAGCCCCGCACGAAGCCGCGGGCGCGCCGGCGATAATGTGCCTCGGCCAGGGCGCTGGCCTCCTCCACGCCGATCGGCGTGGCCAGGGCCTCGGGCTCATCGTGCGCGGCCAGGGCCTCGGCCAGTACCGCACCGCCGCCGCGGCCGCCGGCCAGTTCGGCCTCGACCGCGCCGGCCTCGGCCGGCTCGTCGATGGCCGCCTTGTTGCTCGGGTCCCAGCCGCTCACCCGTACCCTGCTGCGTTGGTGGGCCAAGTCTGCCAGTACCGAGAACTCCAACAGTTCCTTGCCCCAGGTCAGAGCCAACTCGCCGGCGTTGCGCCGTCCGCGGGCCTGGATATACAGGGTGCGATTATCCATCCAGAGTTCGGCATCCACCGCCGCGGCGCGCTCGCGCAGGAAGGCCAGATCGCTCTGGTTGAACTGTACCAGGGTCGGGTAGGTGGGACCGGACAGGTCCAACTCGACGTTCAGGCCGTGTTTGGAGGCGATCTCCCGGATCACGTCTTCGTCGCTGACGTCCTCGAATGTCCGAGTGCGCCGTGCCATGCGCAGGTCTTGAAACCGGTCCTCGGCCAGGATTTGGATCTCCGGCGGGCGGTCCGGGGGATATTGCGCCTCGATGCCGGTGATGCGCCCGGCGAACACCGGACCGTCGGCCCCGGGGGGACCGAATTCCACCGCCAGGGTCTTGCCGAAATCGAACAGGTTCCGGTCGAAATAGACGAAGCCGTCCTCCCCCCAGTTGAGGAAGTTGGCCTCACAGCGGAACAGGCCCAGGGTGGTCTCCTCCACCACCAGCGCCTGCAGGTCGGTCTCGCCCAGGGCGCGATGGAGTTCGCCATCCAGACGAATGTTGGGCCGAGCGGAGAAATAGGCGGATCGACTGCCTTGTTGTGTCATCTCAGTCGGCCCACAGACGCGCCCGGCGCAGGTCCCGGTGTTCGATGACCCGTTCCACATCCTCCGGGCGCAGGGCTTCGGCCGGGGATGGCTCCGGAGTGGATTGGTCCGGCGCCGCTTCTTCCGCGGGCGGGGCAGGGACGATCTCGAATTCGTTGATGATGATAGGCATTCGATCGCTCCGTGCCGGCCTATTGGCCAGCGCTGAAATCGGCCTCCGAGCGGAAACCCGCTGCGGCGTCCAAGCCGACCCCTGCTTGGACCCCGGCGCTCGCACCGGCCGACAGGCCGGCTCCCACGCCCGCACCGGCGGACAAACCTGCCCCTGTGCCTGCAGCGGCGCTCGCACCGAACCCCATCCCCGCATTGGCCCCGAATCCCGCTCCGGCATCGGCCCCGGCGCTGGCGCCGGCGGAGAAACCGGCACCGGCCCCGGCCGAGATAGCGGCACCGGCCCCGGCGCTCAGGCCGGCGCCGAAGCCTAGTCCGGCCCCTAGGCCGGCGCTGAAGCCCGCTTCCGCGCCTAGCCCGGCGCCGCTGGCGAGGGATGCGGAGGCCCCGGCCGCCAGGGCCGTGCCGGATCCAGGCCGGGCGTTCATATCCACTACACGGCCAGCGGGTAGACTCAGCGTGTCGTCGATGTCGTTGCCGGCGGCGATGGCCTTGTAGTCCGCGCTGTGCCCGTCCCGCCCGGCCATCCGCGCCAGGTTGTCCCCAGGGCGTGCGGCATTCAGGGGGGCGGTGCCGGGCAGGCCCTGTTTGGCGGCCCCGGGCTTGCCGGCGTCGTCCGGAAAGACGATGTCGTAGGCGGTCATGCCCAGGGCGACCGTGGCGCGCAGCGGCACCCCCTCCTCGGAGAAGAAGTCCAAGGTCTCTTGCAGCGAATCCACCATTCCGGCGAACTTGAAGGTGCCCCACTCGAAGCTGGCCCCCGGCGGGGTGCGCTTGTTGGCACCGGAGTTCGATTGCCTGCGCGCGCCGACAAAGTGGGCCACTTTGGCGGTCCACCAACGCACGTCGTCACCGCTTTGGGTGGAATCGAACAACAGCTCCACGCTCAGTTTGGAGCTGCCTTGGCCGACGAACTGCTTGTCCGATCCCCCGGGCTGCTTGCCGCCCTTGTTCTCGACCGAATAGACGATCTTGAGGGTCTGGGGATTGAACTGAACGTCCAGGTCGTTGGCGCCCTTCACATAGGTCACCTCCGGGCTGTTCGGTTTCCATCTGACCTCTACCAATCGTGCCTTCGCAACCATGATCAATCCCCTTACAACGCTTCGATGGTGAAATAGCCATAGGCCAACTGCATCTCCTCTACTGCGAGGATCCCGTCCTTGGCGTTGAGCTGGGCGGCTTTGAGTTTGACCGGCAGGCAATCGTAGAGCCGATAGCGAACCCGGCCTTTCCCTTCGCCGTCGCGCATGATGATCTCCGCCCCAGCCAGCACCCCACGCCGCGGGGCGGCGGCACCCGGGTGGCCGAGCGCGGCATAGAACCACTTCCATAGGTCCTGGTTGCGGCTCATACCCCGTTTCAGGGTCAGATTGCCGTAGCTCACTGCCCCCACCAGGTGAATGAGCTGATTGTTGTTGCCCCCCTCGTGTAGGGTCTTGGGCTCCATGCTGATCTCCAGGCCGTCGCACTCGGAAAACTCGGAGTCGCAGAGGGGGTTGGCAAGGCCCAGGTTGTCTGGGTTGTCGATGCTGATATGCACCAGGAAATTGAAACTGGTAAAGGGGTCGTTGCGGTTGGCCATGGCTTAAACCTCCGCCGCTTGCAGCAGCCCGGCACCGTTGCGGGTCAGCACCAGGGTAATGAATTCCAGGGGCTGGGAAGGCGCTACCCGCAGGCGTGCCAGCAACTGCCCTTCGCGGGCCTCGGGCCTGGGTAGCGCCTCCAGGTCGATGCGAAAGGCCGCCCCCTGGGTGGCACCCGCAAAGGCACCGCGTTCGTACAACCCACGCAGCAGGGTCTCTAGGCTCAGCCGCACCGCTCCGCGGGTGGTCTCGGAGTCGTTGTCGAAGACATGTTCCAGGCCCTGTTCCAGGGCCGCCTTGCGCAGCAGGATGAGGAGCCGTCGCACCGACAACTGCAAAAATCGCCGTTGGTCGCTGAGGGTATGGGCACTGGCCACCTTGAAACCGCGCGGTTCTTCGGCCAGGAGGTTGAATCCGTAGCGGAACAACTCGGTACGATCCGCCTCACTCAGGCGGACGGACAAACCCAGAACTCCGCGCAACGGCTGGTTGGCAGGGGCAATCCACACCCCCTTTCTCTGCTCCCCGTCGGCGATGGCGGCGGCGACCAACCCGTCCGGGGGCAGGCGGGCGAGCACTCCGTCGGTCTGTCTGAGCAACGGCCAGGGGTGGAACACCGCGGCGAAGCTGAGGTCGGCGCCGGGATTGAAACCGCTGTCGGCGTCCTCGTTTCGGTCGCCCAACCCGAGACGTCCCCGCAAACCCTTCCACCAAGCGATGCAGTGGCGTCTGTCGAATGCGGCTGGGAGGCTCAACAGGGCGACCAGGTCGGCCCGTGCCTGGCAAAGCCCGATCACCGCCTGATGCAGGGCCAACAAGGGGCCGGTCTCCAGGTCGTAGCGGTCGCCCTCGGCGAGCAGCGGCAGCAACGGCCGGTCGGCGCCGCGGACATAACGAAAGCCAGCCTCCAAGCGTCCGCTGCCGAACTCGGTTGCGACATCTACTGCTACCGGACCGAGACCTCTCCCGGGCGGCAGCCAGCACGTCAATTCATGTTCTCCCCGGACCTGGACCGCCAATGCCGGGGCCGCATCGAAGCGGACCTGGGTTGCGCCGACGATGAAACCACTCCCCCGTAAGCGGATCTGGATACCACCTTCGATCGGCCCTTGCGCGGGTTTCACTCCGGCCACCGAAGGCGCGGCCGGGCAGTCGCCGAAGCCGGCCGGCGGCGGCTCGGCCGCGGCGTCGGCGGTCGCTTCGGCCTCTGCTTCGGGCCTCGGGGCAGGGCTCTCGGCCCAGTTGCGATGGGTCGCATCAGGCAGGCCGATCAGGGCGACCGGTTCCTCGAAGAGGAGCGCATGCAGGCCCTGTAGACGCAGGTTGCGTCGGTAGTAACGGTCGAAGGCGGCGGCCGGCATGGCCTGGGGTGAGGTGAAGGCGGCGGGCTCGTTGGGGAATGGCACCAGTTCCGGATCCAGAAACAGACCAGCTGCAGCGGCGTCGAAACGCCCCAGGTCGTCGTCGCCGGCGTCCACCAGGCGCCCCCGGGTACCCGCCAGAGGCCTCATGGCCAGGGGCAGATAGGTGGTCTGCCCGGAGGTCACGTCGAGGGGGGCCAACAGACCGCTGAGCAAGGCGCTGTCGGGCCTGCCATCGCGGGCCGGATCGATGCGCGCGTACTCCGGTGCCGCGTGCGGGTCGCTGCGTCTGGGAAGTGGTAGTGCCAGCTTGCGCCATAGATCGACCCGGCGGTGTTGTTCCACCTCGTCCCGCGGCGCGCCGACACCGTCGTCTGGGACCAGGGCGTTGCCGAAGAAGCGTGGATGGCCGACGTTCAGGCCCAAGTCCTCCAATGTCGGCCGCGCCGTCTCCCCGAGCCGGATCAACAGATCGAAGCGCAGGCGCTCGACCCGAATCACGCGCGGTGGCGGCGAAGCGACGGCCAGCCCGTCCAGGCCGGTCGGCGACAGCTCCAGAAGTCGACTCGAACGCAGTGCGACGGCGGGGAACGGGGGCGAATTGGGGGTCTCGGCGGGACCGACCTGTTCTACACCGAACAGGTGGCGGCTGCCGTCCAGGAGCCCTAGTTGCAATACGTCGCCGGGCCGCAGGCCGTAGAGGGTGGCCGGGTCGTCGGAGCCACTCAGGATCAGGGACAGACCGGGGGAATCCCTGTTCCAGGCTGCCGAGACGGGCAGTGGGGAAACGCCCTCTGGCCCCAGGCGACCGATCTCCCGGGGTGGCGAAGCGGGTGGCACCAAACGTAATGGCCAAAGGCCATCGGCCACCAGCGAGAACCGGCCGGAAGGCTCGCGCGGCATATCCACGCGGCGCACGGGGAACCAACCGCAGCGCCCGTTGTCGAGTCGGATTTCGAGCAAGTCCCCGGCCAAGACCGCCTCCGGATCGCCACTGGCACGCCATAGCAGGGTGGCTGCCTCCGATATCGGGGGTATGGCAGGGAAGCAAAAGGCATCGTGCGGTAACGGAGTCACCCGCAGCCGTGTGGTCAGGCGCAGATGGTTGCCCCAGCGTCCGGGAGACGATGCAGCGACGGTCATCTGGCGCGTCTCTGGAGGCGATGCCCTCCGTGGTCCTACTGCGACCACTCCCGGGAGTTCCAGGCGGGCCGGCCGGGCACCCGGTCCGGCCACCCGTACGATGCGGCAGCGGCGTCCACCGTTCGCGAAGTAGGCGGCGACGGTGCCTGGCAGGTAGGCCGGTTCGCTGTTGCCGAGGGGATCTCGGGCCAAGGCCAGGTTGCCGCCGAACACCTCCCGATAGGTGACTATATCCGTGACCGGAAAGGGGTAATGCAGTGGCCCGCGCTCCGCGAAGCCGACGAAGGCAGCCATGTCCAGGGGCGGCAGCGGGGTGGCCGCGGGTGCCGGGCTGGAGCTGAAGAATACCCCCGGCAGAGCCGAGGTGGTGCTGGGCAGCATGACTGTCGGCCTAACTGACGTCCAACTTCTCGCACGACAACACCAGCTCTTCCATGGCTACGTCGGTACCCCCCTTGGCGTTGAGGGTGGCGCCCTTGTAGCTCTTCGGCTTGGCGTTGGTGAGGGTCCAGGTCATGACCGCCGCGGTGTGCGCCTCGTCCATCAGCTCGACGGTCACCAGGCTGCGCGCCTCTGCATCCTTGCCGTCACGCACGTCCTTGAGCCAGTCGAAGAAGTCGGTCCAACCGATGATGCCGCGTTTCAGGGTCACATCGGTGGCCTTGTAGATGCCGCTCATCTTACGTACATGATTCTCCTTCTCGTTGCCATTGCGGTACTCCGCCTCGGTAACCTCGAGTCCCAGGCCGCTGATCTCCTGAAATCCGGCCCGAACCGCCCCGGCGTCGCCGCCGAAGCGATCCACGGTGACCTGAAAGTTGAACGCACCATAGGGATTGTCGCGTTGCTGGGCCATGCCTCAGTTTCCTCTGTTAGGCCGGTTTGTCGGCGGTGAACTGACCGATCCGGAAGATGACGTATTCCGCCGGTTTGACGACGGCTACGCCGATCAAACAAATCAGGCGTCCCAGGTCCAGGTCCTGTTGGGTCATGGTGGAGCGGTCACAACGGACGAAGAAGGCCTCCTCCGCGGTGCTGCCCAGCAGGGCACCGTCGCGCCATTCGTTGTTGAGGAAGTTGGTCACGGTCTCGCGCACCTTCCTCCACAATGCCTCGTTGTTGTTCTCGAACACCGCCCACTGGGTGCCCTTGTCGATGGAGTGCTCCAGGTAAGCGAAGTATCTCCGCACGCTGATGTATTTCCATTCCGGATCGGAGCTGATGGTGCGCGCCCCCCAAAGCCGATGACCGCGGCCCTCGAAAAAGCGGAAGCAGTTGATTCCCAGGGGGTTGAGCACGTCTTGTTGGGCCTTGTTCAACACCGTCTCCAGGCCGATGACGCCAAGCGCGACTTCGTTGGCGGGGGCCTTGAACACCCCGTGCAAGACATCGGTTCGGGCGTAGATGCCGGTGACGACACCGCTGGGGGGGACGTCGATCTCACGCCGGCCGTTGGGATCCAGGGGATCGAGGATGCGCAACCAAGGATAGTAGAGGGCGGCGTGGGTGGAATCGAAGCGACCACGGAAGTCCTGAACCTCGGACAGGGCCAGGCCGTTGGGCGCATCGAGTACCGCCACGCGGTAGCGCATTCGGACCTCGCAGTGAGTGATCAGGCTCTGTACGATCTGTTGTGCGCGACTCTCGTGGGACAGGTAGTCATGCGAGAATCCCGGGGCCGCAACGATGGAGATCTCGTCCACGTCTTCGAAGGTCTTGAGGCCAGTCTTCTCCTGTCCGCCGTCGTCTCCTTCGTAAGCGGTGGCGGTGGGCAGCAGACCGTCACCGCCGTCGTTTCCGCCGTGGAACCGGTCCAGGGTGTAGGTCACCTCCATCTCGCTCGGTGAAGGGCGGACCGCGGCCGGCGAGGCGTTCCGCAGGTCCTCGTCGCTGGACAGGCTGCGCGGCAGGACGTCGTCGACGAAGGCCTGGCCGAGCAGGTCCCGTAACAGGTCACGGGCCGAGGTGTGAGAGGTCTCGATGGCGAACGGGACGGTCAGATAGTCCTGGCGCCCAGGCGGGTTCCGTGTAAAGGTCGCCACCAAGCCGGCGGGGTGCCGTGGGCAAGGCGACAGGTCGGGCCAGATCAGCTCGTTTTCGAACCGGCCGGGACGTTTGACTCGCACGCTGAGGGTGATGCGATAGACCCGCTGGTTCGAGGCGTTCAGGTCGTCGAAGCCGAGGGGCGGGCCGGTACCGTCGTCGAGCACCAAATCGTCGCCCTGGCGTGCCACATCGTACAGCCCCTCCAGGCTCGGCGAGGTCGCCCCGGCGTCCCGCACATAGACCACGTCGTGTTCCCGCACACCGCTCACCCGGGTCTCGGACAATAGATTGGGCGAGGTCCGCACCCCGAATACCACACGCTGTTCGCCGCAGTGGCCGGGAAAGCGGGCACGCAGTACGATGCCGGCCGGCGACCCCTGTAGGGGCAGAGTCAGGTTGGCCTTGCCCGTGTCCGGATCGGGGCTGTCGGCGGCAAAATCCGTGGCCTGATAGACTCGGGTAACATAGAGCTTGGTGCCGCCATTGTCGAAAAAGGCCCGTACCCCGTGGGCGAGGTAGTTCTCTACCGGTGCACCCTTGAACTCCAACGGGTCGAGTCCGCCATAGATACGTTCGAAGTCCGCGAACCCGGTGAGCAGTTCCGGCGGCCCCTCGGTGGGTCCGTAGCGGGTCGGTCCGATGAAGCCTGCGACGCTGGTGCTCAGCCCCTCGATGGTCTTGGGACGGAAACTCACCTCTTCGACATAGACGCCGGGGGCGAGATACTCGGCCATGTTGCTAACCTCCTCGACTGTTTAGCGTCTGAGCGAAGACCTCGTCTTCGTTGAGACACGATCCGGGGCAGGGAGGCCCCGGCTTTTTTCTACCGCGACAAGCGGTTGAAAAATGGGTGGAAGGGCTAGACCGCTTCTTCCCCTTCCGGCGGCAGAAAACCCAGAAACGGGGGGTTTCCGCCAAGAACTGGTTATTCGGCGCATACCGTGGTTGCGATGAAATCCGGTCAGGGTGAGCCTGGAGCCGGTGCGATTCGCAGGCTCGACGCACCGCGGTCCTGCAGCACGAGGGCCTCGCCCAAGACCAATTCTGCGTTCAGCTCGGTCCGTGGCGGGTTCCCATAGGTGAACCACGCCGGCCCCTGGCACAGGATGCTGCGCAGATCGGGGGTTGGCCCGGCCTGCGGGAAGCGCAACGACGCCGGCCGATAGCGGACCCGAATCACCAGCGGCCAGCGCGACACCGCGGGCGGCGGCGATGCGTCCGTACCCGCCGGTGCGACAAAGGACGGATAGGGAAACAACACCGCGGTACAACCGCGTCGGTCTGCCAGACCGAAATAGGTACGTCCCCCAGGGGCCGCGATCTCCAATACTGCAAAGGCGGCAGGGGCGGAGCCGATGGTCTCGGCCTGCTCCACTTGGGTCTCCAGTTGAGTGCGCACGATGGCCATGGACGACGGCGCCTCCCGGGTGGGGGCGGAAAACAGATAGAAACCCGGGGGTCGCAGGGATGGGGAGGCGCACGGCAGGTTGCTCGGATATACGCCCGTCAAGGGTAAGTCTTCCTCGAAGGCCAGGGGGAGAAAACGGCCCCTAGGGTCGCTCACCCGTACCACGAAGCGTCGCTGGACCGGAGGACTTGACGGCACCTGGTGCGGGTATTCCACCCTCGTAAGGCCCGGCAAGTGGTGGAAGGCATATACTCCAGAGGCGGTCGGTTGGGCGCGGGTGCCCTGTGCGGTACTGTGTTCCGGATAGGCGACCACCTCCAGATGGTCGCTTACCTGACTTTCCAGGGCCGGATCCCAAAAGCGGATGCCGAACGGGGTGACAATGGACACCCGCTCGCTCGCTCCGCTTTGGCGCGACTCAGGAGTCATGGTGCCGCCTCCTTCGTGCCCATTTCCAAGACCCGTTCCCGCACCGGTTCGCCCGTGGCGGACAGGGGTAGGGGTGAGTCGATCTTCACGCCCCGTGCCACATAGGGAACCGAGACCTGATAGGCATGATTGACGATCACCTCCCAGATCCGAAACAATTCCTCGGTGGACAGCTCCGCGGGCAGCAGGGTAACGCTCTCGTCGGCCCGGAACAGTCCCGGGTGGCGGTGATTCAGCAACCCGGTGGGGAGGGTGGGAAGGTCTTCCACGGTGCGCATCATCCACCCGGCAATGGTGTGTTGCAGGGAGGCATCCCCGGCCCAGGCGGTGAGCAGAAAATGCAGGTCCAGGGGCAGTTGGCTGCGTTGCTGGCTGTCCGCCGGCAGCGGACGTATGGGTTGGATGCGTTTGAGTCCGTTGGGGAAGATACGATACAGAAAGACAGATACCCCGGCAGCCATCGGTTGAGCAAAGTCCCGGGCGCCGTAGACCCGAAACTCCAATTCGTTGTCGAAATCTTCCGGGCGATAGTGGCCGCGCAATAGTTCGGTGACCGCTTCGCTTACCGCCGCAACGGCTCGATAGTCAGCCACGGCCGGAGTCCTTGGGGTGAGCTTTCTGCATAACCGAATTCGCCCCGATGCTGTAGTTACCGGTCAGCGCGGTGGTGTACGAACTCCACCTCGTTGCACGATCCGAGACTGTGCAGCCATCCCTCTCTGTGATCGGCAGGGTAGAGTGAAGCGATGCCCATCACCGTGCGGGTTACCTAAGCAATAACATCGCCAACTCCCAGCGCATCTCTCGCAACCCATTGATTGGATGTGATAACTGGCGATTCTCACGGCTCGGGGGTGGTGTTTTCGAGCCCCGAGTGTAACGGGGTGTTGTGACAGCAACGACCGAGATCTCTCCTCGAGCGGGCAGATGATCGCTACTGTTTGGAACGACAGGGATGTTACGCGGCAGCGGCGTATGGGCGCGTATCTCCGATTGAGGACAGATCCATCGGGAGTGGACTTGCCCGGCTTCACTGGTCCCAAAGACAGAATATCCTATAGGAAGACTCCTTAAGGAATGAGTGGAGCAGGATGGCGAACAGGGGCTGGATGTCCCAGTCTCCGGGGGGGCGGTCCAGTGGGCGGGAGGCTGTAACAGTCCCTGTTACATCTGTCACTGTCCCGCCGGATTATGCTTGTCGCGGGCCGAATCTCGGCTCTTGGAGGGCCGGGTGGCGTGATGACCGCGCAGGGATTTCAGCTTGAGCGTTGCTCGATGGCATATTTTTTCATCTTGCGGTACAGGGTCATGCGTGACCAGTTCAAGTCGGAGGCGGCTTTACTCTTGTTCCAGTGGTTGGACTCCAGTACCGCGAGCATTCGGTCGCGCTCGCTGAGTGGTGGGTCTCCCTCCGCGGTGAGCCCGGTCAAGGTCGGTGGCAGATGGGCTGCGGTAATCGGGTTCCGCGGCGGGTCGATAAGCAGGAACTCGACGAGATTCTTCAGCTCCCTGATATTCCCTGGCCAGTCGTAGCGAAGCAGCAGTTCCATGGCATCCGCTTCGATCTCGGGTACCGCTACTGCCTGCCCTGGAGATTGGCAAAAAAAGTGCTTGAACAGGAGCGGAATATCTTCTTTGCGCTCGCGCAACGGCGGCAAGCGGACGCGACCCACATTGAGGCGATAATAGAGGTCGCGGCGAAACTCGTCGCATGCCACCATCCGCTCCAGGTTCCGGTTCGTGGCGGCGATGATACGAATATCCAGGGGCAGGCACCGCCTACCGCCCAAGGGCCATACTTGCCTGGTCTCGATGACGCGGAGGATCTTGGCCTGGGCATAGGCGCTCATGTCACCGATCTCGTCGAAGAATACCGTCCCGCCATCGGCAAGTTTCAGCTTGCCCGGGTAGTCGGTCTGGGCCCCGGTGAAGGCGCCTTTGGCATAGCCGAACAGTTCGCTCTCCAGCAGCCCGTCCGGAATGGCCGCGCAATTCACACAATACAGCGCCTGTGTGCGCCGGTTGCTGTGATTGTGAATGAATTCAGCCGCGACCTCCTTGCCGGTGCCTGTCTCACCGGTGATAAGGACATTGCTGTCCACCCCCGCGAGCTTGCCCAATAAGGCCCGCAGTGACCGCCAGGAGGGGCTTTCCCCGATCAGGTCCGCCTGCATCGCTGAACCGGGGGCGTTTGCAACTCGGCAGCCGGCGGCAAGACACCTGACCACGCCATCGACTACGTCAGCCACCGAATAGGGATGGGGGTAATAGTCCTTGATACCGATCTTGAGGGCGCGGATCGCCAGATCCTCGCCTCTGTCCCGCGCCAGGAGAATGATAGCCAGCCGCCGTTCCCGGCGGCGCAGCCGCACGGCAAGGTCCAGGGTGTCGTCGGCGCATCCGGGTGGCTGGTACAACAAGACCAAGTCCGGGGGGTGGGCCGCATCCAGGGCGCGGAGGAGGTCGGTCTCGCTCCAGGCCTCTGAGACGAGGATGGCGCGGTCCTTCAGTGCCGCCTTGATCGCCTTTGTCTTCAGATCGTGAGGTGCGCTAAACAGCACAAGCGGTTTTTCCATGGCGGCCTCATTGGTCTGAGAACTATACCCATCGCATGTGTAGATTTGTTGTTCCTTGGTCCGCAAACGCGACCTCGCTGTGCCATTCCTCGTCTCTCGCGGTGTTCCTCGTGCCCCTGGGCAGGGTGCGGAAGCGGGTCATAGCGGGGACTATGGCAGGCTCTCGCAACATTTCCCAGAGGGGCAGGGGCGCCGTAGCGAAAGAAATATTCACGTGGGGGCGGCGGTGATGCCTGTCTGGCAGGGAAGCCCCTCCTGGGCCTTTCCTCCCCGCCCGATTCCCAAACCGGGATTGTTCGTCTGATAGGTGAAAACACTATAACGATCGAACAGCTCCCGCCAGTGCCGCGCTGCCGCCTTCTTGGCCAGGGCCGGTCCGCAGGGACTCACTCAGGGCATGAGGCGCGGCATCCAGGTGGATGGTCTTGAGCGTGCCTGTCACCAGCGGCCCGCTGACGCGCTCATGCCTCGTCTCCCCCCATGTGCCGGATGGCCGCTTCGAGGGTATTCTCCAACAGGCTGGCGATGGTCATGGGGCCGACCCCGCCGGGGACCGGGGTGATCCAGGCGGCGCGTTCCGCGGCCGTGGCGAAGTCCACGTCACCCACCAGTCTGCCCTCCGCGGTGCGGTTGATGCCCACGTCCACGACCAGGGCGCCGGGTTTGATCCAGTCACCGGGGACGAAGGCCGGGCGGCCGATGGCCACCACCAGGATGTCGGCGCCGCGGGCCTTGTCCGCGAGGTTGTGGGTACGGCTGTGGCAGACGCTGATGGTGCAGCGGGCGGCGAGTAGCTCCAGGGCCATGGGTCGGCCGACGATGTTGGACTGGCCGATGACCACCGCGTCCTTGCCCTCCAGGGGCTGGCCGGTGCGCTCCAGGAGGGTCATGATGCCCTTGGGGGTGCAGGAGCGCAGCAGGGGCATACGCAGGGCCAGGCGGCCGACGTTGTAGGGATGGAAGCCGTCCACGTCCTTCGCCGGGTGGATCCGCTCGATCACCGCTTCGGGGTCGATACCCGCCGGCAGGGGCAGTTGCACCAGGATACCGTCCACGCTGGGGTCTTCGTTGAGGCGATCGATGAGTTCGAGCAGATGGGTCTCGCCAGTGTCGGCCGGGAGGTGGTGGGGGTGGGAGCGGAAGCCCGCCTCCTGACAGGCGCGTTCCTTGTTGCGTACATACACCTGGGAGGCGGGATCCGCCCCCACCAGGATCACGGCCAGCCCGGGCGGTCGGCCATAGGCCTCGGCGAAGAGGGCGCTCTGGCCTTTCAGATCGGCTCGGATTTCGGCGGCGATGGCCTTGCCGTCCAGGATACGTGCGCTCATGGGCTGTCCTCGGGGGATGGTGGGGATGCGGTGGGGGCGGAGGCCTCACAGGGGTGGGGCGCGGCGCCGTCCGCCAGGGATTCGATTTCATGCAGGCGCCCGGCGGCGGCCCTCGCCTCCACCACGTAGCTCTCGTCTTCCACCCGACGCGGGCGGATCTCGGCCGTGACACCCAGGCCGGCCAGTTCCTTCAGGCGTGTCGCGGCGCGCTCGCGGCTGGCGTAGAGACCCAGGGAGAGGGCCCCCGCGAGATGTCCGCGTCTGAAACGCCAACTGTCCGCGATGCCTTTGGCGGCCAGGGCCTCGGGGCTCAGGTTCGCATCCAACCGGTCCGCGGGTATCAGCACCCAGAAGCCAGCGGTACGGGCGTGGCTGATGACCCGGATACGGGCCTGCGCGGGCGCGGCGGCAAGACGTTCCAGGAGACGCAGGGCGGGATCCTGATCGCTGAAGGGACCGAAGGCGATGCAGCCTTCGGGTTCCGCGGGGGGCGGCGCGACGGGGGGCTTGGGCAGATCCCAGGGCAGGACCCGCACCGCTGGCGCGGGGGCCGGGGGAGGTGGGGACGCGGCCGGGTGGGGAGCACGGGTCAGGCCCCAGGCCGCCACCAGCAGATTGCACAGCAACAGCAGGAAGAACAACCAACGACTCACAGATTCCTCCCACTGAAGGCGGCGAGGCCCTCCAATACCAGATAGGGACGTACCTCGGCCGGTCCAAGTCCACGGATCAGGTCTCCGGCATCGCCGCCGGTGAGCACCAGACGGGCCTCACCGGGGAGGTGGCGGCGGGCCCGGTCGATGGCACCCAGGACGGCGGCCTGAATGCCGTTGCGGATGCCGCCGGCGGTGTCGCGGGCGACGAACTCGGCGGCACTGCCGGGACCGGGGTCGGGGATGTGGGTGCCCTCCAGGAGACAGGTGCGCATACGCCGGGGTCCGGGCAGAATGAGGCCTCCGGGATGGTGGCCGCCGGCCTCGAGGAGGTCCAGGGTGAGGGCGCTGCCGGCGTCCACCACCAGGCAGGGGGCGAGGCCGAGGCGCCAGGCCGCGAGCAGGGCCAGCCAGCGGTCGCTGCCGAGGCGTTGTGGATGGCGGTAGGCGGTCTCCAGGCCCTGGAAAGGGGTCTGCACCCGGACGAACTCGGGTTCCAGGTGCCACAAGCGTGCACACAGCCGCCCGAGGATCCAGGCGTTGTCCTCGCCGGCCACGTTGGAGGCCACCACGGCCTCTGGCGGGGGCAGCCCGGCCCAGGCGGGCGCCAGCTTCTTCTCCCAGCCGCGCACCAAGTGTACGGGGGCGCCGGGGTGGAGGGTTTCCCCCTCCAGCCGGGCCCATTTGAGGCGGGCGTTGCCCAGGTCCACGAGGACTCTCATTGCCACCGGCATGCTTCGATCTCTCCAGCGAACAGGCGTCTCTCCCCGGCCGGGGTGGCCAGGCGCAGGGCGCCGTCGGGGGCCACGCCCAGGCACTCGCCCTCCAGCGGCTCGCTGCCGTGGTGCAGGCGCACCCGGCGGTGGCGGAGGATATCGTATCGCGCCCACCGTTCCAGGAAGGGGCCCGGGCCTTGCCGGACGAAGCTGTCCAGGGCGGAGACCAGGGCCAGGGTCATCTCCGCCGCCAGGGCATTGCGCACCGGGGGCGCGAATGCGGGGATTTCTCGTAGTTGGGCCACGGGCTGGCCGATCCCGCTGCGCAGGGCCGGTGGCAGATACAGGTTGAGGCCGAGGCCGATCACCCACAGGCGGCCGTTGGCGGCGGTCTCCAGGAGCAGGCCGCCCAGTTTGGCCCCATCCAGGAGCAGGTCGTTGGGCCACTTGAGGCCGATCTCCGTCGCCCCCAATCCCTCCAGGCGTCCGGCCAGGGCGACGGCGCAGACCAGTGGCAAGGCATTGGCCGGGGCCGGAGGCGCGCGGAAACGCCAGGCCAGTGACAGGTAGAGATTGCGACCGTAGGGTGAGACCCAGGGCCGCCCATGGCGGCCGTGGCCGGCACTCTGGTGTTCCGCCAGGCAGAGCGCCGGGGCCTCGTCCCGCCGGCGGGCCCGGTCCAGCAACCAGCGGTTGGTGGAGTCGATACTGCGGTGGACGTACACCGGGAAGGGGGCCAGGCCCCGGGCGTCCAAGGCCGAGGCGACGATTCCGCTGTCCAATAGATCGAGCGGCGGCCACAGACGCAGGCCGAGGGCGGGGTCGTGCCGGACCTCCAGGCCGAAGCCCGCGAGCAGGCGCTGGTGGAGGGCCTCCGTCTCCTTTGCGGTCAGGCCGAGATCGGCCGCGGAATGCCAGGCGCCGTCCGCCAGGCGGTCGATGAGATCGAGGTCGCTCATGACTCGCGCAGCCATTCACGGCGCCGGGCACAGGCCGCGGGATCGCCCTCTTCGAGTCGCAGCTCGCAGGTATCGGCGGGGGGCTCGGCCGGTGTGACCTCCAGTTCCAGGAGTTCGTCGCCGCGGAACAGATGCAGCCGACGAGGCCCGGGGATGGCCTGAAGCATCTCGGGAAGCATGGCCGCCCGGATCTCCACCCCGTCCAGGGCAAGCAGGCGGTCACCGGGGGCTATACCCGCGGACTGGGCCGGACCGCCGTCGTATACCCGGGTCACCCGCGGTGGGCTGGCGCCGTCGTGGTCCAGGCCGAGCCAGGGCGGCACCTCCGCCGGAGCGAATGCATCCATGGCCCCTCCCTGGTCCTTGGCATCCTTGCGTGGCCGCAGATGCAGGGCCACGCCGAAGGCGGCCAGGAGTTCTTCCAGGGGCGGATCGGCGGTGCCGTGTACGTAGTGGGCGAAGAAGTCGCTGAGATCGATCCCCGCAACCTCGGCCGTCAGGCGTTCGAAGCCCTCCTCCGGCAGGCCCTCACCGGTACGGCCGTGGCGTTCCCACAGGGTGCGCATGATCCGGTCCAGGTCGGTTCCGGCACGCAGGCGCAGATGCAGATCCAGGGCCAGGGCCACCAGGGCCCCCTTGGCATAGTAACTGACGATGGCATTGGGGGCGTTCTCGTCCTGTTGGTAGAAGCGTGTCCAGGCGTCGAAACCGGACTCGGCCAGCGACTGTTTGAACCGCCCGCTGCCGCGCCACACCCGGGTGAGGGTATGGGCGAGCAGGTCCAGATATGCCCTGGCGGTGATACGCCCGCTGCGCACCAGCATGAGGTCGTCGTAGTAGGAGGTGATGCCCTCGAAGACCCACAGCAGACGGGTGTGGACCTCCGCCTCCAGGCCGCCCCGCTGAAAGGCCAGGGGACGGATGCGCTTGACGTGCCAGAGATGGAAATACTCGTGGGCGCAGAGGCCGAGCAGGCGCCGATAGGCCTCGTCCGGCGCCTCCAGCCCCGGGCGCGGCAGTTCGTGACGGGCGCATATCAGGCTGCACGAATCGCGGTGTTCCAGGCCGCCGTAATCCTCCCCGGTGACCTGGATCAGGAATCCGTAGCGATCCAGAGGCAGTTCGCCGAAGAGATCCGCCTCGGCCTCGCAGATGGCCGCGAGGTCGCGGGCGAGCCGGTCCAGGTCGCCGTGGTGGCGCCCGTTGACGGTGATGAAATGGGGCACGCCGCGGACGGCGAAGCGGACCCGGTCGAGGCGGCCCATCTCCACCGGGTGGTCGATGAGGTCGGCGTAGTCCTCCGCGCGGTAGCGCCCGAAGCCGTCCCCGTCCACGGCCTCCGGGGCGAGGCTGGTGGCCACCTGCCAGTCCCGGGCGGCCGGCTGGGCGGGCCGTTGGATCTCGATAGTGCAGGGCAGGTGGTCCCGGCCGTGGGGGCGCAGCAACAGCGCGGGGCCGTTGAAATAGGCGTGGCGTTGATCGCAGTGGGCGCCGCGCACGGACAGGTCCCAGGCGTAGACCACGTATTCGATCTCCAGCGGGCCGCTGCAGGCCGGAAGCCGCCAGGTCTGCTTGTCCTGCTTGACCGGATGCAGAGGGCCGTCGCTGGAGCGGGCCTCCAGGCGGACCACATGGCGGGCGTAGTCGCGGATCTTGTAGCTGCCGGGGATCCAGGCCGGGAGGCTGAGCGACTGCCCGCCCGGCTCCGGACGAGCCACACGCAGGTGGACCTGGAACAGGTGGGTGCCGGGGTGGAGGGGACGTACCTGATAACGGATCATGCCGCTATTCTATACCCGCGGCACGTGAATAGTGTGCTACTGCGGGCGTCCCTCGCATCCCTGGGCTGCGTTGTGTCCCTGCGATGACTCGCTGCCGCGCCTCGCCCGGAGGCACGAGGAACACCCTCGAAAAACGAGGATTGGCACAGGGAAGTGCCGTCTGCGGACCGATAGATGGAAAGGTTCACGTGCGACGGGTATAGGCGGACCTCGAAACAGTCCTTCCTGGACTTTTCCGACCCCTGAACCGGGAAAGGCGATGTCCCGGTTCATGCATTTTCGACGGCTTGCAGCCGGCAGGAGGGGGGCCTCCATGCGCCCCACACCGCCCGGGCCCATCCAGGCGCTGAGCCACGCGTCACAACGAGATGGGGTCCTACTGCGAGATCTGCCCATCGACGACATGCACCACACGGTCGGCGGTGTGGAAATAACGCGCATCGTGGGAGACCACCACGAGGGTGCGGCCCTGGCGGCTCAGCTCAGGGAGGATCTCTTCATAGAAACGCCTGCGAAAGTCTGGATCCTGGTCGGCGGCCAACTCATCGAAGACGCAGATCGGGCGGTCTCTGAGCACGGCCGCAAGGAACGCGAGGCGTTTGCGCTGGCCCGTGGAGAGTGCGAGGTCGGTGAAACCGTCCGGAGTATATTGGGTCTTTTCCGACAACTCGAGTTCCTCGAGTCGGGCATTGACGACCGCCGGATCTACATTCGGGCTGCCATAGAGACGCTCGAACAGATGGAAGTCGGTGAAGACGGCGCTGAACAGCGTGCGGTATCGGGGGCGTTCGGCATCCGTGATGGGGCGGCCATCGAGCAGGATCTCGCCGCCAGAGGGCCGGTAGAGTCCCGTCAGCAGTTTCAACAATGTTGATTTGCCACTCCCGTTGCCACCGACGATGAAGAGCCGCTCGCCGCGACGCAACTCCAGGTCACAGGGGCCGATACAGAACAAGGGTTGTCCGTCGCGGTCCAGATATTGGAATTCCACCTGTTTGAGCGAGATCTTCTGGAAATGGTTCAAGGGGGGCGCCGACACCGAGCCATCCGATTGGCCAAGCGCCCGGTCGACACGTCCCTCGAGTTGGTAGAGGCTGACCACGGCGGCATCTATCCTTGCCATGAGCGGCAACAGATCGATGATGACCGTCAACGGCCCAAGAATAAAGAGCATGGTCGCGGCGACCTTGAGAATGGTACCGGTGCTCGAAGGCACCAGCCAGGGGACGATGAAGACCACGGCAAAGAGCACCGAATAGTTGATCATGCGACGCAAGATCATGCCTTTGACCTGGAAGATGCTGCAGGAGACCTTGAGCCGATAGGCCTGCTCGGCGGTGTCGCGTATCATCGCGTACAGGGCGTCGTTCTGATTCCGATCGAGCTTCAGTTCCTTGAATCCGCGGAGCAGACCGCTGAACTGGTCGAGGAGCCGTCCTTCGTTGCGGTCTGCCTCCAGCAGCTCCCTTCGGGTGCGTTTCCAACTGTGGATATAGATCGGTGCCAGGACGGCATACACGACCAGCATGGCAAACAGACTCGCGGGCGAGATGCCGAGAAGGTAGATGGCGGCAATCACCAGGAGCAGCAGGGACTGGGCCACGGTCACCAGAATCACCGCCCCCTGGGCCACGACGCCCGCATCCTGAGACAGCGGCGCATAGTCACCGATTCCGCCGTGTTCCTCGATAAAGCGCAGGTCGCTACGACGGATCTTGTCGGCCAGTCTCAGGCGCAGGCGCTGCAGCGCCCCGTTTATCGCCGCGACCGAGCGGGTGCGCGCATGATGTTGGGTCACCAGATAGATGGCAAAGGCGATCAGATACAACAGCACCCGCCGCGTGTCCAGGACGCCGAGCGCCGCATGTTCGGCGGCATCGTTCACCAAACCCAGCATGGCGACGTTCATGGCGCCGGAGATTCCGGCCATGGTCAGAATGGTCGCGCGTGGTGCCCGGCCTTCGTAGGCCAGGAATTGCAGCAGACTCAAGACGGCACGCCGAATCTGCTGCTGTCTGGAACCGCCTCGATCAGCCGGCCGTCGCCCATCTCGAGGATGCGATCAGCGGTATGGAAGTACTGATCATCATGGGAGACGATCACGAGGGTGCGCCCCGATGCGCTGAGGCGGGGCAGGAGTTCCTCGTAGAGCCGACGCCGAAAGCCTGGATCCTGATCGGAGGCCAACTCGTCGAAGACACAGATCGGACGATCCTTGAGGACCGACTCGAGAAAGGCCAGACGCTTGCGCTGACCCGTGGATAGATCGATGTTCGAATAGCCCATATCGGTGTATTGGGTCTTGTGCGCGAGATCCAGCTCGGTGAGCCACGCCTGTATCCGGTCCGGATCGTGAACGGGGACGCCATAGATACGGTCGAACAACTGGAAATCATCGAACACGCTGGTGAACAGTGTGCGATACTGCGCCTGATCGGCATCGGTCAGCGGGACCCCGTCGAGCAGGATCTGCCCCCGTTCGGGCCGATAGAGCCCTGTCAACAGCTTGAGCAAGGTCGTCTTGCCGCTGCCGCTGGCCCCGACCACGAAGATGCGCTCGCCACGGCGAAGGGACAGATCCAACGGACCGAGCGAGAAGTCGCTGCGGCCGTCGGGCGCGCGGAAGCGAAACTCCACCCCCTGAAGCTCGATGTGCTCGAAATCCCGCCGCGGCGTGGGGGGCGGTGCATCGAGCGGCTCGGACAGTGCCGCATCCAAGCGCGCCTCCAACGCGTACAGGTTGCTGACCGCGGCATCGGCCTTGGCCAACGTCGGGGCGCCGTTCACCAGATGGGTCAGTGGGGCCATCATGAACAGCACGGCCGAGGCGACCTTATAGACGGTATTACTTGCCTCGGGCACCCATACGGGAATGGCGAACGAAACCGCGAACAGCGTGAGATAGAAGATGCTGCCCACGAGGATCACGTCATGGGTCTGGCGCTCACCGGTACGGAGCTTCAGGTGAAAGGCGGCATCCGCGGTCTCGTGGAGGTGCCCGTAATAGGCGTCGCTTTCCCGCCGATCGAGTTTCAACTCCTTGAAACCGTGAAGCAGCTCGGCGAAGTGCTCAAAGAAACCACCATCGGCGCTGGCCGCGTGGCGCAATTCCTCCCGTGTGCGCGAGAAGCGCAGGTAATAGACCGGCAAGGTCACCGCATAGATGGCGATGACCGCAAGGAGGCACGGTGGCGATAGCCAGGCGAGATACAGGCCGGTGAATAACAGGATCAAGACCGATTCCGCGACCGGGATCAGAAAGACGACGGCCTCCGAGATCAAGCCGATATCCTGGGTCAGGGGCGCATAGGCCGCAGCACCGCCCTCTCCCTCCACGAATCGCAGATCACCCCGGCGCACCTTGTCGATCACCCGTACCCGGAACTCCAGCACACCCCGTTCCACCGCGGTCACGGCCTGGGTCAGCGCGAAGCGACGCGCATCGAGCAGAATGGCGAATACGACCAGGTATCCGACGACGAGTTCGGTCCCCATGGCCCCTTGATTCGCTGCATATTCGGCGCCCAAGTTGGTGAACACCAGCAGAAGAATGGTCGCTATGCCCGACACCGCCGTCATGGCGGCGATCTCCCGCTGGGGGGCATCACTGGCCTCTCGACCCAGGAACTCGAGCAGCTTCATCTTGAGGATTTTCCCCGGGATGGTGGGCAAATCAGATGCCGGAGGGGCCTGTGGCTGGTGGCGCGGGGGGCGATGGGGGCGGACACGGACACGGCAGTTGAACCTGGGGCGGATATCATGCCCTATTATACCCGTCACACATGGATTTTCGGATCTGCGCGTATGCCTCGCGTCCTGGGGCATTGGGAACTTTTCTCGTCGCTCACCCTGGACGCAGGACACGAGAATGCGCTCGATAGATCGGGGCGTGACACGGGGAGGTGTCGGTTACGGACCAAGGGAAGGAAAACACCAGGGGCGACCGGTATATAGGCATCAATCACGAACAACCCATTAAGGGGATTCCACCGTGACGAAACAAGACAGACACACCATTGTCGAGGAAATAACCGTTCGTGGCAGAGAGCTCGTGGACAAGGTCAAGGAATTGATCCGCCAGGGCAATGTACGAAGGCTCGTGGTTCGACGCACGACCGGCGAGACGTGGGTCGAGATTCCGTTGACTGCCGGCGTGGGCATTGTCGGCTTGGTGACGCTCATGGCCCCGGTGCTTGCGGCATTGGGCGCGATGGCCGCGTTGGTTGGCGACTTCCGGGTTCGGATCGAGAGGGACGAGACTGCGCCGCAAGGCGAGCGGCTGAAACGCGACTGAACCCGCTGCCTTGCTTCGGGGCGCCATCCGCATGATTCTTGCTCTTCTCACTCCTGGGCCGGCACCGGCCGGAGACGACATCGGCCTTCTCTTTCGGGCGGTATACGAAGATCTCGCGGCAATGTGACCAGCCACCGTGTCCCTGGGCTGGCAGGCGACTGCCTGCCCCGGCCCGCGCCATGATGTGCCTCTGTGCCCCGCCGAGGATATGCCCGTGACAACCGAATGATTCATACAGGATGGATATATTGCGGTTAGCATATATACTGTCTATAGTGTAAAATACGGTGGGTTTTTCGCGGTTTCTCTCACATTCGTCGGTGTCGCTCAGTCCGGGCTCCGGTCCCGGCGGTACGGTGAGCCGCATTGTCTGGTGGGCCGACGGCTGCGCTGAGGGGGCCTTCGCCAATCGCCATGGAAATGACTGCTGCACCCTGTAGAAAGACGCGGTCGCTGGTCTGCCGTGGTGGGGGGCATGCCGTGCCCCTGTGGATGTCCATAGGCGATTGTTCCTGGGCCTTTGGAAAAAAGATCGGAACATTGCCTGTCGCAGGTACAGGTACGTGGCTTAGGGAATCCACGAGGGGCGGTTTCCGATATCTCCCTAAAGATCATCCCGATCGTGACGATAGGAGACGTGGTGGTGGCAACACCCTGGCCCGGGTATGGGGAGGAACCGATGAACCCCCGATCCCTCCAAAAGAACATGGAGCCGCTGGAAACCTGAGCCGTTGGGTCCTGGATGCGATCCGTCGGTGGTCCGAGGAACAAGGGATTTGCCCTTGAATATTCGATAGGAAACGATCATGTATTGGTGTTTGGTTTCGAGAGGTATCGTTAGCGGGATTTGCCTGGTGGCCGCCAAGTACTGGTACGACACGAGGGAAGAGAGGGCCGCGCGGAAGAACGTGACAGCTGAGTCGACATCCGGGGATACGAAGCGGCTTGAGGCGTCGGCCCTTGCTGTCGCCGTTGACGCGGTGGCGTCGGCGCCGAGCGCGGTTGCGGCCGATCGGGCGCTGGTGCTGTCCCTGGACGGGCCCGATGCCACAACGGCGAAGCAGGTCGCGGGAGAACTTCATCGGGCCACGGCGGTGGCGTTTCCTGGCGGGGTGCCGCACCTGGAATCTCCTGTCCGCAGGGGAACGCCGACAGTCAAGGCCCCCAAGCGGAGCAAGATATGCCGGAGTACAGACGATGACCGGCGCGTCCGTGAGGCATTGGCCTCCGGCGATCTCCAGGCCATGGATAGATTGCTGGATGATATCTGTGATCCAGTACTTCGCAATCTCCTGCTGAACCGTCTGGTGACCGGTTACTACAGGCTACGGCCCGATCCCCGGTACCGTGCCGCTCTTTATCGCGTGGCGGATCTGCAGATGGAAGAGGCGCCGTCGATATTGGAAGGAATCGAGGAGATGGGCAGACCAAGGCCCGCCGGCATCGCAGCATTCAAGTCGATGGCGATCGCGCTGGACGAGGACGGACGCCAGGAAACCGCAATTGCCGTCTGCGAGTTGGCCTTATCGCTCGGCCTTCGGGATGGAACCAAAACGGGGTTCGAAGGACGGATCGCCAGGCTCGAGAAGCGCCGGCAGTGTCTGGCTGCGGCAAGGCCAGGGAATCGGATTCACTGACCACCCATTGGAAAGCGGGGTGTGAGGCCGGCCTGAACATAGAGGCCATGGTGAATGCACCGTCAAGGGGCGTCTTCTGTTCCAGAGATACCCGCCGCACGCAGGTGCGACGGGTACAGCAGGCCATACCTCAGTTGACCGCTACTTCCTGAGTGTTGCGGGGCCCGCCCATTCCCTGGGTCAATCCCGTCTCTCGCATGATGAACTCGCGACTCTTGGCGCTGGATGGGCTCTTGAAGAAATCCTCGGTCCGAGAGAACTCGCCCAGGATCCCGAATTCTTTATCATTATGGATCATGGCGCTGTAATCACTGACCCGATGCGCCTGGCCCAGGCTGTGGGTGACCAACAGCACCAACTTGGTGCGTCCCAGGTCTCGAATGATCTGTTCGATTTTTTCGGTTGCAATCGGATCCAGCGCCGACGTGGGCTCGTCGAACAGGAAGATGTTGGAATCCTTTAACAGCCCCATGGCGATGGACAGGCGTTGTTGTTGGCCACCCGACAGGCGCTGGGCACGCTGTTTCCACCATTGTGCGTCCAGCTCATCGAGCAGTCCGACCTGCTCAAGCGCATGTTCCATCAGCCCACGCCATTGCTTGCGCTCGACCTTCCGCTTGCGCAGAGGTATTTTCAGATTGTCCCATATGGAACACGGGAACACGGTCGGCTTCTGCCACACCATTGCAAAATGGGAGCAGACGCTATCCGGCGCATCGGTATCGCCGACACAAGTGATCTCGATATGGCCCTCATGGTTCAGGTTCTCGTCCATCAGCTCGGACATGGCCTTCAGCAGCGTACTCTTGCCGGAGCCGGAAGGGCCCATGATGGCCACCACGCCGGTTTTCGGCAGGCGCAGCTCATCGACCGTCAGGATCGTTTTATTCTTGGCGACAATTTTCAGGTCCTTGATGGTCATTCCGCAATGGGATGGGTCGTCGAACAAGAGCTGGACATGTTCATTCTTGTGGGCCTGATCCGATGCAGCAAGGGATAGGGTAGACATGGCATCAATCCTCCGCAAGGTAGCGATTGGCAAGACGTGGGCCGATAAAGAGAAACAACAGGAAGATGATCAAGAGCAGCGACAGGCTCCGGGCCTCTGGCATGCCGCCCGGAATATCCATCGCCAAAAGGTAAATATGGAAATTCAGCAGCCGGACCGAGTCCATAATGGATTCCGGAAAGGTCGTCACCGCCCCACAGGTCAGCATGACCGCGGCCGTATCGCCCAGGGAGGTGGCCCAGCCGAGAATCAGCGCATCGATTATCTTGCCTTTCTGGTAGGCCGGCGCCAGGCGAAACAGCAGCTCCAATGGGCCGACGCCGAAAGATTTGGCCGCCATGCCATAACGTTGGTTGAAAGGACGAAGCAATTGCGAAAAGGCCGTCACCAGGGTCGGATACAGCAGCATGATCAGGGTGAGCATGGCGGACAGCATCGACCAGCCAAAGCCCAGGGTGTCGCAGAACAGAAGAAAACCGATGATGCCGAGGACGATGGATGGCATTCCGGCCAGTATATAGACAGATACCGAGGTCAGTGACTGCAACCAGGAGGGCAGGCGGATGATCCCGGCCATGACGCCCGCGATCAGGTAGGCGGGAAGTGCCGAGACCAGAACCGCGCCGAGCGTGGTGATGACGGTGCCCACGATTATCCCGGCGGTGGTATGTGCAAATTGCAATGGCCTGATGAAGGTGGCGATCATGCTCAAGGTCAGCAGCAGATACAACCACAAGAGCCAGCGTTTTCTGATGATCTCAAACATTGATCAGCCTCTTGTACTGTACCAGCAGCACGGTCAGAATCAGTACGATGGCCAGGCTGGACATGGCGAACAGCGCCTTTTCATGCATGCCCGCCGCGTAGGCCATTTCCAGTGCAATGGCCGCGGTGAGCGAGCGAAAACTCTGGAACAGAGTATGAGGTATTTGCAGGCTGTTTCCCGACAGCATCAGTACCACCATGGTCTCGCCGAAGATGCGACAGAAGATGTAATTCGCGGTGCCGATTACGGCCGTGGGCTGGCTCTTGATGAACAATTCGGAACGGCTCAGTGCGGACATCTGAAAGCTGTTTTCAATCCCCTGGTACTGATCCAGATGGGACAGGTAACTGCGATAGAACAGCAGGGTGCAGATGGGCACGATGAAAATGGTGAGTCCGATGGATGTGGCCAGCAGAGAATAGCCCGTACCGCCGAAGGTCCTGCGCACGGCCGGAATGAGTTCGATGATCGCCCAGACCCCAATGATGACGGAAGGCAGGGAAATCCAGACCTCGAGTATGCCGACGATGACCGGGTTGATCCAGTTTCGGCGGTTGTCAACCAGTTGCAGGCTGAGCATCCAGCCGATAAACAAAGACAACGGAAGGGTTATGAGCACCAGTAGAAAACTGCCAGTGAGTGGGGTCATCATCCCGTACAAGCCCTGGCCTGGCAGCCAGTCGAAGGACATCCAGTTGGAGAGGGGGACCGATTCGAAGAATTCGAGGGAATTGATGATCGGATACGCCAGCAGGAATATCAGAATCAGCACCAGGAGCAGGATGATCAGCTTCATGGGAGAGAGCGTCTCTTTCAATGCGCGTAAGCGAGTTGTAAGCAATACAGGCTTGTCACGGTTCAACCTGTTGGCGCCTCGAATACCCTTTACCATGCCCGTCATGACGATAAATGAAACCTGTTACTTTCCATGCATGAAATAGCCAGTCGACAGATGCAGCCGCTGCTCCTGAAAGAAGGCTTACTGATCCACGGCCACCTGTCTGATGCGATGAACCCGCAAGCAGGCCGGAAGGCCCGCTTGCGGGTGTTTTCTTAGAGTTCGGGCCGTGTCCCACCGTCCAGGAAGATCTTGCGGGCGGCATCGGTGGCCAATACCTTGCGTACGCGTTCCGCCAGGGCGGCGTTCTTTTCTTTGTACACCAGATTCAGCGTACGCTGCAATTTATATTTGCCGCTGACGACATTCTCCGGCGTACCCTCGACACCATCCAGCTTCAGCATCTTGACGGGCTCGCCTTGCTTGATGGCGGCCTCCACGGCGGAATAAGACAGGTAGGCGATGGCGTGGGGATCTCCGGCCACGGCGGTGATGGCCTGTCCATTGGCGCCGATGATGATCAGACCTCTGTCCAGAGGACGCCCGTATTTTCCCAGCTTGAAGAACTCGTCAAAGGCGGCCTTGGTGCCCCGGCCCGCCTCCTTGGCGACGGGGTGGAGTTCGTAACCGTTAATCGCCTTTATCTTGCCGGTATAGAGATCGATCACCTGCTGGGTCGTGATGTTGTCGAAAGGAACGGCCTTGTTGGCGAGCATGACCAACCAGTCGCGGGCGACCACCATCTTCTTCACATATGGCTTTTCTTCCTCCTTCAGCTCACGGGACATCATGCCGAAATCGGCCATGCCCATTTTGGCCGTCTTGAAGCCCACGGATGAGCCGCCGGCCTGGATGCTCGCCTTCATGCCCGCCTTCTCCAGCAAGGGCGCCATCTTTTCCATGAAGGGGAGCAGCGTCGTGCTCCCCGCGAATGTCACGGTCTCGGCAGCGACCGACGTGGCCAGGAAGAGCGATGGTAAAAGGGCGAGAACGGGTTTTATGAGTTTCATGCGCGGATCCTCCAAAGGTTATAGGTTTGGTCTCGGTGCTCCGCCATCCGTGGCAAAGACCGACCGATGCCGGAAACGGGAGTTCACGGCGGTTGTCGCTTGCAGCCGGTGGAGGTGGCTTCAAACGGCGGCGCATCCAAGCGCCGCTGGGATCAGTGGGCCAGCAGATGGTGGCGGCGCGCCCCACCTTGGCTGGGAGGGCGCCAGAAAGGCAACGACGCCGCCGGGTCCGATCTCGGACGGGATCCGGCGGCGGCGGGCCGGCTAGGGTCCTGGCCGAGATCTACGAAGCCGGATAGGCTGTCGACGGCGGCTCTTGATCCCGCAATCCTGCGCATCTTCGGGTTGTGGCGGCTCTCGCCGACAGCGCCATGGGAAAAGGGTCGTGATATATACGCGGCTTCTGGCCGACGCCACACCCACGCTGACGCAGTCAGAATGCCGGCAAACCAAGAGATGGCCTCAAGACCAATGTGGATCGGTGCCGTCACGCGCCGAAATTCCTCCTCAGGGGCTTTCTTTTACTCTGGTATTTTATAGTTTTATGCCAAACTACTGCATCCACGCCATGGATCGGGCCGATGACCCTGCAGGCGTGTCAGGCTTGGTCTGTCCACTCATGCTGGTGGATTGATTTATCATTCGACTATATCGAACAAGTGTGAAAAGGTACATATTATTTCACCGACTGTCAACACCAAGTCACAAGATCCATTTTTCCGCTCGTTACTACAGGGGGGTGTCCGTCGGTATTTAATATGCCGGGTCATATATTAAGAGAGATCGTATATAGCGAGATGAACGGTTGGTCACCGGGGCCCGTGGATCTCGCTTGGAGGATCGGAATCCCTCGGTACAGGGACACAATGAGCGGGGGCATGATGGGAAGGTCGGGCGGTTCAGGGCAGAAGGCATGTCATTCCCATTCGTGGAGGGCGGTGGTGCGCCGCCGCCTCACGCAGGCCGCCGACCGCAGGTGACCGCAAGGACAGGTTCGCCAGAGGCGCTGGAAACAATGTTCTAGCCCTTCTCGCAGGGGGGCACTTCGGGTGAGGCGAAAGAGAGAGGCAAGGTTTCCGCTCGTGGCGACTGTCCGAATCAGGTTCCCTTGGCCGACAGTTCGGCGACGACGGCCGCCAGCCCCGCCGCGTCGGGCGCTTCGCTCGTATCCAGGCGTACGGCGTGACGTATCTCTTCCGGGTCCAGGGGATCACGGGTGGCGGCCTGACGATGCAATACCTCGATTCCCGCCTCGGAGGCGTCGCTGCCTTCGGTCAGGCGCCCGGCGACCCGCGCCTCCAGGATCTCCAGCGGTGCCTCCAGATCGAGGAGGGTCCAGGGTACGCCCTCCTCCCGGGCGAGGGCGGCGAAGGCCTTGCGGTCCCCGGCGCGTAGGAAGGTGGCGTCCACCAGCACCGGATAACCCGCCGCCAATACCGGGCGGGCCAGTTCTCTCAGGCGCGCATAGGTGCGGCGCCCCGCCTCGGGGGTGTAGATCCCCCCTTCCAGGGGCGCGCCGGTACGGGCCTCGGCGGCCAGTCCGAACAGGCGTTTGCGTTCCACGTCGGAGCGGATGCGGATCAGGGGCGTCGCCTCCAGCAGGGCCTGGCCGAGGCGCGTCTTGCCGCTGCCGGAGAGGCCATGGGTGAGGATCAGGCGTGCCCCCCGCGGCTGGATATAGCCTTCGGCCAAGGCCACGTAACGGCCGTATTCGGCCAGGACGGAGGTGCGCTCTGCGGCCGGCAGGTCCGGCTGGGCCAGGCGGATGGCGGTGACCTTGGCCCGCACCAGGGCGCGATAGACCTTGTAGAAGTCCAGCAGCGGAAGCCCGGCGTAGTCGCCGGTGCGTTCCAGCCAGCGGTTGAGGAATCGCCGGGCGAGGCCGGCGTGGCCGGCCTGTTCCAGGTCCATGACCAGAAAGGCCGCCTCGTTCATCACGTCGATCCAGCGCAGATCCGGGTTGAACTCGATGCCGTCGAAGATCACCACCTGGCCGTCCACCAGGGCGATGTTGCCCAGATGCATATCGCCGTGACATTCACGCACGTGGCCCTCGGCCTTGCGCGCGCCGAGCAGGTCGTGCAGGGAGCGGTAGCGCTCCCCGGTCCAGGCCTCGAGCGGATCGAGGCGGGCGAGCTCCCGGGCATCGTCGCCGAGCAGCGGTCGGATCTGGTCGAAATTCTGTTGCATGGGGAAGAACACCGCCTCGGGGTCGCCGTAGGGGGCGTCGGACGCGGCCGCCGGGATGGCCGCGTGGAACTCTGCGGCGCGGTCCGCGATGCGGTCGATGATCGCGGGCGCGGGGCCGCGTCTCGACAGCAGGGCGTCCTGGGGGAAGCGGCGCATCCGCACGGCATAGTCCAGGACCTCGCCCCCGCCGCCGAAGCGCGGCGCCTCCACGCTGCCGGTGATGGGCACCACCCCCAGATAGATGCGCTCGGCGAGGCGGCGGTTGAGACGCAGCTCCTCCTCACAGCAGAAGCGCCGGCGTTCCAGGGTGGAGAAGTCGAGGAAGCCGAGGTCCAGGGGCTTCTTGATCTTGTAGGCGTAGTCGCCCGCCAGGAGGACGTGGGAGATGTGGGTCTGGAGGTGCTGGAGAGGGTCGGCGGGGTGGTCGAAGGCCTCGGGACGTTGCAGGGCCTCCACCATGCGTGCTTGGGTAGAGAGGTCGAGTTCCATGGGGAATCCTTTATGAATAGAAAAAACTGATATTGTGATCAATATTGCTTGTTGATATACCCGTCGTACGTGAATATTTCTGTCCTTCGGTTCGTAAACGGCACATCCCTGTGCCACTCCTCGTGTTTCGAGGGTGTTCCTCGTGCCCCTGGGCAAGGCGCGGAAGCGAGTCATCGCGGGGACTATGGCGAGCAATCGCCACACCGCCCAGGGGTGCGAGGGGCGGCCGCAGTAGCAAAATATCCACGTGCGACGGGTATAATATTCCCGGCCTGACCATTCGACCCGGAGGATCTCACGACATGACCATTGACCGTATGGTACTGGCCTTCGCCGGCCTCTTCATCCTGCTCTCGGTGCTTCTGGCGGTCTATCACGATCTGCGCTGGCTCTGGTTCACCGGTTTCGTGGGCGCCAATCTGCTGCAATCGGCCTTCACCGGGTTCTGCCCCCTCGCCATGATCCTGAAGAAACTGGGCCGGAAACCGGGTGCGGCCTTCTGATCTCCATCCTTCTTCACGGTGGGAGCGGCTTCAGCCGCGACGACTCGCGCGCGGAGCAGTCCCCCCGATCGCGGCTCAAGCCGGGCCCACCCAGCTCGTGGCCCGGATGAAGCGCACCGGAATCCGGAGTGCCGCCGAGCCGCTCCCGTGTCACGCCCTTCTCCCAGGGATATAGGGCGTCAGTGGCTGTCGGCGAAGAGGCCGGCGCGCAGGGAGCGGGCCTGGGGATCGTCTGCGGGCAGCAGATCGAGCAGGGCAAGGATCGCCGCCCTGGGGGCGCCCTGGCGGAATCCCGGGGCCTTCCGGTGGAGTTCGAGGAGCCGCCCGGCGGCCTCGGGAAGGCGGTCCTTCACCACCAGACGGGCGGCCTGCCGGTAGATGGCCTCGGGCTCGCCGCCTTCCGTGGGCCCTTCCTCCTCGGCGGCGGCGAGCAGATCCAGGTGGGCCAGGAGGCGGCCGATCTCGGGGACCTGCGCGCGGGCCGCCGGGGGGATGGCGGTGAGCAGCGCATGGGCGTCCGCGCGGCGGCCGTCCTGGACCAGAAGTTTGGCCAGGGACAGGGGGATCTGCAGATCTTCGGGGTGTTCCATGGCGGCATCGGCCAGGCGCCGGATGGCCTGCTCCCGGTCGCCGGCCTGCCAGTCGCTCAGGGCGCCGCGCAGGGCCGGGGCGGGACGGCGGCCGAGGCGCGCCTCGATGGCCGCGCGGTAGTCCGCCATGGCCTGGACCCCATGCAGGGTCTCCACCACCTCGCCGTTGCGGTAGAACTTGCAGGTGGGGATGCTGTGGACCCCGATGCGCCGGGCGAGGGCCGATTCCTCGTCCACGTTCAGGGTCGCAAGGAGGAAACGCCCCGCCAGCTCCCGGGCGACGCGGCTCAGCATCTCCACCTGGCGCAGCGAGGGCCCGGCGCGTGGCGACCAGAAATCCACCAGCACCAGACCACGCCGGGAGTTGCCCAGCACCAGTTCTTGGAAATTGGCCGCGGTGACGGCACGGATGGGGGGCTCGGTCATGTGACGCACATCGAGAGGTTCAGATTGCCATAGTCTAGGATGATCCTCGTGGAAAACACCATTGTCTATTTTGGGGAAAACGTGCCAGTATGACCCGATGGCTGACCCTGCCCCGGAGCCTGTCTGAACGAAGACGAGGTCTTCACTCAGGCACTACAGTATGCGAGGTGATCCGGTGAGAAACTGCAAGCGCTGTCGTCTGAGTCATACCTGTAACACCATGCCCGGGATCTGCCTGTGGATCCCCTATGCCCTGATCGCTGCGGTATCGCTGGGGCTGATTGCCCTGTTCGTGTCCCAGGAAATGTTCTGATCGGGGCCTCCCGCAAGGGCGACGGGCCCCGTCACTGGCGGCCCTCTGGAGGACAGGGCCTTGACCGCCACGGGTCCGGGCACTAGAGTCTCCCGGCCCCGGGGTGTTCGGGAAGCCGGTGAAAATCCGGCACTGCCCCCGCAACGGTGAATGGATGGCCCCCCGAACGGGGGCCGGACGCTGCACGGCCACTGGGAGACCCCTGGGAAGGCGCATCCGTCCCGCTCCATGAGTCCGGAGACCGGCCCTGAGGCATACCGGTCGCACGTGAATAAGTCGTGTTGCGCGGGTGCCCCTCGTGTCCCTGGGTAAGGCCCTGCCTGCCGCAGGCAGGGCGGAAGCGAGCCGTGGCAGGGACCATGGCGGGCTTTCGCCACACAGCCCAGGGCTGCGAGGGGCGGCCGCAATCGCGGGAGATTTGCGTGCGACGGGTATCCCGTACCGGTGTTGCGGTGGGCCGCACCGAGGTCTGTCCTCGCGCGCTGTGTCGTCGGGGACGGGCCTGTACACGCCCCTTGCATCCCGGTTGGTATCCACGCCACCGAGATCCCTTCCCATGCGTAGAACCCTCATTCCGGGCCTTTGCCTGGTGGCCAGCCTGGCCGCCACGGCCGGCCAGCCCCCCATCGTCATCAGCGCCGGCCGCACCGCCCGGCTCTCCATCGACACCCCGGCCAGCATCCGTGTGGTGGACCGCGCGGAGATCGAGGCCAGCGCCGCCACCAGCCTGGCCGGGTTGCTCGCCGGCCGCGGCCTGCACGTGAGCGACCGCTTCGGCGACGGCAGCGACGCGCTCCTGGACCTGCGTGGCTTCGGCGCCGCGGCCGGCTCCAACACCCTGGTCCTGGTGGACGGCCGTCCCCTCAACAATGCCAGCGATCTGGCGCCCCCGGATCTCTCCACCATCGACCTCGGCCTGGTGGAACGGGTGGAGATCGTCCAGGGCAGCGCCGGGGTGCTCTATGGCAACCAGGCCGTGGGCGGTCTCGTGAACATCGTCACCCGCAGGCCCGAGGCCTTCGCTGCGGCCCTGACCGCCGGCGGGGGCAGTTACGACGGCTACGAGGCGCGCGCCCGGCTCTTCGATCGGATGGACAACGGCCTGGGTTATCGCGTCTCGGCGCGCAAGCGGGAGACGGACAACTATCGCGAGCAGAACCACTCGGACCTTCAGGACCTGGGGCTGCGTCTCGATTACGACTACGGCGGCAGGCGGCTGTTCTTCGAGCAGGAATACCACTGGAAGCACCTCCAGGTGCCCGGCAGCCTGTTCAGCGACGAGTTGGCCGCGGACCGCCGACAAGCGGTGCCCGACTATCGCGGCGACTTCACCCGCAGTGAGACCCTGGTGAGCCGCCTCGGCCTGCGCCAGTCCCTGTGGGGGGGCTGGTATCTGGAGGGCGAGGTGACCTATCGCGAGAATCACAATCCCTTCAAGCTGAGCTTCCGGGGCCTTCCGGGCCAGCGCGCGGATCAGAACCGTTATGTCTGGACCTTCAATCCGCGCCTGGTCGGGGTGGTTCCCCTGGGGACGGCGGATCTGCGGCTCACCCTGGGCGCCGACTACGAGGACACCGACTACGGCCTGCGCACGGCCTTCGGCCCCCAACGGATCGGGCAACGCATCTATGCCCTCTATGGCCAGGGCAGCGCCCTGGTGGGCGCCGGCCTGACCGTCACCGGCGGCCTGCGCTGGGCGCGGGTGGAGAACGGCATCTTCGACGGCAGCGCCAAGACCCACCTGGACGACGAGGTGGGCGTGGGCTCTCTCGGCCTGTCCTGGCGACCCGCGGCGGGCTGGCGCCTGTTCGCCCGTTGGGACCAGAACTATCGCTTCGCCAAGGTGGACGAGCACACCAATGTGGCCTTCGGCCAACCTACGGGCATCAAGAATCAGACGGGCGATTCCTATGAGGCCGGGGCGGTCTTCGACGCCGGTCCCGTGCGCGCGGACCTGACCCTGTACCGCCTGATCCTGCATGACGAGATCGCCTTCGACTCCAGCACCTTCTTCAATATCAACCTCGACCGCACCCGCCGCGACGGGGCGATCGTCTCGGCCGCCTGGCGGCCGGCCGCGGGTTGGCGCCTGGGCGGTGACTATACCTATACGGAGGGCCGTATCACCGATGGGCCCTTCGACGGGGAGCGCATCCCCCTGGTGCCCCGCAACGAGGTGCGCCTGTACCTGGATCACGACCTGGGACAGGGCTTCGGCCTGCGCGGGGAGTGGCGCTGGGTGGACGAACAGGTGGTGGGGGCGGACTTCGCCAACGACCTGGAGCGTCTCGATGCCTACGCGGTGCTCGATCTGGTGGGGCGCTACCGGCGCGGTCCCTGGTCCCTGGACCTGCGTCTGAACAATCTTCTGGACGAGCGGTATGCAGGCACCGGCGCGGCCGGTTTCGATGCCGGTTTCGCCCGGCGCGCGGCCTTCTTCCCCGCGCCGGAGCGCAATTTCTGGCTCACAGCGACCTATGGGTTCGATTGATGAGGATCTACACCCGCCGTGGGGATGGCGGCGACACCGGGCTGGCCGAAGGCGGCCGCCGCCCCAAGTGGGACCCCCGGGTGGAGGCCTTGGGCGCGCTGGACGAACTCAACTGCCACCTGGGCCTGGTGCATCTGCATAGTGTGGACGCCGACCTGGACCGGCTGTTGCAGGGCCTCCAGGAGGATCTGTTCGCGTTGGGCGCGGAGCTGGCCTCTCCTTCGACCCCGAGGCTGACCGGGGAGCGGGTGGCCGCGCTGGAGGCGGAGATCGACCGCCTGGAGGCGTCATTGCCGCCGTTGCGTGGCTTCGTCCTGCCTGGTGGAGGCGCGGCGGCGGCCCACTGCCACCTCGCCCGGGCGGTCTGCCGCCGGGCCGAACGGCGCCTGTTTCGACTCGCGCGCGACGAACGGCTAAACTCCGCTTCGCTGAAGTACCTGAACCGCCTGTCCGATCTGTTGTTCGTCCTGGCGCGGCACCTGAATCGCCACGCAGGCCGTAGCGAGACCCTTTGGGGTCCTGGAGCCGCCGTCCCGCGACAGACCTGGGGATCCCGGTGAGCGGTCATCGCCGGACAGGATGAGCGTCCCGTTCCAGGCCGGTCTTCAGCGGGAACGCAAGGGGCGCCTTTGGGGCAGGCCGCCCGATCGGGCCGCCGCTGACACAGCCCTGGGGCCCCCTTGCGCACTGACCTTCATCCCCTCATCAGGAACCCCCATGACCAAGATCGCTCCCGGCAGCAACGTCTGCGTACACCTCTCCCTCGGTCTGCCCGACGGCACCGAGGCCCTGTCCACCTTCGATGAAGAGCCCATGCGTTTCGTGCTGGGAGACGGCACCCTTACCGAGGGCCTGGAGCTGGCCCTGTACGGCCTCGAGGCCGGCTCCGATCAGACCCTGCGGGTGGACGGCAACGAGGTCTTCGGCGCCTGGCGCGAGGATCGGGTGATCTGGATCCCCCTGGAGAACTTCGACCAGGAGATCCAGCCCGAGCCCGGACAGGTGGTGGCCTTCAGCAACGAGAACGGGGAGACCCTGCCGGGCATGATCCTCGAGACCGATGCCGAACGCGCCCAGGTGGACTTCAATCATCCCCTGTCGGGACGTGAACTGGATTTCCGGGTCCAGGTGCTCTCGGTGGACCCCGCGCCCGCCAACGACTGATGGAGGTCCTGCTCGCCAATCCGCGCGGTTTCTGCGCCGGGGTGCACCGCGCCATCGAGATCGTCGAGCGGGTGCTCGACCTGTTCGGCGCCCCCATCTATGTGCGCCACGAGGTGGTCCACAATCGCTTCGTGGTGGAACGCCTGCGCCAACGCGGAGCGCGCTTCGTGGACTCCCTCGACGAGGTCCCCGACGGCCACACCGTGATCTTCTCCGCCCACGGCGTCTCCCAGGCGGTGCGCCGCGAGGCCGAGGCCCGCGATCTGCGCGTGTTCGACGCCACCTGTCCCCTGGTCACCAAGGTCCACCTGGAGGTGGCGCGTCACTGTCGCGACGGCTACGACGTGATCCTCATCGGCCACCGTGGCCATCCCGAGGTGGAGGGGACCATGGGCCAGTGCTGCGGCGGCCGGGGCCATATCCACCTGGTCACCGCGGTGGACGAGGTGGCCGGGATTCGCCTTCATGACCCCGCGCGGGTCGCCTATGTCACCCAGACCACCCTGTCGTTGGACGACACCACCCGCATCGTGGACGCCCTGCGCCGGCGTTTTCCCCACATTCAGGGCCCCAAGCGCAGCGATATCTGCTATGCCACCCAAAACCGCCAGGACGCCATCAAACAACTGGCCGCCCAGTGCGACCTGGTGCTGGTGGTGGGTTCCCCCAACAGTTCCAACTCCAACCGCCTGCGTGAGATCGCCGAGCAGGCGGGCGCCCGCGCCCATCTGATCGACGGTGCCGACGACATCCGCGACGCCTGGCTCGAAGGGGCCGGGCGGGTGGGGGTGAGCGCCGGCGCCTCGGCCCCCGAGATCCTGGTACGGGAGGTGATGGCCCGGCTCCAGTCGGCGGGGGCGCGGGCGATCGTCGAACAGACCGGGCGCGAGGAGCGGGTGGTCTTCTCCCTCCCCAAGGCCCTGGCGGGGGAAGCGACGCCGTGAGTCGGGTATGCGTGGTGGGAGGCGGCATCATCGGCCTGCTCAGCGCCTTGGAACTGCAAGCGGCGGGGCTGGAGGTGACCCTCCTGGAACGCACCCTCCCGGGGCGGGAATCCTCCTGGGCCGGCGGCGGGATCCTCTCCCCCCTCTACCCCTGGCGCTACCCCGAGGCCGTCACCCCCCTCGCCGCCTGGAGCCAGATGCGTTACCCGGACCTCGCCGAGACCCTGCGGGAGAGCACCGATGTGGACCCGGAATGGACCCGCAGCGGTCTCCTGGTCCTGGATCCCGACGAGTTCGAGCCGGGGCTCGCCTGGGCCGCCGCCCAGGGCCGCCGCGCCGAGGTGGTGGGTGAGGACGATCTGCGCCGCCTGGAGCCGCGCCTCGCCCACGAGGGCGAGGCGCTGTGGATGCCCGATCTGGCGCAGATCCGCAATCCGCGGCTGGTCAAGGCCCTGGTGCACCACCTGCAGGGGCGTGTCCGGTTCTTGGACAACACCCCCGTGCAGGGCTTCGAGGCCCCGGGCGGACGCCTGCGGGCGCTCCTCACCCCGGCGGGGAGACTGGCCTGCGAGCGGGCGGTGATCTGCGCCGGCGCCTGGAGCGGCGGCCTCCTCTCCACCCTGGGCCGCCCCCCGCTGATCGAGCCGGTGCGCGGTCAGATGCTCCTGTTCCGCAGCGCGCCCTGCGAACAGCGGCGCATCGTCCTGGATGGCGGCCGCTATCTCATCCCCCGTCGGGACGGCCGGGTCCTGGCCGGTTCCACCATGGAGCGGGTGGGGTTCGACAAGGCCACCACCCGCGTGGCGGCGGAGGCCCTGAAGGCCTTTGCCGTGGGGCGCTTCCCCCATCTCGAGGCGGTGGAGATGGAACGCCACTGGTCCGGCCTGCGTCCCGGCTCAGCCAACGGCGTGCCCTATATCGGCCCGGTACCCGGGGTGGAAGGACTGTTCATCGATACCGGACAGTTCCGCAACGGGGTGGTGTTGGCACCTGCCTCGGCGCGCCTGGTGGCCGACCTGATGCTGGGGCGGCCGCCCATCCTCGACCCGGCGGCCTATGCGGTGGATGCGCCACGCCCGTAAAGGCGCGCCGCAGCCGAGGGATCCAGGGAGGCTATCCCTGTTCCTGTAAATCATTCCAGGCGCAGTGCTGAAGGCCGCGGCGGGTGCTGGGGAAGATGGTCGGGGTGACTGGATTCGAACCAGCGACTCCTGCCTCCCGAAGGCAGTGCTCTACCAGGCTGAGCTACACCCCGTCACAGCGGGAATGCCCGCACGTCAATAGGTGCGGGCCACGGCGAAATCGGCGAGACCGGCGAGCGCCTCCCGGTAGGGGGAGGGCGCGAGGGCCCGGAGTGCCTGTTGGGCAAGGTCCGATTCCGCTCGTGCAAGCGAGGCAGTGTATTCGATTGCACCCGTGCGTTCAACGACCGCGAGGATCTCGTTGATGCGATCCTTGCCGCCATGCTCGATGGCATCACGGATCAGGCTGCGTTCTTCCGCGTTGCCTTTGGCCATGGCCTGGATCAGGGGCAGGGTGGGCTTGCCTTCCTCCAGGTCGTCGCCCACGTTCTTGCCCAGGGTGGCGCTGTCCGAGGCGTAGTCCAGGACGTCGTCCACCAACTGGAAGGCCCGCCCCAGGTGCAGGCCGTAGGCGGCCAGGGCGGTCTCCTTGTCCGTCCCTGCTCCGGCGAGGATGGCACCCAGACGGGTGCCGGCCTCGAACAGGGTGGCGGTCTTGCGATCGATGACCTCCAGGTATTGCCCTTCCGTGGTATCGGGGTCGTTGCAATTGAGTAGCTGGAGGACCTCGCCCTCGGCGATGCGGTTGGTGGCGTGGGACATGACCTCCATCACCCGCATGAGGCCGACGTCCACCATCATCTCGAAGGCGCGGGAATAGAGAAAATCTCCTACCAGTACGCTCGTCGCGTTGCCCCACAAGGCATTGGCGGTCTCGCGGCTGCGCCTCAGCTCGGAGGCGTCCACCACGTCGTCGTGAAGCAGGGTGGCGGTGTGGATGAACTCGATCACCGCTGCCAGGTCGATGTGACGCCCGCCTTCATAGGCGCTGGCGCGCGCCGCGAGCAGGACCACCAGGGGGCGAAGGCGTTTGCCGCCCGAATCCACGATGTAGTGTCCGATCTGGTTGATCAGCACCACGTCCGATGCGAGACGGCGCAGGATGAGGGCGTCCACGGCCGCCATGTCCTGATCGACCGGTGAACGTAATTCCGTGAGATCCAATGGGATAGCGCCCTCGTGGGTAGAATGCCGGATCTATCGATGCTAGGGAGGACAAGGGGGGGTGTCAACCGGTGGTTTGCTTGTGCGCACCAAGACGGTGCGGGTGTTCAGTGGCGCACCAGAATGGTGCATGCAGCGCGGCCGTACCCCTTCGATCCCTGTGTGCGGGCGCCGTTGAGCCCTGGGTTCGCGGCGTCCTGGCGGGGATGAATCGAGGTGGCACGTTACCTGCTAAACATCGATGCAAAGACCCTGTATATTCGCAGAAATTTTCTGTCGTTCTATTTCAACGAAGGAGTGACCCCGATGCAGATCAAACCCATTTCCCTCTCCCTGGCCGGAGTCCTGGCCCTCTCCGGCGCACCGGTTTGGGCCGACTCGCCCCATGAGTTTTCGGCCAATGTCTCCCTCACCAGCAACTACAAGTACCGCGGCATCACCCAGACCGACGACGGCCCCGCCGTTCAGGGCGGGTTTGACTACAGTTACACCCCCGCCAGTCTGTATGCCGGTGTCTGGGCCTCCAACGTGGACGCCAAGGCCTTCGCCGACGCCAACGTCGAGATGGACTGGTACGCCGGCTGGAACCCCAGCTTCGGTGACCTCGGCCTCGACCTCGGCTATCTCTATTACTCCTATCCCAACTCCCGCAACAGCGACAACAACACCCACGAGTTCCACCTGGGGGCGACCTACACCCTCGGCATGTTCACCCCGGGGCTCACCGGTTACTACAGCGATGATTTCTTCGGCACCAAGGAGGCCTGGTACTGGGATGCGAGCGTGGACGTGGCCCTGCCCCAGGACTTCACCGTCTCGGCCCACTACGGCTGGAACAAGTTCCACGACAGTGCCGCCGACTACCAGGACTGGAAGATCGGCGTGGCCAAGGGCTTCGCGGGCTTCGATTTCGACCTGAGCTACGTGGGCACCAACGACAAGCCCAGCGGCGTGGGCAAGGCCTATGACGACGTTCTGGTGTTCACCGTCGGCAAGTCGTTCTGAGGCCGTACCGGATCCTGCCCGCCCCGGCGGGCGTAGCCATTGGAGAAAATGCAAATGAAGTTAGTCACTGCCATCATCAAGCCCTTCAAGCTGGATGACGTGCGCGAGTCCCTGTCGGACCTCAACGTAAGCGGTATCACCGTGACCGAGGTGAAGGGCTTCGGCCGCCAGAAGGGACATACCGAACTCTACCGAGGCGCCGAATACGTGGTGGACTTCCTGCCCAAGATCAAGCTGGAGGTGGCGGTCCCCGCCGACATCCTGGACCGGGTCATTGAGGCCATCGCCGGCGCCGCCAAGACCGGCAAGATCGGCGACGGCAAGATCTTCGTCTCCGACGTGGAGCAGGTGATCCGCATCCGCACCGGCGAGACCGGCCCCGAAGCCCTTTGACCCCCCTTGGAGACCCTGAAATGAGTGTAACGAAACCCCTGATTCGCGGTGGGATCGGCGCCCTGCTCTCGACCGCGCCGGTCTTCGCCTTCGCGGCGGACAGCCTGAGCGCCGGTGACACCGCCTGGATGCTCACCGCCACCGCCCTGGTGCTGTTCATGACCATCCCCGGCCTTTCCCTGTTCTACTCCGGCATGGTGCGTTCCAAGAATGCCCTGTCGGTGTTGATGCAGTGCTTCGCCATCACCGCCTCCGTGACCATCCTCTGGGCCCTCTACGGCTACAGCGTCGCCTTCGGCGGCGCGGGCGCCTGGTGGGGCGGCCTGAGCAAGGCCTTTCTCGCCGGGGTCGGCGTGGACAGCCTCAGCGGCACCATCCCTGAGACGGTGTTCATGACCTTCCAGATGACCTTCGCCATCATTACCCCCGCGCTGATCGTGGGCGCCTTCGCCGAGCGCATGAAGTTCGCCGCCATGCTCCTGTTCATGGCCCTGTGGCTCACCTTCGTCTACGCCCCCATCGCCCATTGGGTGTGGGGCGACGGCGGTTGGCTCGGGGGCAAGGGTATCCTCGATTTCGCCGGCGGCACCGTGGTGCACATCAATGCCGGTGTGGCCGGTCTGGTGGCGGCCCTGGTGCTGGGGCGCCGCAAGGGCTATCCCACCACCGCCATGCCACCGCACAACCTCACCTATACGATCGTGGGCGCGGGCATGCTCTGGGTGGGCTGGTTCGGCTTCAACGCGGGCTCCGAACTGGCCGCCGACGGTACCGCCGGCATGGCCATGGCGGTGACCCAGATCGCCACGGCCGCCGCGGCCCTGGCCTGGATGTTCAGCGAATGGATGATGCATGGCCGCCCCAGCGTCCTCGGCATCGCCTCGGGCGCCGTCGCCGGCCTGGTGGCCATCACCCCGGCCTCCGGCACCGCCGGTCCCATGGGCGCCATCGTCATCGGCCTGGCCGCGGGGGTGGGCTGCTTCCTCGGCGCCACCAAGCTCAAGCGGGCCCTCGGCTATGACGACTCCCTGGACGCCTTCGGCGTACATGGCATCGGCGGCATCATCGGCGCCCTCCTCACCGGGGTCTTCGCCGCGCCCTCCCTGGGCGGCGCCGGCCTCGGGGTGGAGAGCGGCGGTATCGGCGCCCAGGTCTGGGTGCAGGTCCAGGGCATCGCCGCCACCCTGATCTACACCGCCGTGGTGAGTTTCATCCTGCTCAAGGTGGTGGACGTGATCGTGGGCCTGCGGGTGAGCGAAGAGGTCGAGACCGAGGGCCTCGATATCCGCGAGCACGAGGAGCGGGCCTACATCCTCTGATCTCCTGACCAAACGCTGTGTGCGAGAGGGCGCGCCCGGGGCGCCCTCTTTTCGTTAGGGACGGCAGATGCCGGATGGGTCGACATGGCCTGCGCCCACCGGCCTGGACCGGCTAATGCACGGGCTCCGGCTGGACGGCGAGGCGTTTATCATTCTGCTGATGGGCTGGGGAGGCAACGCCCCGCCAGTATGGGACACGTGGGAACGCCGGTTGTGGCAATGGAGGTGCGGACCTGCAAGCAACATATCAACAACAGCGAGCACAAGAGGCAATATGGTAAGCAAGGCAACAGCGGCTCCCGACCGGAAGGCATTTGGTTTCTGGAGCGCTGTGTTCCTGGGTATAGGTTCTATGGTAGGCGCCGGGATATTTATTGTGATCGGTGAGGCAGGTGCCATTGCGGGGAACCTGGTAACTGTATCCTTCCTGGTCGGAGGGGTCATTGCGCTGTTGTGTGGCTATTCACTTAGTAAACTGGCCATTCGCTATCCCAGCCGTGGTGGTATTATCGAATATCTCGTCCAGGGCTATGGAGAGGGCTTTTTTTCGGGGACGCTGGGTGTCCTGTTCTACCTTGCACAGTTGGTGGCCCTTGCGGCAGTCTCCAAGTCCTTTGGAACCTATGCTGCAACCTATATGAGTGGTGGCGTAACGCCCTTGCACGCCGATCTCTTTGCGGTTGCCATCGTCCTGGTGTTCGTACTCATCAATCTCACCGGCGCCACGATGGTAGCCAAATCGGAAAACATCATCGTCGTCATCAAGCTGCTCGCATTGACCGTCTTCACCGTGGTTGCCCTGTTTTTCATCCATCCCTCCAATCTTCGTATTGGTAAGGCTCCTGGTCTGATCGAGATATTCTATGCTCTGGGCCTGACCTTCTTTGCCTTCCAGGGTTTCAGCATCATCACCAACAGTGTCGAAGACATGCGGAATCCTGAACATACGATGCTGCGTTCCATGTTCTCCGCCATCGCCCTGGTCGCGATGATGTATATCACCATTTCCATAGCGGTGTTTGGAAACCTGCCTCTGTCTGAGATCGTCAAGTACAAAGACTTCGCATTGGCGGCTGCGGCAAGGCCCGCCTTTGGGGCATGGGGCTTCAAGATCATGGCAGGGACCGCTTTGCTGGCAACTGCGTCCGCGATCAATGCGACACTCTACGCTGTGACCCAGATAAGCTATACCCTTGCAAAAGAAGGGGAACTTCCCAGGGAGTATGACCGTACCCTTTTTCATAATACGGAAGGACTGATCATATCGGCGGCACTGATCGTTCCACTGATCCTGTTCTTCGATCTCAACCAGATCGCAACCATTGCAGCTATTGGCGTGCTTTTGGTTCAGGGCTTCACCCATACGGGCCATCTTTTCATACGCAGGCGGACAGGGGCGAATTTATGGTGGATCCTGGCCGCAGTCATCGGTTCCTTTGGGGCAGCCGCCTTTGCAATCGCTTATACTGAGAAATCGTTGCCACATATCGTCTACTATATCGGTGGCATATTTTTCCTGGCCTTTGTCTTTGAAGTCCTTCTACGCCTCTTCAATGACAGGACGATAGAGAAGCAGGTGATCACAAGGTTCGAGGAGGTGGAAGGGAAGTTGTTCAAATAGCCTCATTGGTGTCATTGGCGGGGAACCGGTCTCTTCCCTGAGCACCGCTGGTCGGCCCCCTCTTGCACCGATGGGTGTAGAATGGGGGAAACGTACGGCAACCCTGTTGAAAGACCCATGCCCTCCCTGATTCCGCGGATCAACGATCCCAATGCCTATGTCACTTCCCATGAGATCGATCTCATCGCTGAACGATTGGATCTGAGCGGATGCCGGGTGTTGGATCTGGGGTGCGGCGACGCCTATATGACCCGCCTCCTGGCGGCACGGTTGGGTCCGGCGGAGATCGTCGCGACGGAGGTGGATGCTGTCCAGCTTCGACGTAACCGGGTGAGCGAGGCCCCGGCCGGTGTGCATTTCCTGTATGGAGGTGCCGAGGCCATCGCCTTCCCTGACGACCACTTCGATGCGGTGTTCCTGTTCAAGTCCTTCCACCATGTTCCCCGACAGTTCCTGGGGCAGGCCCTCGATGAGATCCACCGGGTATTGCGTCCCGGGGGCCATGCCTGGATCTCAGAGCCGGTGTACTGGGGGGCGTTCAACGCCGTCCTGAGCCTGTTTCACGATGAACGGGAGGTGCGAGAGGCGGCCTTCGAGCAGATCGCCGTGGCGGTGGACTCGGGCCGTTTTGCCCTGATCGACGAGATCTTCTTCCAATATGAAGGCGTCTATCCGGACTGGCGGGACTTCGAGCGGCGTTTCCTCCAGGTCACCCACACCCGGCACGAGATCGACGAGGCCCTCTACCAGCGGGTGAAGGCGGCCTTTCTCGCCCATAGGGGGGCGGAGGGCGCCCGTTTCATGAAGCCCCACCGGGTGGACCTGTTACGCAAGATCTGAGCCTTCACTGCCCAGCCATGGCGCTGATCGCCTCGCGCTGGCGCAGGTGCTGGTCCAGCAGCCGGTAGGCGATGTAGTATTTGTAGATGTTGCGTACGTAACGCACCGTCTCCTGACCGATCCGCCGTGCGGCGACCACCTCCACGTTGCGAAACCAGCGGTTCGGATCCAGACCCTGCTTCTTTGCCTCGGCGCGCAAGCGGCGGATCCGCGCCGGCCCGGCGTTATAACTGGCGAAGGAGAACAGCACCTTGTTCATCTCGTCCATGGGGTCTTTTGCGAAATAGCGGTCATAGAGGAAGCGCAGGTACTTCACGCCGGCGTGGATGTTGTTGTCGAGACGCTCGATATGGTGGATGTCGATGTGGGGATCACGGGCGGTGCTTGGCAGGATCTGCATGATGCCTATGGCACCTTGGCGGCTGCGTTTGGACTGATCGAGGCCTGATTCCTGGTAGGCGAGGGCGGCCAACATCAGGGCGTCGAAGCCGTAGCGGCCGCCGTATTTCTTGAACAGGGCGATCACCCGCTTGAACTTGTCCAGTTCCTTGTCGGTGAGGTTGTTGCGCACCCAGCGGTTCTTCTGGAGGTACCGCTTGAAAAGCAGGTTGCCGGTGAGGGTGCCTTTCCTGTGTTTGGCGATGAAGGCGTTCACCGTCTCGGCCAGCTTGGGGCTGCCCTTGCGGAAGGCCCAGGCGATCTCAGCACCCTCGCGCACGGCGATGTCCTCATGCACCTGGATATCGGGCAGGACATCGGCCCAGAAGCGCGCCTTGTGCAGGTCTACCACCAGCAGGGTCAGGATCCCGGCATTGAGCATTTCGAGGAGGTCCGCGTCCTCCAGGTGGTCATCGATCAGGGCCAGGACCACTGGGGCGAGACCGCGATCGCGAAGACGCCGGTTCAGGGCCTTCAGGCTCTCGTAGTAGGAACTCGATCGGCGTACATAGACGATCTTTCCGGACAGGTCCTCCAGAGTCTTCACCTCGGGGCTGCGTGGGCCCGAGACCACCACTTCTTTGACCCCCGTCATCAGGGGCGTGGAGAAGGCCACCCGCTTGCGGCGCTCGGTGGTGATGGTGAGATTGGCGGTGGCGATGTCTCCGCGCCCATCGAGCAGGGCGGGGATGAGCTGGTCCCGGCTCACCGGAACGAACACGGCCTCAATGCGCAGGGTTCGTTTCTTCAGACGGTGGTTCAGCCATTTCTCGAAGGTTCGGTCCAATTCATACGAAGCGCCGCGTTGCACCGGTCCGTCGAGGAAGTAGAGCATTGGGTTGTAGACCACCAGGAAGCGGATCCGATGGCGCTCGATCATGCCGTCCAGGTCACCTGTCCAGTGATCGTTGATGTCGAGTCCGAGGGGGGCGGGGACCTCGGCACGACTGGCGAGGACCAGTCCGCAGGCGATCAGGCAGAGGGCGAGCCTCGTCATAGGTTCACTCCGACTGCAAAAGCCGAAGTATAGGTGCCGCAAAGCGGTTGGCAAAAGCCAGAAGCGGTGATACTGTTGAGAACAATTCTTAATTGTTTCGGAACCGAAACTCCCGCATCCCCATGGACATCTCTCTCTCACCCCTCTCCGATCTCACCCCGGGCGCGCAGGTGCGCGTCTCCCGCATCCTGGGCGGACATCAGCTCCAACGGCGTCTGCTCGGTCTGGGCATCCGCGTGGGCAGCCGGGTGCAGGTGCTGCATCGTCGGGGAAGGGGTGTGGTGGTGGCCGCAGGGGGGACGCGGGTCGCCCTGGGCGGCGGCATCGCCGAGCGGCTGCTGGTGCAGCCGGCCGATGCCTGAGCGGTTCCCTTCGACCGGGCTCTTATCATGGGCTGTTGCGCTTCTTCCGATCCCGCGGGCTCCAACCCGAATCCCACGCAGTTGACCATCGCCCTCGCGGGCAACCCGAACTGCGGTAAGTCGGCCCTGTTCAACGCCTTCACCGGCATCCGCCAGAAGACCGGCAACTGGCCGGGGGTGACGGTGGAGCGCAAACAGGGACAGATGGATCTGGACGGTATCCCCGTGGAGGTCATCGACCTGCCCGGTATCTATTCCCTGGATGCCGGTTCCCTGGACGAGGAGGTGACCCGGGACTACCTGCTTTCGCGCGACGCCGACCTCATCGTGGACGTGGTGGATGCCACCAACCTGGAACGCAATCTCTATCTGACGGTGCAGTTGTTGGAGATGGGGGTGCCGGTGGTAGTGGCCCTCAACATGATGGACGTGGCCCGGCGGCGGGGCATCCGCATCGATGCGGAGCGCCTGGCGGGCGAATTGGGTTGCCCGGTGGTGCCGGTGGTGGCCACCGCCGGCGAGGGCCTGTCGGAACTCAAGGCACGCATCGTCTCGGTGGCCAAGGGCCAGCAGAGCGGCGGCTTCGCCCTGGCCCAGGAGGAGACCGTCGAGGAGGCCATCAGCCACCTGCTCCCCCACCTCCAGGGCCATTGTGCAGAGGCCAACTGCCGCTGGTTCGCCCTCAAGCTCCTGGAGGGGGACGCCTTCGTGGAGGCCAGGTCCGACCCCGCCATCCTGGCGCGGGTGGCCGACTGGCGCCGGCGTATCGCCGACCGCAGCGGCGAGGAGGTGGACATGCACATCGCCGATTACCGTTACGGTCATGCCCACGCCCTGGCCCAGAGCGTGGTGCGCATCGAGGGTGAGGTGGGGCGGACCCTCACCGACCGCATCGACCGCTGGGTCCTGCACCGTTGGTTCGGGGTGCCCCTGTTCCTGTTCGTGATGTACCTGATGTTCATGTTCACCATGAACTTCGGCGGCGCCTTCATCGATTTCTTCGACGGCGTCGGCGCGGCCCTGTTCGTGGATGGCTTCGGCGGTCTTCTCACCTGGGCCGGGGCCCCGGACTGGCTGCGCGTCCTCCTCGCCGACGGCGCCGGCGGCGGCCTCCAGGTGGTGGCCACCTTCATCCCCATCATCGCCTGTCTGTACCTGTTCCTTTCGGTATTGGAAGACAGTGGCTATATGGCCCGCGCGGCCTTCGTCATGGACCGTTTCATGCGTGCCATCGGCCTTCCGGGCAAGGCCTTCGTGCCCTTGATCGTGGGCTTCGGCTGCAATGTCCCGGCGGTGATGGCCACCCGCACCCTGGAGAACGAGCGCGAGCGCAAGCTCACCATCCTCATGAACCCCTTCATGTCCTGCGGCGCCCGTCTGCCGGTGTACGCCCTGTTCGCCGCCGCCTTCTTTCCCCGTAACGGCCAGAATCTGGTGTTCGGGCTCTATCTCATCGGTATCGGGGTGGCCGTACTCACCGGGCTCACCATGCGCCGTACCCTGCTCCCTGGCGAGAGCACGGGCTTCATGATGGAACTCCCGCCTTATCACCTGCCTACCCTCAAGGGGGTGAGCCTGCGCACCTGGGACCGGGTGCGCCTGTTCCTCAAGGAGGCCGGGCGGGTGATCGTAGCGGTGGTCCTGGTGCTCAACGTCCTCAATTCCCTGGGCACCGACGGCAGCTTCGGCAACGAGGACAGCGAGGCCTCGGTACTGAGCGCCATCGGCCGCACCGTCACTCCGGCCTTCGCCCCCATGGGCGTGAGCGAGGACAATTGGCCGGCCACCGTGGGCATCTTCACCGGCACCCTGGCCAAGGAGACGGTGGTGGGCACCCTCAATGCCCTCTACGGTGCCCTCGGTCGCGCCGATGCCGGTGAGACCGGCCGGCACGAGGGTAGTACGTTCGATCTCTGGGAGGCCTTGGCCGCGGCCGCCGCCACGGTGCCGGCCAACCTCGGCAGGTTGCGTGATCAGATCCTCGATCCCTTGGGCCTGAACGACCTGGAGGGGCAGATGGTGGCGGGCGGGGCCGAGCCGGGGGCGCGGCTGTTCGGGGTCATGGAGCATCGCTTCGACGGCCGCATCGGGGCCTTCGCCTACCTGCTCTTCATCCTGCTGTATTTCCCCTGCGTGGCCACCATGGCCGCTATCCGTAGGGAGGCCGGCGCCCCCTGGGCGGGGTTCGTGGCCCTCTGGACCACGGGGGTGGCCTATACCTCGGCCACCCTGTTTTATCAGCTGGCCACCTTTGAACGGCACCCGTTGAGCAGTGCTGCCTGGGTGTTGGGGCTGTTGCTTGCCCTGGGCACGCTGATCATCGGCCTGCGTCGCTGGGCCGGGCGCGGTGATCGGGTTCGGGCGGCGCGGCCCGTGGAGGCCCGGGGGTGATCCTGTCCGATCTGCGCACCTATCTGCGCCAGCGGGGACAGGCGAGCCTGCGCGACCTGGCCCTGCACTTCCGCAGCGAGCCGGAGGCCCTGCGGGGTATGCTCGATCTGCTGGAGCGGCGGGGGCAGGTGCGCAAGGTGCGGGCCCATGCCGCTTGTGGGGAGGGTTGCAGCCAATGCGATCCGGCCACGACTGAAATCTATCTGTGGGGTGAGTCCATACAGGCGCAACCGCTGGTGCGGGATCTGGGCTGTCCCGGGGGGTAAGGGCGGAGCAGGAGGATGTATGCCCGTCCCCCATGGATCGTCGGTCACTGCGGGCGGCCTTTGCGCCCCGGGGACGGGGTGGCGACTGTTGGCCCTGGTCGCGCCATCCTCAAGGCTTGCCTCCGCGCCTTGCCCGGGGGCCGGAGGAACGGCCTCGAAAAACCGGCAACCCGCGTGCGCTGGGTATTGCGATCACATTGAGATCCCCCTCGGCGACGCCCTGGACAGACCCCGGCGTGTCCAGTGGCCTGTCGTGGTGGCTGTGCTGCCCATCCTCAGCGGGGTGTTTCCCGCCCATGTCACCTGGCGAGGGTGCCCGCGCTTCAGCCCTTTGCCCTGAGGCCTGTCCCGGGTGGGACGGACCCTGGCCAACGGCCCTGCTGATGCTTGCGCCCGGAGGGCACAGGCGCCTCAACTTCTGCGGTAGAGGTTCTCGTCCTCCACCAGGGAGATGCTGTCCATTTCGGAGTCCTCCATGAGGGTGGCGCCGTCGGATTTGCCCAGCTTGATCATCAGGCGGACCTCGTTGGCCGAGTCGGCGTACTTGAGGGCGTCTTCATAGCTGATGATGCGCTCGTTGTAGAGGGCCACCAGGGCTTGATCGAAGCTGATCATGCCCTGCTCGGTGGATTGTTTCATCAGTTCCTTCAGTTTGTGCACCTTTCCTTTGCGGATGAGGTCGGCCGCCAGCGGGGTGTTGAGCAGGACTTCCACCACCGCATAGCGACTCTTCCCATCACGATGCGGGACCAGTTGCTGGGCGATGATGGCCCGTAGGTTCAGGGACAGGTCCATGAACAGCTGGGCACGTTGATCTTCAGGAAAGAAGCTGATGATGCGATCCAGGGCCTGGTTGGCGTTGTTGGCGTGGAGGGTCGCCAAGACCAGATGCCCGGTCTCGGCGAAGGAGATGGCGTATTCCATGGCGTTGCGGTTGCGGATCTCGCCGATCAGGATGACGTCCGGGGCCTGCCGCAGGGTGTTCTTGAGGGCCACCTCCAGAGACTCGGTGTCGAGCCCGATCTCGCGTTGGGTGACGATGCAGCGGTCGTGCTCGTGGACGAATTCGATGGGGTCTTCCAGGGTGATGATGTGGCCGCTGGAACGATGATTGCGGTAACCGATCATCGCTGCGAGCGAAGTGGATTTACCTGCTCCGGTGGCGCCTACGAACAGCACCAGACCGCGCTTGAGCATGGCCAGATCCTTGATGATCTCGGGCAGGTGGAGTTCCTCGACGGTGGGGATGCGGGTCTCGATCCGGCGCAGGACCATCCCCGCGCGGTCGCGCTGGACGAAGGCACTCACCCGGAAACGGCCGATTCCCTGGGCATTGATGGCGAAGTTGCATTCCTTGTGTTGCTCGAACTCCTTCTGCTGCTTCTGATTCATTATGCCCAGCACCAGTTCGCGGGCCTGGCGGGAGGACATGGAGGCCTTGCCCACGGCGTGAAAACGTCCCTCGATCTTCAGTGTGGGTGGCCGTCCCGCGGTGATGAACAGGTCTGATGCGCGTTTATCGGCCATCATCATCAGCACGGCGTTGAAATCCAGAGAGCGGGTGGATGTGTTCATTGGTCGATCCTCAGGCGAACATATCCTTGTTCTGGGCCTTGGCGCGGGCCTCCAGGCGGTTCACCAGCCCCTTCTTGGTGAGTTCCAGCAGGTGCTGGTCCAGGGTCTGCATGCCGTGGGCCTGGCCGGTCTGGATGGCCGAGTACATCTGCGCCACCTTGTCTTCGCGGATGAGATTGCGGATCGCCGGGGTGCCCACCATGATTTCCCAGCCCGCGACACGGCCGCCGCTGATGCGTTTGAGCAGGGTCTGGGAGATCACCGCACGCAGCGATTCGGAGAGCATGGAGCGCACCATGCTCTTCTCGCCGGCCGGGAAGACGTCGATGATCCGGTCGATGGTCTTGGCCGCGGAACTGGTGTGCAGGGTGGCGAACACCAAGTGACCGGTCTCGGCCGCGGTGAGGGCGAGGCGGATGGTCTCCAGGTCGCGCAGCTCGCCCACCAGGATGATGTCGGGGTCCTCACGCAGGGCCGAGCGCAGGGCCTCGCTGAAGCCCAGGGTGTCGCGATGCACCTCGCGCTGATTGATCAGGCACTTCTTGCTGGTGTGGACGAACTCGATGGGGTCCTCGATGGTCAGAATATGCCCGTAGACGTTGTCGTTGAGGTGATCCATGAGCGCCGCCAGGGTGGTGGACTTGCCGGAACCGGTGGGGCCGGTCACCAGGATCATCCCCCGTGGGACCTGGATCAGGTCGCGGAACACCTGCGGGCAACCGAGGTCTTCCAGGGTCAGGACCTTTGAAGGGATGGTGCGGAACACTGCCCCTGCGCCCCGGTTCTGGTTGAAGGCATTGACCCGGAAACGCGCCAGGCCCTGGATCTCGAACGAGAAATCGGTCTCCAGGAATTCCTCGAAGTCCTTGCGCTGTTTGTCGTTCATGATGTCGTACACGAGCCCGTGCACGGTCTTGTGATCCAGGGCCGGTACGTTGATGCGGCGGATGTCGCCGTCCACGCGGATCATCGGCGGGAGGCCGGCCGACAGATGCAGGTCGGAGGCATTGTGTTTTACGCTGAAGGCCAGCAGTTCGGCGATATCCATGCGGCTGTCTCTGTATCGGGGGCGGTGGGCGCGAGCAGGCTGGGTGAGAATGCTATGATGGCGATTGTATAACGTTCCGACACGCGCCGGGAAAGACCGACACCACAGTTTCCAGACCCTATGCCCGATCGACCCCCTTCCCTTGGCATCGCCGAACGCCTGGAACAGGTCTGGGCGCGCATCCACGCCGCCCAGGCCGCCGCCGGACGGGCCCCGGATTCGGTCCGACTGCTCGCCGTGAGCAAGACCCAGCCGGCGGCCGCGGTGCGCGAGGCGGCCGCGGCGGGGCAACGCGCCTTCGGCGAGAACTATCTCCAGGAGGCCCGGGCCAAACAGGCCGCGCTCGCTGATCTGAACCTGGAATGGCACTTCATCGGCCGCATCCAAGGCAACAAGACCGCGGCCATCGCCACCGCCTTCCACTGGGTGCACGGGTTGTGCGAGGCCCGCCACGCCCACCGCCTGAATGCCCAGCGGCCCGGGGAGATGGGCCCTCTGCAGGTCTGTATCCAGGTGAATCTAAGCGGCGAGGCGAGCAAGGCGGGGGTCGCCCCCGAGGCCCTGGGCGGGCTGATCGAAGAGATCCAGGGCCTGTCCCGCCTGCGCCTGCGCGGCCTGATGACCCTGCCCGCCCCGGCCGCCGGCCTCGCCGCCCAACGTCTGCCCTTCCGCCGCCTGCGGGAATTGAGAGATCTGCACCGGACCCCCGAACGGCCCCTGGACACCCTCTCCATGGGCATGTCCGGAGATCTGGAGGCGGCGATCCTCGAAGGCGCCACCCTGGTGCGCATCGGTACTTCAATCTTTGGACCCAGAGACTATGGCTGACACCCGACCCCTGCTTTCCGACCCGCAACGGCTCCAGGCCACCATCGCCTTCATCGGCGGCGGCAATATGGCCACCGCCCTGATCTCCGGCCTGGTGGCCGATGGCTATCCGCCTTCCCGCATCCTGGTGAGCGATCCGGAGGCCGAGAAGACCGCGGCCCTGGCCGCCCGCTTCGGTATCCGCAGTCTTGCCGACAATGCCACCGCGGTGGAGGACGCCGATGTCCTGGTGCTGGCGGTGAAGCCCCAGATCATGCATGAGGTCTGTTCCGGGTTGCGCGCCGCGGTCCAGCAGCGCCGGCCGCTGGTGATCTCCATCGCCGCGGGGATCCGCGAGCCCGACCTCCAGGCCTGGCTCGGCGGGGGGCTGGCCCTGGTGCGCACCATGCCCAACACCCCGGCCATGATCCAGGCCGGGGCCAGCGTGCTCTACGCCGGCCCGGGGGTGGACGACGCCCAGCGCAGCCGCGCCGAGTCCATCCTGCGTGCCGTGGGCCTTACCCGCTGGGTGGACGAGGAGCCCCTCATGGATGCCGTCACGGCCCTCTCGGGTAGCGGCCCCGCCTACTTCTTCCTGGTGATGGAGGCCTTGGAAGAGGCCGGCCAGGGCCTCGGCCTGGACCCTGCGGACGCCCGTCTGCTCAGCCTCCAGACCGCCCTGGGGGCCGCCCGCATGGCCATCGAGAGCGAGGATCCGCCGGCCCTGCTGCGGCAGCGGGTGACCTCCCCCGGAGGCACCACCGAGGCGGCCCTCGAGGTGCTCGAAAAGGGTGATCTCAAGGGCCTGTTCCGCAAGGCCCTGGAGGCCGCGCGGGCGCGCTCCCAGACCCTCTCGGACCTGCTCGGGGACGACAGCGATGGGCGCTGACTACCTGACCAATCCGCTGGTCTTCCTGATCGAGACCCTGTTCGACCTCTACGTCCTGGCAGTGATGCTGCGTTTCCTGTTGCAGTGGGTCCACGCCGATTTCTACAACCCCCTGTCCCAGTTCATCGTTCGGGTGACCGCGCCGCCGCTGCGTCCCCTGCGCCGCCTGATCCCCGGCACCGCCGGCCTCGATCTGGCCTCCCTGGTCCTCGCCTGGGGGGTCAAGAGCGTCGAATTGATGCTGGTCCTGCTGGTGATCGGGCGGGGTGGGCAGGCCCTGGGGGCCTTGCTCTGGTCCCTGCCCGAACTGCTGGCCCTGGTCCTGAACATCTTCCTGTTCGCGATCCTGATCCAGGCGGTTCTCAGCTGGGTCCAGGGGGGGTACCACCCGCTGGCCGGGCTCCTCGACCGCCTCACCGCGCCGGTGCTCGTGCCCGCACGTAGGCTGTTGCCGCCCATGTCCGGCCTGGATCTCTCGCCGATGGTGGCGATGATCGCCATCGTCCTGCTCAAGATGCTCCTGCTGCCCCCCCTCAAGGCCCTGACCGGGTCGCCCTTCTGAGGTTCGGTGGCGATGACCTGGTACCGATGGGACGGGGATGATCTGGTGCTCGACCTGCGGGTCCAACCCAAGGCCAGCCGGGACCGCCTGGTGGGCCCCCACGGGGAGGACGCCTTCAAGGTCACCCTCACCGCGCCACCGGTGGACGGCAAGGCCAATGCCCACCTGGTCCGTTTCCTGGCCAAGGCCTTCGGTGTGCCACGGGCGCGGGTGGTACTCGAGAGCGGGCAGGCCGGGCGCCGCAAGCGGGTCCGGATCGTCGCCCCCGGTAAGCTCCCGCTATCCCTCTGATTTCATGCCACGGAGGCGTGGGATTCACTGGCAGGCAGTTGAAGGACGGGGTATCCCGCCGGACTGTGCGCGGTATATGGAGGGGCTGCTCTTTTGAAGGCCGCAAGCCGTCGAAGGCGAAGGTACCGGGACCCTGTGTTTCCCGGTCCCGCGGTCGAAAGAGTCCAGGGATGGGTTTTTTCCGACACCCGGCTAAAGTTACGGGCATGCCGGCCGCCAACAACGGTGAAGGACGACCGAGGTCGTTCATCGTTTCCTCCTCCAGCGCTCGGACAGGAATCCAGATCAGCCTGTCAGACGGCGCCTTGCCCATCCCGGCGGTGGCCTGCCCGGATGGGTTTTTTTTGCGGGGGGCTGTTCGCATGGGGTGACGCTGCCGCCGGTCAGATGACGCCCACCGGGACAGTACCGGTCCTGGCCCCGTTGCAGGAGAACAGGCCATCGTGGGGGCGCCTGGAGAGGACGCGGCAGCGAGTCAGGACGGGGATGGCGAGCCATCGCTGCACCACTGACGAGTGTGAGGGATGGCGGCAGTAGCGAAATATTCATACTCACGTGCGACGGGTATATTTGCCGTCTCGCCGGACAGGAAGGCGTCAAACGCAAGACCGTATGACCAGTCTGTGTAGAAGTTTGCCTGTATTCGCCTGCCGCCTGAACTCAATGAAATTCGATGTGAAATCCACGGCTGGGCGGTCGGGTATCGGCGATGCGCCGCCGTACTTCCAGAGAATGGCCGGGAGCGAACCATTCGGGCGCATCCGGTGTCAGGTAGTCCTTGGGAGAGAGACGCAGGCCACCCAGGGGCGCGGCCCGTTGGTCGCTGAGGACCAAGTCGATTCGCGGCCAGGGTTGGGGCATCCGTGCGCGGTTGGCGATCTCCAGGTGGAACCTGAGGGTCCCGGGGTGGGCGGGGTCTGGGGTCAGGCTGCGGCCGATCACTTCGATCCGGTCCGGGCGGCGCGGCGGGCGGGCCTCGCAGGGCAGGACCCGGCACAGGGCCCGGGCCCAAGGCCAGCCGTTCGGGGTGGCGGCCAGCCGCTCACGTTGCCACCACAGGACTTGCAGGACCAGGATGAGGCCCAGGACCAGGGCGCCCAGGATCCAGAGGATCCCCGCGGGGCTCGGGGCATGCCGTGCCGGTAGGGGGGCGGGGTCTTCTGCCGGCGCGTGGCTGACGGGCGGCGGCTCGTCGCGCAGTTCGGCCAGGGCGTCGAAGGGGTGATCGCATTCCCCGCAGCGCACCTGACCCCGCGCCGCCTGGAGCTGTCCGGCCTGAACCCGGAACCAGGTGTCGCAATGGGGGCAGCGGGTGATCACCGCCGCCGGCCCTCGATCAGCAACCAGTCGCCCTCCCGTTCGGGCGCGGCCAGGTCGAAGGCGGGGGCATAGGCGGCGGTGACCTGCTCCCCTTGCCCCTGAAGGATGCCGGAGAGCAGGAGGCGTCCGCCGGGGCGGACCAGGGCGGTGAGGCGGGGGGCGAGTTCCACCAGGGTGCCGGCGAGGATGTTGGCCAGGACCAGGTCCGCGGGGGCCGGCAGCGGGGCCCCAGGGGCCGCGACCTGGAGGCGCTCGGCGACCCCGTTGCGTTCGGCGTTGGCGTGACTGGCGATCAGGGCTTGGGGGTCGTGGTCGATGCCCAGCGCGCGGCGGGCGCCCAGCAGCAGGGCGGCCACGGCGAGGATGCCGGAGCCACAGCCGTAGTCGATGACCTCCAGGTCGCGCGGTGGATCGCTGTCGAGACGCCTCAGGCACAGGGCGGTGGTGGGATGGGTGCCGGTGCCGAAGGCGAGGCCGGGGTCCAGTTCCAGGCGTACCGCATCGGGGTCGGGGGCGGGTTGTCCTCCGGGGCAGACCCAGAGCCGATCACCGAAGGCCATGGGATGGAAGTCGTCCATCCAGGCGCGTTCCCAGGTCCGGTCGGCGAGGCGTTCCTGGTGGATGCACCCACGCAGCGCCGGCGGCAAGGCCCCTTCCAGGGTGGCATGCAAGGCCGCGGCGTCGGCCCCCGCCGGGAACAGGGCGGTGACCCGGGTCTGCTCCCACAGGCGCACCTCTCCTGGCCCCGTCTCCAGCACAGGGGTGTTGGCCGCGTCCCCGCAGGTGACCGAGAGGGCGCCCAGGGCCTGAAACAGTTCCTCAAGGCCGGGGACCATCTCCCGGGGGGTGTCGATGGCGAATTGCAGCCAAGTCATCCAAGGCCCAGCTTCTTTTCCAGATAGTGGATGTTGGCGCCGCCGGCCTGGAAGCCGCTGTCCGCCATGATGTCCATCTGCAAGGGGATGTTGGTCTTGATGCCCTCGATCACGGTCTCGTGCAAGGCGTTGGCCATGCGTGCGATGGCCGCGGCGCGGTCCTCGCCGTGGGCGATGATCTTGCCGATCATGGAGTCGTAGTAGGGAGGCACCCGGTAGCCACTGTAGATGTGGGAGTCCACCCGGATGCCCGGCCCCCCGGGGGCGTGGAACTGGTCGATGGCGCCGGGGCTGGGCATGAAGGTGCGGGCATCCTCGGCGTTGATGCGGCATTCGATGGCGTGTCCGCGGACCTGGATGTCCTCCTGGCGCTGGCGCAGGGGCTCGCCTGCGGCGATACGGATCTGCTCACGGACGATGTCCACCCCGGTGATCATCTCGGTCACCGGGTGTTCCACCTGGACGCGGGTGTTCATCTCGATGAAATAGAATTCACCGTCCTGGTAGAGGAACTCGAAGGTGCCGGCCCCACGGTAGCCGATCTCGCGGCAGGCCTGGGTACAGAGGGCGCCCAGGCGCTCCCGTTGCGCCTCGGTGATACCGGGGGCGGGGGCCTCTTCCACCACCTTCTGGTGGCGGCGCTGCATGGAGCAGTCGCGCTCGCCCAGGTGGATGGCGTTGCCGTGCTGGTCGGAGAGCACCTGGAACTCCACGTGGCGCGGGTTCTCAAGGAATTTCTCCATGTATACGGTGTCGTTGCCGAAGGCCGCGCCGGCCTCGGCGCGGGTCAGGGCCACCGCGTTGAGCAGCGAGGCCTCGGCATGGACGGTGCGCATCCCCCGGCCGCCGCCACCGCCGGCGGCCTTGACGATGACCGGATAGCCGATCTCGCGCGCCAGTTCGATGGTGCGTCTCTTGTTGTCGTCCAGGGGGCCGTCGGAGCCCGGTACGCAGGGCACGCCGGCACGCTTCATGGATTCGATGGCCGAGACCTTGTCGCCCATGAGGCGGATGGTGTCGGGGCGCGGGCCGATGAAGATGAAACCGCTGCGTTCCACCCGTTCCGCGAAATCGGCGTTCTCCGAGAGGAAGCCATAGCCGGGGTGGATGGCGACGCTGTCGGTGACCTCGGCGGCGCTGATGATGGCCGGCACCTGGAGATAGCTGTCGGCCGAAGGGGGCGGCCCGATGCACACGGATTCGTCGGCCAGGAGGACGTGCTTGAGTTCGCGGTCGGCCTCGGAGTGGGCGGCCACGGTCTTGATACCCAGCTCCCGGCAGGCGCGCAGGATACGCAGCGCGATCTCGCCGCGATTGGCGATGAGGATCTTCTCGATCATGCCGGGCCTATACGATGAGGAAGAGGGGCTGGTTGTACTCGACCGGTTGGCCGTTCTCCACGAGGATGCGTTTCACCGTGCCGCTCTGGTCGGATTCGATCTGATTGAGGATCTTCATGGCCTCGATGATGCACAGGGTGTCGCCCTCCCGGACCTGCTGGCCCTCTTCGACGAAGGGCTTGGCCCCGGGGGAGGGGGCGCGATAGAAGGTCCCCACCATGGGGGAGCGTACCAGATGGCCCTCGGGTTCTTCGGCCTTGGGTTCGGCTACCTCCAGAGGGGATGGCGGTGGTTGAAGAGGGGGGGGCGCGTAGGCCTGCGGGGCCATCACGGGCGGTGCCGTCTGGCGGCTGATACGTACCGATGCCTCGCCCTCGTGGATCTCGATCTCCGCCACATTGGATTGCTCCAGGAGTTCGATGAGTTTCTTGACTTTGCGGATATCCATGGATTCAAGTGTTCTCTTGCAGGCGGCTCGAGGCGGCCTCCAGGGCGAGTTCGTAGCCCTGGGCGCCGAGCCCGGTGATGACCCCGACGGCGATGTCGGAGAGATAGGAATGGGCGCGGAAGGGCTCACGCGCATGGACGTTGGATAGGTGAACCTCGATGAAGGGGATGGCGACCCCGAGCAGGGCGTCGCGCAGGGCGACGCTGGTATGGGTGAAGGCCGCGGGGTTGATGAGGATGAAATCCACCCCTTCGGCCGGTGCCTGGTGGATCCATTCGATAAGCTGGTGTTCGGCATTGCTCTGCCGGAACACCAGGTTCAGGCCGTGTCTACGGGCCCGGGCCTCGAGGCGGGCCTGGATGTCCGCCAGGGAGGTCCGTCCGTAGTGGGACGGCTCGCGCTGGCCGAGGAGGTTCAGATTGGGGCCGTTGAGGACCAATAGGTTGGGCATGACGGGGCCGGCGAATGAGTCGGAGGGTCGCCCTTTGGAGAAGGAGCCCAGGTGGGTGGCGGCCCGAAAATTGGCTCCGATTTTCCAGCACTTTCCCCGATCTGTCCAGAAGACGGCGGGTTCGGTTCAGGGATTGGGTGGATTTTCGGGGGCGGGGGCGGCCGGCAGTCGGCGTTTGATGTCTTCCAGGCTCAAAGGTCCGGGCCGGCGGTAGATCAGGCGCCCATGGGGATCGAACAGCGCCGTGTAGGGCAGGGTCTGGAAGCGGTCGCCCAGGTCGCGCATCAGATGGATGGCGGGCTCCCCACCGAGCAGTATGGGATAGGGGGGCTCGCGCCGGGAGGCATAGGCACGCACCGCCTGGGGATCGTCGATGGCGACGGCGGCCACCCGCAGGCCTTGCGCCGCCCGCGCGCGTTGGAGGTCGGCGAGGGCCAGGAGGTCCAGGGTGCAGGGCTTGCACCAGGTGGCCCAGAAATACAACAGGAGGTAATCGCCGGCCCATTGCACGTTGCTGCGTTGCACCCCCTGGAGATCGGGAAAGCTGAAATCCGGCAGGACCTCTACCGCCCCCGCCGGCTTGCTCACGGAGGGGGTGGACGGGGCCGGCTCGTGGGGCTTGAGATGGTCCTGGCCGATCATCCCGGCGCCTACGCCGATGGCGGTGGCCACCGCCGTGTAGACGATGACCTTGGGCAGGCTCACCGTGTCGCCTCGCGCAGGTGTTCGAGGAATCGCTCGGGCGGGAGGTAACCCACCACGCGCAGACCCCGCCGTTCTTCGCCATCCGGCCCGAAGAAGATGATGGCCGGCGGTCCGGGAAGACCGAAACGGCCCTGGAGCAAGGCCTCGTCGGCGGCGCTGTTGGCAGTCACGTCGGCCTGTAACAGGATGTACCGGTGGGCGGCGAGGGCCTGCCGCACCTGCGGGTCGGAGAAGGTGTCGCGTTCCAGTTCCTTGCAGGAGACGCACCAGTCGGCATAGAAGTCCAACATCACGGGGCGGCCCGCAGCGCGGGCCGCGGCCAGCTCGCGCTCCAGGCCGGCCACGTCCGCTACGGGCCTGAATTGCACCCGGCCAGGAGCGGTGCCGGTGGCCACGGGCGCCAGCCCGCGCAAGGGTTGCAGGCTGTCACGGCCCCCCGCGGCCACCCCCACCAGCATCAGCACGCCATAGACCAGGAGGGCGAAACCCAGGCCCTTCCACAGGCGGGCCCAGCCCGAGGCGCCCGGGGGCAGGGGCTCGAGGGCGCCCATGTACACCGCCGGGACGATGGCCAGCAAGGCCCACAGGAACATGGACAGGACCGGGGGCAGGATGCGTTCCAGCAGGCTCACCGCCACCGCCAGGAGGACGACCCCGAAGACGGCCTTGACGGTGTCCATCCAGGGGCCCGCCTTGGGCAGGAGCCTGCCCGCGGAGGCCCCGAGGGCGAGCAGCGGCGTGCCCATGCCCAGGGCCAGCACGAACAGGGCCAGGCCGCCCAGGGCGGCGTCGCCGGTGTGGCCGATGTAGATCAGGGCCCCGGCCAGGGGCGGGGCCACGCAGGGGCCGACGATGAGGGCCGAGAGCAGGCCCATGACCGCCACCCCGGCGAGGGTCCCGCCGCGCTGGCGGCCACTCACCTCGGTCAACCGGCTCTGCACGGCCGAGGGCATCTGCAGCTCGAAGAAGCCGAACATGGACAGGGCCAGGAGCACGAACAGGCCGGCGAAGGCACCCAGGATCCAGGGACTCTGGAACCAGGCCTGGAGATTGCCGCCGAAGAGCCCGGCGAGGACCCCGGCGAGGCTGTAGGTGACGGCCATGGCGAGGACGTAGACCAGGGCGAGGAGGAAGCCGCGCCCGGGGGTGATATCGTGGCCCTGACCGGCGATGATGCCGGAGAGGATGGGGATCATGGGGAACACGCAGGGGGTCAGGGCGAGCAACAGGCCGAAGCCGAAGAAGCTGGCCAGGATCAGCCAGACGTTGCCGCCCTGGAGGCGGGCGGCGATGCGATCGGTCTCGGATTGCACCGGGTATGTCTCTGGGGGCGGACCGCTGGGCGCCGCCTGCGGCGCGGCGGCGGAGGCCAGCCGGCCGTTCTTCAGATCCAGGTGGAGCGTCTTGGTGATGGGCGGGTAGCAGATGCCGCGGTCGGCGCAGCCCTGGTAGCGCACCTTCAGGGTCACCCCGGCGTCACCCTGGCCTGGCGTGCGGATCTCCAGGGGCAGGTCCAGGCCGTGGTAATAGACCTCGACGTCGCCGGTGTCGCCGTCGGGGAGCAGGGCATCGTGCTTCACCTTGCCCGCGGGCAAGGTCGGCGGTGCCGCTAGATCGGCGCCTTCCAGGGCCACCCGGACCTTGTCCTTGTAGAGGTAGGTGCCGTCGGCGATGTCCCAGTGGAGCAGGACCCGGCCGGGGCCTTCGACCCGGGCCTTCAGGCGGTAGGCCTGGTCGGGCTCCAGGACCTCGTCGTCAGCCGTATCCAGCCCCAGATCCCGGCTCAGGGCGGCCAGCCGGGACGCGCCCTCGTCGCCCGCGGGTGTGGAGACGGCCGCAGTCGATGCCGCCGGGGGCAGCTTGACCACCAGTTCCTGGCGGTGGGGTGGGTAGCACACGCCGATATCGGCGCAGCCCTGGGATTGGGCGGTCAGGGTCAGGAGATCGGGGGCATCCGGGCCGCGTTTCAGGGGCAGCAGCACGCTCACGCCATGGCGGTAGATCTCCATCTCGCCGAAGAAGTCGTCGTGCTTCTTCTCCCCGGGCGGCAGGTCCGGTTCCCCCAGCTCGATGCGTTCATCGGTGTTGCGGAAACGGATCTTGTCCTTGTAGAGGTAATAGCCATCGGCGATGGCCCAGTGGATCCGCACCTGGTCCGGCTTCACGGCCTCCGCGGAGATGCGGTAGGCCTGGTCGGCTGGGAGGAGGTCATCTTCCGCCCTACCGGGCGCGGGGGCCGCGGCCAGGAGGATGCAGATCCATCCCAGCCAGAGGCGTGGCAGGCCGGTGGTCATTGCTCTTCGGGTCGGGTGCATTGCTCGAGCCATTGCAGATAAGGGGTGGAGCCGCGTTCGATTGAGACCGCGATACACTCCGGGAGTTCGTAAGGATGCAGGACAGAGAGCGCGGCCTCCAGTTCGGCATAGCGGTCGGCGCGGGTCTTGATCAGGAGCACGACTTCGGCCTCTTCCTCGATCCCGTCACGCCACCTGTAGATGGAAAGGGCCCCGGGCAGCAGGTTGACGCAGGCGGCCAGGCGGCGTTCCACCAGGGCGCGGCCGATGGCCCGGGCGGTCTCCGCATCGGGGCAGGTGGTGAGCAACAACAGGGGGGCGGCAGGCATCGGGCTACCTTAACCAATCCCGGCCCCATGCGGCAAACGGGGTTTTCCGCGATCCCCTTGGTTTTTTCCCCAACAGGATCTCGAAAAGCGCCATGCCCGGACTCGCGCAACCACGGAACCGGACTATGCGATTTTCGGGTCGCTCACATTTTCGATCACGTGAGGTGATCGGAGATGGCGGGACCTCCCTGTCCCACACGGGCATCCCGACTTCTCTGGATGCCCTTCGTTTTCGACGGCCTGCCCATGGGGCCCGGGTGTAGAAGAAACGAAGGAAGACCCCATGGAGAAGAAGGCCGGTGTCCGGGGCGGGCCTGGGCCCCGAGGCAGAAAGGAGGGCAGGCCGGTGGAGAGGGCGGCCCCGCCGGGGGCGCCCGGTGAGGCCCGCGGGGTTGCATCCCCGTCCCGGGGGGCGATGCGGCATGGCCGGGATCCCGGGCCTTGTCTCGGTGGTTTTTTCCGCTTGGCGCCGGCCCCTGCTATTCTTGAACCCTTTTGAGCGGAGCGCCCGGGTATGCATCTGTCCGAAGATACCAGGATCCAGTTCTGGTTACTGGTCTTCATCTCGCTCGCGTTCCTGTGGGCGGTCCCTTCGGTGTGGTTCTTTCAGCCCGACAGCGGGATCTATGTGGGCACGGCCGCTGAACTTCTGGCCACGGGGCGGTATGTGTTCAATGGCCATCCCAACCTCTTGTATTTTCCTGGCCTGTCGGTGCCTCTGGCAGGCCTCATCGGCATCTTCGGGATGAATTTCCAGGTCCTGAATCTGCTCGGGGGGGCGGCGGTGGTGGCCGCACTCTGGTTGAGCCGTTCCCTGTTCGCTCCGGCATGTTATGGCTGGCCGGGCTGGTGGGTCCCCCTGCTTCTGGCCTGCGCTTCGGTCCTCCAGGAACAGGTCCAACGGATCATGTCGGATGCCCTCTTCCTCGCCGTGACCCTCGCGGCCTTGCTGTGTTGGCGCCTGTATCTGGAGCGCGAAAGGCGTGGGTGGTTGATCGCTTGCTGGCTGCTGGTGGCCTGGGCCCCGCTGCTCCGTTTTCAGGGGGTGTTCCTGGTGGGCGCCTTCGGCCTCGCCCTGCTTTGGCGGGCCTGGCGGACGGGGGAAGGCAGGAGCAGGCGCATCGTCTGGGCCTTGCTCTTGGCCCTGTCGGCGGGTGTCCCCTTTTTCCTCTGGCTGGGGCGCAACTATCTGCTCTATACGCCCGAGACGTACAACATGGCCAATGCCTTCTTTTTCGGCCAGTCGGGCCTGCGGCTCTACGCCCCTGACAGCGGGACCATGGACAAGGTGACGCCGGATTGGCTCAGCGGGGGCAAGCTCGTGCTCTATCACGCCCTCTTCACCTTCCGTGACTTGTTCGAGATCTTCTTCGGTAAGGAGTTGGGCGGTTCCGTCGGCCTCTACGGCAAGGCGGCCGTCGTGCTCCTGCCGCTGTTGGCCGGTGGATGGCGTTGGTTGCGCCGGGCCGGCCTGATGGAGGCGGCCTATGTCTTGGTATCGCTTGCGTTCATCGCCAGCCAGTGGTTCGGAAGTGGTTCGGCCTACACCGTCCCACGCTATTGGATCCCCCTGTTGCCCTTCGTATTGTTGATCTGGATGTCGGGGCTGGCCCTGGTGGGCGGCTATCTGCGGGAGCGGGTCTTGGCGACGCCAGCCAGGGCCCTGGGACTGATGGTGTTGGCCCTGGTGTTGGGGAACGGTGCCTACGGTTATGCGCGCCTCATCCATCCCTGGCACCACAACTATTACGCCAACGCCAATGCCTGGGTCGGCGACGTGAAGGCCTATCTGGATACTCACGCCGCACCCGACGCCATGGTGGCCGTGACCGATTGGGGGGTCATGCCGTTTCTGTTGCAGCGTCCGTCCATTCAGGTCCTGGACGATCCTTCTCATGTCTATTCGCTGGAGCGGCTGGTACGTTATCGCGCCCGATACCTGGTGATCCTGGACAAGGAAGCGGCCTTTCCTCCCTATGCCAAGGCGATGGTGAAGGATCTGCCCGAGGTCTTCCATCTGGTATTGGATGCCCGCAAAGCGGGCAAGCCGGGCCCGGACATCGAGGTCTACGCGGTCGATCTGGATAGGGCCGAGAAGGCCTTGGCTGGCTTGCGGGGCACAGGGAAAAGGGTCGGCGGGAGCGGCCTCAACCCTCCGGCAACCCCTTCCCCGGATTGAGTATGCCCCGGGGATCGAATACCTGTTTCAGCCCGCGCATCAGCGCCAGGCTCGGGGCGGCGATCTCGCGCCCCACATAGTCCCGCTTCTCCAGGCCGACGCCGTGTTCGCCGGACAGGGTGCCGCCGAGGGCCAGGACCTGGTCGAAGACCGCGCCGAGACAGGCCCGGGCGCGCTCGGCCTCGCCGGGGCGGTCGGGGTCGATGAGCAGGTTCACGTGCAGGTTGCCATTGCCGGCATGGCCGAAATTGACGATGCGGATGCCGTGGGCCTCCCCCAGGGCCTCCAGGGCGGAGACCAGGGCCGGCAGTTGCGACACGGGCACGGCCACGTCCTCGTTGATCTTCTTGGGGGCGATGCGGCGCAGGGCCGGCGACAGGGCGCGGCGCGCCGCCCACAGGGCCTCCATGTCGTCGGGGGCGAGGAGTTCCACCAGGCCGTCCACCCGCGCCGCCGCGGCCACCGCCTCCACGGCGTTGTCGATGCAGCCGCGGGGACCGTCCACCTCCAGGAGCAGCAGGGCCCCGGCCGCCTCGGGCAGGGCGACGCCGGCCTCGCGCACCAGGCCCAGGGCCGCCCGGTCCATGAATTCCAGGGCGCTGGGGATGGCCGCCTGGCCCATGATGGCGGCCACCGCCGCGGCCGCCGCCGCCACGTCCCCGTAGGCCGCGCGCAGGCCACGCCGGGCCTCGGGCAGGGGGTGCAGGCGCAGGGTGGCGCGGGTGATCAGGGCGAGGGTGCCTTCGGAGCCGATCAGCAGGCGGGTGAGGTCGTAGCCCACCACTCCCTTGGTGGTGCGCACCCCGGTGCGGATGAGTTCCCCGGTGCCGGTCACCGCCTCCAGGCCCAGGGTGTTCTCGCGCGGGGTACCGTATTTCACCGCGTGCGGTCCGGCCGAGTTGTAGGCGAGATTGCCGCCGAGGGTGCAGGCCGCGGCGCTGGTGGGGTCGGGCGGCCAGAACAGGCCCTGGGGGGCGAGGGCCCGTTGCAGGGCGGCGTTGGTCAGGCCCGGTTCCACCACCGCCAGGCGGTCGGCAGGGGCGATCTCGATGATCCGCCCCATGCGTTCGAAGGAGAGCACCACGCCGCCGCGGTCGGGGACCGTGGCGCCGGTGGTGCCGGTGCCGCGGCCGCGGGCGACGAGGGGCAGGCCTTCGTCGGCGCAGAACCGTACCAGGGCCTGGACCTGGGCCGCCTCGCGGGCGAAGGCGACGGCCTGGGGCATGGCCTGACGGCGGCTGTTGTCGTAGCCATAGCTCCAGCGGCTGGCGGGGTCCAGGGCCAGGTCGGCGGGGGCGAAGATCTCGGCGAGCCGCTGGCGCTGGCCGGGGTTCAGGTCAGGGGGTCTTGGGCTCGATGTATTCAAAGATCTTGACCACCTTCTTCACCCCGTCCACATAGCGCACCTTCTCCACCACGGCCCGGGCCTCCTCGCGGGTGACCAGGCCCATCAGGTAGACCACCCCCTGTTCAGTCACCACCTTGACCCGCAGGGGATCGAAGTCCGGCAGGTCGATCTTGGTGAGGGCGGTCTTGACCTTGGTGGTGATCCAGGTGTCGTGGCTGATCTCGGAGAGTTCGGCCGGGGGGCCGAGGATGATGGCATTCACCACCCGGCGCACGCCCTGGATGGGGCGTACCAGGGCCTCGATCCGGGCGCGCAGGGCGGCGTTCGGGGCCTGCCCGGTGAGCAGCAGGACTCGGTTGTAGCTGGTGGCGCTCACCCGGACCTTGTCTTTCAGATCGGCGGCGGCGTCGATGGCCGAGGCGGCCTCGAACTCGATGCGCTGGTCGTCCACCACCGTGCCGGAGGTGCGCCGGTCGTGGATCAGGGTGGCGGTGCCGACGGCGGCACCGCCCACCACCGCCGGGCCACAGGCCTGGAGGAGCAGGGCGGTGAGGAGGATGGAGACGAGGGACAGGGGGCTGGGTCGGGTCATGGCGGGGTTCCGGGGTCGTCTGGATGCAAGGTGTGGTCCACCAGGTCGCACAGGCAGTGGATGGCGAGCAGGTGGACCTCCTGGATGCGGGCGGTGTTCCCGGCCGGTACGCGCACCTCCACGTCGTCGGCCGTCAACAGGCCGCCCAGGGGGCCGCCGTCGCGGCCGCTGAAGGCGATCACCCCCAGACCGCAGGCGTGGGCGGCCTCGACCGCGGCGAGGACGTTGGGCGAACGCCCGCTGGTGCTGATGGCCAGGAGCAGGTCGCCGGGGCGGCCGAGGGCGCGCACCTGTTTGGCGAAGACCTGTTCGAAGGCGTAGTCGTTGGCGATGGAGGTGAGGGTGGAACTGTCGGTGGTGAGGGCCAGGGCGGCCAGGCCCGGGCGTTCGCGTTCGAAGCGGTTGAGCAGTTCCGAGGCGAAGTGTTGGGCGTCGGCCGCGGAGCCGCCGTTGCCGCAGGCGAGGACCTTGTGCCCGGCGGCGAGGCTGGCGGCCAGCCGTCGGCCGGCGCGGGCGAGGGGGACGGCCAGGGCCTCGACGGCCCGGCGTTTGGTGTCGATGCTCTCGGTGAATAGCCACCGGATGCGTTCCCGGGCGTCCATGGGGGGGCTCACGCGGGGGCCTCGAAGGCGTTGCGCAGCCATTGCAGGCGGTCGCCGGCGCCGATGGCCACCACGTCGAAGCGGCAATCGCGATCCCCGCCGTGGCGTTGCAGATAGTGCCGCGCGGCCAGGGCGATGCGCCTCTGCTTCTGCACGGTCACGCTGGCCGCGGCGCCGCCGAAGCCGTCGTGGGCGCGGTAGCGTACCTCCACGAACACCAGGGCATCGCCGTCGCCCATGATCAGGTCGATCTCGCCTCCACGGCACCGGTAGTTGGCCTCCACCAGGCGCAGTCCGGCGCGTTCCAGGTGGGCCCGGGCCAGGGCCTCCTTGGCCGCCCCCAGACGGCGGCGGTCAGGGGCGGGCATGGGCCGGCCCTCCTTCGGGAATGGCCGCTGCCCCGGGGGTCTGGACCTCCACCGCCGGGGGACTGGGCATGGACGCAGCGTCCTCCTCCGTGGCCGCCGGCGGCGGGCCGCCGGGGGGGAGGGCCTCTTGGCCCTCGGGCCGGGGCGCTGGGCCGGCCCCTTCGGTTGCGGCCGGGGGCGCCGCCGGTGCGGGCCGGTCCAAGGGCAGGATACCTTCCGGGGTCACCTCCAGCCACACCAGGCGGCGATGGAAACGGCCCTGGGGATCGAGGCTCAGTTCGCCGGTGGCGCCCGGCAGGCGGAAGCCGGGGAAGTCGCGGAAGTCCTGGAGGTGTGCCAATACTGCATAGGCATCCAGGCCCAGGGCGACGAGCCGGGCGAGGGGGCCGCGGGCCTCGGGCAGGAGGCCCGCCAGGTGCTCGCGGGACAGGGGGGCGTCCTTCCGGTCCTCTTCCCGCTTCGGGACCAGCCAGGGGATCTCGGTGAAGCGGAGGCCGGCGAGGTCGATGTCCCGGATCGGGTCGAACTTCAGCGGGTTCGCCCGGGACGTAGCGTAGACCGGCAGGGAACCGAGACGCAGGAAGACCATCTGCGGCAGCAGTTGGCGCGCCTGACCGGGGCGCGCCAGCAGGAACAGGCCCGCCGCGTCGCGGCGCCGCCGGGGGGTGAATCCGAACCGTCTGCCGGTGAGGGACTGGAGGGCCTTGAGGCGGGTGGTGCTGGCGTCCAGATTGAACAGGGCCTCTATCTGCGGGCGGAAATCCACCCCTCCAGGGTCGTAGACACCGGTCTCGGCGAGCACCCCGCCAGCGTCGGCCATGGCCTCACCGAAGGCCTTGCCCAGGCGTTTGCCCAGGGGGCCCTGGGGAAGCATGGCGAGGGCCGCCGTCGGGCCGTCGGCGAGGATCCGGCGGGCCGCCTGGTCGGCCTCGTCTTCGGGCGCCAGGGCCAGTTGCCAGAGGAGGCCGCCCGGGATCGGGGCGTCCGGGGCGGGCCCGGGGGGCGTCGTCTCGGGGGTGCCCGCCGTTTGCCCCTGTTCCTGGGCAGGGGAGGGGGGAGCGCTGCCGTTGTCCGCCGCACCCGTGGCGGGGGGCGGTACGACCGTCTTGGGCAGGCGGTTGAGGGCGAGCACCGGCAGGGCGGGCTGGCCGGCCTGCGCCAGGGCCTCCAGGGCCGGCTTCTGCAAGGGGCCCACCACCGCCGTGGCCCCGGCCGCCACGGCCTGTTGGAGCAGGTCCGGGGCCTGGCCGGGGTCGGAGCTGTCGTAGAAGGTGATCCGTCCGCGCCGGTCCGGCGGTGTCCGGTACCAGGCCGCCAGCAGGCCCCAGGTGATGGCGCGCGCGGCCCGGGCATAGCGGCCCCGGGCCGGCAGGAGCACGGCGATGTGGCCCATCCGGGCGAGGCCCTGGTCACGAGCGCTCAGGTAACGGCGGATCAGTCCGGGCAGGGCCGGGTGTCCGGGGTGGGCCTGGCGCCATGCCTCCAGGGCCGCGCGGGTCGTCGCCGGATCGGCGGCGTAGCCCTGGAGGATCCGGGCCAGGTCCATCCAGCCGCCCAGGACACCCGTTGGGCCGGGGCGGTGGCCTTGCAGGGTCTCGCTGGGCAATACCAACAGCGTGCGCAGCAGTTGGGCCTGCACCTCCAGGCGGCGGTCCGGCTCGCCGAGGGCGAGATCCAGGTGGGCGAGGGCATCGGCGCTGCCGACGAGGTCGCCCTGCAGGCGCCGCACCTGGGCGAGGGCCGCGAAATGGCGTTGGCGCAGATCGGCCGGGGCGTCCTGGGGCGGGGCCTGGGCCAGCCACTCCAGGGCCGCCCCGGGATCCCCGCGGGCCAGGGCCAATTCGGCCCGGAGCAGCCGCGCGCGCAAGGCGGCGCGCGGCGCCAGGGGCCGTCCGGCGAGGGCCTCCATGGCCCTCGCCGCCGCCTCGGTCTCCCCGCCCGCGAGCAGGGCCCGGGCCTGGCGAAGGTACAGGTCCACCGCGGCGGCCGGTGGCTGGGTGGCGGCGAGGCGCCCAAAGATCTCGGCCGCTGCGCTAAACTCGCCCTTGGCCTGTAGCGCGGCGGCCTGACGCAGGCCCTCCTCCAGGGCCGCCCTGGAGGCCTCGGCGGGCTTCTTCGCGGGCGCCTCCTTCAACGGCGCCTGGCCACAGCCCGACAACGCCAGAAGCAGGCCGAGCCCGATCAGGGCGGGAATGAATCGCATCATGCAGTCAGCGGGAGGGTTCGATGGGTGATGGAAATGGAGGGGGGATACTATACGTGGTCGCCACGCCCATCGGCAATCTCGCCGACCTGAGCGGGCGGGCGCGTGAGGTGCTCGCCACGGTGGATCGCATCGCCGCCGAGGACACCCGCCAGACCGCGGTGTTGCTGCGCCACTATGGCCTGAGCACCCCCTTGGTGGCCTATCACGAACACAACGAAGAGGCCATGGCCCGGCGTCTGGTGGAGGCCCTGGCCGGGGGGGAGCGCATCGCCCTGGTCACCGATGCCGGCACCCCGCTGGTGAGCGATCCGGGCTACCGGCTGGTGCGGGCGGCCCGCGCCGGCGGCCTGCGGGTGGAGCCGGTCCCCGGCCCGAGCGCCTGCATAACCGCCCTGAGCGCGGCCGGCCTGCCCAGCGACCGGTTCCTGTTCCTCGGTTTTCCGCCGCGAGCCCACGCCCGGCGCCGGGCGGAATTCGCCGCCGTGCGCGGCGAGCCGGGCACCCTGGTCTGGTACGAATCCGGGCGGCGCATCGTCGCCACCCTGAGCGACCTGATCCAGGTCCTGGGCGGGGATCGGGAGGGGGTCCTGGCGCGGGAGCTGACCAAGCTCCACGAGACCTTTCTGTACGGCACCCTGGCGAGCCTGCATGGGCGTCTGGAGCGCGATCCCGAGCAGTGTCTCGGGGAGATGGTATTGTTGGTGGCGGGGGCGCGCGCGGAGGCCGCGGACGAGGCCGAGGCGCGGCGGGTGCTCGGCCTGTTGCTGCCCGAGCTGCCCCTCAAGAAGGCCGTGTCCCTGACCGCGGAGATCACTGCGGCGCGGCGTAACCGGATCTATGAACTGGCCCTGGAGATGCGGCGATGAGGGTGATCTCGGGGCGGGAGGTGCTGCCTCTGGGCAGTGCTGTCCCGGTGCGGCGGGCACAGGTGCAGGAAGCCGTCGGACGCCAGACGGGCGGCGAGCATCACCTCGTCGATGCGCTGGTGCTCGCTCCAGGTGATGGCAGGGCGGGGACGGGGGCCGTGGGCGGGCGATGGTGAAGGCAATGAGGGACAGATCCCCTGATCCGCAGAGGGGGCTCCCTTGAGTCGTCCACGCAGTGCCGGGATCCTCCTGTATCGCCGCACTCCGGGCCTGGAGGTGCTGCTGGTCCACCCGGGCGGTCCCTTCTGGGCACACCGTGACCTGGGGGCCTGGTCCATCCCCAAGGGTCTGTGCGAGCCGGGTGAAGAACCCCTCCAGGCGGGCCGCCGCGAGTTCGAGGAGGAGACCGGCTTCTCCGTGGCCGGCGACTTTCTGGATCTCGGCGAGGTGCGCCAGCCCAGTGGCAAGATCGTCCACGTCTGGGCCCTGGCGGGCGACCTGGACGCCACCCGGATCCACAGCAACACCTTTCCTCTGGAGTGGCCGCGCGGATCCGGCCGTGTCGTGCAGACCCCGGAGGTGGACCGGGGGCAATGGTTCGACCTGGAGACGGCCCGCAGCCGCCTCCATCCGGGCCAGGTCCCCTTCCTGGAACGCCTTCGGAGGCATCTGGAGGGCGACCGGTGAGCCGGTCCCCTTACCGCATCGGCACCTCCGGATGGAGCTATCCGCATTGGCGCGGGGCCTTCTATCCCCGGGATCTCGCCCGGGCCCGGTGGTTCGCCTTCTACGCCGGGCACTTCGATACGGTGGAGGTCAACGCCACCTTCTATCGCCGCTTCAGGCCCGAGACCTATCGCCACTGGAGGGACAAGGCCCCGTCCGGCTTCCGCTACGTCTTCAAGGTGCCACGGCTCATCAGTCACCGCAAACGCCTGCGTGATTGCCAAGACCTCATCGCGGAATTCAGCGGCTCGGCCGCCTTGACGGGCGATCGCTTCGGTCTGGCCCTGTTGCAACTGCCACCCGGCCTGCACCAGGACCTGCACCGCCTGGAGACCGCCCTGAGGGCATTCGGCGACCCGCGCCGGGTGGCGGTGGAGTTCCGCCACCCGAGTTGGCTGAGCGCGGACACCCGGCGCCTGCTGGAGCGACTCGGCAGTCCCTTCGTGGCCGCCGATTCCCCCCAAGGGCGGGCCTTGGACTGGCTCACTGGCGACTATGGCTACATCCGCCTGCATGGCCGTTCGCGCTGGTACGACTACGACTATGCCCCGGCCGAGATCGAGGAGATCGCCGCCCTGGCCGAAGGCATGGTGGCGCGGGGGGCGCGCGCGGTCTATGTGTTCTTCAACAACGACACGGCGGGCTATGCGCCGGGCAATGCGCTGGCGCTGAATATGCGTCTTCGCGGCGGGTCGCTGGAGCCCTGAGCCGAGCCCCGATAGGGGGCCATCCACCCGCGTGGAAAGTCGCGGGTCGTCCCATACCGTGTGGCGTCAGGGGAAGACGTCAGCTCGCGATGGCCGTGAAGTCTTCACACCAGTCGTCGGCACCCAGGTAGATGTCATTGTGCAGACACAGGCCATCGTCCTTGCGTACCGAGGCACGGCCCGAACTGAGGCAGTTGAGGCCCCGGAACTGGGCCTCCAGGAAGTCGGGATCGTTACGGAAGTGGCGGCAATGAAGACAGCGGACATGGGGGGCGGGTCGGGAATCCATGGGGGCCTCCAAGGGCGCCAGAGGTGAAGACACCTCTGGCGGAGCGGGGTCAATGACTGAGGTTCTGCCAATAGCCGGCGAAGACGATGGTGGAGAGCAGGAAGCCCAGCAACACGTTCACCAGCACCCCCACGGAGAACGCCGTGACCGGCTTGGAGCCGGTGCTGGACAGCTCGCGGAAGCGGGTGGTCAGGCCGATGCTGAAGAAGCAGAAGATGAAGGCCCAGGTGCGCAAGGCCTTTACCGGGCCCACCAGTTCAGGCTTCACGATCTTGTTGTACTCGGCGAAGGTGTAGCCGCTGGAGATGAGGGTGATGATCACCGAGGCGATGACGAAGCCGAGGACGAACTTGGGGAAACGCCACCAGATCTCCGCGGGATTGGGTTGGGTGCCGGCCTTGCGCTCCCAGCGGGTGGTGGCGATGAGGGCGAGGACGAAGGCCCAGATGCCGATCCAGATGTCACGCCCCACCACCTTCATGAGGGTGAAGCCCCAGACCGCGTCGTCGGGCTTGCCCGGGATCCCGGGGACGTTGCCGGCGAGGTTGCCATAGGCCTGGGCGGCGGCGAAGCCGGCGGCGTCGGCGAATTCGGAGGTGCCGATCCAGGCCCCGGCGACACCGGTGTGCAGGTGCATCGCCCGCGACACCAGGGGCAGGAAGAAGATCATCACGATGGCCCAGACGATGACCAGGGTGATGGCGATCGGCGCATGTTCCTTCTTCGCCCCCACCGCGCCGGCGATGGCGATGGATCCGGAGACGCCGCAGACCGCCCCGCCGGCCCCCAGGACCGCGCACAGACGGCGGTCGAGACCGAGCTTCTTACCGACGAAGAAGATGGTCAGGAAGGTGGTGATGGAGACGATGGAGGCCTGAACGATGGCCACCGGTCCGGCCCAGACGATGAGGGTGAAGGGCAGGGTGGCGCCCAGCAGGACGATACCGATCTTGATGTAGTACTCCACGCGGAAGCCGCTGTCCATCCACCGCGGCAGGCCGATGAAGTTGGAGATGAGCATCCCCAGCAACAGGGCCACCAACGGGGGCTCCAGGTTGTAGTGATGGGCCTGGTCCCAGGCGCCGATCATGAAGATCAGGATGGAGAAGATATAGACGAAGACGAACGAGGGGATGTACTCGGCCAGCTTGTACCCCATCACCCGGGTACTGACCGCGAAGATGACCAGCCAGAGGATGAATTGGGATACATACTGCCCGGCATGGGCGCCGAAGTCGGAGACGAGCTGGCCGAAGTCGTGCCAGCGGTGAGGGGTGATGGCGATCCACTTGATGCTGCCGCCGTTGAGAAAGGCCAACACCGCCACCACCACGATGCCTATGCCCACCCAGATGGCCCACCAGTCCTCCTTTAGGTAGAGTTCTTTCCAGCCCACACTCTTGAGGCGCAGATCGTCGGCCTCCTCGTCCCACTCCTTCTGGGTCTCGGTCAATTCTATGGGCTCATTATCGTTTGGGTTCGCCATGGAATCCTCCTCTTGGTCTGTTGCGTATGGGATTGTGTGGAAACGCCTCCCGGGCATTGCTTATGCGCCGCCAAGCACGAATGCGGTTTCCGCTTCGCTGAGGGTCTCAGCCGCTCATGGCGACTATAAGGGATGAAGCATCCCGGCCCTCATCGACCCACTTCCTCACTGGGGCGTGACGCACCAGGAGGAAGCGCGGCACCCGCCCCATCACCGCCTGTCCGGGCCATCAAATCCCGGGCAACGACGGAGGTGAGTGCACCGTCGATTAGGCCCGGACAAGAACCGAGGGGTCAATGGTGGTATTCCAGGACGGAGGCCGAGGTTGTATAGCCGTCATATGTAGGTTTTCGCGTTTTCGGATGGATCCCTCCCGTCTGGGATCCAGGTATGGCGGCGAGGCGTTGCCGTTCCTCACCGCCGGATCAGCCCCAACACCGCATCGGCCGCCTCGGCACTGGCATCGAGTGCCATGCCACGATGAATCTCCCGATAGCGGGCCAGGATCTCCTGCCTGCGTTCAGGGGCCTCGAGCAGGTCCAGCAGGGCCCTGCCCAGGGCCTCGGCGTTGCATGCGTGCTGGATGAACTCCGGCGCCAACCCTTCCCCCGCCACCAGATTGGCCATGGCGATATAGGGCGTCTTGACCAGCCTGAAGGCCCGCACGACCCAGTAGCTGAAGGGATCGAGACGGTACCCCACCACCATGGGGCGCCCCACCAACAGGGCCTCGAGGGTGGCGGTGCCCGAGGCCGTCAAGACCAGGTCGGCGGCCCCCAAGACCTCCCGTGCCCGTCCCCGGAAGCAATGTATGGGTAACCCGGGAGGGATCCTCGCCTCGAACAGGCCGGCCAGTTCTCCGTTCACCAGGGGGACGATGAAACGCACCTCCGGGCGCCGCTCGTGCAACCAGGCCGCCGCCTCCAGGAAGGGGGCGGCGAGGGCCTCCACCTCGCTGCGCCGGCTGCCGGGCAAGAGGGCGACCCAGAGTGCGGCGTCTGTGGGCAGCCCGAGACCCTCCCGCGCCGTCTCGCGATCCGTCTCCAGGGGGATCTCCTGACCCAGGGGGTGGCCCACGAAACGCGCCCGCACCCCCGCCCGCTCCAGGAGCGGCGGCTCGAAGGGAAAGAGGGCGAGGATCAGATCGGCCGCCCGGCGCAGGGTCTTCACCCGTCCGGGGCGCCAGGCCCAGACCGTGGGGCAGACATAGTGGATGCAGGGGATCCCGGCGCGGCGCAGACGCGCCTCCAGGCCGAGGTTGAAATCGGGGGCGTCGATGCCGATGAAACCATCGGGCGGATCGGCCAGGAAGCGGGCGGCCAGGCGGCGGCGGATGGCGATGAGTTCCGGCAGGCGCCGAACCACCCCCAGCAGGCCCATCACCGACAGCCGTTCCAGCGGCACCAGACTCTCCAGGCCCTCGGCGGCCATCCGCGGTCCGCCCACGCCCTCGAAGCGCACCCGGGGATGACGCGCCTTCAACGCCGCCATGAGGCGGGCGCCCAGGAGATCGCCCGAAGGCTCGTTGGCGACGATGGCGATCCTCAGACAGGCCCCGCCCTCAGCCTCCCCCTTATGCTGAGAGGGGGGCGGGCCGGGGGAGCCCGCGGCCCCCCCCCGGTCCGTCTTTTCCCATGGGCCGCGGGGCGCCACGGGCCTCACCTCAGAATGCTGCGCCGCCTGGCCCCGATGAATTCGGTCATGAGGCGCACCGAAGGGGAGGCGGCGGCGAGGATATCCAACTCGGCCAGGGCCTGTTCCAGGGTCAGACCCCGTCGGTTGAGCAGCCGGAAGGCCTGTTTGATATGCTGGATCTCTGCATCCGGAAAGCCTCGCCGCCGCAGGCCCTCCAGGTTGACGCCACGCGCCGTGGCGGGATGTCCGTCCACCATCACGAAGGGGGGGATGGCCTTGGCCACCACGCTCCCCATGGCACAGAAGGCGTGGGCGCCGATGCTGCAGAACTGGTGGACGATGGTGAAGCCGCCGAGGATCGCCCAGTCCTCGACGTGCACGTGCCCCCCCAGGGAGGCGGCATTGGCCAGGATCACATGGTCCCCCAGGCGGCAATCGTGGGCCACGTGGGTGTAGGCCATGAGCAGGTTGTGATGGCCGATGTGGGTGACGCCACCGTCCTGCACGGTTCCGCGGTGAATGGTGGCGTACTCGCGCACCGTGTTGCCGTCGCCCATCTCCAGGCGCGTGGGTTCACCCCCGTATTTCATGTCCTGAGGGTCTTCGCCCACGCTGGCGAACTGGAAGATGCGGTTGTCACGGCCGATGCTGGTGGGGCCGCGCAGCACGGCATGGGGGCCGATCCAGCTTCCCTTGCCGATCCGCACTTCCGCCCCGATCACGGCGAAGGGGGCGACGCTCACCCCCTCGTCCAGTTCCGCCCGTGGATCGATGACCGCGCGCGAGTCGATCAATCCTAGAAGGTCCTGGCGGTGCACATGATGTCGGCCGACGCGGCGCGCTTGCCATCCACGCGCGCATCACCCGAGAACACCCAGATCCCGCGCTTGACGGTCTTCAGGAAGACCTCCAGGTGCAGTTGATCGCCCGGTTCCACCGGCCGCTTGAAGCGGGCATTGTCGATACCCACGAAGTAGTAGAGGGATTCGGAGGCCACCTCGTCGGGCCGGGAGAGCATCGCCAACAGGCCGGTGGCCTGGGCCATGGCCTCGATGATGAGCACCCCGGGCATCACCGGCCGGGCCGGAAAATGGCCGGTGAAGAAGGGCTCGTTGTAGCTGACGTTCTTGAGGGCCAACAGGCGCTTGTCGCTTTCGAACTCCAGCACCCGGTCCACCAGCAGGAAGGGGTAGCGATGGGGCAGCAGACTCATTACCTTGTGGATATCCATGGTGTTCAAAGGTCGATCCTCCGAGACCCGGCCTCCGTGCCGGGGTGATGACGAATGCCGGAGCAGCGCGCCTATGCCGGCTCGGCCGCCCTTTCAGCGCAGTAAAAGGATGAGATTGTCCAGCAAGGCCGGCCTGGGCGCAAGCGCGCCTTCAGGGGGGGGCTTCTGCGCCGAGGCGTCTTTCGAGGGCCTGCAGGCGCCTGGCCATGCGGTCGAGCTGGCGGATGCGGGCGACGTTGCGCCGCCAGGCGGGGTCCGGCTCCACCGGCATCACCCCGCCGTAGAGGCCGGGGCGGTCCAGGGACTTGGTGACCCGCCCGCCGGCGGCCACATGCACGCCGTCGGCCAGACGCAGGTGCCCGGCCACGCCCACGGCCCCGCCGAGGGTGCAATCACGGCCGATGTCGACGGATCCGGAGACGCCGGTACAGGCGGCCACCGCCGTATGGGCGCCGATCCGGCAGTTGTGGCCGATCTGGATCAGGCTGTCGAGGATCACTCCGTCCTCCACCCGGGTGTCGTCGATCGCGCCCCGGTCCACCGCGGTGTTGACGCCGATCTCCACGTCGTCGCCCAGACGCAGCCCCCCCACTTGGGGAATGCGCACCCAGCGCTCGCCGTCGCGGGCGAAGCCGAAGCCCTCGCGACCCAGGACGGCCCCGGGGTGGATCAGGGCGCGCCGGCCGATCTCCACCCCATACAGCACCACGACCTGGGCGATCAGGCGCGAGTCCGCGCCGATGCGGACCCCGGCCCCCACCAGACAGCCCGGGCCGAGGAACACCCGGGGGCCGATCCGGGCCCCCGCCTCCACCACGCACAGGGGCCCGACCCAGGCGCTCGCATCGACCTGCGCCCCGGGTTCCACCACGGCGCTCGGATGGATGCCCCCACGAACCGGCTCCCGTGGATAGAGGGCCGCGGCGGCGCGCGCATAGGCGAGACTCGGATTGGTGCTCACCAGGGCGGCGCACGGACAGGCCGCCAGGGCCTCCGGTGGGAGGATCACCGCCCCCGCCCGGGTCTCCCCCAGGGCCTGCCGGTAGCGTGGATCGCTGAGGAAGGCGAGATCACCCGGCCCGGCCCGGTCCAGGGGGGCGACCCGGCGGACCCGTGCCGCCGGATCCCCGTGAAGTTCCGCCCCGCTCGCCTCGGCGAGCCGGGCGAGGCTCAGTTCCCTGCCGGGGCGGGCCATGGACTCAGCGTCCCCGGGCCTTCTGCTTCAGGCGTTGGAGCACCCGGTCGGAGATGTCCACCCGTTTACTGTGAAAGGCCACGCCATCCGTGAGGATCAGGTCGAAGCGCTCCTTCTTGCCGATCTCCCGCACCACCTCCGAGACCTGACGCAACAACTTGGTGCGTTCCTCGTTCTGGCGCAGGGCGAGGTCGTCGCGATACTCGGCCTGGGCGTTCTTGAGCTTGCGCCGGCGCGAGAGGATGTCGCGTTCGAGGCGTTTGGCCTCGGCCGCGCTCATCACCTCGGCGTCGCGCTTGAGTTTGTTCTCCAGCTTCTGCAGTTGCTTGGCCTTGGCGTTCAGATCGTTCTGGCGACGTTTCAGCTCCCTTTGCAGGGACTTGCGCGCCCTGTTGTATTGGGGCGATTCCTCCACCACCCGGCTCACGTCGAGATAGCCGATGCGGAGTTCCGCCGCGGCGTATCCACCATGGAGCATGAGCGCCAAGCCCAAGCCGATGAACCAATTGCTTTTCACGGGATGTCTCCTCTGGATCAGAATACGTTGCCGAGGGTGAACTGGAAGTTCTCGATCTCGTCACCCGGCTGTTTGTTGAGGGGTTGGGCGAAACTCACCTTGAGGGCCCCGATGGGCGACAGCCAGACCGCCGACACGCCCACCGAATAGCGGAATTCCCCGGCATCGAAGCTCACCGAGGGCCGGCTGTGGTCACCATAGGTGAGCCAGGTGTTGCCGATGTCGAAGAACAGGCCCAGGCGCACGGTCTTCTTGAACTGCCCCCCGAAGAAGGGCGGCATGTACAGCTCCGCGCCGCCGGTGAGTTTGAGGTTACCACCGATGGCGGCGCGGGTGGTGGGCTCTCGCGGCCCCAGGGTGTTCTCTTTGAAGCCGCGCACGCTGCGCGGCCCGCCGGCAAAGAAGTTCTCGAAGAAGGGCAGCAGGTCGGTATCGCCCAGGCCGTCGCCATAACCGACGAAGCCGTTCAGATAGAGCACGTAGTCATGCCAGATGGGAAGATAGCGGCGGTGCTGGTAACTGAGGCGATAGAACTCCAGGTCCGAATAGGGCACTGAGATCTTGGCGATGGCGTTCTGCAGGGCGCCGCGATGGGGAAAGATGGCCGAATCCCGGGTGTCGTCCCGCCAGAACAGACGCAGGCGGAGATCGTCGAACCTGTTGCCGTGAGCCCGTTCGAATTCCTGGGCCAGGGGTGAGGTGCCGGCCTCGAAGTCGGTGTGTTCGTAGCCCAGGGACAGGCCGACGCTGCCCGTGTCACTGATGGGCACGCCGAAATTGACCGCCGCCCGGCCGACGTTGGTGAGATAGTCGGCACTGGATAGGTTGGCGAAGTCGGTCTTGCGATAACTGAGATCGAAGCCCCGGCTGATGCCGTCGATGGTGTAATAGGGATTGGTGTAGGCCAGCCGGTAGATGGTGTTGGCGCGGCTGTTGTTGAAGGCCAGGCTGACCCGCTTGCCGGTGCCGAGGAAGTTGTTCTGGCTCACCGAGGTGTTGAACACCAGCCCCTGGGACTGGGAGTAACCGAGCCCGGCGGCGATGCTTCCGGAGCGCTTCTCCTTGACCTTGATGTCCACGTCCACCTCGTCGGCCGAGCCCGCCACTGCCGGGGTCTCGATATTGACCTCCTCGAAGTAGCCCAGGCGTTGCAGGCGTTCGCGCGAGCGCCGCACCAGGTCGGTGGAGAACCAGGCCGCCTCCATCTGGCGCAATTCCCGGCGCAGGACCTCGTCACGGGTCTTGCTGTTGCCGTGGATATTGATGCGGCGCACGTAGACCCGCTTGCCCGGGTCCACGAAGAAGGTCAGGGCCACCTCACGCTTCTCATTGTCGATGTCGGGGATGGCATTGACGTTGGCGAAGGCATAGCCGTGTTCCCCCAGGCGCTTGCTGATGCGCTCGGCGCTACCGGTCACCGCCTTGCGGGAGAAGAGTTCGCCGCGGCGCAGATGGATGGCCGGGAAGAGTTCCTTGGCCGGGACGGGCAGTTTTCCGGCCAGCTTGATGTCCTTGATCCGATAGACCTTCCCCTCCCTTATCACGATGGTGATGTAGATGTCCTTCTTGTCGGGGGTGATGGAGACCTGGGCCGACTGGATCTCGAAATTGATGTAACCGCGGTCCAGGTACCAGGAGCGCAGGGTCTCCAGATCGCCGGCCAGTTGCTGCTTGGAGTAACGGTCGTTCTTGGTGAAGTCGGACAGCCAGTTGCTGGGCCCGAGCTTGAAATGGTCCAGCAGCTCGTCGTCGTCGAAGGCCCGGTTGCCGATGATGTCGATGCGCCGGATGCGCGCCGCCACGCCCTCTTTGATGAGGATCTTGACCGCCACCCGGTTGCGCTCCAGGGGGGTGACCCGGGTCTCCACCCGCACCCCGTATTTGCCTCGGGCATAGTATTGGCGGCGCAGCTCCTGCTGTACGCGGTCCAGGGTGGAGCGTTTGAACACCTCACCCTTCTTGAGGCCGATGTCCTCTAGGGCCTTGGTCAGGGGCTTGGTCTCGATGTCCTTGTTGCCCTCGATCTCCACCTTGCCGATGGCCGGGCGTTCACGCACCTCCACCACCAGGACGTCGCCGTCGCGGCCCACGCGCACGTCTTTGAAGAACCCCGTCTTATAGAGTGTGTGAATGAGCTGGGGGGCCTCGGCCGGTTCGAAGTCGTCCCCCACCTGCACTGGCAGGTAGTTGAACACCGTGCCCACGGCGATGCGTTGCAGCCCCTCCACCCGGATGTCGGCCACCTCGAAGCCCCACGCCGGGCGCGAGGCGGCCAGGGCAAGGGCGAGAAGCAGCAGGATGCCGAGGGGGTTTGTGGGCACGGAACGGGATCACCGGCAAGAAAGACAGCGCCGAAGTATACCCGTCGCACGTGAATATGTCGTGTTTCGAGGGTGTTCCTCCGTGCCCCTGGGCAAGGCGCGGAAGCGAGTCATCGCAGGGACTATGGCGAGCAATCGCCACACCGCTCAGGGGTGCGAGGGGCGTCCGCAGTAGCGCTTTATTCGCGTGCGCCGGGTATATATGCCCCCGACGGAATCACCCCAACAAACGGTTGAGATCCACATAGAAGGCCAGGAACATCAGCCCCACCAGCAGGGCGATGCCGAGGCGCTGCCCCTGCTCCATGGCCCGTTCGGAAAGGGGCGCCCCCCGCACCGCCTCGATCAGGAAGAACAGCAGGTGGCCGCCGTCCAGGACCGGAATCGGAAACAGGTTCAGCACCCCGAGGCTGATGCTCACCACGGCCAGGAACTTGACGAAATAGCCCACCCCGACATGGGCCGCCCTCCCCGCGGTCTGGGCGATGCTGATGGGGCCGCTGAGGTTTTCCAACGAGGCCTGGCCGGTGAGCATCCGCCCCATCACCCGGAGCATGGTGGCGGAGAGGTCCCAGGTCTTGCGCAGCGACTGCCCCAGGGCCTCCCAGGGGCCATAGCGCACCTCGACGCGATAGCGTTCGAACAGGCCCTCGGGGACCTGGACGCCGGCGCCGATATGGCCCACCGTCCCCTCTTTCGTGGGTAATGCCCGCGGCACGATCCGAACGCGAAGGATCTTGCCGCCACGCTCCAGTTTTACCTGAATGGGCCGTCCTGGACGCGCGCGCACATAGTCCACCCAGGCCTTCCAGGTCTTCAGGGGGGTGCCGTCGGCCGCCAGCAGGCGGTCGCCCGAGCGCAGGCCGGCCTCGTCCGCGGGCTCCCCCAGCATCACCTTGCCGATCACCGGCGGCAGCTCGGGCCGCGCCGGTTCGAGACCCAGCTGCTTCATCACGTCTGGATCGTCTCCCAGTCTCCCGAGGGTCTTCGCATCCAGATAGTGGACCGATTCATGCCCATCGGCCTCCCGTACCCGCACTGGCACGTCGCTGCCCTCCCCCTGGGCGGCCATCAGCCCGAACAGGACCGACTCCCAGGTGGGGGTGCGATGACCGTTCACCTCCAGGATCTCGTCGCCCGGACGGAAACCCACCTCCTCGGCAGGGCTCCCGGCGTCCACCGCGCCCACCAGGGGACGGGCACCCACGTCACCGGTCACATAGATGCCCCAGTAGGCCAGGATTGCGAACAGGAAGTTGAACAATGGTCCCGCCATCACAATGGCGCTGCGCCGCCACAACGATTTACGGTTGAAGGCGTAGGGGAGATCCGCCTCGGGTACGGGGGCCTCGCGTTCGTCCAGCATCTTCACGTAGCCCCCCAGGGGGATGGCCGCGATCACGTACTCGGTGCCGTCGCGGGCAGTGCGTCTCCAAAGGGGCTGGCCGAAGCCGATGGAGAAACGCAGGACCCGTACCCCCAGTCGGCGCGCCACCCAGAAATGGCCGAATTCATGCACGGTGATGAGCACCGCCAGGGCGACGAGAAAGGAGAGCAGGGTGAAGATCAGGGAATCGGGCATGGGCAAAGGCTCGTTGTGGAGATCGCGGTTGAAACTGAAGGGACCGGAGCATCGCATTTTCCGGTTCCGCGGTTGAAAAAGTCCAGGGAAGGACGTGTCCAACCTCCTGATAATCTGACGTCGCCGTTCAGCCCCTTTGCGGGTTCATGCCGATGGCGCCCGCGCTGACGACTCCAGCCCCCTGCTCCCTGGTCGGGGTGACGGCATGCCCAACGAGTGGCTCAGCGCAGACGCCCCTTACCATCACGGGTGGCTTTTTTGCTAAGGTAGCAGAAAGATTTGTATTCGAGCCTCCCATTCAGGGCCCGAATCGAACCGCCGAGAGGGGAGTGAATTCCTTGGGAGGTCCTGCGTTGTAGGGTCTCTCAGACAGACAAACGAAGAGGATCCCATCGAAATGTCTCCGACCCCATCCTCCCCCGCGGAACGCCGGAACGAGACCCGACGTATGGTGCAGAATCTGTTGGATGAACGCCAAGCCATGCTCGTGTCCTATTGCCATCTGATCGGGGAGGAGCCCTCCCGCGACCAGGCAAGGCTCCGCCGGCGTTTGGAGGAATTCTGCCAACTGCTGGTGGACTACCTGGCCCTGGGCCATTTCGAGATCTACACCCGGCTCGACGAAGGGACGGAGCGTCGGGAAAGGGTATTGCGCATCGCCCGGGAAATCTATCCGCGAATCGCTTCTCTCACCCAGGAGGCCATCGCCTTCAACGACGATTTCGATCCGGCCCGCAATCCCCTGGATCTCTCCGACTTCCCGCGGCGCCTCTCCGAACTCGGGAAGGGCCTCGCCGAACGGCTGGAACTCGAAGACCGGCTGATCGGCGCCCTGCTCGCTCCTCGGGAGGCCGAACGGGACCTGCCCTGAGCCATCCTTCGCCGTGATCGGGGAATCTCCAGTCCAGGTCGATGTTGTCTAGGCAGTTCAGACGTTGGCTGCGCTGGCAGCCCCAACCGGTCGAGCTGCTGGCCCGGATACGGCCGGTCAAGCCCTGGTTGGTACAGATGGATGTATTCTCCAAGGGCATCGACAACACCCGCACCGATGTTCACCTGAGCCCCACCCTGGTCGGGAAGATGCACGCCCTGGTACGCGATCTGGTACAGGGCATCCCCCTCACCGAGTATCGTCGCGACTCCGTCCTGCGTTCCGACAAACAGGCCATGGAGTCATTCCGGCAGGCCTACCGGGAGCTGAGCGAGGCCACCCTCAAACGGCGCCACCGTGCCTCCGCGGAGGACGAGGTGCGTCTGTTTCAGATCGCCATGGTCAAGTTCCTGTTGCGATTGGTGTCAGACGAACTGCACAACCTGCGAGAGGAACTGAATGCGGCGCGGGACAAGGCGCAGATCGAGGCCCCCGCACAGGCCATGATCTTCCATGACCGTGTGGTGGTCCTGGCGCGAGAGGGGCATAGCATCGCCTACCAGGTCAACCACCTTCTGTTCCAGGAGGTGGAGCGGCTGGAATCCGGCCATCTGCGCAAGCTGCGCAAATCCCTCATCGGCAATGCCTGGCCGGTACCCCGCGAGGCCCTGTTCAATCCACTTCTGCAATTCTCCAACATCCTCGCGGAGACGGAGGTGATGCGCCACTATCCCCTGTTGTTCGTGGAGCGGCAGGGGCGGGAGCACCTCGACGCCGTCAACCGCCTGCTGGTGGAGACCCTGAAGGACTACCTGCCCACCTGGACCCAACCCCAGTCGCGGCCCGCCGGGGGTTCGGAGAACCCGGAAGACCGGGCTTTCAGGGTTGTCGAGCGGGTGGATCAGAGTGGGTTTCTCGGATTCCTCGACACCGAGATCATTCTCAGCCGGCTGCTCAACCACGAGGAATACCACAGAGGGCTCCATTCCTGGCTCGACGATCCCGGCAATTTGCAGCGACTGCTCGATCCGCAGCGACCCTATGCCGGTAACGACTCCTCCCAACAGGCCGAGGCCTGGCTCGAATTTCAGCGTGCTCTGCGCCGTGGGCTCGCGCAGGCCCTGGAGGGAATGGGGTTGATGCCCCGGATCCTGGCCTCTTACTGGACCCCCCGGGTGTGCAGGGAGATCGACCACAGCCTGCCGGAACGTACTGTATATCAGTATCTCTGCGGCGGGCGGCACAAACGCTCCCTGCTGCGGCGTCTCGGTAACGACCGCCAGGTGGACGCGGCCTTGGTGGCCAAGACCCTGGACTTCGCCGCCAGCGAGATCCAGGCACTGGACGCCCATGCGAAAGAAGGGTATGGGGCCCGCCTGTTGGTGGACTTCCTGGCCCTCCGGCGAGATCTGAAATTGGCCTACAAGACCTACGAGGCCATGGATGCCATTCACCTCGTAGAGGCCGAGCAGGACCTCGTCCTCTCGCGTGCCAACAACCTGTTGTACGAATTTCTCCTGGCCAACGAACACAGCGGCAGACACCGGATACGCAATCACGTGATCCTCAAGGCCGACGTGCGTGGTTCCACCGGCATCACCTCCGAGTTGCGCGCCCGTGAACTCAATCCGGCCACCCACTTCAGCCGCAACTTCTTCGACCCCATCAGCAAGCTACTGCCCGACTTCGGGGCCGAGAAGGTCTTCGTCGAAGGGGATGCAGTGATCCTGGTGATCTATGAATACAGTGACCACCTGCGGCGCGCCCTGAGCGTGGCCCGTTGCTGTGGTCTCGGCGCCGCCATGCTGGATGTGGTGCACCGTCAGAACGTACACAACCAGAGACATGGCCTGCCCCGCTTGGAACTGGGGATCGGTATCGCCTACCATGACGGGGAACCCACCTTTCTCTACGACGAAGGCCACAAGATCACTATTTCCCCGGCCATCAACCTGGCCGACCGTCTCGCCTCCTGTTCCGCCGTCCTCCGCGAGGGGCCTTTCGCTTCCGAGAGGCATCCATTTCACATCGAGGTGCTCAAGCCCTCGTTGGATGTCCCCCAGCCCATATGCGCCAAGACCGATCTCCTGCGTTACAACGTCAACGGCATCGAGTTGAGCCGGGCGGCCTTCGACAAACTGCGCACCGAGATCGTACTGCACCCGTTGGAACTCAGGATCGACGGCCGCGTCGAGCACTTCCACCTCGGCCGCTATCCCGACCTGAATGGGCGTATTCATTGGCTCATCGTGCGCGAGAGTTCGGTCCACGGATTCGACGGAAGGGCTCTCCGTGCCCCGCCCGACCCCGAGCAGCGTTTCTACGAGGTCGTCACTGACGAGGATCTGATCGGCTCCATCAAGTCACGCCTGAAGGCGGGGCGCCAGGGGCGTGAGGGCCGCACCTAGAATAGTGCACCAAGGCGCCAGCGGGCAGCATCAACCCGTCGGTTGACCTTCCCCCGACAGCCGCGCCGCGGCCCGCTCCGCCCGCCCCAGGATCGGGCGCAGGCGGGCGAGCAATGGCCCGGCCTTCAGTCCCAGCCGGTGCTGGTAGATCACCAGGTAGGCCATCACCCGATGCACGTAGGTACGGGTCTCCCGGAAAGGAATCAGCTCCATCCAGAGATCGGCGTCCTGGGTCCGTTCGGGCAGCCAATGCAACACCCGGTGAGGGCCGGCGTTGTAGGCCGCGGTCGCCAGCACCGGATTGGAATACAGACGCTCGTAGACCTCCGCCAGATAGGCGCTGCCCAGGGCGATGTTGGTCTCCGGACGCTCCAGGTCGGCGCGCCGCGGACGCGGCCGGCCCATTTTCTTCGCCACCTTCTTCGCCGTGGCCGGCATCAGTTGCATCAGGCCGGTGGCCCCCACCCGGGAACGGGCATCGGCGGCAAAGGCGCTCTCCTGACGAATCACCGCCAGCAGCCAGGCCGGTTCGAGGCCGTGGCGACGTGCCTCGGCCTCCGCGAGCCGCTGGTGGTCGAGGGGGAAACGCAGCTCCAGATCGTCCCAATAGCCGCTCCGCGCCAGGGTGAAGATGGCCTGATCGTGCCAGCCCCAGCGATCCGCCAGACGTGCGGCCGCCTGGAGGCCCGCCCGGTCCAGGCCCCGGGTGAGCCGGTGCCATTCGCGCCGCGCATCGAGGCCACGGCCCAAGGCGCGCAGCTCGCGGATACGGGCGGCCGCCGCGGTATGGGCCAGGGCCTTCACCCGGGCCTCGTCCACCTTTAGGGGGCGATGCGCCAGACGATGGGGCAGGCCCGCCCGCTCGGCGGCGAGAAAACCATAGAAGCTGCGCTCCTTCGCCAGGGCCGCGAAGCGCCGTTTCGCCCCAGCCGTATCGCCCAGCCGCTCCAGGGCGCGGGCATACCAGTACCGCCAGCCCTCGCGTTCGCGCTCCTTCTTCGGCAGGGCCTCGATCCAGCGCCGCACCCGCCGCCAGTCCTCGGCCCTCAGGGCAGCGAGGATGCGTTTGCGTTGCAAGACCCGATCTTCCGCCGGAGGCGTCAGGTGATCGAGGCGCGCCAGGAGCCCCGGGCGACGCTGACGCAGCCAACCCAGGGCGATGGCCCGTTCCGCCCGCCACCGCGTCTCCGCCGGCCAGTCGGCGGCACGGCGGCTCAACTCGTGCCAGGCGGCCTCCGCCGCCACCGGGTCCTTGCGTGCCCAACGCCCCAGGACATCGATCAGCAGACGTTCGCGGCCGCTCCCGCCGGCGCCGGCAAGGGCCTTGGCCAGCCCCGCGGGCCGGGCCCTGAGACGCAACCAGAGATCCGCAGTGGTGCGCCGCTGCCTGGGCAGGAAGCGGCGGAGATAGCGCGCCAGGCGGACCTGCCCGGCCTCCATGGCCAGGGCGAAGCGCTCCCAGGCCAGGGCCGGCGTCAGACCGCCGGCGCGGCGCCAGGCATCGAAGACCGGATCGCAGGCCTTGGGCTGGGAGTGGCCCACCCGCCACAGGGACGGCACCTGTTTGAAGGCCAGGGCCGGGTGGCCGGTATGGATCAGGGCCTGAAGGTATTCGCAACGATCCCGGGCGTTGCGACTGGCCACCGCATACTCGAGATAGGTCCGCCAATCCCCGCGCCGCGCGAGTTCGCGCAGCCACAGGCGGCGCAAGCGGGGGGCGAGCGGGGTGTCGGCATACCTCTTCAGAAAGGCGTCCACCTCCGCCGGGGCCAGCTTGCGCAGATCACGGCGCAAGGCGGCGAAATCCAGGTAGGGAAGCAGGGGGTAATGGCTCAGACCCGCGCGCAGGGTCTCGAAACGATCACGGTGCCCCTGGGCCAGGGCCTTTTCCGCGGCCAGGAAACGCGCCCGGTCACCGCTGCCGGAAACCGCAGACGCCGGCGGAACCCAGAACCACAAGCCGGACAGGAACAGACACAGACAGAGGACACGAGGAAAACCCATGGCGAAGGCCTCGGAACGGGACGGATACCGGGGAGCATAGGACCCGGACGGTGGGGGTGCAACGCCGGTTGTGAGGCATCCGGGCCTGCCCTCCTTGTGCTGAAGGCGGCCCGCCTGTTGCGGGTCGTCGGACAGGTCCCTCACCTCGCCTCTCCTCCGATGCCCTCCCGTCCCCGGAGGAAGGCGCCGAGACGGGGGATCAGCCGCTGCAAGGCCCGATGATAGGCGATGACCCCGCCGTAGGGGTCGTCGCTGGGGGCCTCGGCCTCCTCGGTCAGCGACACGGTGCCCAGGAGGCGCCGCCGCCGCATGTCCATGAGCCGCGCCCTCAGGCCCACCCGGACGCGGCTCGGGAGGCGGGTGAAGTCCTGGTAGAAGGCCGACAGTTCCAGGTCCAGACGACGATCGGCGACCCCCAGGGGATCGCCGCGCAGCACCGCCCGGTACGCACCGTCCGCGGCCAGGGCCGCCACCAACAGGGGTTCGAGCAGACGCGCGGGGGGTGCCTGCCAACGGTGATGGGCGAAGGCCTGGAGTTCGTGGGGACGGCGGCGATAGACCATGGCGTCGCCCTGATAGGGCGGGGCGGCATGCACCGGCATCACCGCCAGGACCCGGTCGCCGGCGGGGCGCGCCCAGACCCCCGGCCTGGGCAGATCCAGGGTATAGGTATGGGGGGCCCCGGCCTGCGGCGGGGCCAGGGCACAGGCGCTGGGCAGGAGGGCCAGCAACCACCGGCAGGGACGGATCAGACGTGTCAACGGAGTCATGGGCCTTCTCCAGGACCGGGCGGCAGGGAGGGGGCGCCGCGGATCAGACGGGCGGGGTCGCGTTCGAGGCCTTCGGCCAGGCGTTGCAGGGTGTCGAGCAGGGCCTCCAGGCGGTCCGTGAAGGGCTCCAGACGAGTCTCCGTGCGCGTCAGGAACCCACTCCAGGCCTGCCCCGCCCCTTGCGCGGACCTTCCCAGGCGATCGGCCGCATCCGCCACCCGGCGTGAGGCCCGCCCGAAATCAGCCAGCGGGGCGCGCGCCACGGCGAGCGTCTCCCGGGCATCGGCCATCAACCCGGGCAGGGCCTCCGCGTCCTCGGCCGTGGCCCGCATCAGAAGCCGCAGGTCGTCATGCAGCCCCGGTTCGGCCAGAAAGCCGGTGAGGCGGCGCACATGGTCGAGGGTCGCCGCCAGGGCCCGGGCGTTGGGCTCATCCAGGATCCGGTTCACCCGTGCGGCCACCTCGCGCAGATCCCTGCCCAGACCGCGCAACTGCACCAGGGCCTCGGTCACGGCGGACTCGAGACGCAGCAGGCGGGAAGGCCGTACAGGAATCTCCGGGTAGCGTCCACCCTTGGTGGCGCGCAGGGGTGGCGCGTCCTTGCGCGCCCCCGCCAGCTCCACATAGACGAGGCCGGTGATCCCCTGGAGGGCGAGGGTCGCCTGGGTGCCCACGACGATGGGCACACCCACCTCGATATCGAGCAGCAGGCGCACCCGTCCGGGGTTGTCCGGGTCCAGCCCGATGTCGCGCACGCGGCCCACCTCGACCCCCTGATAACGTACCGGGGCCAGGGGGTTCAGGCCCGCCACCGATTCCCGGAAATAGGCCACATAGGTTCGATAGTGGTGCGTCCCCTGGTCGGTGGCCAACCACAGGCTGATCACCACGGTACCCGCTCCCAGGAGTATCACGAACAGCCCCACCAGGGTGTGTCTGATCCCGTCGTTCATCGGCAGGCCCGGGCGTGGCGCCCGCGTGGCCCGCGCAGGAAGGCCGTGATGGCGGGATGTTCATTCCCGGCGAGTTCCGCCATGGGGGCGACCGCCAGGACCCGGCGCTCGCCGAGAAAGGCCACCCGGTCGGTCACCCGCCAGAGGGAATCGAGATCGTGAGAGACCATCACCACGGTCAGGCCGAGATCCCTTTTCAGGTCCAGAATCAGCCGGTCGATACCCTCGGCGCTCACCGGATCCAGGCCCGCGGTGGGCTCGTCCAGGAACAGCAGTTCCGGATCCAGGGCCAGGGCACGGGCCACCGCGGCGCGTTTGAGCATCCCTCCGCTGATCTCGCGCGGGAATTTGCGGGCGGCGTCCACGGGCAGGCCCACCAGGGCGAGCTTGAGACGCGCCACCTCCCGCACCACCCCGGGGGTCAGGCGGGTATGTTCGCGCAGCGGCAGGGCGCAGTTGTCGAGCAGGTCCATCGAACTGAGCAGCGCCCCCTGCTGAAACATCACCCCCATGCGCTTGCGCAGCTCGTTCAAGGCCCCCGGCGAGAGCCGTTCCAGGTCCTGCCCGAACAACTCGATACACCCCGCCGTGGGCCGGCGCAGCATGATCATCTCGTGCAGCAATACCGTCTTGCCGGCGCCGCTGCCCCCCATGATACCCAACACCTCCCCCTGCCGCACTTCCAGCCCAAGGCCTTCGTGGATGCACTTGCGTCCGAAGCAGGTGCGCAATCCCCGGACCCGGATCGGCGCGTTCATATCCCGAGCCAGCTGAAGAGGACCGAGAACAGGCCGTCGGTGAGGATCACCAGGAAGATGGAATGGACCACCGCCACCGTCGTGCGCCGGCCCACGGCATCGGCCCCGCCAGCCACTCGAAAACCCTGGAAGCAGCCCACCACGGCGATGATCCCGGCGAAGACCGGCGCCTTGGACAGGCCCAGTAGATAGGATCGCTCGGACACTGCCTGGGGAATGCGCTCCACGAATACCCGCGGGTCGATGTCGAGCAGGGCCTCGGCCATGAACATGCCCCCCAGGACGCTGGCCAGGTCCGCGAACAGGGTGAGCAGGGGCAGGGCCAGAAACAGGGCGAGTAACTTGGGCAGGACCAGCAGATCCATAGGCGGGATGCCGATGGTGCGCAGGGCGTTCACCTCCTCGGTCACCACCATGGTGCCGATCTGGGCCGCATAGGCCGAGCCGGTGCGCCCGGCAACGATGATGGCCGCGATCAGGGGGGCCAGCTCGCGCACCGACGACAGGGTCACCAGGTCCACGATGAAGATATCGGCACCATAGCGCCGCAGCTGCACCGCCCCCTGATAGGCCACCACCACCCCGATGAGCAGGGAGAGCAGGCCGACGATGGGCAGGGCCGCCACCCCCCCGGCATAGAGTTCCTTCAAAAAGGCCCGCGCCCGAAACCGTCCCGGATGGATCAGGGTGGCCGCGAGCCGCCCGGTGAGTTGCCCCAGGAACCCCAGCAGATGCCCGAACTCCCCCACCCCTGTCCACACCGAACGCCCCAGGGCGGCCAAGGCCGGCTCCACCGGCGCCCGCTCCAGGGGCTCCCTGGGGCAGCGCCGCCGCACCAGTTCCAGCAGCCCCCGGTGGGTCTCGCTGAGCCCCTCCAGACGACAGTCCAGACCACGCCCTCGGCAACCGTCCAGAAAGCGTTGCAACAGCAGCGCGCCCGCCGTATCCAGGCGCTCCAGGCGCGCGCCATCCACGCGCATCGCCCCGCTCGCCGGCAGCTCTGCCTGCAAGGCCTCCAGGCGTCGGTCGAGACCGTCCAGGCGACAGGTGTCCCAGCCACCCGACAACACCAGACGATCCTCCGCCGGGATATAGTCGATCCCTGCCTGCCCTTGCATCGCCCGCCGGTCCAATACATGTGCCCCATCGTTTTGGGCTGACATTAGACAACAGAACGTAATATTTTGCCCCATCCGCAAATATTTCGATCTAGATTTATAGAGTGTCCCCTGTTACAAACGGATGACTTGTCTGCATACCCATGGCCGCGCCCTATTGTTATGCCTACCCCCATCCCGCCGTCACCACCGATGTGGTCCTGTTTGGATTGCGCGCCGGCGACCTGAACCTGCTGCTCATCCGCCGCGCCCATCCCCCTTTCGCCGGTCGTTGGGCCCTGCCCGGGGGATTCCTGGAGATCGACGAGGCGCTGGAAGACTGCGCACGGCGGGAACTCCTCGAGGAAACCGGCCTCGATGGCATCTACCTGGAGCAACTGCATACCTTCGGCGAGGTGGGACGCGACCCGCGCGAGCGGGTCATCAGCGTGGTCTATCTGGGTCTGGGGCGCGCCGACCGGCTCGACCCCAGGGCCGGTGACGACGCCGCCGAGGCGGCCTGGTTTTCGCGCGAGACCCTGCCCCCGCTGGCCTTCGATCACGAGCGTATAATCGACCACGCCCACCAGCATCTCGCCGCCCACATGCACCAGTCACCCTGCGCCCTGCGCCTGCTGCCCGAGACCTTCACCCTGGACCAGGCACGTGAACTCTACCAGGCGATCTGGGGAGAGGTCCTGGACGCCCCTCACTTCCACCGCTGGCTCCTGTCCTTCGAGGCCATCGAGCCCGCCGGGGACACGCCCGCCCACTATTGCCTGCGGGCCCCGGAATCCAGTCACGACTTTCGCTGAGACCCCCATGCCGCGCATCGATCCCGAAGCCGTCGTCCGCCGACACCGCATCGCTCCACCCCCGCACCCCCACTGGCCGGCCCTCGCGCCCACGGACAAGGCGGCCCTCGAAGGGCGCATCGAACGCCTCTTGCGGGAACGCAATGCCGTGCTCGTGGCCCACTACTACACCGACGGCGACCTCCAGGCCCTGGCCGAGGCCACCGGCGGCTGCGTGGCCGACTCCCTGGAGATGGCCCGCTTCGGCGCCGCCAGCCAGGCCGACACCCTGGTGGTCTGCGGGGTCCGCTTCATGGGCGAGACCGCCAAGATCCTCAATCCCGAGAAACGGGTGCTCATGCCCGACCTCAACGCCACCTGCTCCCTGGACGAGAACTGTCCGGCCGGGCCCTTCACCGCCTTCTGCGACGAGCACCCGGAACGCACCGTGGTGGTCTACGCCAACACCAGCGCGCAAGTGAAGGCACGCGCCGACTGGGTGGTCACCTCCGGCATCGCCCTGGCCATCGTGGAACACCTGCGCGACCGCGGAGAGGCCATCCTCTGGGCCCCGGACAAACACCTGGGCCACTATATCCAGCGCCTCACCGGCGCCGACATGCTCCTCTGGCCCGGGGCCTGCGTGGTACACGAGGAATTCAAGGGCGTCGCCCTGGAGCGCCTACGCCGCCTGCACCCCGATGCCGCCGTCCTGGTCCACCCCGAATCCCCCGACGAGGTGGTCGATCAGGCCGACGTGGTGGGTTCCACCACCGCCCTGATAACGGCCGTCCGGGACATGGACCGCAAGGAGTTCATCGTCGCCACCGACGAAGGCATCTTCTGGAAGATGCGCCAGCTCGCCCCCGGCAAGCGGCTCATCCCCGCCCCCACGGCCGGCGAAGGCGCCACCTGCGAGAGCTGCGCCCACTGTCCCTGGATGGCCATGAACGCCTTGCAGAACCTCGCCCGGGTGCTGGAGACGGGAGAGAACGAGATCCATATCGACAGCGCCATCCGCGAACGCGCCGTGGTCCCCATCCAGCGGATGCTGGACTTCGCCCGCGCGCGTACGGCGGCCCAGGGCGGCAAGGGAGGTGCTTGAACGCGAACGCCCGCCGCCCATACCCCGCATCGGGCGTCCGACGGCCACGGTGTGGACGTCGCCCGGACGGTTCGGCGGGAGTCCGCTGCGCGCCGGCGATACCGCCCCCAGGGGACGACATCCCTCTTGCACGGCCGGGAAAAAGGGTTCAGGATCCCCGCAAAACATTTTCCTGTTCATACCCGCCCCGGCGGCACCCCTCTCCGTTCCCACAGAGCCGTAATCACCTATGACCCCTGCTGATCTCAACACCGTGCGCGAGCATCTGGCGTCGCGCGTCATCGGCCAGCAATCCTTCGTGGACGCCATGCTCATCTGCCTGTTGAGCGATGGCCACCTGTTGGTGGAAGGCCTGCCGGGCCTGGCCAAGACCACCGCGGTCAAGGCCCTGGCCGAGGCCATCGAGGGCGATTTCCATCGCGTCCAGTTCACCCCGGACCTGCTGCCTTCGGACCTCATAGGGACCGACATCTACCGCCACGAGAAGGGCGAATTCGAATTCCGGCCCGGCCCCCTGTTCCACAACATCCTGCTCGCGGACGAAGTGAACCGCGCCCCGGCCAAGGTCCAGTCGGCCCTGCTGGAGGCCATGGCCGAGCACCAGATCACCGTCGGGCAGCGCACCTACCCCCTGCCGCCCCTGTTCATGGTCCTGGCCACCCAGAACCCCATCGAGCAGGAGGGCACCTATCACCTGCCCGAGGCCCAGCTCGACCGCTTTCTGATGAAGGCCCGGGTGGAATACCCCACCCGCGAAGAGGAACTGAAGATCCTCGAACTGGATGCCCGCCAGGTCAAGGCCGAGCCCAAGCCGCCGGCCCGGCGACTGTCCCAGTCCGATCTCTTCGCCATGCGCCAGGCGGTGGCCGACCTCTACCTGGACCCGAAGCTCAACGGCTACGTGGTGGAACTCATCCAGGCCACCCGCAACCCCAAGGCCTACGACGTGGACCTGGCGCGCTGGTGCCGCTTCGGCGCCTCGCCGCGCGCCAGTATCGCCCTGGTGCGCTGCGCCAAGGCCCGCGCCTGGCTCGACGGCGACAACTTCGTCTCCCCCCACCACATCCAGGCCGTGGCCCCGGAGATCCTCCGCCACCGGGTATTGCTCACCTTCGAGGCCGAGGCCGAGGGCATCTCCACCGACGACTTCGTCTCCCGTCTGCTGAGCCTCGTCTCCGTTCCCTGAGTCCTCTCCCCTCCATGGCGCTGTACCCCCGACTCGACGACCTCCTGGAACTCAGGCACTCGGCCCACGCCCTGGGCCTGTCTTCCCGCCATCTGGTCAATTCCAACTTCGCCGGGCTCTATGCCTCGGTCTTCCGCGGCCAGGGCGTCAACTTCGAAGAGGTGCGCGAGTACCACGAGGGTGACGACATCCGCAACATGGACTGGAAGGTGACGGCCCGTACCAACGTGCCCCATCTCAAGGTCTTCCGCGAGGAACGGGAGCGCAGCGTGGTCCTGTGCGTGGATCACGGCCCGCACATGGTGTTCGGCACCCGCGGCACCTTCAAGAACGTCCAGGCCGCCCATGCCGCGGCCCTCCTGGGCTGGGCCGCAAGCCGCCTCCAGGACCGGGTGGGCGGGCTGGTGTTCGGCGACGCCCAGTGTGGCCTGGAACACTTCCGGCCCATGCGCGGCCGCCAGTCCCTGTGGCGCCTGCTCAACGCCCTGGCCACCCCCGGCAGTGCAACCACCCCCTCGGTGGACTGTCTGGCCGGGGCCCTGAGACGGGCGGCCAAGGGCCTGCCCACCGGCTCCCTGATCTTCCTCATCGCCGACTTCAACCGCGAGATCGAGGGCCTCGAACGCATCCTCGGCAACCTGGTCCAACGCCATACACTGGTGCTCATCCCGGTGGACGATCCCGCCGACCGCGAGATCCCCGACATGGGCCGGGTGGCCTTCTCCGGCCCGGGCGGCGAGGTGCTGGAGATCGACACCGGCGACGCCGGCGCCCGCCGCGCCTATACCGAGGCCTGGGAACGGCGGCGCATGGACCTGCGCAACCTGATCCACCGCCTGGGGATCTTCTTCGTACCCATCCGCACCGACGAAGGGATCCACCTCACCCTGTTGCGGGCATTGGCGGAACGGGCCCGGGCGCGAAGTTTCTAATCCGGGCTAGCTGGAGGAAGACCGGTATGGGCAACGAATTCACGGCAGCGGCAGCCCCCGCAATGTCTGACACCCCTGGAGCATCATGACCACCGCCCCCTACGCCTACAGCCTGCGTGACATCCACGGCCCCGACCCGGTGGCCTGGTGGCCGCCCGCCCCCGGCTGGTGGTTGCTGGCCCTGGCGCTCGCCGCCCTGCTCTGGCTCGCCTGGCGCTACCGCCCCCAGATCCGCATCGCCATCCGCTCCCCCTGGCGCTGGGACGCCGCCCGGCGCCTGCGCGACCTGCGCCGCCGCGCCCGTCATCAGGACCTCAAGACCACCGCCCAGGAGTTCTCGGAGCTGGTGCGCCGCATCGGCATCGCCCGCTACGGCCGCTCCGCCTGCGCCGGCCTGGCCGGCGAGAACTGGCTGCTGTGGTTGCAGGAGCACGACCGCAGCGGCTTTCCCTGGGCCGAGCGCGGCCGCCTCCTGCTGGAGGCCCCCTATGCGCCACCGGTCCCCCGGCAGGCCGAGGCCGACCGCCTGCTCGAACTGATCGATGCGGCGCTCGCCTGGCTCGGCGCCGACCTCCAGTACAGCGCCCGGGGGGCGAAGGCCGGTGTTTGACTTCGGTTGGCCCTGGATGGCGGTGCTCCTGCCCTTGCCCCTGTTCGCCCGCTGGTATTGGCGGCGGCATCCAGCCCCCGACGACGAGGACCAGACGCCCGACCAGGTCACCCTCGTGCACCCCTATCTGGAACGGCTGCGCGCCACCTTCAAGACCCGGGCGCCCGGACGCAGTCTGCGCAGCCGCCTGTTCCCGGTCCTCCTGTGGACCCTGTGGGCCCTGTTGGTGGTGGTGCTGATGCGCCCCCAATGGCTCGAACCCCATACCGAGATCCAGACCGCCGGCCACGACCTGATGCTGGCGGTGGACACCTCCCATTCCATGGAGGCCCTGGACTTCAGCGTGCAGGGCCGGCAGGTCACTCGCATGCAGGTGGTGAAGGGGGTCATGAGCCGCTTCGTAGAGGGTCGTAAGGACGACCGCGTCGGCCTCATCATCTTCGGCAGCCAGGCCTTCGTGCTCTCGCCCCTCACCAGCGACCGCTTCGCCGTGCGCCAACTGCTGGAAGAGGTGATCCCCGGCCTCGCCGGCCAGGGCACCGCCCTGGGCGATGCCATCGCCCTGGGGGCCAAGAAGCTGCGTGAACGGCCCGAGGGCTCACGGGTGATGGTACTCATCGCCGACGGCGACAACAGCGCCGGCCTGTTCCCGCCGCTCGAAGCGGCGCGCATCGCCGCCCGCTTCGGGGTCCGCATCTACGTCATCGGCGTGGGCAGCACCCAGAAGAGCATACCCATCTACGAGGACGGCACCATCAAGTACCGCGACGACCTCACCATGGACGAAGAGACCCTCAAGTCCATCGCCCGCATCACCCGGGGCGCCTATTTCCGCGCCACCGACACCCGCGCCCTGGAGGAGATCTCCCGGCGCATCGACGAACTGGAGAAGACCCAGGCCGAGACCCGTACCGCCCTGATCCCCTCTCCCCTGTACCAATGGCCGTTGCTGGCGGCCATGCTCCTGCTGCTGCTCCTGGGGCTGTTCCCCGAGGGCCACAAGCGTTTCGTGACGAGGCCTGGACGTGGCTGAGACCGGATTCCATTTCGCTCAACCTTGGTGGCTGTCGGCCCTGCTGGTGCTGCCCTTCGTGGCCTGGTGGCTGCGGCGCAGCGCCGAACGTGCCGCCCATGCCCCCATTCATCTCTACGCCGACCCCCATCTGCTGCCGCATCTCACCGGCACCCGTGAACTCCAGCCGCGGGAACGCTGGGGGCGCTTCGCCCTCTGGGCGCTCATGTGGACCCTGGGCACCCTCGCCCTGGCCGGTCCCCGCTGGGACTACGAAGAGGTGCATCTGTTCGAACCCGGAAACAACCTCTTGATCCTCCTGGATATCTCCCGCTCCATGGAGACCGCCGACGTGGCCCCCACCCGCCTGGTCCGGGCCAAACAGGAGATCCAGGACCTGTTGAACCAGAACCGCACCCTGCGCATCGGTCTGATCGCCTTCGCCTCCATCCCCCACGTGGTGGCCCCGGTGACCCAGGACACCCAGACCATCGCCAATGCCCTGCCGGCCCTGGATACACGCCTCGCCCAGCTCCCGGGCAGCCGCCTCGTCAATGCCCTGGACCGTGCCCGGACGCTGCTCGCCGCGCTCCCGGCCGACAGCGCCAAGAGCCTGCTCCTGATCAGCGACGGCGATTTCGACGAGCCCGGCCTCAGCGAGGCCGTCCGCAAGCTGGCCGCCCAGGGCATCCATTTCGACGTTCTCGGCGTGGGCACCTCGGAAGGCGGCCCCGTGCCCGATCTCCGTGGCGGCCTGCTCACCGGATCGGACGGCCGGACCATCACCTCGCGGCTCAACGAAGCGCTGCTCCAGGGCCTCGCCGAGGCCGGTCACGGGGTCTACCGCCTGGCCGACTACAAGGACGACGACACCCGCGATCTCCTCGAAGCGGCCACCCTCAAGCCGCCCAAGGCCGCCGACAGCGAAGGCACGACGCGGGTCTGGAACGAGCGCTTCTATCTCCTGACCATCCCCCTGATGCTCATGCTCCTGCCCCTGTTCCGGCGCGCCCACCCACAGAGGAAGGCCGCATGAATCTCAAGACCTGCTGTATCGCCCTGGGCCTGTGCGTCGCCCTGCCCGTCCAGGCCGGCTGGTTCGTCAAGAATGACGAACTGGCCTTGGAGGCCTTCCAGCGTGGGGACTATACCCGGGCCGCCCAGATGTTCGAGGATCCCTTCCGCAAGGGGGTCGCCCTCTACCGACTCGCGCGCTATCGCGAGGCCGCCGAGGCCTTCTCCCAGGAGCAGCGCGAAGAGGTGCGCCTGGAGGCCCTCTACGACCTCGGCAACACCCGCTTCCAGTTGGGCGATATCGAGGGCGCCATCCATGCCTACGAGGCCGTGTTGAAAGAGAACCCGCGCCACCGCGACGCGGCCTACAATCTGGCACTCGCCCGCGCCCTGGTGCCGCAGACCACGGAGGAAAAGAAGAAGGAAGAAGAAAAGCGGCGTGCCGAGGAAAAAAGGCGCCGCGAGGAAGAACGGCGGAAGCAGGCACAGGAACAGAAACAGGGTCAGCAGGAAAAGGAACAGCAACAGGAACAAAGGCTGGGGCAGCAGAAGAAGGAACAGCAACAGAAGCAACAGGGGCAGCAGAAGAAGGAACAGCAACAGAAGCAGGGGCAGCAGAAGAAGGAGCAGCAACAGCAACAGGGGCAGCAGAAGAAGGAGCAGCAACAGAAGCAGGGACAGCAGAAGAAAGAGCAGCAACAGAAGCAGGGGCAGCAGAAGAAGGAGCAGCAACAGAAACAGGGGCAAAAAGAAGGGCAACAGAAGAAGGAGCAGAAACAGGGCCAGAAGCAAGGACAGCAACAATCGGGCGGCAAGTCC
>JALSSC010000065.1 GCA_026984455.1 Chromatiaceae bacterium
GGATCGAGCAGGTACGGGCGGAGACCGAGAAGGTGCGGGCCGAGCTGAGCGAGACCGAGCTGCGCCTGACCCGGGAGATCGAGCAGGTGCGGGCGGAGACCGAGAAGGTGCGGGCCGAGCTGAGCGAGACCGAGCTGCGCCTGACCCGGGAGATCGAGCAGGTGCGGGCGGAGACCGAAAAGGTACGGGCGGATCTCAAGGTGGAGATCGAGCAGGTACGGGCAGACCTGAAGGTAGAGATCGAGCAGGTACGGGTAGAGGTGGAGAAGGTGCGCGGGGATGTGCGGGTGGAGATCGCCCGCAGTCACGCGGCCTGGTTGAAATGGAGTTTCCTGTTCTGGTTGACCCAGTTCAGCGCCATCCTCCTGCTCTTGTGGCGGGTGTGGCCGCAAGGCTGAACGTCCTCCCATCCTGTCCCTGCGGGTATAAATCGCCCAGGGATGAGGGGGGCGGCCGCAGTTGCCGACCTGGCTGTCAGGAGTATAAACTAAGTCTGAAGTATATCGAACTAAGTCCAATTTGGGGCCGGCGATGCATAGCGTCAACGTTCACGAAGCCAAGACCCATCTGTCCAGACTGTTGGAGGAGGTGGATCGTGGCGGCGAGGTGGTGATCGCCAAGGCGGGGCGTCCGGTGGCGCGACTGGTACCCTGGCGGGAGGGCCGCGTGCAACGATGTTTCGGACGCGATGCCGGTCTGTTCGAGGTCCCGGACGATTTCGACCAACCCCTGCCCGATGATGTCGTCGCCACGTTCGAGCAATGAGTTTTCTGCTCGATACGCACGTCTGGCTGTGGCTCCTCACGACACCGGAACGGATCCCGCCGCAGGTCCTCTCCCCATTGGCCGATGCCGGCAACAGACTGCTGTTCTCGGCAGCCAGTTCGTGGGAGATCGCCATCAAGTACCGTCTGGGCAAACTGCCCTTGCCGGAGCCACCGGCTGAGTTCATACCCCGTCGGTTGGTACGGGATGGGATCGATCCATTGCCGGTGAGACACGAACATACTTACGGGGTCGCGGAGTTGCCCCCGTACCACAACGATCCCTTCGACCGCCTGCTGATCGTGCAGGCCCACATCGAAGGGCTTACGCTGGTGAGCGCCGATCCCGTGATGAGTGCCTATGACGTGCGACTGCTGCAGGTCTGAACAGCGTTGCCACGGTACCAACCCTCACCCCCCGGGGCTTGAATCCGTCTGCCCCGCGGCCTAGCCTCGGTGGTTCCGTTCCCATCCAATAGAGGATCCCCTCATGAAGCGCAGAGACTTCATTCGCACCGGCGTCGCCGGTGGCCTGTTGACCGGACTCGCCCCCCTGGCCGGGGCCGGCACCGATCCGCTGGAATCGCCCCTCGCCGGCGGCGTCTTCTACACCGCGGCCCATCCCGGTCGTTGGGCCAGGAAGGTGGGCGGTCATGCCCCCCGCATTACGACGGCCGGTGGCAGGGTGAAGGTGGTGACCAAGCACGGGATGCACGGTTACAAACACTATATCGTCAAACACCAGTTGCTGGACGCCGACTTCAAACTGATCGGCGAGCGCATGTTCGATCCCGACAAGGACGAGGCGGAATCCGAATATGCCCTGCCCGCGGGCTACAAGGGGCGGATCTACGCCCTCAGCCTGTGCAACAAGCACGATCTCTGGGTGACCGCCGCCGAGGTCTGAACGCCTTCGGGCCGGCCGCCCGGCCATGACCGCGCCCCCCAGGGAAGGGGGCGCGCTTCCCCCTCAGGGAACTTTTCCGGCTCCTCATGGTTTCTTATGCCGTCGGCCCCCGTGGCCGACGGCCATACCCATCTGACCATAAGGAGTCCGTCAGCATGATCGACGTCGATGGCGTGACCCGCCGTTTCGGCGATTTCACGGCGGTGGACGGGGTGTCCCTGCACATCCCCCGCGGTGAGATCGTCGGTCTGCTCGGCCACAACGGCGCGGGCAAGACCACCCTCATGAAGATGATCACCGGTTTTCTCGAACCCACCGCGGGGAGCATCCGGGTGGATGGTCACGAGGTGACCGCCGAGCCCCGGGCCGTCCAGGCCCTGATCGGCTATCTGCCCGAGAACTGTCCCCTGTATCCCGATATGACGGTGATGGAGTACCTGGAGTTCCAGGCCGGCCTGCACGGCCTCGCGGGGGCGGAGCGGGACGCCGCCCTGGCCCGAGCGGTGCGCCTCACCGAACTGGCGCCCAAGGCCCTCCAGCCCATCCAGACCCTTTCCCGCGGTTACCGCCAGCGGGTGGGGGTGGCCCAGGCCATCCTCCATCGCCCGCGCATCCTGATCCTGGACGAGCCCACCAACGGCCTCGATCCCACCCAGATCCTGCACATGCGCGGCCTGATCCGCGACCTGGCCGAGGAATCCACGGTGATCGTCTCCACCCATATCCTGCAGGAGGTGCAGGCGGTATGCGAACGGGTGGTGATCCTGCGCGCCGGGCGCAAGGTGGTGGACGCCCGCCTGGACGAATTGCAGCGCGACGGCCGCCTGCGGGTGACCCTGGACCGGGCCGAGGCGGAGGCCCGGCCGGTGTTGGAGGCCCTGGCCCCGGTACGCCGGGTGGAGGCCGCCGAGCGGCGCTTCATCTATGTCCTGGACGCCGATCCGGGGCAGGCCCCGGAGGTGGGGCGCGCGGTCCAGGGCGCGGGTTTCGCGCTCTACGGCCTGTGCCCCGAGCAACGCAGCCTGGAGGCGGTGTTCGCCGAGGCCGAGACGGCCGGGGAGGTGCGCGATGTGGCCTGAGATCTGGCATATCGCCCGCAAGGAGTCGAGCGGTTTCTTCGCCTCGCCCACGGCCTTCCTGTTCCTGGGGGCCTTCCTGGCGGTGACCCTGTTCGTGTTCTTCTGGGTGGAGACCTTCTTCGCCCGCAACATCGCCGACCTGCGGCCCCTGTTCCAGTGGATGCCGGTCCTGCTCATCTTCCTGGTGGCGGCCCTGACCATGCGCTCCTGGGCCGAGGAACGGCGCGCCGGCACCCTGGAGGTGTTGCTCACCGCCCCGGTATCCCCCTGGGCGGCGATCCTGGGCAAGTTCCTGGCGGCCTGGCTGCTGGTGGCCCTGGCCCTGGCCCTGACCCTGCCGCTGCCGGTGACCGTGGCCTTTCTCGGCCCCCTGGATTGGGGGCCGGTGATCGGCGGCTATGTGGCCGCCCTGTTCCTGGCGGCGGCCTATATCGCCATCGGCCTGTGGGTCTCCAGCCGCTCGGACAACCAGATCGTCAGCCTGATCCTCACCGTGGTCATCGCCGGGGCCTTGTGGCTGGTGGGCTCGGACATCGTCACCGGCCTGGTGGGCTACAAGACCGGTGAGTGGTTGCGGGCCCTGGGGGTGGGGGCGCGTTTCCAGTCCATCACCCGCGGGGTGCTGGACCTGCGCGATCTCTACTACTACTTCTCCCTGACCGGTCTGTTCCTGGTCCTGGGGCGCTATACCCTGGAGCGCCAACGCTGGGCCGGCAACCCCGCCCGGCCGGCGCACCGCGCCTGGGCCTGGATGACGGCCCTGGCGGCGGCCAACCTGCTCGCCGGCAATCTCTGGCTCGACCAGATCGGCAGCGCCCGCGCCGATCTCACCTCGGGCCACCTCTATACCCTCTCCGACGCGACCCGGGGCTACCTGGCGCGGCTGCGCGAGCCCCTGCTCATCCGCGGCTATTTCAGCGCCGCCACCCACCCCTTGCTGGCCCCCCTGGTGCCGCAGTTGCACGACCTCCTGGAGGAATACGCGGCGGCCGGCGGCGGCCGGGTGCGGGTGGAGTTCGTCGATCCGCACGAGGATCCGGAGGTGGAGAAGGAGGCGGCCTCCCGTTACGGAATCCGTCCGGTCCCCTTCCAGACCACGAGCAAGTACCAGGCGGCGGTGGTGAACTCCTATTTCCATATCCTGGTGGCCTACGGCGATCAATACCAGGTCCTGGGGTATCGTGACCTCATCGACCTCAAGGTGCGTTCCGAGACCGACCTGGAGGTGGCCCTCAAGAACCCCGAATACGAGATCACCCAGGCCATCCGCAAGGTCCTGGACCAGTATCAGGGGGGCGGCAATCCCTTCGCCCATCTCCCGCACGCGCTGACCTTCACCGGCTACGTGTCCAAGACCCTGCCGAAGAACATGCAGCGGGTGCGCCAGGCCCTGGATGCGGCCCTGAAGGCGGTCGGCGCCGAGGCCGGCGGGCGTTTCCAGGTGGTCTTCAAGGACCCGGACACGGACCCGAAGCTGGCCCGGCGACTGACGGACGAATACGGCTTCCAGCCGATGATCGCCAGCCTCCTGGACCCCAGGCCCTTCTGGTTCTCCCTCACCCTGAGCGACGGCCGTCAGACCCAGAGCGTGCCCCTGCCCGGGACCCTGGACCAGGCGGCCTTCAAGCGCGCCCTCCTGGCCGCGGTCAAGCGCTTCTCGCCGGGATTCCTCAAGACCCTGGCGGTGTACGCGCCGAGCGCCGCCCGGACCCCGGCCATTCCGGGTATGCCGACCGCCGGCGGACCGTCCTACCGGGTGCTGCGTGAGGTCCTGGGGGATTCCGTGCGCTGGCTCGACACCGACCTGAAGCAGGGGCGGGTGCCGGCGGATGCCGACATGCTGATGGTCCTGGCCCCGGAGCACCTGGACGAACGCCAACGCTTCGCCATCGACCAGTTCCTCATGCGCGGTGGCAGCGTGCTCCTGGCCACGGCCCCCATGAAGGTGGAGATCGGCACCGGGATCGACGCCCGCAAGATCGACAGCGGGCTGAAGGACTGGTTGGCCGGCTACGGCCTGAAGCTGAAGGAGTCCCTGGTCCTGGACCCCCGGGCCGGTGCCCTGCCCATTCCGGTGGAACGGCGTGTGGGGGGGTTCGCGGTGCGGGAGATCCAGTTGGTGGACTATCCCTACATCCTGGACGTGCGCGGGGACGGTCTGAACCCCGCCAGCCCCATCACCGACGCCCTGGATCAGATCTATGTGCCCTTCGCCTCGCCGGTGACGGTGGACGCGGACCAGAACAAGGGGCGGCGGGTCACCGAGCTGCTGCGTTCCTCGGATGCGGCCTGGACCTCTGATTCCCTGGATCTGGTCCCGGACTTTCGCCGCCATGGGCGCCTGGGTTTCGCCCCGGGTACGCAGCGGGGGCGGCAGGTGGTGGCCCTGATGCTGGAGGGACGTTTCGACTCGGCCTTCAAGGGCCGGCGCTCCCCGTTGTTGAAGGAGAAGGGCGACCCGCACAAGGACGAAAAGGCGAAGGCCGAGACCAAGACCGGGGACGTGGCCGGGGGGCCGCGGCCGGACACCGTCATCGCGCGTTCGCCGGATTCGGCGCGCCTGATCCTGGTGGCCTCCAACGCCCTCTTCACCGACCGCGCCGAGGCCCTGGTGGGCGAGGCCCTGGGCACCCGTTACCTCAAGCCGGCCCTGTTCGCCCAGAACCTGGTGGACTGGTCCCTGGAAGACCAGGGCCTGCTCGCCCTGCGCGGGCGCAACCGCAGCCGTTTCGCACGCACGCTGCGGCCCATGGACAGGCGCACCCAGGCCTTCTGGGAATATCTGAACTACGCCCTCGCCCTGGCCGGCCTGGCCGCCGTCTGGTGGCTACAGCGGCGTACCCGGCGTTCCCGCCAGGCCCGTTATGCCGCGATCCTGAAGGAGGTCTGAGATGAAGCGTTGGATCCCCATACTCTCCCTGCTGCTCGCCGCACAGATCGGAGGGGCCCTCTGGCTCGCCGGGCGCGGCGACCCCCTGGCCGCGGCCCGTCCCGACACCCCCCTGGTGAAGGCGGATGTCACCCGTGCGGACCGTCTGCTGATCGCCGGGCCCAAGGGCGAACGGGTGGAATTGAAGGCCCGGGACGGCCATTGGCTGCTGCCCGGTTATTTCGATGCCCCGGTGAAGGACGGGCGGGTACCGGCGTTGCTGAAACGCTTGGCCGCCGTCCGCCTCGGCTATCCGGTGGCCACCACCGCGGAGGCGCGCAAGCGTTTCAAGGTGGCCGAGGGGGGCTTCGAGCGCCGCATCGAACTGTATCGCGGCGAGGAACGCCTGGCCCGTGTCTGGCTGGGATCCTCCTCCGGGGTACGCAACACCTATGTCCGGCCGGAGGGCGAGGAGGCCGTGTATCGGGTGGCGCTGGCGGCCTGGGACTTCCCAACCCAGCCCGCGCGTTGGCTGGATCAGGACCTCTTGCAAGGCGACGTCCGGGGGCTCACCGCCATCGACCTGGGCGGCGGTCTCCGTCTGCTGGCGAAGAAAGAGAAGGCGAAGGGTAAGGAGAAGAAGGACGGGAGGCGTTGGCGGGCCGAGGGCCTGAAGGCGGGTGAGCACCTGAAGAAGGGTGCTGCCGAGGCCCTGGTGAACACCCTGGAAGGCCTGCGCGTGGACGCCGTTCTGGGCACCAAGGCCCGGCCGGGATGGGGTCAGGACGCGCCCTTGCGCACCCTGACCCTGGAGTCCGAGGCCGGCAAGGTCACCTGGACCCTGTCCAAGGAGAATGAGAAGGACAAGGATCAGGATCGCTACGTCCTCAAGACCTCCTCCCGGCCCTGGTACTTCCGCCTGGAGACCTGGAACGCCAAACCCCTGCTCGACGCCTCCGCCCGCAAGGCCCTGATCGAGCCGCCGCCCCGGCCGCAACCGTCGTCCCCCGGGGCCGACGCGGCTGAAGGCGGGCAAGACCCTGGGAAACAGGGCGCCCCGGCGCCCTGAGCGGCGGTTTCCGCGTCCGGGCACCCGCCGTGGCGCCGTATGCAAGGGTTCCGGCAGGGTTCACGGAACGGGATCGGCGCCCGGTGGGGCAGGGGACGGGCCTTGGCCGGCGGGTGGCTGCGCCGTCTCTGGCCGGCCTTTGCCGGCCGCCAGGGGCAGCAGGACGCCCTGGTAGAAGGGTTCCGGGCAGCGGGCCCCGAGGGCCTTGGGGATCTGTCCGAGCACGGAGGTGACGGGGTTCAGCAATTCCCTCAGCAGGCGGCCGGCATGCACCACCCGGGGGGCCTTCAGGGTCCCGCGGACCTGTTCCCGGTAGAGGGGGCAGCCGTGGGCGTCCACCAGGGCGAAGTCCAGGGAGAGGGCGGCATCGGGCACCTGTGCGCCCGCGGGCCGGGGGAGGGGCCGCGGGCCGTCCCTGTCGTGGTCCGCCCCCGGGGCGTCGCCCGGGTTCGCGTCGGGCGTCTTGGGGTCGAAGTCCAACCAGCCCTTCACCACCAACAGATGCCGCGCGGTGGCCAGGGCCACGTCCCGGGTCTCCAAGCGGCCGTCCTTCAGGGTCACCTCGGAGTGGAGGGCGCGCAGGCGGCTGCTGCCGGGGGCCTGGGCGGCGCGTGCCAGGCCCTCGTAGTCGGCGGCCTTGATCAGGAGGGCGCCGGCCGGGCCGGCGAGGATCAGGACCCCCAGATCCAACAGGCCGGTGTCCTGGTTGTCCTGCAGCCGGCTGAGGAATCTGTCCAGGTCCATGCCTTCCAGGGTGATGTCCCGTCCATCCAGGCGCATGTCGCCGGAGAGGTCCGCCGGTGCTCTCCCCACGGGCAGGGCGGGGGCGGACAGGTCCAGGGACAGGTCCAGGCGACCGCTCGGTTTCCAGGGCAGCCTCGGGGTGATGGCGAGGGCGGAGAGGTCGATGCCCTTGCCCTCCATCCGGAGCCGCCAGGGATGGGGCGGGATCAGATCGAGATCCGCCGCGCCCCGCAAGGGGGTGTCGCCGAGGCGCAGGCCGAAGGGGGCGAGGCGCAGCCGGTGTCCGTCATGGCCGAGGGACAAGCGGCCGGAGAGGTCGGAGAGGCGCAGCCTGGGCCCGGTCAGGCCCTGGACCCTGAAGTCCAGATGCGGCGCGGCCAGGGCAGGTGGCAGGGCGAGGGCCAGGAGCAGGAGGACGGGGCGGAGGCGCAAGGGCTCAGCCCGCTTCGACCCGCAGCCCTTCCGGCCGCAATTGCTCCAGGGGGATGGGTTCGCCGATGACGTAACCCTGGGCGTAGTCCACCGCCAGGGCGCGTAACTGGAGCAGGGTGGTGCGGCTCTCCACCCATTCGGCGATGGTCTTCAGGCCGAGCACATGGGCGATCTGATTGATGGACTCCACGATGGCATGGTCCACCGGGTCCTCGGCCATGTGGCGCACGAAGGCACCGTCGATCTTGAGATAGCTGGCCGGCAGTTCCTTCAGGTAGGCGTAGGAGGAAAGGCCGACGCCGAAGTCGTCCAGGGCGAAGCGGCAGCCCCGGGTGCGGAGCCATTCCATGAGTTCGCGGGCGCGTTCCAGATTGGCCACCACCGCGGTCTCGGTGATCTCGAAACACAGGGCCTGTGCCGGGATCCGGTGGGCGTCGATCTGGCGCAGGACGAATTGCAGCAGGGCCTCGTCGGTGAGGCTGGTGCCGGAGAGATTGACGGCGAACAGGAAGCCGTCCGTGGCCCCGTGGGCCTCGCCCCAGGCGCGCAGGTGGGCGGCCTGGAGTTGCAACAGCCGTCCCACCACCCAGCGGTCGATGGCGGGCATGAGGATGTAACGCTCGGCCGCGGGGACGAAGTCGTCCGGATTCACCAGGCGCCCCCCGGGGTCCACCATGCGCACCAGGATCTCGTAATGGTGGGGGTCGTCGGGCCGGCGCACCGAGGCGATGGGCTGGGCATAGAGGTGGAAGCGGCCCTCGTTCAGGGCCGCGTGGATCTCCCCCACCAGGTGCATGTCGCCGTGATGACGGATCAGGTCGGCGTCGCTGGTCTGGTAGACGTGCAGGCGGTTACGGCCCATGCGCTTGGCCATATGGCAGGCCACGTCGGCCTCGCTGAGGACCTGGGAGGCGGCGGCGCCGTGGGTGAGGAAAGGCACGAGGCCGGCGCTCGCCGTGATCTCGAAGGCCTGATCCTTCCAGGTGAAGGGGAAGCTGCGGATGGTCTGGAGCAGGCCGTGACAACTGTCTTCGGCGCGCTCCAGGTCGTATCCCGAGAGGAGCAGGGCGAATTCGTCGCCGCCCAGGCGGGCCAGGATCTCGCCGTCGCCGACGTGGGCCCGCAGGAGCATCGCCAGTTGCTTGAGGAGGGCGTCGCCGGCCGCCTGGCCGGCGGTGTCGTTGATCAGCTTGAACTGATCCACGTCCAGATGACAGAGGACGCCGGGGCGTTCTTCGCCCTCTCCGTGGGAGAGCACGGCTTCCAGGCGGCGCTGAAATTCACGCCGGTTGAGCAGGCCGGTGAGGCTGTCGTAGTGGGCCAGATGGTCGAGGCGGCGTTGATTGCGGTACACCTCGCTGAGGTCCTGGAGCAGGGCCACGAACAGGGGTCGGCCATCCTGGGCCACGGGGGTGAGGGAGAGGCGGACAGGCGCCAGGTCGCCGTCCCGCAGGCGGGCCTTAATCTCGGCGGTGCGGGTGGCGCCCCCTTCGCCGGCGGCGTGCAGGAGGTCGCTCAGGGACCAGCCCAGGTCTTTGCCCACCAGGAAATCACCCAGGGGATGCCCCTGGACGTCTTCGGCGAGCCGCCCGAAGAACATCTCCGCGGCGGGATTGAGGACCTGGATACGGCCCTCTACGTCCAGCAGGAGGAGGCCGTCGGCCGAGGCGCGCAGGATCGCGTTCAGGCGGGTGTCGGCGTCGAGGAGGGCCTGGGCGGTTTGCCGCCTGACCCACAGATAGACCGCGAAGCTGGCCACCAGGAACAGCCCGTAGAGGACCGCGGCGCGCAGGGGCGGGCCCAGGGGGGAATGTCCCGGGGGCAGGTCGCGCAGGTCCAGGACGGCCTGGATGGCGAGCATCCCCAGGACCAGGCCCCACATCGCCAGCAGGGCCTGGAGCGGGCGATTGGGGGGATGCATCGCTCAGGCGTCCAGGCGCCGGTAATGGATGCGGTGGGGGCGGGCCGCCTCCTCCCCCAGGCGGCGCACCCGGTCGGCCTCGTAGTCGGCGAAGTTGCCCTCGAACCAGGTGACCCGGCTGTCCCCCTCGAAGGCCAGGATGTGGGTGGCGATGCGGTCCAGGAACCAGCGGTCATGGGAGATCACCACCGCGCAACCGGGGAAGTTGAGGAGCGCCTCCTCCAGGGCGCGCAGGGTCTCCACGTCCAGGTCGTTGGTGGGCTCGTCCAGGAGCAGCAGGTTGCCGCCGCTGCGCAGTACCTTGGCCAGGTGCACGCGGTTGCGCTCACCCCCCGAGAGATCGCCCACCCGTTTCTGCTGGTCCACGCCGCGGAAGTTGAAGCGGCTCACATAGGCCCGGGAATTCATCTCGAAATTGTGTACGCGGATGATGTCCTGACCCTCGGAGATCTCCTCCCAGACAGTCTTGCCGTCGTCCAGGGCGTCCCGGCTCTGGTCCACGTAGGCCAGTTGTACCGTGGTGCCGATACGCAGCTCACCCGCGTCGGCCGTCTCCTGACCGGTGACGATGCGGAACAGGGTGGACTTGCCCGCCCCGTTGGGGCCGATGATGCCGACGATGCCGCCAGGCGGCAGGTTGAAGCTCAGGTCTGCGAACAGCAATCGGTCGCCGTAGCCCTTTTTCAGGCCGTTGGCCTCCACCACCAGGTCGCCCAGCCGGGGCCCCGGGGGGATGTAGATCTCGTTGGTCTCGTTGCGCTGTTGAAACGCCTGGGACTGGAGTTCCTCGAAGCGTTGCAGGCGCGCCTTGCTCTTGGCGTGGCGCCCCTTGGGGTTGGCGCGCACCCATTCCAGTTCGTGTTTCATGGTGCGGATGCGCGCCTGTTCCTGTTTCGCCTCCTGTTCCAGGCGGCGTTCCTTCTGTTCCAGCCAGGACGAATAGTTGCCCTCCCAGGGGATGCCGCGCCCGCGATCCAGTTCAAGGATCCAACCGGCCACGTTGTCGAGGAAGTAGCGGTCGTGGGTCACCGCCACCACGGTGCCTTTGTAGTCGCGCAGGAAGTGTTCCAGCCAGGCCACGGATTCGGCGTCCAGGTGGTTGGTGGGCTCGTCCAGCAGGAGCATGTCGGGGTGCTCCAGGAGCAGGCGGCAGAGGGCCACCCGGCGCCGCTCGCCCCCCGAGAGGCGGGTCACGTCGGCCTCCCAGGGGGGCAGGCGCAGGGCGTCGGCGGCGATCTCCATCTGCCGCTCCAGATTGTGGCCGTCGCTGGCCTGGACGATGTCCTCCAATTCGGCCTGGCGCTTGGCCAGGGCGTCGAAGTCGGCCTCCGGCTCGGCGTAGGCGGCGTACACCTGTTCCAGCTCGCTCAGGGCCTCCTTGACCTTGGTCAGGGCCAGCTCCACGTTGCCGCGCACGTCCAGGCCCGGATCGAGCCGGGGCTCCTGGGGCAGATAGCCGATGTGGATGCCCGGCTGGGGCCGGGCCTCGCCCTCGTATTCCCGGTCCACCCCCGCCATGATACGCAGCAGGGTGGACTTGCCGGAGCCGTTGAGACCGAGGACGCCGATCTTGGCGCCGGGGAAGAAAGACAGGGAGATGTCCTCCAGGATGGTGCGCTTGGGCGGCACCACCTTGGACACCCGGTTCATGGTGAAGATGTACTGGGTCATGGGGTTCCTTGGGAGAGGGGCGTGGTCTGAAGGGTTCGCCGATCGGGTATACTGCCTTCGTCCCACGTCGGTTTCCGCGTTCGGGGCGCGCCCTCGCAGCCCGGGGTGCCGTTGACTGGAGACACGAACGCGCGCCAAAAAAACAAGCCGCGTCGGACGCGTATGTCTACCCGACCGACGGCCCATTTGTACACGGAAACATGTCCAACGAAAAGCCGAAACCGGGGTTGACCCGGCGCATCCTCCTGGCCATGGTGCTGGGGGCGGCCACGGGCTTCGGCCTGAACGCCCTGGGTGATCTGTCCTGGGTGCAGGAATATCTGGTCGATGGCGTCCTGCACGTGCTGGGAGGGCTGTTCGTGGCCGCCCTCAAGATGATGGTGGTGCCCCTGGTCCTGGTGTCCCTGGTGGTGGGCCTCACCAGCCTGGGCGACCTGCGCCGTCTCGGCCGGATCAGCCTCAAGGCCCTGGCCCTCTATCTGCTCACCACCGCCCTGGCGGTGAGCATCGCCCTGGCCCTGGCCGCCGCGGTGGAGCCCGGGCAGGGCCTGAACCTGCCCACCACCGCCGAGTTCCAGGGAAAGGAGGCGCCGCCCCTGTCCCAGGTCTTCATCAATCTGGTGCCCAGCAACCCGGTGCAGGCCATGGCCCAGGGCAACATGTTGCAGATCATCGTCTTCGCCATCCTGTTCGGGATCGGGGTGACCCTGGCCGGGGAGCGCGGGCGTCATGTGCTCGCTCTGTTCCGCGACCTGGATGCGGTCATCATGCACATGGTGGAGGTCGTCATGCGCCTGGCCCCCTATGGGGTGTTCGCCTTGATCGCGCGCACCTTCGCCACCCAGGGCCTGGACCTGATCCTGCCCCTGGCGGCCTATTTCCTGACCCTGACGGCGGCCCTCGGGGTGCAGGCCCTTCTGGTCTACCCGGCGCTGCTGCGTGGCCTCGCCGGGCTGAACCCCCTGAGGTTTCTGGCCAAGATGCGCGACCCGGCCACCTTCGCCTTCTCCACGGCCAGTTCCGCCGCCACCATCCCGGTGACCCTGCGCACCCTGGAGGAACGCATGGGGGCGCACAACAGCGTCACCTCCTTCACCGTCCCCCTGGGGGCCACCATCAACATGGACGGCACCGCCATGATGCAGGGGGTGGCCACGGTGTTCATCGCCAACGTCTACGGGGTGGATCTGGGCCTCTCCCAGTTCCTCATGGTGGTGCTCACCGCCACCCTGGCCTCCATCGGTACCGCCGCGGTCCCCGGGGTGGGCTTGGTGATGCTCACCCTGGTCCTGAACCAAGTGGGGCTGCCGGTGGAGGGTATCGGCCTCATCATCGGTATCGACCGCCTCTTGGACATGATGCGTACCGCCTGTAACGTCACCGGAGACTGTGCCGTGACCTGTATCCTGGCCAAGGGCGAGGGCGCCCTGGATCGCGCCCGCTTCGACGACCCGGACGCCGGTTCGGTGGAGGCGGCCACGGCGGCCCTGGAGGAGTCCGCGTGACCCGTCCCCTGCGCCTCCTCAGAGGCCACGAGCGCCGTCTTCTGGCGGGCCACCTGTGGGTCTACGCCAACGAGGTGGACAAGGGCCGCACCCCCCTCAAGGCCTTCGCCGCGGGGGAGCCGGCCCGGGTCGAGGCCGCCAACGGCCGCCACCTGGGCTTCGCCTATGTCAATCCCCACTCCCTGATCTGCGCCCGCATCACCGGCCGCTCCCGGCCCTTGGACAAAGACCTGCTGAACGAACGCCTCGGCCGGGCCCTGAAGTTGCGTGAACGTCTCCATGCCGCCCCCTTCTACCGTCTGGTCTTCGGCGAGGGGGATCTGCTGCCCGGTCTGGTGGTGGACCGCTACGGCGACATCCTGGTGGTGCAGGTCACCACCGCGGGCATGGAACGCCTGCGGGATTCCATCCTCGACCTCCTGTGGGGGCGTCTGCGGCCCCAGGCCGTGGTGCTGCGCAACGACACCTCGGTACGCGGTCTCGAAGGCCTGACCGAGGCGGTGGAGACCCTGGGCGGGGCGGTCCCCGACGAGATCGAGCTGGAGGAGAACGGGGCGCGTTTCCTGATCTCGCCCCTGAGCGGACAGAAGACCGGCTGGTTCTACGATCAGGCCGACAACCGTGCCCGCTTGCGCCGTTACGTGGGGGGCGGCAGGGTCCTGGATGTCTGTAGCTACGTGGGGGGCTGGGGGATCCAGGCCGCCCTCGCCGGGGCCACGGAGGTACGCTGTCTCGACGCCTCGGCGCAGGCCCTGGAGTGGGTGGGGCGCAACGCCCTGTTGAACGATTGCGATGGCCGGGTGCAGGGTATCCTCGGAGATGCCTTCGACGGCCTGCGGATGCTGGCCGGACGGGAGGAGCGTTTCGATCTGGTGATCCTGGACCCGCCGGCCTTCATCAAACGGCGCAAGGATGTGGATCAGGGCGAGAACGCCTATCTGCGCCTCAATCGCCTGGCCCTGGATGTCCTGGCCCCGGGTGGGGTGCTGGTGAGTTGTTCCTGCTCCCATCATCTCCCGGGCGAGCGCCTGCAACGCCTGGTACAACGGGCCTCGCGGCGCGCGGACCGGCCCTTGCAACTACTGGAGGTCGGTCACCAGTCCGCCGATCATCCGGTGCACCCGGCGATGCCCGAGACGGCTTACCTCAAGGCCCTCTTCCTGCGTGACCTGACGGACAAATGAAGGCCTGCCGGCACGGATCCGGCAGGCGCCGGGTTCCATCCTCGGGATATCAGGACGTACCCCGGGTCAGGCGGGTGATCTCGTCCTTGATCTGGCGGCGCGCGGGGTCGGGTAGGGTCTCCCAGGCCTCGGCCAGTTCCACCGCCTCGGGGGAGAGGATGGTGGAGCGGTCGCCAAACATCAGCCAGGCCGGGTTCACCCCCAGGACCTTGGCGATCTCGTTGATCTTGCGGGGGCGGAGGCTCTTGCCGTTCTCGATCTTCTGGATCACGGCCTGGTTGGTTCCCGCCTTGATGGCGAGCTGCTCCTGGGTCAGGCCGCGTTCGCGCCGCCGGCGGCGCAATCGGGTACCCAGACTGTCCATGTATTTGTAAGGATAAGGTTGTGCATTCATCTCGATACTCCGCCGTGGGGCCTGAGGTTCGTCCTTCCGCTTCCTGTGACGGCATGCGCGGTGGTTTCTTGACTGTAAAAAAAAATCGACGCATTCGCTCTGTGAACCCAGGGCCCGACGCCGTTGGCGCCGCCTTTCCCGCTCCGGGGGGGTGGAGATCGGGCGACAGGCCCCATGGACAAGGTGGATCTGAGGCATGATCCAGTATCATCAGATCGACCCGGTAGCCTTTTCTCTCGGCCCCCTGCACGTGCGCTGGTACGGCCTCATGTACCTCGTCGGGTTCCTGGGCGGCTGGTGGCTGGCGCGCCGCCGTGCCGAACGCCCCTGGGGACGGTGGAGCGCCCGCCAGGTGGACGATCTGCTGTTCTACCTGGTGCTCGGCGTGGTCCTGGGTGGGCGTATCGGTTACGTCTTCTTCTACCAGTTTCCACGGCTGCTGGGAGACCCCCTGTATCTGTTCCGGATCTGGGAGGGCGGCATGTCCTTCCATGGGGGCCTGCTCGGGGTGCTCCTGGTGCTCTGGTGGTTCGCCCGCAGGGAAGGGCGGTCCTTCCTGGAACTCGGCGATTTTCTCGCCCCCCTGGTGCCGCTCGGCCTCGGTGCCGGCCGTATCGGCAACTTCATCAACGGCGAACTCTGGGGACGGGTGACCGATCTCCCCTGGGGGATGCGCCTGCCCTGTGCCGCCTTCCCGGCGGAGTGCGGGGGTTCCTTCGCCGGTTGGAGCCCACCTCATCATCCCTCACAACTCTACGAGGCCACCCTGGAGGGGCTCGTGCTGTTCGTCATCCTCTGGCTGTTCTCGTCCCGGCCGCGGCCTCAGGGGGCGGTGTCGGGGCTGTTTCTGGTGGGCTATGGGGTGTTCCGCTTCCTGGTGGAGTTCGTGCGCGAACCGGACCCCCAGCTGGGCTATCTCGCCTTCGGTTGGCTCACCATGGGCCAGGTGCTCACCCTGCCGATGCTTCTGGCGGGGGCCGGCCTGTTGTGGTACGCCTATGGACGCAAGGCGGGGCCGGGCCGATGAGACAGTACCTGGATCTCATGCAGGACGTGCTGGAGCAGGGGGTGCGCAAAGGGGACCGCACCGGTACAGGCACCCTGAGTCTGTTCGGCCGGCAGATGCGCTTCGACCTGTCGGCGGGGTTCCCCCTCCTCACCACCAAACGCCTGCATCTGCGCTCCATCATCCATGAGCTGCTCTGGTTCCTGCGCGGGGACACCCGTCTGGACTATCTGCACGCCCAGGGTGTGACCATCTGGGACGAGTGGGCGGATGCCAACGGCGATCTCGGCCCTGTCTACGGCTATCAGTGGCGCTCCTGGCCGACCCCCGATGGCCGGCACATCGATCAGATCAGCGAGGTGCTGGAAGGGATCCGCCGGGATCCGGACTCCCGCCGCCTCATCGTCAGCGCCTGGAACGTGGCCGACCTGAAACGCATGGCCCTGCCGCCCTGCCATCTCCTGTTCCAGTTCTACGTGGCGGATGGGCGGCTCTCCTGCCAACTCTACCAGCGCAGCGCCGACCTCTTCCTCGGAGTACCCTTCAACATCGCCAGTTACGCCCTCTTGACCCTCATGGTGGCCCAGGTCACCGGGCTCCGTCCGGGAGAGTTCATCCATACCCTGGGCGACGTCCACCTCTATCTCAACCACCTGGAGCAGGCCCGCCGACAACTCGCGCGCGCACCCTATCCGTTGCCACGAATGTGCTTGGATCCCGGGGTACGGTCTCTGTTCGATTTCCGCTTCGAACACTTCCGTCTGCTCGACTATCGGGCCCATCCCCACATCAAGGCGCCGGTGGCGGTGTGACCGTGCCGGGCCTAGCCCTCTTGGCCGGGGGGCTACCCCTTGATATTCTCCGGACAACAATTATATTAGAAAATAACCGAGTGGTGGATAATTGTCCCGACCGGGAGGTAAGCGATATGAAGGATTTCCTGACCATCAGTTGTGACGAGTGGCGCGTCGTGGCCGACGCCTATCCTAAGCAGATGGCGGTGATCGTGGATATGATGATCGAGGCCGAGGCGGATCTCTGTGACGATATGCGCTGAGCCGGCAACCCCTTCGACGAGATAGAGCCCCTCGGCCGCGGGGGTTTTTTGTCCGTCGTGCGTGAAATGGTCATGTTCCGAGGGTGTGGCTCGTGCCCCTGGGCAAGGCGCGGGAGCGAGTCATGGTGGGGAGCATGCGAGTGATCGCCGACCACCCAGGGGGGCGAGGGGCAGCCGCCGCAGCGGCCTGTCTGCGTGCGACGGGTATCTATCCGAGCAGTTTTTCCAGGACGGCGCGATAGACCTGTGACAGGGCCTCCAGGTCCGCCACCGGGGTGTGCTCGTTCACCTGGTGGATACTGCCGTTGAGCAGGCCCAGCTCCAGGACCTGGGCGCCGGTGGGGGCGATGAAGCGCCCGTCCGAGGTGCCCCCGGCGGTGGAGGGACGGGTGTCGATGCCCAGGACCTCCCGGATCGCCGCGCGGGCGGCGTCCAGCAGTTCGCCCCGGGGGGTGAGGAAGGGCTCGCCGGAGAGCCGCCAATCGATACGGTAGTCCAGGCCCGCCTGGTCCAGGATGGCCCCGATCCGCCGCTTCAGTCCGTCAGCGGTCTGTTCGGTGGAGAAGCGGAGGTTGAACAGGGCCTCCAATTCACCGGGAATCACGTTCTCCGCCCCCGTCCCCATATGGAGGTTGGAGATCTGGAAGCTGGTGGGCGGAAAATGGGCATTGCCCCGGTCCCATTCCTCGCTCACCAGACGGGCCAGCACGGGGGCGAAGGCGTGCAGGGGGTTATGGGCCAGGTGCGGATAGGCCACGTGGCCCTGTCTGCCCCGGACCCGCAAGCGGCCGTTGAGGGAGCCGCGGCGGCCGTTCTTGACGCAGTCGCCCAGGCGCTTCTCGCTCGAGGGCTCGCCCACCAGGCACCAGTCGATGCGTTCTCCGCGTTCCCGCAGCCGGTCCACTACCCGCACGGTGCCGTCCACCGCAGGCCCCTCCTCGTCGCTGGTGATGAGCAGGGCGATCCGTCCGCGCGGCCGGGGATGGCGTGCCAGAAAGGTCTCCAGGGCGGTGACGAAGGCGGCGATGGCGCCTTTCATATCGGCGGCGCCGCGCCCGTAGAGGGCACCGTCCCGCACCTCGCCGGCGAAGGGGTCGCAACACCAGTCCCGGCGCGGGCCGGGCGGCACCACGTCGGTATGGCCGGCGAAGCAGAACAGGGGGCCACGCTCGCCGCGTACCGCCCAGAGGTTGCCGACCTCGCCGAAGGGCAGGCGCTCGCAGTGGAATCCCAGCGGTCCCAGGCATCGGCACAGCAGATCCTGACAGCCGGCGTCGTCCGGGGTGAGCGAAGGCCGGCGGATCAGCTCACGGGCGAGGTCGAGGGTGGCGCTCATGGAAACAGCGAGGCATAGGTGTCTGGATCGAATCCCACCTGGATACGCCCGTCCGCCAGCACCAGGACCGGGCGCTTGACGATGCTCGGGGTCTCCAGCATCAGCGCCAGGGCGGTCTCCCGGTCGATGCGGTCCTTGACCTCCTGGGGGACCTTGCGCCACATCATGCCCCGGCGGTTGAGCAACGTCTCCCAGCCCACCGCGTCCTCCCAACGCTCCAGGGTCTGCCTGTCGAGGCCGGTCTTCTTGTAGTCGTGGAATCTGTAGTCCACGCCCCGTTCGTCCAGCCACTGGCGGGCCTTCTTCATGGTCTGGCAGTTGCGGATACCGTAGATCTCGATCATTCAGATGTCCCTCAGGAGGGCGTTGATGCCCACCTTGGCGCGGGTCTTCTCGTCCACGCGCTTGACGATCACCGCGCAATAGAGGCTGTATCTGCCGTCCTTCGAGGGCAGATTGCCCGGCACCACCACGGCCCCGGCCGGGACCCGGCCATAGAGGATCTCGTCGCGCTCGCGGTCGTAGATACGGGTGCTCTGGCCGATATACACCCCCATGGAGACGACCGCGCCCCGTTCCACGATCACCCCCTCGACGATCTCCGAGCGGGCGCCGATGAAGCAGTCGTCCTCGATGACCGTGGGCGCCGCCTGCAGGGGCTCCAGGACGCCGCCGATGCCCACCCCGCCGGACAGATGGACGTTCTTCCCCACCTGGGCGCAGGAGCCCACGGTCGCCCAGGTGTCCACCATGGTGCCCGAGTCCACGTAGGCGCCGATGTTCACATAGCTGGGCATGAGCACGCACGAGGGGGCGATGTAGGCACCCTTGCGCACCGTGGCGGGGGGCACCACCCGTACCCCGCTGGCGCGGAAATCGCGGGAATTGTAGTCGCCGTACTTGGGCACCACCTTGTCGTAGTAATTGGTGAAGCCACCCTTCATGAATTCGTTGTCGGCAATGCGGAAGGACAACAGGACCGCCTTCTTGATCCATTCGTTCACCCGCCAGTCGCCGCCGTCCTTCTCGGCCACGCGGATCTCGCCGCGGTCGAGGCGTTCGATGGTGTCCTGGACGGCGTCGCGGACCAGGGTGTCCACGTTGCGGGGGGTGATCTCGGCACGGTCTTCGAAGGCGGATTCGATGATCTCGCGGGCGTCGGTCATGTCTGCTCCTGATGGGTTTCGATAAATTCACGAATGCGGTGGGCGGCCTCGGTGCAGGCGCCGGCCTCGGCCACCAGGGCCATGCGTATCCGCCCGGCCCCCGGATTGCCGGCGGCCTGCTCGCGGGACAGGTAACGGCCGGGCAACACCTTGACGCTCCGCTCGGCGTAGAGTCCGCGGGCGAAGTCCCGGTCGTCGCCGCCGATGCGTGGCCACAGATAGAAGCCCCCCTGGGGCCGTTGCACCTCCAGCACCGGGGAGAGGATGGCCAGCACCGCGTCGAATTTGGCCCGGTAGAGGGCGCGGTTGGCGCGGACGTGGGCCTCGTCGTTCCAGGCGGCGATGCTGGCGGCCTGGTGCTGGAGGGGGAGGGCGCAGCCCTGGTAGGTCCGGTACAAAAAGAAGCGTTCGATGAGGCGGGCGTCGCCGGCCACATAGCCCGAACGCAGCCCCGGGGCGTTGGAGCGTTTGGAGAGGCTGTTCATGGCCAGACAGCGGCGGTAGTCGTCCAACCCCATCTCCCGGGCCACCTCCAGGAGGCCGGTCGGTGGCTCGGCCTCGTCGAGATAGATCTCCGAATAGCATTCGTCGGCGACGATGACGAAGTCGTGGGCCTGGGCCTTGGCGATGAGGTCGCGTAGGCGCTCGCGCCCGATCACCGCCCCGGTGGGGTTGCCCGGCGAGCAGAGGTAGAGGACCTGGCAACGCCGCCATTGGTCGTCGGTGACCCGCTCGAAATCGGGCAGCAGGCCGGTGGCCTCGGTGCAGGGGATGAAACCCGGCTCGGCGCCCGCCAGCAGGGCCGCCCCCTCGTAGATCTGGTAGAAGGGATTGGGCATCAGCACCAGGGGATCACGGCTCCGGTCCACCAGGGCCTGGGCCACGGCGAACAGGGCCTCGCGGGTGCCGTTCACCGGCAGGACCTGCGTGGCCGGATCGAGGGGGGCGCCGAAACGGCGCCCGATCCAGGCGGCGATGGCCTCGCGCAGCGGCGTCGTCCCGCGGGTGGTGGGATAACGGCCGAGGCCGTCCAGGTGTCCCTTCAGGGCCTCACTGACCACCGCCGGGGTGGGGTGGCGGGGTTCGCCGATGGACAGGGCGATGGGGGGGCGATCCGCGGGCGGGCGCACCCCGGCCAGGAGCCGGGCGAGGCGCTCGAAGGGGTAGGGCTGGAGGCGGTCCAGGTCCGGATTCATGGGCGACTGAGGGGGCTGGGCCAAATCATTCAAGTATAGCAGGCAGGCCTCCCTTGTTGTCTGTGAAGAAGGGCCCGCCTGGGGTGTTCGTCTCGACCTGCCCTGTGTGCCGGGACAGGCGCCCCGCGTGTGCCTTCCTGCGGTTCCTCGATTTTTCTACGGCCTGGCACCCTCGAGGAGCGCGGGTAATGCATGGACCGCACGCGGCCGGTAGAACACCCCATTTTTCAACGGCCTGATGAGGGTGGTGCGATGCTGTATGCTGAGGTGCGATGTGGCGGGTCAGGATAACCATAATCACTTCGGGCTAGTATGTGTGTGCCTGGCATGATAGAAAATCGCTAGGAACCCGCATCTCGATAATGGAACAGGGGAATCTCCAGGTCTGCACGATCAGGGACTCGGTTCGCCGCCATGCGTGGGTACGTACTCACCATGGGATTTTCCGGCAGGCGAAATAGACGGCTGCCGGCACGGTGCCGGTCGTGCGTATGGGTTGGGAATTACCTTTCTCTCTACCTGTATTGACGCAACCGTATCCGCTGTTGATTGGGGAAGTGAGTGCCCGTGCGGCAAGACACCGAAAGACATGCCCAACCCATGCCGGCCTCGCTAGGCAGAAAAATACCGAGTCGATTGCGACAAGAATACAAAAACTAGAAGTGATTACGACGATCCGGACCCCCTCCCCCTGACAGGATGTTGAAAATGTCCTTCCCTGTACTTGTGCAATCACGGAACGGACAAACGTGATTTCCCGGTTCCTTTGTTGTTTACAGCTTACGGCCGTCAAAAATGGAGGTACGTCCATGGCGCGCACGCAGACCGTTCAGAAACGCGGTTTTTCAAGGAGTTCCTACTGGGACGGCCCGCGAGCGGGCGACCTTCCGGCCATTCACGGCCGCTGCCGACTTGGCATCGTACGTGGGTGGTCCGTCCCCGCGTGCGTGCCTAAGCGATGCCGGCCTGGCGGGCTTGCACAGCACGCCCGGACGGGTGGGAGAGACGCCTGTACCGGCCGATCTTTCTGCCGTAGGCAGGAAGTCTCTGCGCGGCGGATAATCAAAAAAGAAAGAGGAGATATTCATCGTGTCCCAACTGCCATCCATTCCTTGGGAAAGACTCGAACGCAGGCAACGTTCCCTCCCCATGAAACGCGCCGGGTTCGTCATCGACTTGCGCCGTTGCATTGGGTGCCATGCTTGCAGCATTTCCTGCAAGACTGAAAATGACGTGCCTTTGGGCGGTTTCCGAAACAGGGTTCGTTACCTGGAGAGACCCGACTCGGATAGAATTTCCTATCTGCCTCTCCTCTGTATGCATTGCCAGGATGCGCCGTGTCTGGAGGCCTGCCCGACGTCCGCGATCACCCGTATGGCGGATGGACGTGTCGTCATAAACCAGGAGCAATGCTGTGGCATGAAGGCCTGTATCGCCGCCTGTCCCTACGGTGCGATTTATCTCGATGCAAAAGCCGGTAAGGCGGATAAGTGTGACATGTGTACGCATCGCACGTCATTGGGATTGGATCCCGCCTGTGTCGCCTCATGTCCTACGGGGACGTTACGCTTCGGTGATCTGGGCGATGCCAATCACCCAGTCACTCGTTATGCGCAGGAGCATGGTGCAAAACCGTTCAAAGAAGACGCCGGCACCCGGCCGAGTGTATACTATATAAGGCATGAACCCTGGATGAACGAGGCAGCGGCAACCGGGGTGCAGATCACTCCCGAGGACGATGAAATCGTCTATGAGCAAACAGGAGAGGAGTTATGAGTTACGGAACCGCTCTCATCCCTTTTGGATGGCCGATCGTCCTGTATTTGACCCTTGCTGGCCTGGCTTGTGGCGCTGTATTGTGCGCGGTTCTGTTCCTCTATTCGCAAGAGAAGGCCAAAGACGGTCAGGCCCCAGTGGTTTTCAAGACCGGCCTCTATCTGGCCATCGTCGCGATTTTGACAGGGGCCTTGTTTCTCATATATGACTTGGGCAGCTCAGACCGTTTTTATCTGAATTTCTCCCAGTTCAATCCCTCCTCGGCAATCGCCTGGGGAACACGGATCATCAGTCTATTCGTGCTCCTGTGTATTTACTCTCTGATATTGATTCACAGGCGTGCGGAATCTGACTCCATTGGTCCGGTATTAGGCGCATTACTCGTGCTTTTTGCATTGGCGGTCGGTATATATCCTGCCTTCGTGTTGGCTCAGGCAGTGGCCAGGCCGCTATGGGATCCGTTGTTCTTGGTGCCGCTTTTCCTGGTGCTTGGTGTCAATACGGGGTTCGCCGGCGTGCAGTTGCTTACATACCGGAGGTGGACTGACGAGAGCCTGGCCCAACTCAGGAATGTGGATATTGCCATTGTCTTTCTGGAGATCGCACTGTTTATTTCCATGTTGACGGCGAGTTCACTTTCCCCCGCTGCTCTCGACCGCTTTTTCAAGGGTGATCTTGCGCTGTGGTTCTGGTTGGGGGTCGTGGTGATCGGCTGGGGATGGCCGTTGCTGGTCAGTTTTAGGCACAAACTGAGCGTGCGCTCTATGGTTTCGGCCCAGTTGGGGTTCATCGTCGGTGCATTTGCACTTAGAACGATCATCGTTTTCGGTGGTCAGGGGCCCCAGTCGTTTCTTGGCGCATAATATCGGCAGAGGAGTGAGCGGAATAATGAAACAGAAAGACCATCTACTGACTCGGCGGGACTTCCTCAAGATGGGCGGCGCTTTGAGTGTTGGCGTTGCCGGCCTGGGCCTTGCCGCACCGCTGTTTGGAAATTTCAATGATCAGAAGTTGCGGATCGATCTGGAGAAATTCATAGCAAGCCGGAAAAAAGATTTCATAGACTATACCCGCGCGAAGGCGGTACCAACGATCTGTTTCGGATGCACCACACATTGTGGCATCGTAGGCTGGGTCCAGGATGGAAAGGTGCGCCGGCTGGAGGGCAACCCTCTGGATCCGAATTCGCTGGGAAATACCTGTTCAAAAGTCCATGGCGCGATCAGCTTCACCTATTATCCCGAACGCCTTCTATACCCCCTGAAACGCGTCGGTAAACGGGGTGATGGTAAGTGGAAGCGTATCACTTGGGAGGAAGCCATCGAAGAAATCGGGGATCGGTTGAAGGCATGCCGTGAGTCCGGCCATCCTGAACGCTTCATATTTCATTATGGGCGGGACAAGACCAAGGGATTCACCAAGCGTTTCACCAATGCCTTTGGTACACCCAACCGGCTGAATCGCAGATCGATCTGCAGCTCGAATCGGCGTGTACCGCTGATGAGTTATTATGGCCGTGATTTCGAGTGGGAAACCCAGGATCTGGAAAATACCAAATATATCCTGAACTTTGGCAGTAACCCGTTGGAGGCCTATCAAGGTGGCATGTACATGATGCACCGGATTCAGAGGGCCCGGGTCGACAATGGCGCGAAGATGGTTTCGTTCGAGGTCCGCCCCTCGGCAACCGTGAACTGTTCCGACGAATATTTTCCGGTCATGCCGGGCTCCGATGCGGCGATCGGTTTTGCCATGGCCAATGTCATTATCGACGAAGGCCTGGTCGATAAGGCATTCTGGGAACGATGGGCCAATGTGTCCTTGTCTGAAATCAAGGCCCATATCAAGGACTGGACGGCGGAGCATGCGGAGAAAGTGAGTGGAGTCCCGGCGGCCGACATTCGCCGTATTGCTATTGAATTTGCGCAAGCCGCCCCTCATTGCACGACGATGACCGCTCGGGGGTCAGCCAAACACTATCACGGCACGCAGGGCGACCGTGGCCTGAGAATGTTGGACGTATTGGTGGGTAATGTCGGTCGAGAGGGTGGCCTGTGTCTGAGTAGCGGGCGTATGTGGGGTGGTGGCAAATACGGACAGGACGGTTTGCCGGCGGTGTCCCAACCCAAGCCGAGGCCGCCCAAGCCAAAGCCTTTTACCCCGGGTACCCCGGCCTATGCGGATCTTCCTGAGGGTGTCAAGGCCAAGGTGGCAAGGCTGGATTCGAAATGGAGAAACAGGTATTACGGAGAGTTGGCGACCCCATCGGAATATCCGCTTTCCTGGAACTGGTATGGGATGAAGGTGGGACAGTTGGTGCATCCCTACATCCGGGAGGGTCGTGCCAAGGTGGATGTGTATATGTCGTACACCTATGGTGCCGCCTATGGGTACCCGGAGGCCAAAGTCTGCCGTGAGGTCCTGTTGGATGAAAAGTTGGTCCCCTTTCATGTGGCTATCGATATCGATTATAGTGAACAGGCGGCATTGGCCGATATCATCCTGCCGGAGGCCACCAGCCTGGAACGTTGGGATGCGCATTCCACGAATTGCTATGGACTCATCCCCTATACAGGTATTCGTCAGCCACTGGTTGAGCCGATGGGTGAGGCCCGGCCAATACAGATCATCCTCCGGGATCTGGCACGGCACATCGGTGGAGGAATGGAAAAATACTTCGATTTTGACAAGGTCGAGGATTTTTACAAGGAATGGTACAAGAATATATCTGCCCAATTCCCCGGCGGCTGGGAAGAATTCAAACGCCGTGGAATCTGGCAAGACCCCAGTAGGGCAAAGGACTATCAGCTCTATGAGCGTCCTGTGCCCAAAGAGGATGTGGTGGGCGCAACCATAGACCCGGAGACGCGGGTCATCTATCGTGAAAAAAAAGGAAAAAAGAGGGCTGTTGGGATCGTAATGGAGGATCCGGTGACTGGGGAGATGAAGGCCGTGAGGGGCTTTCCTACGCCGTCGAGAAAGATACAGGTGTTCGATCCGGTCTTTCCTCTCGCTGCGCAGAGTGCGGGTCTGCCAGACGGCGATCCGAATGGGGCTGCTCTACCGACACTCTTTACGACTCCCGGCTTCGATGCCCTGGAAGACGATGATTTGATTCTGACCACGTTCAAATGGAACGTGCATACCCAGGGGCGCTCGTCGCAGTGGAAGTACCACGCCGAGGTGATTCATACCAATCAGATATTCATCAACCCCAAGACGGCGGAGAGAATGGGGTTGAGGAATGGCGATGAAGTGGAGATAACGGTAAAGCGTCCGAAAGGGTTGACCTATCGGGGTGGAATAGATGAAGTGGTCGGTAGTGTCAGAAATACCGTGCGTTTACTCAAAGGCGTACATGAGCGGGTGGTGTGTTTTGCTCATGCCGGGGGGCACTGGGAGCACGGAGCGGTGGCCCGCGCCGAAAACCATGAGAGTGGTCCCGCTGCCAAGAATGGCAGGGAGTCGCTATTGGATGCGGACGTGTCGGCCGATATCTGGTGGTCGAAGGCCCGCGGAGGTACGGGAAACGGTGCCCGCATGAATGATGTCCTTCCTATCAATCCATCGCCGCTCGTAGGTGGCCAAAACTGGTTCGACAATATCTGTAAGATCCGGAAAGTCACGTGAAAGCGGATATCTCGCTGGAGAAATCGGCCATCTATGCCTTGCTTGGCCGTATCTTTATCAGTGAACTCGACCGCCAGGGCCTACACGCATTGAAGGACAGGGCGATCTCATCGGTCCTTGAAAAACTGGAAACCGGTTTTCAGGAATACATGGACTCGTCCGAATGGGATAGCGAGCGGGTGGAAGAGTTGGCAGCGGAATACTGCCAACTCTTCATCGTGCCAGGAAGGTCCGCGTTGTCGTTGAGGGCTGGTCAGTGGATGGGTGGGGAGGATGGGCATGCCATCGAGCGGTTGGAAGTGATTATACGTGGACTCGAGTTCGATGGTTCGGCGGGGGTTCCTGGCTATAAGAAGGTTCCTGATGATCACTTGGGTATATTACTCTATTTCTTGAGTTCGGTTTATGCCTCCAGTGAAGTGAATATTCGGCGGTTGGGACCGTCGATCGCGGGCGTTGTCCTGCACCCGTGGATCTTCAGGTTCGGTGAGGGCTTGCTTGTCCGCACCCGGAGTCCTCTGTATGCCGCGAGCGGAAAGTTGCTGCTGGAGCTGCAGTATCTCGAACGCGAAGAGATGGAAAAGACAGGGCCTATCGGGATGTGAGTAAAGGGCGGACGCGCGGGGTATCAAGCGGGTGACATCTGTGGTCCTGGATCGGGCGTAGCGGTTACAGGCGGGGATGCCTCAGCGAGTTGCAGGCAAGCCAGGTGGATAGGTGCTGGGATCGCCCTTGAGACCTCTGAGCGGGGCGCAGGTGAGATCTCGTACAGATCAGGCTCTGGGAAGGAGTGGGTCGATCGGTGAGACGTTCTGGTGCGGCGTGTCCGGCCGACGGGCCGAATGGGGTTCTCAGGGTGGTTTGGGCGACACGTTGGAGATGGAGGCGTCGGCCGTGGTTCAGGTAGAGCAGGTGAGGTGCAAGTCCGTTAAACCCATAGGATCGTACGAGATCCATGACTACCCAGGAGGTTAGGGGGAGCGCTGGAATCAGTGTCGGGGTGGCTGCGTTCACCGGGGTACGAAATCCGTCGCGATGCCTGGCGCTGGAACACAATCGAATGCACTCCGAAGAAGGCAAATCCGAAGTGGGAACGGTATACCCACCGCACGTGAATATTTCCGTCCTGCGGTCCGTAAACGGCACTTCCCTGTGCCACTCCTCGTTTTTCGAGGGTGTTCCTCGTGTTCCTGGGCAGACAGGGTCCGGGGCGGAGGGGCCGGGGGTCCCGGTATTTATGGGGCGCGATCAACGGTTGAAAAATGGGAGGAAGGGGCAGGCGACATCTTCCCCTGGCGACGGCGGAAGCACTCCGGGGAAGGGGTTCTTCGGCCGAACACTATATAATCGGCCTCATCCTTCCTCCCCAGGTTCGATGTCCCTTGGCCGCCGTCTCCAAGCCTCAGTACCAATGCCGGGAATGCGGCGCACGTTTCCCCAAGTGGGCCGGGCGTTGTACGGAGTGCGGCGCCTGGAATGCCCTGGACGAGGTGGCCCCCGCGCCCAAGGGGCGGGCCGGCGGTTACGCGGGCGAGGCCCGGGCCGTTCCCCGTCCCCTGGACCCTGAGGCGGTCGAGGCGGAGCCGCGCTGGTCCACGGCCATCGGCGAGCTGGACCGGGTGTTGGGCGGGGGGCTGGTGCAGGGTTCGGTGGTCCTGATCGGCGGCGATCCCGGTATCGGCAAGTCCACCCTGCTGTTGCAGACCCTCAGCGCCATGCAGGGGCGCCTCCGCTGCCTGTACGTCAGCGGCGAGGAATCCCCCCGTCAGGTGGGCCTGCGCGCGCGCCGCCTCGGTCTGTCCGCCGGTGACCTGCAACTCCTCCCGGAGACCGGGGTGGAGCGTATCCTCGATACCGGTGCCGGCCTCTCCCCCCAAGTCATGGTGGTGGATTCCATTCAGACCCTGTACAGCGAACAACTCCAGTCGGCCCCCGGTTCCGTGGCCCAGGTGCGGGAGAGCGCGGCGCAAGTGGTGCGCTTCGCCAAACAACGCGGGGTGAGCGTGTTCCTGGTGGGCCACGTCACCAAGGAGGGCGCCTTGGCGGGCCCACGGGTGCTGGAGCACATGGTGGATACGGTGCTCTACTTCGAGGGCGAGCCGGGCAGTCCCTATCGTCTGATCCGGGCGATCAAGAACCGCTTCGGCGCGGTCAACGAACTGGGTGTCTTCGCCATGACGGAAGAGGGTCTGCGCGAGGTGCGCAACCCCTCGGCCATCTTCCTCTCCCGCCATGGCGAGCCGGCCCCCGGCTCGGTGATCCTGGTGACCCGCGAGGGCACGCGGCCGCTGTTGGTGGAGGTCCAGGCCCTGGTGGACGAGAGCCCCCTGGCCAACCCCCGGCGCGTGACCCTGGGCCTGGAGCAGAACCGCCTGGCCATGTTGCTGGCGGTCATGCATCGCCACGGCGGGGTGGCCATGTACGACCAGGACGTGTACGTGAACGTGGTGGGCGGGGTGCGTATCACCGAGACCGCGGCCGACCTGCCGGTGTTGCTGGCGGTCCTCTCCAGCTTCCGCGACCGGCCGTTGCCGCCCGATCTGGCGGCCTTCGGCGAGGTGGGCCTGGCGGGCGAGATCCGCCCGGTGCCGAGCGGCCGGGAACGCCTGCGCGAGGCCGTCAAACACGGCTTCCGGCGGGTCGTGCTGCCCAAGGCCAACGCCCCCAGACGGCCGCCCGAGGGGGTGGAGGTGATCACTGTGGAACGCCTGGGCGAGGCCCTGGAACTCTGAAATGCGCAAGAGACAGCGGGCGTGAATCCGGCGGCTGGGGGTCAGGCACAGTCCTTGGTGCGGTTCCGCAGGCGGTCCGCCAGCACCCGCATCACCCGCAGCGAGAAATAGGGCGTGGTCTGCACCAGGAACAGGAAACGTTCCTCGTCGATGGCCAGGAGGCGGCAATCCGTATGGGCGAGCACCGTGGCGCTGCGCGGTTCGTTGCTGATCAGGGCCATCTCCCCGAACAGGTAGCCGGGGCCGAAGGTGCCGATGGGGCGGTCGCCTAGGCGGATCTCCACCTCTCCGGCCTTGACCAGGTACATGCAGTCACCCGGGTCGCCGGCCTCGAAGAGGGTCTCGCCGGCCTGGAGGGCGACGGTGGGGATGGGGTGGTCGAAGAGGTCCAGCGAGACCATGGGGGTGTCGTCTGCTCGGTGGGGTGCGCGTAATCGTGACCAGAGTTCCGGGCAAATGCAAGGCGGCGGGAGGCCTGCCTGCGCCGTGCCGGCGGCGCACGGGGCGGAGAAGGGCAGGGGGCGGTGAACGCCGACAAGCGGTGACTCCTTGCCGTCGGCCAGGCCCGCGGGGGGCGGGTGCGACCCGGCGGCCCCAGGGGCTTCCACCGGGGGAGATGGCGAGCCCAGGACGGAAATATTCACGTGCGACGGGTATATTCACCGGCAAGGGGTATAATCAATCACTTGTATCAAGTGTCCTGGTCTCCATCCGAGGGTTTCCAACTTGCTCCCCGATCTCCATCATTCGCGTGTGCTCTCCGGTATGCGCCCCACCGGCCGGCTCCATCTCGGCCACTATCACGGGGTGCTCAAGAATTGGGTTCGGCTCCAGCACGAGTACGAGTGTTTCTTCTTCGTCGCCGACTGGCATGCCCTGACCACCCATTATGCGGATCCCTCGGTGATCCCCGGGAGCACCCGGGAGATGCTGGTGGACTGGCTGGCGGTCGGGGTGAGCGCCAACGCCGCGACCCTGTTCGTCCAGTCCCAGGTGCCCGAGCACGCCGAACTGCACCTGTTGTTGTCCATGATCACGCCCCTGAGCTGGCTGGAGCGGGTGCCCAGCTACAAGGACCAACAGGAACGGCTCAAGGGGCGCGACCTCACCACCTACGGATTCCTCGGCTACCCCCTGTTGCAGAGCGCCGACATCCTCATGTACAAGGCCGGCCAGGTCCCGGTGGGCGAGGACCAGGTGGCCCACGTCGAACTCACCCGCGAGGTGGCGCGGCGCTTCAACCACATCTACGGGCGTGAGCCCGGATTCGAGGAAGAGGCCGAGCGGGCGCGCAGGCGCATGGGCAAGAAGGCCGCGCGATTCTTCGACCGCGCCCGCCGCGCCTACCGGGAGCAGGGCGACGAGAGCGCCCTGGCCGAGGCGCGCGCCCTGGTGGAATCCCAACAGAACATCACCATCAAGGAACGCGAGACCCTGCTCGGTTATCTGGAGGGGGGCGGCCGGGTGATTCTGCCCGAGCCCCGGCCGTTGCTCACCGGGGCCGCCAGGATGCCGGGGCTCGACGGTCAGAAGATGTCCAAGTCCTACGGCAACACCATCGCCCTGCGCGACGACCCGGAGCAGGTGGCCCAGGCCCTGCGCACCATGCCCACCGACCCGGCGCGGGTGCGGCGGACCGACCCCGGCGATCCGGAGAAGTGCCCGGTATGGCCGTTCCACCTCGTGTATTCCGACGAGACCACCCGGCGCTGGGTGCAGGAGGGCTGTCGCAACGCGGGGATCGGCTGCCTCGACTGCAAGGCCCCCATCGTGGAGGCGGTGACGGCCGAACTCGGGGGCATCCAGGCCCGCATCGCCGAATTGGAGGCCGACCGCGAGGCCCTGGACAACATCGTCGCCGAGGGTTGCGAGCGGGCGCGGGAGGTGGCGCGGGACACCCTCGAAGAGGTCCGGCACGCCATGTGCCTGGACTGAAGGCGGACGATGGACGCCCGCGAGGACCAGGGCGGGACTGAACCCTCCGCCGGCGCCTGCACCCTCCCCCCCGGGGCGCCGCCCCTGGCCATGGTCCGGGGGCAGCCCTGGACGGCCCTGCCCAAGGACCTCTATATCCCACCCGAGGCCCTGGAGGTCTTCCTGGAGACCTTCGAGGGGCCGCTCGACCTGCTCCTCTATCTGATCCGGCGGCAGAACCTGGATATCCTCGACATCCCCATCGCCGAGATCACCGCCCAATACATGGACTACGTGGAGCTGATGCGCGAGGTGGATCTGGAACTGGCCGCCGAGTACCTGGTGATGGCCGCCCTCCTGGCGGAGATCAAGTCGCGGATGTTGTTGCCCCAGCCGGAGGCGGCGGAGGACGAGGAGGTGGACCCTCGCGCCGAACTGGTGCGCAGGCTCCAGGAATACGAGCGTTTCAAACAGGCCGCGGAGGCCCTGGACGCCCTGCCGCGCATGGGCCGGGACTGCTTCCAGGGCCGGGCCGCCCTGGACCGGGGGGAGCTGCGCCGGGCGCCGCCGGACGTGGACCTGCACGAGGTCCTGCTGGCCTTCAAGGCCGTGCTCCAACGCGCCGATCTGTTCACCCATCACCGGGTCGAGCGGGAGTCCCTGTCGGTGCGCGAACGCATGGCCCAGGTCCTGGCGCGCCTCCAGGGTGACCGCTTTTCGGCCTTCGGCGAACTCTTCGATTTCCGCGAAGGCCGTCAGGGCGCGGTGGTGACCTTCCTGGCCCTCCTGGAACTGGTCAAGGAGGGCCTGGTGGAACTGGTCCAGCCCACGGGCTTCGCCCCCATCCACGTGCGTGCCAAGGGGGGCTGAAGATGTCCCCGCCCACCCTCAAGCAGATCCTCGAAGGGGCCCTCCTGGCGGCGGGCACGCCCCTCACCCTGGAGCGCCTGCGCGGCCTGTTCCCCGAAGCGGAGAGGCCCTCGCCGGGGGAGGTGCGCGAGGCCCTGGCCTCCCTGGCGGAGGACTGCCGTCACCGGGGGATCGAACTCACGGAGGTGGCCGGCGGCCTGCGTCTCCAGGTCCGTTCCGAGGTGGCCCCCTGGGTCAGCCGCCTGTGGGAGGAGAAGGCGCCGCGTTATTCCCGCGCCCTGCTGGAGACCCTGGCCATCATCGCCTATCGCCAGCCCGTCACCCGTGGCGAGATCGAAGAGATCCGCGGGGTCGGCGTCAGCAGCCAGATCGTCAAGACCCTGGTGGAGCGGGAGTGGGTACGGGTGATCGGCCATCGCGACGTGCCCGGGCGTCCCGCCCTCTACGCCACCACCCGCCAGTTCCTCGACTACTTCGGCCTCAAAGGGCTGGACGAGCTGCCCCCTCTGCAAGAGGTCCGCGAGCTGGGCGAGATGGCCCCCGGCCTGCCCCTGGAACCGCCCGGGGGGCCGTCCTCATGAGACGGCGCGGACGGCCGGACCCTCAGGGCGCGCGCGGCGCGTGGGGAGAGGACGGACGGAAGCGCCCCGGGCGCCCCCGCGGGGGGAAGGACGCCGGCCGCCGGCAGGGCGGGGGCGAGCGTCTGCACAAGGCCCTGGCGCGCATGGGCCTGGGCTCGCGGCGGGAGCTGGAGGCCCGTATCGCCGCCGGGCGTATCCGGGTGGAGGGCCATCCCGCCCGCGCCGGCGAACGGGTCTGGCCGGGGGACCGGGTGCGCATCGACGGCCGTGAGCTGCGCATCCGCGCCCCTGGACGGCGGCCCAGCCGGGTCATCGCCTACAACAAGCCGGAAGGCGAACTGGTCACCCGCCGCGACCCCGGGGGGCGGCCCAGCGTCTTCGACCGCCTCCCCCGCGCCCGCGGCGGCCGTTGGGTGGCCGTGGGCCGCCTGGACATCAACACCTCCGGCCTGATCCTGTTCACCGACGACGGCGAGCTGGCCCACCGCCTCATGCACCCCTCGCGGGCGCTGGAGCGAGAGTATGCCGTGCGGGTGTTCGGCGAGGTCCCGCCCGAGGCCCTGGCGCGCCTGCGTTCCGGGGTGGAACTGGAGGACGGGCCGGGGCGTTTCCTGTCCGTGAACGAGGCCGGCGGCGAAGGCCGTAACCGCTGGTACCGGGTGGTGATCGCCGAAGGCCGCAAGCGCGAGGTGCGGCGCCTGTGGGAGGCCGTCGGGGTGCGGGTGAGCCGTCTGATCCGGGTACGCTACGGCAACGTGGAGCTGGGGCCCCGCTTGTTCAAGGGCCGCTGGCGGGAACTGCGGCCGGAAGAGCGCGAAGGCCTGTTGCGTCTCGCGGGGCAGGTGGAGGAGGCGCCCCCGCGACCGGCGCGGAGCGGCCCCCCGGGACGCAGCGGCCGTCGTTGAGCCGCCCTCAGCCCCCGGGGTCCGGGCCGATCTCCCCCGGTCCTCGTCCCCGCGCCAGGGCGCCCGGCCGTTCGCCGGCCGCCCCCCACTCCGGCACCAGCCCGCGGAGTTCCCGTTCCAGGGCCGCCGGGTCGCAATCCGCCACCGCCCGTTCCAGGGCCGCCACCCGCTGCGGCCAATCCGTCACCCCCGCCTGGGCATGGCGCGCCACCCGGATCCGCGGGTGATGGGTGGGGGCGAGGTCCTCGCCGGCATAGAAGAGTTCCTCGTACAGCTTCTCCCCGGGGCGCAGGCCGATCTCCCGGATGCCGATCTCCTCCGGGTCGCGGCCGGCCAGACGGATCATCTGCTCGGCCAGATAGCGGATGCGTACCGGCTCGCCCATGTCGAGGACGAAGATCTCGCCGCCGCGGCCCATGACCCCGCCCTGCATGATGAGCTGGCAGGCCTCGGGGATGGTCATGAAATAACGTTCCATGTCGGGGTGGGTGAGGGTCAGGGGGCCGCCCGCTTCGAGCTGACGCCGGAACAGGGGCACGACGCTGCCGGCCGAACCGAGGACATTGCCGAAACGCACGGTGACGAAGCGCGTGGCGCCGCCGGCGAGGGCCATGCACAGGCGTTCGGCGGCGCGTTTGCTGGCGCCCATGACGTTGGCCGGGTTGACCGCCTTGTCGGTGGATATGAGCACGAACTCGCGACAGCCCGCATCGAGGGCGGCGCGGGCGACCCGGTGGGTGCCGAGGACGTTGACCCGCACGGCCTCGCGGATCTGGGGTTCGAGCAGGGGGACGTGCTTGTAGGCCGCGGCGTGGAACACCACCTCCGGGCGCGTCCGCGCGAACAGGTGGGCGAGGGCCGCGCTGTCGGTGACATCGCCCAGGAGGGGTTCGAGAGGGAGGTCCGGATGGCCCTCGCGCAGTTCCATCTCGATGCGGTAGAGATTGTACTCGCTCTGTTCCAGCAGGATCAGGCGGGACGGACCGAGGGCGGCGAGCTGGCGGCAGAGTTCGCTGCCGATGGAGCCCCCGCCGCCGGTGACCAGGATGCGCCGGCCGGCGAGGCCCCGGGCCAGGGCCGCGTGGTCGAGCACCACCGGCTCCCGTCCCAGGAGATCCTCGATGGACACGGGCCGCAGGGCGCGGCTGTCCACCCGGCCGCCCACCAGGTCGGCCACCGCCGGCAGGGTGCGGAAGGGAAGCCCGGTGCGTTCGCACAGGGCCACCAGGCGGCGCATCTGCGCCGCGTCCGCCGACGGGATGGCGATGACGATCAGGTCGATGCCCAGTCGGGGCGCGAGCGCGGGGAGGCGTTCGCAGTCCCCGAAGATGGGCAGGCCCTGGATCTCGCCCCCCTGGCGGCGCGGTTTGTCGTCCACGAAGCCCACCGGCAGATAGGCGCGCCCGGGGTCGCGCGCGAGGTCGCGCACCAGGGCCTCGCCGGCGCTGCCGGCGCCGACGATGAGCACCCGCCGGCCGTTGCCCAGATGGATGCGCCGGTCGCGCCACCAGCGGTAGGCGAGGCGCGGGCCGGCCAGGAGGATGCCGAGGGAGAGGCCGTAGAGCAGGGGGAGCGAACGGGGGATGCCTTGCAGGCGGTTGACGACGAACAACGCCCCCAGGGTCAGGGCGACGCCGCTGAGGACGGCCTTCAGGATCCGGATCAGGTCGGGCAGGGAGGCGAAGCGCCAGACCCCGCGGTAGAGGCCGAAGGCCCAGGAAAGGGCCACCTGCAACGGCCAGACCAGGAGCAGGGCGTGCAGGGCCGCGCCCCAATAGGGCTCGGGGATGGGGCCGAGGTTGAAGCGCAGCCAGTAGGCCCCCAGCCAGGCCAGGGGCACCATCAGGCTGTCGTGGAGAAAGGCCCCGGCGCGGCTGCGCAGGCGGTCCACCAGGGGTCTCACGAGAGGCCCGCCCGCCGGCGTTCGAGCAGGCGCACCCGCCAGGCGATGAGGGCGTAGATCAGGGCCCAGGCCCCCAGGAGCCAGAGGATGTCACGGGTAGGGCGCCCCACGCCGCCGACGGCGCTGGCCGCGCAGGCCAGCATCAGGGCATAGGCGCGGACCACGATCCGGCGATGGCTCAGGCCGAGCCCGGCGAGGCGCTGGTAATGGTGTTCCCGGTGCGCCTGCCAGAGCACCTCCCCGCGCAGGGCGCGCCGCGCCAGGGTGGCGCTGGCGTCCACGATGAAGGGGGAGAAGGCGAGGGCCGCGGCCCACAGCGGGAACAGCCCGAGCCGCCGCCCCCAGAGGCTGAGGGCCGCGGCCAGGAAGCCCAGGGTGGCGCTGCCCGCGTCGCCCATGAAGACCCGCGCCCGGGGGCGGGGAAAGTTCCACACCAGGAAACCGCCCGCGGCCGCCGCCGGCGCCGCCGCCAGCAGGGCGAATCCGCGATCGCCGCCCTGCCAGGCGAGCACCGCGAGGGCCCCGAAGCCGGATACCGCCATCCCCCCGGCCAGGCCGTCCATGCCGTCCATGAAGTTGTAGAGATTGGTCATCCACAGGGTTCCGGCCAGGAGCAGGACCGCACCCAGGCCCGCGGCAAGGCCCAGGGTGTATTCACCCAGTTGCAGGGCCTCCGGCGCCAAGCCGCCCGCGGCCAGGGCCAGGGCCGCGAGCGTCTGGCCGCCCAGGCGCGCCGCCGGCGACAGCCCCCGCAGGTCGTCCACCAGGGAGACCGCCGCCACGATCAGGGCCCCGCCGGCGATGGAGAGGGGCGGCGCGGCCCCGGCCCAGGCGCAGCCCGCCCAGGCCAGGGCCAGGCCCGCGAGGATCCCCAGGCCGCCGAGGCGGCCCACCGGCGCCTCGTGCAGGGAGCGCGGGGTCGGTCGGTCGGCGCGGTACAGCCACGTCCCCGGCTCGGCCGCCCGCCGCGCCAGCCAGGCGGCGGCGGCGAAGGCCAACAGGAGGGGCAGGGCGGGGAGGACCTTGGACATGCAAAGGAGGGCGGCGCGCAAAGAACCCATTCTACGCGACCGCCCGGCCCGGTGTCATTTGACAGTCCGGCCGGGGGCGCGGAAACTAACCGGTTTTTGCATGATGGGATCCGAGATGACACGCGAGGCCTCCTTCGATCGAGAGCAGTTGCTGGCCTGTGGTCGGGGCGAGCTGTTCGGCCCGGGAAACGCCCAATTACCGGTCCCGAATATGCTCATGCTGGACCGCATCCAGCGTATCGCCGACGCCGGCGGGGCCTTCGGCAAGGGCGAGATCGACGCCGAGCTGGACATCCGTCCGGATCTCTGGTTCTTCGACTGTCACTTCCCCGGCGACCCGGTGATGCCCGGCTGCCTGGGCCTGGATGCCATGTGGCAACTGGTGGGCTTCTTCCTCGCCTGGGTCGGCAACCCCGGCCATGGGCGCGCCCTGGGCGTGGGGGACGTCAAGTTCACCGGCCAGGTCCTGCCGAATGCCCGCCGGGTCAGCTATCATATCGACATGAAACGGGTGATCTCGCGCAAGCTGGTCCTGGGGATCGGCGACGGGGTGATGGCGGTGGACGGGCGCGAGATCTACACCGCCAAGGACCTGCGGGTGGGCCTGTTCCTCTCCACCGAAGGTTTCTGAGGGGCTGGAAGCGATGGACGCGAGCCACATCGAACTCCCCGGCTGTGAAGTGGAGGCCCTGGAGCGGCACGGCGCCCAGGTGCGTATCCGCTTCTCCCGCACCTTCATCGTCAAGAGCATGACCGGCGCCTTCGAGCGCACCCGCTGGTGGCAGGCGGGCGATCTCCTGATCGAGGGCGTCGAAGGCCCGGTCGATCTCCCCCAGGGGCCCCTGAAGGTCACCGGCGGCGATGTCTACGACAACATCTATACCTATCGGGACCTCATTCCCCTTCCCCTGGAAACCGCGGGGCAGGTGGGCTGCCGGCTGCTCTTCGAGGGGGTCGAGGCGCCCCTGGAGGTCCGGGGCACGCGCCTGCGCCTGGAGATGAAGGCGACCCCCCGCTACATCGAGCACATTCACGCCGGATAGATCGCGGGCTTCCCCTTCCTCACCGCCCTCGTCGTTCATCCTATGGACAGTGGCGAACCTCTTTGGATCCGATCGGATGGCTGCTGTATTCTGTCTCCATTTCCTGGGATCTGCCGAGGGGAATCCCGCCGGCCAGAATGCGCGCATATTCGGGGACCAACAGTATGAAAACCAAGTTGATCGGCTGGGGCGTCGGGCTCCTGGTCGCGGGTCTGGCGCTCGTGTGGCTGCTGAGTTTCCCGGGTTCTCCCTACAACCTGCGGGAGATGGTGGGCCACCGCTCGCTGGTGGGCGCGGCCCTGGCCTTGCTGGGGGCCTTCCTGCTGGGTTTCGGCCCCCCTGTCTGGGCGGGCATCCGCATGGTGCGCTGCCGGCGGGCGGGCGATGGCTATCTATGGGGCCTGGTGCTCCTGATGCACGCCGCCCTGACCTATCTCTTGGTACGCCTCACCCTGCCCTTGGAGACAGTCGAGGATCTCATCGGCCCAGCGACCTTGGGGTGGCCTGCGGAATGGGAACGCATGTTGCGCTTCACTGCCTTGTTCGCCCCTTTCTCTCTCATGACCGCGGGTGGGGCGGCCTTGATCGCCACCATGCGCAGCATCCACGTGAGGGTGTTCGGACGCTGGTTGCTGTTCGTTCTGTGCGTGCTCCCCTTGAGCTATTGGCTGGTGTTCCCGGAGGCCTCCACCACCCACATCGTCGAGCTGGTGGCAGGCCGGGGGCATCCGGCGGCGGCCCTGTTCATTCTCGGCTGGTGGTTCATCCTTGCCGCGGGGGCGGCGGCCCTGAGCGCCCGCATCGCCGGTTTCGTCCAGCAATGGCCCCCCGTGGTGGCGGTGTTGCTGTTGGGGCTGCCGGTGGCCTATGCCTTGATCTATCTGGGTACCAATCAGGCCATCAATAAGTATGGGGGCCAGTTTTCGGCACTCCAGTTCCTCCTCAGTGCGGATCGCAGTCACTATGTGACGGGGGTCGCCTTCTGGTTCCGCTATCTCCTGGCCTACACCGGGTTCCTCGGTCTGCTGGTGCTGGCCCAACTCCCGCTCTGGCTATGGGTGGCGCGTGGTCTGGATCCGCGCTCCAGCCGGCCGGCCGTGTCCGGTCGCTGACAGGGAGAGCATGCGTCCGGCCTCCAGGGCCAGATGCCTGAATCCGGCGAAGGATTCGTTCCTGGTCGCGGCGGCGCCATCGCCATAGAGGATCCCGATGGGCTGGCCCTTGACCAGCACGGGCGCCGCGTAGAATCCCCCGGGGGGCAGCAGAGCGGCCACCGCCGCGGGGATCTCCGGCCGGCGGTCGCCGGGCCCGGGGGGGGCCACGCGCAGCGCGGCCTGCTCCCTCAAGATCCGCGTGAAGAGGTGGTCGCCATCCAGGGGGACATCGAAACGGCGCAGGTCCGAGGGCTCGTCTTCCGCCACGAAGCGGGCCCGGAGGCGGCGGCGGTCCGGGGTCAACATGGCGAACATCGCCCGTTCCAGGCCCAGCTCCACCCGCACCCGCCGCAACACCTCGGACAGGCCGCGGCGCACCGGATGGGGCGCGGCGCCCGGGCGCGCGGGCGGCGGCGGGGCCGCCTCGTCCGGGGCGCCTTGCCCGGCCGCGCTCTCCGCCCCGGGCGGCGGCGCGGGCGGACGCCGCCAGGGGACATCCACGGGCAGCACCAGACGGTCCATGCAATGGGGCAGGCCGAGCCTGGCCATCAGACGGGCGGTCTCGGCGGCCTCGCGATGGAGCACGGCCAGCAACAGGTCCGGGGCGAGGCCCAGGAGGTCGCCGGTCTCCTCCACCAGGGCACGGGTATGGCCCCCGTACCAGTCCCAATGGGCCGCCCAG
>JALSSC010000066.1 GCA_026984455.1 Chromatiaceae bacterium
TAAGCAATTGAAAAAAAGGAACCGGGACGTCGCTTTTTCCGGATCAGTGGGGGCAAGGGCCCAGGAAAGGGTTTTATCAACCTCTCGTCACAAGGGGGACGGACCCGCCTGTGAGGCCGGAACTCCACCCAAGGCGGAGATACAGGGCAGGCCGTGCCCAACGCCGCCTTTGGACAGACCAGCGAAGAGTCCGTCCTTCTCCGGGACCCCTGCCCTCAGGCCCCGCACCGCCCGGCACCCAGCAGGGCCTCCACCCGGGCCAGGTCGTCGCGTGTGTCCACCCCCGGCCCCGGCGCCTCCACCGCCCGGCTCACGTGAATGCGTTCGCCGTGCCAGAGCACCCGCAACTGCTCCAGGGATTCGGCCAGTTCGAGGGGGGCCGGGCTCCAGTTCACGTAGCGGCGCAGGAATCCCGCACGGTAGGCATAGATGCCGAGGTGACGCCGGAAATCGGTGTGCTTGGGCAACGGCAGGTCGCCTTCCAGAAACTCGTCGCGGTGCCAGGGGATGGGCGCGCGCGAGAAATACAGGGCATAGCCCTCGGCGTCGGTGACCACCTTGACCACATCTGGATCGAACAGATCGGCGCGCTCCCTGATCGGCTCCGCCAGGGTGGTCATGGCCGCCCCACTGTGCTCGGCGAGATCCTCGGCCACCTGATTGAGCAGGGCCGGCGGCGTACAGGGCTCGTCACCCTGGAGGTTCACCACGATCCGCTCCTCGGGCCAGGCGAGCTGTTCGAGCACCTCGGCGATGCGGTCGCTGCCGCTGCGGTGATGGCCGCCGGTGAGGCACACCCGGGCATCGAAGTCCTCGGCGCATCGCGCCACCCGGGGGTCGTCGGTGGCGATCACCACCTCCTCGGCGGCGCTGGCCACGGCGCGCTCCCACACATGCCGGATCATGGGCCGGCCGGCGATCTCCAGGAGGGGCTTGCCGGGCAGTCGGGTGGAGCCGTAGCGGGCCGGAATGACGACGCAGAATCCCATCAGGCCGGGGCATCCTGCGTATCCGCCGGCAATCTGCGCGCCTCGTCCTCCAGCATCACCGGGATACCGTCGCGGATGGGAAAGGCGAGGCGGTCGCGGGGGCAGATCAGCTCCGCGGCCTCTTTGTCGTAACGGAGTTCACCCTTGCAGAGGGGGCAGACGAGGATATCGAGGAGTTTCTTATCCATGGCTCGGGAGGGTGTCGAAAAAGGTGTCGATTCGATGCACGAAGGCCTGCTCCGGCACCGCCTGGGCGGGAACATACCACATATCGGCGCCGCCGAAGGGCTCGCATTTGACCGCATCCTTGGCCGTCATCAACAGGGGGCGCCCGGAGAAGGGGGCCAGGTCGGCGGCGGAGAAGGGATGATGGTCCGGAAAGGCGTGGGTCTCGCAGTCCAGGCCGGCGGCGGCCAGGGCCGTGAAGAAGCGTTGCGGGTGGCCGATCCCGGCCATGGCCAGGGGCCGCCTCGGAATGAAGGAGGTCAGGGGCCGTCTGTCCCCGGGATCGGTCAGGGACACCGCCTCGCCCAGCCGCAGGTACATGGTGAATTCGCCGGCCGCGGGCCGGCCGTTGGCCACCACCAGATCCACCTCGGCCAGGCGGCGCGGGGGTTCGCGCAGGGGCCCGGCCGGCAGACAGAGGCCGTTTCCCAGGCGCCTCTCACCGTCCACCACGGCGATCTCCAGGTCGCGTTCCAGGGCGTAGTGTTGCAGGCCGTCGTCCGAGATCAGGAGATCACACGCGTCGCCGAGCAGACGCCCCGCGGCCACCCGGTCAGGCCCCACCACCACCGGGACCCCGGTGGTCCGGGACAACAGCAGGGGCTCGTCGCCCACCTCCCGCGCCCGGTCCCCGGGCGAGACCCGCCGTGGCCAATGCCGGGAACGCCCGCCGTAGCCGCGCGCCAGGATCCCCGGGCGCAGTCCCCGCGCCCGCGCGTGTTGGGCGAGCCAGGCGACCAGGGGGGTCTTGCCGGTCCCGCCCACACTCAGGTTGCCCACCACGATCACCGGCCGCGGCAGGCGCTGACGTCGGAACAGGCCGTGCCCATAGGCCCGGCGCCTCAGCGCCACCGCGGCGCAGAACAGGGCCGAGAATGGCCACAGCGCCCAGGTCGGGGCGCCGCGCCGCGCCCAGACCCCCTCCATCCGGATCACTCCCCGGTGGCCCCGCGGGAGGTGGCGAACAGGATCTGGTCCAGCCCCACCCGGCCGGCGGCGTCCATGGCGGTGATCACCGCCTGATGGGGGGTGCGCGCATCGGCGGCGATCACCAACCGCGGGGGGGCGCCTTTCTTGTGGGCGCGCCGCAAGGCCCGCTCCAAGGTCTCGCGTGAGCGGTTCACCAGTTCCTTGCGATTCACGTAATAGTTGCCTTGGGCATCGATCTCGATCTCCACGGCCTGCGGCTGGCGTTCCTCGCTCTCGCCCCCCCCCTGCGGCAACTCCACGCGGATGTCGGAGTAGCGGTTGAAGGTGGTGGACACCATGAAGAAGATCAACAACAGGAAGACCACGTCGATCAAGGGGGTGAGGTTCACGTCCACCCGCGGCCGCCGCCGCGGCCGCAGTCGCGTCTCGCTCATATCTCGTCCTCCCGCTGGCCCTCGATCACGTCCACCAGATGCAGGGCCATCTCCTCCATGGAGATGGCCAGGCGGTCCACCCGCCCTTCCAGGTAACGGTGGAAGATCAAGGTGGGAATGGCCACGGAAAGGCCGGCGGCCGTGGTCAGCAAGGCCTCGGAGATGCCCCCGGCGAGGACCTCGGGATCGCCCACGCCGGCGCTGGTGATGACCGTGAAGACCTTGATCATGCCGATCACCGTGCCCAGTAGGCCGAGCAGCGGACTCACCGCGGCGATGGTGCCAAGGGAATTGAGGTAGCGGTCGAGATCGGCCACCACCTTGTGCCCGGTCTCGCCGATGGCCTCCTTCATCACCTCGCGCCCGTGATGGCGGTTGACCAGGGCCGCGGCCAGGATGCAGCCCAGGGGGGATGCCGTCCTGAGGTGTTGCAGGCGCTCGTCGGTGAGCTGCCCGGCCCGGTGCCACTGCCACACCCGCGACACCAGATCCGGCGGCATCACCCGGCGGCTACGCAGGGTCCAGAGACGCTCCAGGACGATGGCCATGGCGACGATCGAGCAGGCGATGATGGGCCACATCAGGAGGCCCCCGGATTCGATCAGATCCAGCATGGCTCAGTTCCTCGGGGTTTGCGCGGGCGGTCAATCATACTTCATGGGGCGGTGGGTCCAATAGCGGGCCGCCCGTTCCCGCCAGGCCGCCAAGGGCGAGTGCATGTCCCCCGGACCGAAGCGCATGTGCAGGGCCCCGCCCGAGACGGTATCGGCGGTACGGGCGTGGACGGCATGTACCCGTGCCACCACCTGCGGCCGCGGAAAGCCCCAGTGGTTACGATAACCGGCCGCGAACCAGACCCATTCCGGCCGCACCCGGGCCAACAGGGGGGCGCCCGTGGAGGTGGCGCTGCCGTGATGGCCGGCCACCCACAGGGTGGCCGCGAGGCGGTCCTTCCAGCGTCGGGCCAGCCACGCCTCCGCCTCGCGCCCGGCGTCGCCGGTGAGCAATACCGCACCGCCACGGCCGGCCACCCGCAGCACGCAGGAGCTGTCGTTGCCCCGGTCGAGCACCGGCGGGCCCAGGATCTCGAAGCGCACCCCGTCCCAGTCCCAGGCCTGCCCCGGCCGACAGGCCTCCACCCTCAGGCCCCGGCCGATCCGTGCCGGCTCACCGCTCAACACCCGGCCGAGGGAGACCCGGCCCACCAGGCCGGCCAGTCCCCCCGCGTGGTCGTTGTCGGCATGACTCAGGATCAGGGTGTCCACCCGGCTCAGGCCCAGGCGGGCGAGAAAAGGGCGAACGACGGCATCGCCCGTGTTGAAACCGCTGGGGAAACGCGGCCCGGTATCGTAGACCAGGCAATGCCCTCGGGTCCGGACCACCGCGGCCAGGCCCTGGCCCACGTCGAGCAGGGTGAAGTCGAAGGCCCCGGGCGGCGGTCCCGCGGGCCGCAGGAGCCACAGGGGGGCGCACAACAGGACCCCCAGGGGACGCCCGGGCAGCCCGGCCGGGGCCAGCAACACAGCGACGCCCAGCGTTGCCAGGCCCAGGCTCCAGGGCGGCGGCGCCGGCGGACTCCAGGCCGCCCAGGGGTGCGCGGCGAGCCCCTCCAGGGCGGCCAGGCCCTGCTCCAGGATCCAGGCGGGGAGGTCCAGGGCACCCGCCCAAAGGCCGCTGAGGGCGACCAGGGAGGCCCCCAGGATCAGCGGCAGGAGCAACCCGAACAGGGGCACGGCCACCAGGTTCACCAGCGGGGCCACCACGGAGACGCGGCCGAACAGCCCCAGCAGGGGCGGCGCCAGGCCGAGGGCCACGGCCCCCTGGGCGCGCCCCAGGCAGCGGACCCCGCGGCCGCACCCCGGCCGCGCCCCCAGGGCCCAGAGCAGGGCCGCCACCGCCCCGAAGGAGAGCCAGAACCCCGCGGCGGTCACCGCCAGGGGGTCCCACGCGACCACCGCGAAGGCGGCCAGGGCGAAGACCTGCACGGGGCGGAGGGCGCGCCCCAGGACCACGGCCAGGAGCACCGCCGTGGTCATGGCCAGGGCGCGTTGGGTGGAGATGGCGAAACCCGCCAGCGCCGCATAGCCCAGGGCCGCGGCCATGCCCGCCAGCGCCCCCGCGCGGGGCGCCGCGAGACGCCGTAGCAGGCGCGGGCTGAGCCGCCAGACCCGCTCCACCAGAAGGAAGCCCAGCGCCGCCAGGATCCCTACGTGCAGGCCCGAGATGGCGAACAGGTGATTGACCCCGGTGCGGGTGAGGGTCTCCCAGGTCTCCCGCGCGATCGCCGAACGGTCGCCGAGAACGAGGGCGAGCAAGGGCCCCAGGGCGGGGCGTTCGCCGATGAGGGCCCGTAACCGCTCGCGCAGACGGAAGCGGATCCGGTCCAGGGCCCGGGTCCGGTCCCAACCGGGGAGGCGGCGTGCCGCGCGTGGGTGACGCACGTAGCCGGTGGCCTGGATGCCCGCGCGAAACAGCCAGCCCTCGTAGTCGAACGCCCCGGGGTCGGCGAACCCGTGCGGGGCCTTGAGGCGCACCCGCAGACGCCAGCGGTCTCCGGGGACCAGGGGCGGCGCTCCCCGGTTCCAATTCAACCGGACCCGCCCATGGAATCCCTGTGCTCCGTCCGCATCCACCTGGAACAGGAATCGACGGCCGCGAGGACGGGTCTCGGGGAGACCCACCAGGGTGCCCTCCAGGGTCAGGTCCCGTCCTTCCAGGGCCGCCGGCAGGGCCTGATCGAGCCGTTCCCCGGCCCGCCAGTCGGCCCAGGCGATGCCCACGACCAGGGCGAGGAACAGGCCACCGAGGCGCGGCCGGTAACGCAGCGCCCCTCCCGCCAACACCACCAGCAACAGCGGAAACCACAGCGGCGGCAGCCGCGGCTGCCATTGGAGCACACAGACGCCCGCCACGAAGGCCGCCACCGCCCAAGGAAACGGGGGAAGAGACCGGGGCGCGCCTGTCTGCCATTCCATGGCCGGGAGGTTAGCGCGCGAGAAGACATCCCGCCAGGCCGCCTGGGGCCCCGCGACCAGGGGCGAGGGGCCTCCCCGCCCTGGCATCGGCCGGGACCTCAGCCGCCCAACCAGCGGCGCAGGGGCAGCGCCAGGTAGGCGGCGAAGAAACCGAGGCCCCAGATCGCCACCGACACCCGGTGGATCCGCCGGTTCCAGACCATGGCGCGGTCGCAGGCCCGGCCCCGTTCCGTGTCGGCGGGGCAGGCCCGGTCCGGACGGTACAGGGCCCAGCCGGCCAGGATCAGCATCACCGCGGAAAAGGCGAAGATCCAGACCTTGTGCCGGCTGAGGTCGATGAGGAAGGGCAGGCTGCTGGTCAGGGCCGCCAGCGTGGCGCCCAGGCCCAGCGAGACCAGGACGATGGGCAGGGCACAGCACAACAGCGTGCCGGTGGTGGTGAACAGGGCCAGCCAGGTCAGGCCTTGGCGGCGCCTCACGGCGGACCTCTCGCGGGTGCTCGTTGTCATGCCCCCTCCTTCGCCGGGGCCCCTGCAAGGGCTACGAAAACGGCCTTCACAGATGCCATTCGAGAATCAGCCGCAGCCGGTAGTCCGCATCCGGCCGGTCGCCGTTGCGCTCGGTGTAGACCGGGATCTGCACGCCCGCCTTGACGGCGAAATTGCGCAGGGTCCAGAAGAGCCCGGGAGAGACGAACCACTGCGTGCCCCCCGTGGCGGCCAGGTCCTGCCCGTGCAGACGCGCCTTCTGCTGAATCTCTCCATTGAGTTCCAAAAGCCAGACCGTATCCGGTTCCAGGTAGCCGCCCGGCCTGGGCCGGATGCCGCCCGCCAGATCCAGGCGCAGGATGTCGCCCCGGTCCACACCGGCCCGACCGGCACCATTGTAGCGGTAGCGCACACTGGCCCAGCGGTACCATTTACGCGACTCGTAGCCCCAGGTGAGGCCCAGGATGGCGTCGGCCGTGCCCTTGCCCAGGGGCGGCGAGGTGGCGGCATCGGCGCTGTCGGTGACGACCTTCAGCGCCAGGGCCGCCGATTCCTGGAGGCCCAGGGCGTCCCGCCGCCAGAAACGGTACTTGGTGAACAAGGCCACGTCCCCGAGCCCTCGGCTGCGGTCGGCGCCGTCCTCCTTGCGCCTCCAGGGCAGGTCCACGCCCACCGCCCAGTCACCGGTCAGGCCATAGGTCAGCTCCAGGGCCAGTTCCTGTTCCTTCTCGTCGCCGGCCTTTTCCGCCGCGGTCTCGAGCGCGATCTCCACGCCCCCTGATAGACCACGTGGGGCCCGATCCCGAAGACGGGATCGTGGGCCGGCGCCGGCAGGGACAGGGATCCACTCAGCAGCGCCACGATCCAGCGGAATCTTCGTGAATGATGCATGGTTGTCGGCCTCGTCTCGTCCCGGGGACAAAGGGCCGCCCGCGCCGTTGTTCACACCCGGAAGCGCACATGTGGCTGCCGCTCAGCGGCGGCGCGGGGTGCATCCGCTGTGGCGGAAATGGACGACCGTGGCGAGAGCCTAGATCCTGGAGTCGACTCCAGGTCAACCCCTGTTTCCGTTTCTGTCGCAGGGTGTTGAAAAGGTCCTTCCTTGATCCGGGGTGCGGGAGAGGCCCCCGAAGAGCCACATCTCCGCGTGTGACGGGTATACTCTAGGCGTGGCCGGGAGCGTGGTGGGCCCCGTCCAGGATGCTCAATGCCCGGGGGCGTCGCGAGGACCGGCCCACAGGACGACCAGGGCCTCGTGCCATGCCGGTCCGCGAGGTACGCCCCCCTCGAAACAGCGCAAAAGCCACAGTCGAGTCTATTGAAATTCCATGCCCAAGGCCTTCATAAAACGCTACATGCCGAATCACGAAGAGATCCGCAGGAATCGGCATCTGCGCATCTTCGGCACCCTGCTGCACGACCCCAACCTGTGGCATCTCAACCGCCGTTCGGTGGCCGGGGCCTTTGCCGTGGGCCTGTTCATGGCCTTCGTACCCACCCCCGGGCAGATGATCCTGGCGGCCGGCGCCGCCATCCTGTTCCGGGTCAACCTGCCCATCTCGGTGGCCCTGGTATGGCTCACCAACCCGGTCACCATGCCGCCGATCTTCTATTTCGCTTATCTGGTGGGGACCTGGGTGTTGGGCCACCCCGCGGGGCATTTCCATTTCGAACCCACCTGGGATTGGCTGATACACAGCCTCAATGGGATCTGGGCGCCCTTCCTGCTCGGCTGTCTCATCTGCGGCGGTGTCTCCGCCCTGGTGGGCTACATCGGCATCCGCGGCCTTTGGCGCTGGCATGCGGTGCGCCGCTGGCAGGCGCGGGCAAGGCCGAAGATCATCGCTCGCCGCCGTGACCGCGGCAATGTCGCCGCAGGCAACCCAGGACGTAATGGCTCAGGGTCGCGGCCACCCCCAGGAACACCAGCCCCGACACGGCCAGACGCGCCGGCGGGGCAAGCTGGGCGAGATCCAGCATCATCCAAGTGATGGAGGCCACCACCAGGCTGAGAAAGGTGGTGAACAGGAACGGCCAAGGCGTGCGCCGGCATTGGCTGCACAGGTTCATGGCGGCATGGGTTCTCTTTCTATTGATTGGTTTTTGATTATACGCTTATGTTTAGAGGGGCAAGTTGACGAATGTCATAGCGGCGCCGTCGGAAGAGGCCTGGATGCGGGAGGCCATCGGACTCGCGGCCAAGGGCGTGGAGCGCGGCGACGGTGGCCCCTTCGGCGCCCTGGTGGTACGCGACAACGAGGTGATCGGGCGTGCCTGGAACCAGGTCCTGGTGCGCCACGACCCCACCGCCCACGCCGAGGTCCTGGCGATTCGCGAGGCCTGCGCCCGGATCGCCAGCCCCCATCTCGAAGGCTGCCGGCTGTTCACGAGCTGCGAACCCTGTCCCATGTGTCTCGCCGCCGCCTACTGGGCCCGCCTCGGCCGGATCTGGTATGCCGCCGACCGGCGCGATGCAGAGGCCATCGGCTTCGACGACGCCTTCATCTACCGTGAGCTGATCTTGCCTCCCGAACATCGCCGGCTGCCCATGGAACCGTTGCTGCGGGGACCGGCCCTCGAAGTGTTCGAGAGCTGGAGGCGGGACAATCCCACGGGGTATTGACAGGTTGGGATGGTCTAAAGCGCAGCGTGCCCGTCCATTTCCTGACAGCGCGTATAGAATGGCCCGCAACGACCGGTTACAGACGAGGAGGCCAGTCCCTATGGATCGCCGGCAGCAGGGTGCCACCCACTCGACGCCCGAGGTCGACACGACGGGCGGGCTCTGGCCCTCCGCTTCCTATACCCGGCAGATTGCCGCACTGAAGGCGGCCGTCGGCAAGAAGATCTATCTGGTCGAGTTGAAGCCCAGCGACATCAACCTGGGCATCCGCCTCTCGAACACCCCCCATGAACTCCTGGCGGTCATCGATTTTCCAAGGCCGGACCCGAACCAGGGACTCGCACCCCATCTGCTCTTGCTCGACGATGGACGAGGCGTCAATCTCGGACGTATCGCCCGCATCAGCCTGAATACGCCATTCAGTCCCTCCGCACCGGACATCCTGTACCAGAACGCTTCGCTGATGGACACCCTCCTTCTCAGGGACCGCCAGTTGAGTAAGGCCTTCATCGGGGCCCGCTCGCAGGCCTTACTGGGCAGGCTTCTCGGCAAGCCGGCCTTGCAGCAGGTTGCTCAGCAAGAAGGTGCCGAAGAGGCCTGAACCCGCCCCTCTTCCTGTGCCGCAAGCGGGAGGGAAACCACCGCGAGCGAGCCAGTTGTCCGGGTGCGCATGATGCGCCCGCTGCAGCCCCTGCAGGGCCGGCCCCGCAGGGGCCATGACCTAGTGCGACCAGAGGGCGACGGGCGAACCTGCCTGTCGCCTTGGGTTGAGGCCAGCCGCTCGTTTCTGACCCGTTCGCCAGACACCAGAATAGAATAACTTGCTTATTTGACGGCAGGTTTCCGCCCAGGTAAGAAGGATTCGGGTATCCGCTGCGAACCGAAGAGTTCCTGGATACGCCCTGTGACCGTTTTCCCAGACCCCATCGGAGGATCCTACGCAGTGTCCATGAAATCCACCCTCTCCGGGGCCCTGACCCTGGTCCTGGCCACGGGCATGGCCCCAGTAACCCAGGCCTCGGGCTTCGGTCCCATGAACATGATGAACCCGAGCAAGTGGTTCGGGGGCAAAGACGGTGACCGTCACGACGGCCGTTACGGTCCAGGTCCCGGGTACGGGGGTCCTCCTCCACCCTATGGCTATCCCGGGGCGGGCTATGGGCCGCCGCCCTATGGTCCCGGTGTCCAACCCTATGGAGCGCCGCCAGCGCCTCAATCCAAGGCGGCGGCACAGAGCGATCTCGAAAACAAGCTGGAGCAGAAGGATGCCCGGATCCGCGAACTGGAACGGCGGGTCGAGGAACTGGAACATCGTCAGACCCCTCCGGCACCGCCTTCCTCCGCTCCTCCCCGTACCTATCAATACTACGGAGGCGACCAGACGCCGCCTCCAGCGGGTAGCGGGGGCAATTACTCCAACTATCCCTTCCGGCCTCTGAACAGCGGTCAATGATCTCCGGGATACGGGGGCGTCGGCCCCCGTATCTCCCCAAGGGCCGCAATGTATGTTGAGACCTTGGGCCCCTCCTTGGTCCCGTCCACGGCAGGACGGGGAAGGCGCCCGCGGAACGCCACCTTCACGGTGACCCCATGTTCCTGGAGGCCCTCCTTCTGCTCCTGGTGGCCAACGGCGCCCCGGTCCTCGCCTACGATCTGCTCAAGCAGCGCTGGGCCTGGCCGGTGGACGGTGGCCGGCGCCTGGCCGACGGCCTCCGGGTGCTGGGGGATTCCTGTACCTGGCGCGGCTGGATCGTTTCGCTCTCGGCGACCGCCTGCTGCGCCTGGGCCCTCGGTCTGGGGTGGGGCCCTGGATTACTCACCGCCACGGCGGCCATGGCCGGTGACGCCTTCTCCAGTTTCGTCAAACGCCGCCGCGGCCTGGCCCCGGGGGACCGTGTCCTGGGCCTGGATCAGATCCCCGAGTCCCTGCTGCCATTAGTCGTCCTGCACCCCTGGCTGGCCCTCGGTTGGCTTGAAGTGATGCTCGAGCTGGCCGCCTTCATGGCCCTCGAACTGGCCATCTCCCGTGTCGCCTACCGCCTGGGATTGCGAAAGCACCCGTACTGACCCGCGCGCGATCAGCGGATCAACACCAGGGTCCCGATGCGTACCCAGTGCCGCAAACGGTCGATCTGCCCGTTGGTGAGGGCCACGCACCCCCGGGTCCAGTTGCTCAGCAGATGCAACCCGCGGTCGGCGCTCCCCAGGCCGTGGATACCGATGCCACCGCCGAGGGCGGTGTCCTGGGGCGGCGGGCGGCCGTGCCGGAGGGCGTCGAGAATACGTTTTCGGTCGCCTTCTCCGATTAGGCCCCGGCGGTAGGCGCGCTCGGCGTCCACCCGGTTGGGGTAGTCGAGGCCCAGAAACAGGTGGTATCTGGTGTCGCGGCTGATCCGGACCACATGGTAGCGCCCCTTGGGGGTGCGGGCGTCACCGCGCCGGCGCCCATGCGCGGCGCCCCCGCGGCCGATGGCGATGCCTTCCGCCCGCCACAGGACCCGCTCGCCCCGCATCACCTTCAGGACCTGGTCCTGGGTGTCCACCAGCAGCCAGATGTCCCGGTCGCCCGCCGCGGGGCAGGCGGCCCCGGCGCAAAGGAGGAGCAGGAGGGCGGTCAGGCGCACTTTCGGGAGACGGATTGATGGCGGTCTGGAGGGGCCCCGGGGTAGACTGCGAGGGTCGAGCAGTTGCATAGGTGCGTCATGATACCCGTCCTCCGTTGTCTGGTCCTCTCGCTCCTGACCTGGACGGCCTGGGCCGGTCCCGGGAAAGGCGTCGATCACCCGCCGTCCCCGGGGCCGGCGCAACGGCTGGAGGTCCCGGCTCCGTTGCGTCCGTGGGTCCCTTGGGTGCTCTACGGGCACGACGACTGGACCTGTCCCCGTCAGTACGACGATCCCGGGCGCAGGTATTGCGCCTGGCCGGGGGAACTGCGCCTGGAACTCGACCGGGAGGGCGGCCGTTTCGCCCAGACCTGGGAGGTCTACGGGCGTACCCGGGTGCCGCTGCCCGGTGGCCCCGGGGCCTGGCCGGAGCGGATCCGGGTGGACGATGCGCCCGGTATCCAGAGCCCGCAGGACGAGCGCCCGGGGATCTGGCTCGATCCCGGCACTCATCGGATCGAAGGCCGCTGGGTCTGGCCGCGACCACCCCGTTCGCTGCCGATCCCGCGGGCGGTGGGGATCGTCGCCCTGAGTGTCGAAGGCGAGCCCCACCCCTTCCCGCGCCGGGACGCCCGGGGGACCCTCTGGCTGGCCGCCGGGGGCAGCGGGAAGACCCCCCAGGACCACCTCCGCCTGGAGGTCTTCCGCCGCCTGCAAGACGGCAATCCGGCCCGCCTGGAGACCCTGCTGCGGCTGGATGTCTCGGGCCGCGAGCGCGAGCGGGTCCTGGGTCCCGCGCTGCCCCCGCAATTCCGCCCGCTCGCCCTTGGCGGTGACCTGCCGGCCCGCCTGGAAGCCGACGGCCGCCTGCGCATACAGCTGCGCCCCGGCCACTGGGAGATAGCGATCACCGCCATCCACCCGCGCCTGCTCACGGCGGTCTCGCCACCCGCCGCCCGGCCCCCCTGGCCCTCACGGGAGGTCTGGGCCTTCCAGGCCGACCGCCGCATCCGTCTGGTGGAGGTGCGTGGCGGCACCCCCCTGGAACCGCGCCACACCCGCCTGCCCGCGGACTGGCGCGACCTGCCCGCCTATGCCCTGAAGCCGGGGCAGGCCCTGACCCTGCGGGTATTGCGCCGGGGCGATCCCGCGCCCCTGCCGGACCGCATCCGCGTGCAACGGCGCCTGTGGCTGGACTTCGATGGGGGCGGCTATACCTTCAGCGACCACCTGCAAGGCACCCTGAGCGCCTCCTGGCGCCTGGACATGCGCGCCCCCTGGTATCTGGGCCGGGTCTCCGTGGACGGACAGGACCAGGTGATCAGCGCCCCGGGGAAGGGGTTGCGCGGGGTGGAACTGCGCCGCGGCGCCCTCGATCTGGTGGCCGATGGGCGTATCGCGGGCGCCCCGGATGCGCTGCCCGCGGTGGGCTGGAACCGGGAGGTCCAGGGCCTCGGGGCCGAGCTGAGCCTACCCCCGGGCTGGCGCCTCCTGCACCTGAGCGGGGCCGACCAGGTAGACACCACGTGGCTGCGCCGCTGGAGCCTCTGGGACCTGTTCCTCACCCTGCTCATCGCCATCGCCATGGGCCGCCTCTGGTCCTGGCCCTGGGGCCTGTCGGCCCTCGCCGTGGGGCTGTCGATCTATCAGGAACCCGGCGCGCCGGTGGCGGCCTGGCTCAACCTCCTCGCCGCCGTGGCCCTGTTGCGGGTCGCCCCCGCGGGCCGTCTCGCCGGCCTCCTGCGCCTCTACCGCCACCTCTCCCTGGCCGTCCTCGCGGTACTGGGGCTGGCCTTCGCCATCGGCCAGGTGCGCACCGCCCTCTATCCGCAACTCGCCCGGGCCATGCCGGCCCCCGCTCCCGCCCCGGCCCGGGTGACGCCCAAGAGTGCCCCGCTGTCCGCGCTGCGGATGGAGAAACGGGCGCTGGAGCTGTCCCGGAGTATGCCCGAGGAGATGCCCACAGTCGCCGACGAAGGGGTCTCCCGGGAGATCGATCCCAAGGCCCGCGTCACCACCGGGCCCGGCCTGCCGACCTGGCGATGGACCCGGGTGCGCCTCGCCTGGACGGGGCCGGTGGCTGCGGACCAGGAGCTGAGGCTCTGGCTGCTCCCGCCCTGGGCCACGCGCCTGTGGCAGTTGTTCGGGGTCCTCGGCCTGGCCGCTCTCGGCTGGCCCCTGGTGCGAGGCGGGCGTCTGCCTCCGGGCGCCCCCCTGGTCCTGATCCTGGCGGTCGTCGCCGCGCCCCTCCCGGCCCGCGCGGACATCCCCGGTCCGGGACTCCTGGAGACCCTGGAGAAACGCCTCCTCGAAGCACCGGACTGCACCCCCCACTGCGCCCGATACGGCACCCTGCGCCTCGGCGCAAAGGCCGATACGATCGAGGCCCAGGTGGACCTGGATGCGGTCGTCCCCAGCGTCCTGCCGTTGCCCGGAGACGACCGCCACTGGCGCCTGCTCGGCGTCTCCGAGGACGGCCGCCCCCTGCCCCTGGCCCATCTGGATGAAGACGGGACCCTCTGGACCGCGGTGGGCGCGGGTCATCACCGGCTCAGGCTGCGCGCCCGGATCCCCGCCGACACCACGACCCTCCCGATCCCCGCCACCCTCATGCCCCGGCGTGTGGTCCTGGAGGGCAGCGGCTGGACCCTGGAGGGGGTCGATCCTCGCGGCACCCCCCAGGGCCAGATCCAGTTGCGCCGCCGGGCACCCGCCCCCGCGGCCTCCAGCGCCGGGGAGCCGTCGGCCCCGGCCCTGCCCCCCTTCTTCCAGGTGGAGCGGGAGATCCGTCTCGGCCTGGAGTGGAGCATCCATACCCGGGTCTACCGCGACCCGGCCAATCCCGCCGGCGCGGTCCTCTCCATCCCCTTGCTGCCCGGGGAATCGGTCACCACTCCGGGGCTGCGGGTGGAGGAAGACAGGGCACGTGTCGCCTTCGCCCCCGGACAGCAGGAACGCCACTGGGACGCCACCCTGGCCCGTCGGCCCCGGCTGCGCCTCCAGGCCCCCGAGGGGGTCCCCTGGGCCGAGATCTGGCGTCTCGACGCCGCCCCCCTGTGGCACGTGCAGACCGGGGGCATCCCGGTGGTACAGCGCCAGGACCCGAACGGCCGCTGGCGCCCCGAATGGCGCCCCTGGCCGGGCGAGGTGGTGGAGCTGGCCATCTCCCGCCCGCCGGGGATCGAGGGGCCCACCCTGACCATCGACCGCAGCCACCTGCGTCTCGTGCCGGGCAGGCGCAGCAGCGACGCCACCCTGGAATTGCAGTGGCGCTCCAGCCAGGGCGGACAACACCGTCTGACCCTGCCCCAAGGGGCGACCCTGCAACGGGTCACCATCGACGGGCGGATACAGCCCGTGCGCCAACGGGGGCGCCACCTGGACCTGCCGCTCACCCCCGGCGGCCATCGGCTGGAGGTGCGCTGGCGGCAGGCGGGGGGAATGACGGCCCGCTTCACGGTCCCACGCGCGGACCTGGGCCTCGGTTCGGTCAACGCCACGGTCCAGGTCAACCTGCCCCGCGATCGTTGGCTGCTGTATCTGCGCGGGCCCCTGCTGGGGCCGGCGGTGCTCTATTGGGGCGTGTTGCTGGCTATCTTCGCCGCCGCCCTGATCCTCGGGCGCAGCCGGATCACCCCCCTGCGCCGCCGCCACTGGGCCCTGCTGGGCCTCGGCCTGAGCCAGACCCCGGCGGCCGGCATGGTCCTGGTGGCGGCCTGGCTGTTCGCCCTCGGGATACGCGGGCGGCGCGACCTCGGTGCCCTGCGGGCCGCCAACCTGGCGCAGATCGGCCTGGCGCTGCTCAGCCTGATGGCCCTGGGCACCCTGGCCTACGGTGTCCAGCGCGGCCTTCTCGGTCCTCCCGAGATGCAGGTGGCGGGCAATGGCTCCAGCGCCTACGATCTGCGTTGGTATCTGGACCGCACCGGCCCCGAGACCCCGGCGGTGACGCTGATCTCGGCGCCCCTGTGGGTCTACCGTGCGCTCATGCTGGGCTGGGCCCTGTGGCTCGCCAACGCCCTCCTGGGCTGGCTGCGCTGGGGCTGGCGGGCCTTCTCCCGCGGCGGGATCTGGATCCCCTGGCGGTTCAAGATCCTGCGCCCGCAGCGGACGCCGCCTCCAGGCGGTGCAGCGTCACCTCGGGCGGGCAGTTGAAGCGCACCGGCACCACGCAACTCCCCGCGCCCGCCGAGGTGTAGCCCTGCATCCCCCCGTGGCGCCAGGGGCCCCGTCCCAGGCGGCGCGGGCAGCGGGCGTTGTAGGTCAGGGCCAGACCGCCGGGCAGACAGATCTGGCCACCGTGGGTGTGGCCGCAGAGCATCAGGTCGAAGCCCGCATGGGCGGCGTGGCGATAGATCTCGGGGGAGTGGGAGAGCAACACCGCCGGGCCTGTGCCGATCCCTTCGGCGGCCTTCTCCAGGTTGTCGGTGCAATAATAGTGGGGGTCGTCCACCCCGGCCAGAAACAGGCACGCCCCATCCCGCTCGATGACCAGGGACTCGTTCAACAACAGGCGTATCCCCAGGGCCTCCAGGCCCGGCACCATCTCGATGAAGTCGTGGTTGCCCAGGACCCCCACCACCTCGCCGCGCAGGACCGCGCGCAGCCGCCCCATGGCCTCTATGGCCGGGGCGGTGGCGCCGTGGGTGCGTCCGCGGAAATCGCCGCTGATGACGCACAGGTCGTACTCCAGGGGGGCCACCCGCTCGATCAGGGCGAGTTCGATGGCCGGGGCCGTGTCCAGGTGCAGATCGCTCAGGTGCAGCAGGGTGAAACCCGCGAAGGCCGGCGGCAGATGTGGGATCGCCACCCGGTTGTGACGCACCTGGATCCGGGTGGCGTTGCGCAGGCCCCGGCGATAGAGCCCGCCGAGCCGCAGCAGGCCGCGAATCCAGGCGTGAATGGAATACCAGTGCTCGATGTGAAAGAAGTTGCGCCCGCGGCCGAAGATCAGGTCCAGGTGTTCACGCTCGATGCCCTGGCGCTGGCGCAGGTGCAGGCGGCCCAGGCGCCGGTCGAGGCGGGTGGAAGGTGAATGCCGGGACATGGAATGCTCATGGCCGAATGGAGAGAGTCCAGTATACTCAAGACAACACAACCTCCGTCGCCGCGCATGTGCAGACAGATCCCGATCCTCCTCCTCGCCCTGCTCCTGACGGCCTGCCAGCCCCCCACGAAAGAGGACACCGGCACCGTCATCGGCACCACCGTGGGCGCCATCGTCGGCAGTCAGATCGGCGCCGGCAGCGGCCGCACCGTGGCCATCATCGTGGGCAGCCTGCTCGGCGGCTACGTGGGCCGCAATCTCGGCGCGGAGATGGACCGTCAGGACCGCATACGCGCCGCCCAGGCCCTGGAGACCAACCCCACGCAGAAGTCCAGCACCTGGGTCAACCCGGATACCGGGGTCGCCTATCGGGTGACCCCGATCCGTACCTACCCATCCAGCACCGGGCCCTGTCGCGAATTCCGCGCCGACATGCGCATCGGCGACCGCCGCGAGACCCTCTACGGCACCGCCTGCCGCCAGCCCGACGGCACCTGGCGCAGCGTCGCCGCCGACTGATGGGGGGACGTCGGGCATCCCTGTACAGGTCTCGCCGGGTCGTGCGCCGGATCCCGGTGCGCAGTCCGGCCGCCCGCGCGTGCGCGCGGCGGGCCACTCCATTCCCGGACGGGCCTCCGGCCCCAATGCACGAATGAACGCGAACCAAAAATCCCAATCCAAGGCGCTGCGGGTATACCGGGTGACCTTCCTCAACCAGGCCAAGGTCTACGAGGTCTATGCCCGTGAGGTCCACCAGGGCGAGATCTACGGCTTCGTGGAACTGCAAGGCCTGGTGTTCGGCGAGGCCGGGGGCCTGCTGGTGAACCCCGGAGAGGAACGCCTCAAGGAGGAGTTCAAGGGGGTGCGGCGCACCCTGATACCCAGCCATGCGGTGATCCGCATCGACGAAGTGGAGAAGGAGGGCCCGGCGCGGATCCACGACAGCGACGGCGGCGCCAAGGTCACCCCCTTTCCCGGCCCCCTCATGAGACCCGGCCAGGACCGCTGAGCCCCCCATGACCGGCCTGCGCGCGAAGATGGCCGAGTATGGATTCGAGTCCAACGACGACTACGAATATGCCCTGCGCTGCCTGCTGCGTGGGCGGCACCCGGGGATCCGCTGCCTCAACGTCGAGGGCGCCCCGGGGCGGCGCAAGACCGCCTTCGCCACCGCCCTGGCCCGCGCCCTGGAGTTCCCCCGGGTGCTCTATTTCGACCACAGCCAGCAACACCCCCCGCCACCCGACCTGATCCTGCCGCCGAGCCGGGACGAACAGGGCCGCGAAGAACCCCCCATCGACCCCTTCGACCAGGTCATGAGCGAGGCCTGCGCCTTCTCCGAGGGCGAAGACTGCATCCTCATCCTCGACCAACTCCAGAGCGCCGACTTCCGCGAGCACATCCGCCTCTGCCGCTTCCTCCAGGAGGCGCGCTGGGCCTTTCGCCAGGCCGAATACTTCGCCAATCCCCGCCACCTGGTGGTCTTCCTGATCTCCGAGGAGCCCCTCTATCACTCCCTGCAACGCCTCGCCTTTCGCGTCTGGGTGGAGCGCGTCTCCCGTCGGCCCGTGCACTTTCCGCCCCAGGTCTTGGGCCTTCCGCCCGAGGCCGCGCCCCTGCTCAGCGCCCTCGAGGACCTGTTCGAACACCTGGACACGGGCCCCACGGCCACGGAGATGGGCCTTCTCATGGACGACATCCACCGCTTCACCCGCAACACCGACGACCTCCGCCGCAGCCTGTATGGACGAATCGAGGGGCTCGACTGGGCACTGCTCCAGGATCCCGCCAACGAGCCGTTGGTGACCGGGGTGATGGAGGCGCTGCGCGGGTATCTGGGCGAGGTGGGGCAAGAAGGGTAAGTGCCCACCGAAGGCACTGCCATCGGGGAGGCCGCGGTCGCGGACATCGCCATCCTCTTGGGCTATCCTGACCGCCCCCGGAGCAATGACGCCAGAGGCCCCGACATGACCCGCAAAGAACGTATCAGCCAGATCCTGACTGCCGAATTCAAGCCCTTCCATCTGCAGCTGGAGGACGAGACCTCCAGGCACAACGTCCCTCCCGAGGGAGAATCCCATTTCCGCCTCACCCTGGTGTGCGAGGCCTTCGCCGGCCAACCCCTGGTGAAGCGCCAGCGCGCGGTAAACGCCCTGTTGCGGGAGGAGTTCCAGTCCGGCCTCCACGCCCTGGCCATGCACACCCTGACCCCGGAGGAATGGTTTGCCAAGGGCGGCCAGGCGCCGGACTCGCCACCCTGTCTGGGTGGTTCCAAGGCCGATTGAGTCCCGAGGAAGGAAATCCGCAGATGCCGACCGCACAGAAGGTTCCTTGCGATCCATCAATGCCGGGCCGGCCGTGGTTCCCGTATCAAAGGAGGGAGATCCCCAGGCATGGGCGAGGTTGTAAGCCCCCCCGCCCCCCCTTATGCTTAGCCGGACCCGAGCCAACGTGTCCGTCTCCGAATCGACCTGTCCGCAATGAAAGAATATGCCCTGATCCTGGTGAGCACCGTTCTGGTCAACAACTTCGTGCTGGCCAAGTTCCTGGGCCTGTGCCCCTTCATGGGCGTTTCGCGCAAACTGGAGACGGCCACCGGCATGGGCCTGGCCACCACCTTCGTGCTCACCCTGTCGGCCATCTGCAGCTACCTGGTCAACGCCTGGTTGCTCGAACCCCTGGGCCTGGGCTATCTGCGGACCATCGCCTTCATCCTGGTCATCGCGGTGGTGGTGCAGTTCACCGAGATGGTGATGCACAAGACCAGCCCAGTGCTCTATCAGGTGCTGGGCATCTTCCTGCCTCTCATCACCACCAACTGCGCGGTGCTCGGGGTCGCCCTGCTCAACCAGCAGGAGGGCCATGGCCTGGTGAAGTCTGGCCTCTATGGCTTCGGTGCCGCCCTCGGGTTCTCCCTGGTGCTGGTGCTGTTCGCGGCGGTGCGCGAGCGGGTGGCCTCAGCAGACGTGCCGGAGCCCTTCCAGGGCAATGCCATCGCCCTGATCACCGCCGGACTCATGTCTCTGGCCTTCATGGGCTTCGCCGGGCTGGTGTCCGAGTGAGCCGTTCATGCTGATCGCCATCACCGCCATGGCCCTGCTCGCCGGGGCATTCGGCCTGCTCCTGGGCTATGCCAGCGTGCGCTTCCACGTGGAGGGCGACCCTATCGCGGATCAGATCGACGCCCTCCTGCCCCAGACCCAATGCGGCCAGTGCGGTTATCCCGGCTGCCGCCCCTACGCCGAGGCCGTGGCCAAGGGCGAGGCCGAGATCAACCTCTGCGTGCCCGGCGGGGAGACGGTGATGGTCTCCCTGGCGGACCTCCTCGGACGTGATCCGGTACCGGTGGAAGGGGGCGAGGCCAAGCCCAAGGCGGTGGCCTGGATCGACCCCCAGGAATGTATCGGCTGCACCCTCTGCCTCCAGGCCTGCCCGGTGGATGCCATCCTGGGTGCGGCCAAGCAACTGCACGTGGTCCTGCGCGAGGAATGCACCGGCTGCGAACTCTGCCTGCCGCCCTGTCCTGTGGACTGCATCCACATGCACCCCATCGCCACGGACCTCAAGACCTGGAAGTGGCCCTATCCAGGAACGCGGCCCGTCGCCGCGAGCGCCCCCACCCAGGTGGCGGCGAATTGATCTGAAGGGGAGTTCGAGGCATTGAGCGTTCACCGTTACCCGCAGCCTTCGGGCCGCAGCCGCCGTCTGTGGCGCTTCCATGGCGGGGTCCACCTGCCCGACCGCAAGGCCCTGTCCAACACCCGCCCGCCGCTCCGGGCGGAACTGCCGGGACGCCTGATCCTGCCCCTGCAACAGCACATCGGCGAGGCCGCGGAACCGCTGGTGAAGGCGGGTGACCGGGTCCTCAAGGGCCAGCTCATCGGCCGCCCCCGGAGCTATGTGAGCGCCGCCCTCCACGCCCCCACCTCGGGCCGGGTGACGGCCATCGAGGACCACCCGGTCCCCCATCCCTCGGGCCTCTCGGCGCCCTGCATCCTGATCGAACCCGACGGCGAGGAACGCTGGGCGGAACTGCCCGAGCCCATGCCCGATTTCGGCACGCGCGACCCCGCGGAGATCCGCGAACGCATCCGTTGGGCCGGCATCGTCGGCCTCGGCGGGGCGGCCTTTCCGGCCAGCGTCAAGCTCAACCCCGGCCGGCCCATCCACACCCTGATACTCAACGGCGCCGAGTGCGAGCCCTATATCACCTGCGACGACCTGCTCATGCGCGGGCGGCCCGAGGCCATCCTGGAGGGGATACCGATCCTCCTCCACCTGACCGGCGCCGAACGCTGTCTGATCGGCATCGAAGACAACAAGCCCGAGGCCATCCGCGCCCTCTACGAGGCCGCCCGGGGGGACGAACGCATCGAGGTGGTGCGCATCCCCACCCTCTATCCCAGCGGGGGGGAGAAGCAGCTCATCTATGTCCTCACCGGCAAGGAGGTCCCGAGCAACGGCCTGCCCGCGGACATCGGCATGGTCTGCCACAACGTGGGCACCGCCGCCGCCATCGCCGACGCGGTCCTGCGCGGACGGCCCCTGATCTCGCGTCTGGTGACCGTGACCGGCGGCGGGGTCGCGCAACCAGGCAATTTCGAGGCCCTCATCGGCACCCCGGTGGCGGACCTGATCCGCCAGGCCGGGGGCTACACGGGCAGGGGCGACCGCCTGGTGCTCGGCGGCCCCATGATGGGTTTCGCCCTGTCCGACGACGGCATCCCTCTCCACAAGGCCGGCAACTGCCTGCTCCTGCCCACCCCCGAGGAGGCCCCCGATCCCGGCTCGGCCCTGGCCTGCATCCGTTGCGGTCGCTGCGCCGAGGCCTGCCCGGTGAACCTGCTGCCGCAACAACTGTATTGGTTCGCGCGGGCCAAGGACCTGGACAGGGTGCAGGACTTCAACCTGTTCGACTGTATCGAATGCGCCTGCTGCGCCCAGGTCTGCCCCTCCCACATCCCCCTGGTACAGTATTACCGCTACGCCAAGACGGAAATCTGGGAGCGGGAACGCGAACGGCGCCAGGCGGAACACGCCCGCCGCCGTCACGAGGCGCGCCAGGCGCGTCTGGAACGCCTGGAGAGGGAACGTCAGGCGCGCCTGCGCAAGAAGAAGGCGGCCCTGGCCAAGCCCCCGGCCAAGGGTGACGACCCCCGCAAGGCGGCCATCGAGGCGGCCAAACGCCGTGCCGCCGAGAAACGGGCGGCCCTGGCCGCGCAGGGGAAGACCCCCCGGAACACCGAGAACCTGACCCCCGCCCAACGACGCCAAGTGGAGGCCGCCGAGGCCCGCCGCGCGGCGGCCGCGGGATCCGATACCCAGGAGTGACCCCCGGTCATGCAGTTCAAGACGCCCGCTCCACCCCACACCCGGCTCGACAACGACGTCACCCGGGTGATGGCCGAGGTCCTGATCGCCCTGGTGCCCGGAATCGCGGCCATGACTTGGTACTTCGGCTGGGGCGTGCCCATCACCCTGCTGCTGGCCATTACCACTGCCGTTGCCACGGAGGCCCTGGCGCTGTGGCTGCGCGGACGGCCGCCCAAGGCGACCCTGATGGACCTCAGCGCCCTGGTCACCGCGACCCTGTTCACTCTCACCGTCCCGCCCACCCTACCCTGGTGGCTCAGCGTCCTGGGCATGGTGTTCGCCATCGGCGTGGTCAAGCAACTGTTCGGCGGCCTGGGCTACAATCCCTTCAACCCGGCCATGGCGGCCTATGTCTTCCTGCTGATCTCCTATCCCGTGTCCCTGACCGCCTGGCCACCGATTCAGGAACTCGCCCCACACCCGCTGCATTTGATGGACTATCTGGGGGTGATCTTCGGTGGCCACCCGCCCGGCGGACTGACCTGGGACGCGGTCACCATGGCCACCCCCCTGGGGGAGATGCGCACCCAGCTGGGCATGGACCATATGATCAGCGAGATCCGCCAGAGTCCCCTGTGGGGTGACTACGGCGGCCGTGGCTGGGAGTGGATCGCCAACTGGTACCTGCTGGGCGGCCTCTGGTTGCTCTTCCGCAAGGCCATCTCCTGGCGTATCCCCGCCTCCATGCTCGGCGGGTTGCTCGTCATGGCCGGTCTCTTCTGGATGATGGACCCGGAGAGCCACCCCTTCCCCGCCTTCCACCTGTTCAGCGGCGGGGCGATGCTGGGGGCCTTCTTCATCGCCACCGATCCGGTCACCGCCGCCACCACACCCAAGGGGCAATTGATCTACGGCCTGCTGATCGGCGTATTGGTGTTCGTCATCCGCACCTGGGGCGGTTACCCCGACGCGGTGGCCTTCTCGGTACTGCTGATGAACATGGCCGCCCCCACCATCGACCAGTACACCCGTCCACGGGTCTTCGGTACCCATGCCCGGGAGGCAGGGCATGAAGACTAGCCTCCAGGTCGGGATCGCCGGGCTGGTACTGGCTGCCTTTGCCGCCATCGGAGTCACTCTGGTGGCCCTCACCCACCACGCCACCGCGGAACGCATCGCGGCCAACGAACGTTGGGCCATGCTCCACAAGATGCACGCCATCCTCCCGGACGAGCGCTTCGACAACGACATCATCAACGACTATATCGAGGTCCACGACCCTGATCTGTTGGGGGTGGACCCTACCCGCGTGTACCGGGCGCGCAAGAAGGGCAAACCGGTCGCCTTGATCCTCACTCCAGTGGTTCCCAATGGCTATGGCGGTCCCATCGACCTGCTCATGGCCGTCTACACCGACGGTACCCTGGGCGGGGTACGGGTGCTCGAACACCATGAGACCCCGGGCCTCGGTGATCGCATCGACGAAGCGAAATCGGACTGGATCCTGGGCTTTGCGGGGAAATCCCTGGGGAAACCACCGGCATCCAAATGGAAGGTGAAGAAGGACGGCGGTGTATTCGACCAGTTCACCGGGGCCACCATCACCCCACGCGCGGTGGTGGGGGCGGTGAAAAAGGCCCTGATCTATGTGAAACAGCACCAACAGGCCCTGTTCGCGGCCCCCAGTGAGGCCCCGGCAGCGCAGGAGGGCAAGCATGAATGATCTGAGCTACGGCCGCATCGTCGCCGACGGCCTTTGGAGTAACAACCAGGCCCTGGTGGCCCTGCTCGGGCTCTGCCCCTTGCTCGCCACCACCAGTTCCGCGGTCAACGGCCTCGGTCTGGGCCTGGCCACCACCGCGGTCCTGGTGGCCTCCAACACATCCATCTCCCTGATCCGTAACCTGGTGCGACCCGAGGTGCGCCTGCCGGTGTTCGTCCTGGTGATCGCCTCCTTCGTCACCGCCGTGGAACTGGCCATGCAGGCCTGGTTCTACGACCTCTATCACGTCCTCGGGATCTTCATTCCCCTGATCGTCACCAACTGCACCATCATCGGTCGCGCCGAGGCCTTCGCCTCCAAACACCGCGTCGACCGGGCCCTGCTCGATGGCCTGGCCATGGGTATCGGGTTCACCTTGGTGCTGTTCACCCTGGGGTCCCTGCGCGAGATCCTCGGCCAGGGCACCTGGTTCAGCCAGGCCCAGTTGATGTTCGGCGAGGCCGCGCACGGACTGAGCCTGAGCCTGGGGGACCTGTACCACGGCGCCCTGGTCATGATCCTGCCGCCGGGGGCCTTTCTCGGCCTGGGCCTGCTCATCGCCCTCAAGAACCTCATCGACAAGCGGGTCGCCCGGGCCCGTCAGGCCGCCCCCACGGGGACCGCGGCTACCGCCACCACGATTACGACCTGACTTCGGGGACCCAACGGGCGATGGTCTTGGCCAGGTCCTCGGGTGCTACCGGCTTGGTGAGAAAGGCATCCATACCGGCCTCCAGACAGGTCTGACGCACATCCTCGGCGGCATCAGCGGTGAGGGCGACAATGGGCATACGCCCCACCTGTTCGCCCTCCCGGTAGGCACGGGTAAAGGCGAGTCCGTCCATGCCCGGCATCCGCAAGTCGACGAAGGCAATATCGAAGCACCGCTCGCGGGTCCGCTCCAAGGCCTCCTTCCCGTCCTTGCTCAGGGTCGCGCGATGGCCCTGCATACGCAGGAAGGTGAGGATGACCTTGGCCGAAATCTCGTTGTCCTCGGCGACCAGGACATCGAGCCCCGTCCCCCCTTCGGCCACAGACGGGACCACCGGCTGCGGTCGTTCGACCTCCTCCACCGGTTCACCCAGGGCCTGCTCCACGGCCGCCACCAGTTGCCCTTCCAGGAAGGGCTTGTTCAGGCAGACCCGGGACCCATACCCGCAGTCCTGGCACAGGCGCCGACTGGGCCAGGTGAGCCAGATCTCGGGTACAGGGTGGCCAATACGCTGGACGAGATCCATGCTCAGCATCCCGAGGTCCTCTCCGGCCGGAGAATCCGCGAGGATCGACACATCCGGGGGAGAGCCTGAATCCAGATCGGTGATCACCTCCACCTCGTGGCGGCCGAGACAGCCCTCGATACAGGCACGGGTACTGACGTTTCGCTCATGTACCCAGACCCGCCGTCCCCGTAACACCGGCGAAGGCACCGGCATTCTCGGACGGAAGCCCTCGGGTAACAACGGCAGACGCACACTGAAGGTGCTGCCCACCCCGGGTTCGCTCTCCACCCCGATGGTCCCTCCCATGAGATGGGTCAGATCCCGGGCGATGGCCGTCCCCAGACCTGTACCGCCATAACGTCGGGTGGTGGAGTCATCGGCCTGCCAGAACTCCTCGAAGATCCTCTTCACCTTGTCCGGGGGAATCCCGATCCCAGTATCCCTCACCTGGAAACGCACATGTGGCCGGGGCAGATCCTGGGCACCGGGTGAGAGATCCACGGAAACCTCCACCTCCCCCTGTTCGGTGAACTTGATTGCATTGCTCACCAGATTGAACAGAATCTGACGCACCCGCAGGGGGTCCCCCCTGACCTCTCCTGGGAGCTGGGGGTCGACACGACAGAGGAGTTCGACACCTTTGTCCACCGCCTGGTTCTCGAAGGCCATGCAGACCTCCAGCAGGATCCGGGACAGGTCGAAGGTCGTTTCCTCCAAGTGCAGCTTACGGGCCTCGATCTTGGAGAGGTCCAGGATGTCGCCGATGAGGGCACGCAGGACCTGGGCCGAGGCCGAAATGGAGTGGACGTAGTCGCGTTGCTCGGTGCTCAGCCCAGTGGACTCCAGCAAGCGGGCCATGCCGATGACTCCGTTCAAGGGAGTGCGCAGCTCGTGGGTCATGGTGGCCAGAAAGTCGCTTTTGGCCGCGTTGGCGCGCTCGGCCTCGGCCCGGGCCGAGTGCAAGCGGCGCAGCAGGGTGTACTCGTAGAAGGGCAGGATGCCCAGGAGGACCAGGAAGAAGAAGGCCTCGAAGGGGTGACGCTGCCATTCGTTCAAGGCCAGGAGAACGATATTGTAGGCCAGGATACTGAGCAGAGTCGCCACCCGCAACGGCCAAACACCGTACCTCGCGCCGTAGGAGACGAACACCCAGATGTAGATCAGATAGAAAGGACTGATGGCCTCCCGGGTGATGAAGATGGCCAGACTGATGCCGGTGACATCGATGACCAGGCTGAAGTAACGGCGGGCCGGCCAGTACGGGCGCCACAGGACGCTCAGCATCAGGCCCAGAAACAACAACAGGTAGACCGAGAACAGGACAATGGAGTACGGAAGATCGATCCGGTAGTAACCCCTCCAGGCCGCCAGACCGATATAGAAGGCGGCGGATACCCAGAAGACCAGCCGGACCACCCCCGACTGAAACTCCGAATTGCCCTTGAGGGCAGCCCAATCCACCCTGGAAGCCCCCTTCACAGCATGACCACCCCGATCGCCAGGATCCAGCCCATGAGGATGGCCGGCATCCATTTCAGGTGCGTCGCAAAAGTATAGCGTCCCCGGGCGAGGCCGAGCAGGGCGACGCTGGCGGCCGAGCCGATGGCCAAGAGGCTGCCCCCGGTACCGGTGACGAAGGCGAGCAGGCGCCATTGCTCCAAGGACATCTCCGGCCGCATCTCCAGCACCATGAGCGCCATGGGCACGTTCTCCATAAAGGCGGAGGCGAGGCCCGCGACGAGATTCCCGCCTATGGCACCGAAGTGCCCATAGGTAGAGTCAGCAAGCCAAGTCAAATGACCAAGATGGCCGAGACCGGCAACCCCCACCGCCGCCCCATAGAGGAATAACAGGCCGTCCCATTCCGCACGAGCAATGCGATGAAAGATATCGAAGCCTCGCCCCTTCCCATCGGCAGACTCTCTATGAGTACGACGTAGATAATAGCCGTAGAATTGTAACAGGCCGAGCCCTGTCATCATCCCGATCGCTGCAGGCAACCCGAACAGGCCACGGAAGAGGACGGCAATGGCCACGGTCGAGGCGAACAGGAAGAGAATGGGAACGGCTCCCCGTCTCAGCCGGGGCTCACCCGGACAGGGAGGGGGATGCCCCCGGGGCACGGCCCCATACATCACCAGGGCGGGCACGGCCCAGGCCACCACGGCCGCGGGCCAGAGGGAAAGGAAATCGGTCAAGCCCAGGGTGCCTTCGGCGGTGGATATGCCCTCCCGCCAGAGGATCAGGGTGGTGAGATCGCCGAAAGGACTCACCACCCCACCCGCATTCACGGCCACCAGCAGGCTGATACAGGCCAGGCCCACGAAACGCCGCGATGTGGCACCCAAGGTCACCACCATCGCCCCAAGCAGAAGCACCGTGGTGATATTCTCCAGCAGCGGCGAGAGCAGCAGACCCGCGCCACCGGCGGACCAATAGAGCTGACGATAGCTGAGCCTGAGATGCCCCAGACGAAGCCGCAGATAGAGGAACAGTCTCCTCTCGTTCAGGGCCTCCACAAAGGTCATGGCGACCAACAAGAACAACATCAGTTCCGCGTAGCGCAACAGGGCGGCGCGCAAGGCCTGCTCCGCCCCCTGCTCCTCACCCGCCGCCATCGCCGCCCAACCCACCAGCGCCCAGACGATACCCGCGGCCAGCACCATGGGTTTCGACTTGCGCAGGGCCGTATACTCCTCCGCCGCCGCCAACACCAGAGCACCAAAGAAGGCCATCAGGACCAGGATATGAACCCACCAAGGGGCTTGCAGAGCGTCTCCAGGCAAAACCGACCTACCGAGCCAGACAGAGAGAGGAAATATGGCCCAATTGCGCGGCGAATTCCATGGGATGCATCAGTTCGGCGCAAGAGTGCCGTGTGGGAGCACCTTCAGCCACGATGACTCTGGTATGGAGGGACTCGCGGCCGTAGCCGCCGCCACAGGCACAGTACGGCCGGCGCGCAGACAGCAGGCAACGCGTGCGGTGCTTGCCCGCCCACGAGAGCCGCTCCACCGTACTGCGGAGGGTGATTGGTGCCCGGGGCGGGAGTCGAACCCGCACGACCGAGGTCGAGGGATTTTAAGTCCCTTGCGTCTACCGATTTCGCCACCCGGGCGGGGACCTGGGAAACACCACCTGGCACCCCATGGCAGGGCCTCGCGAGGACGCCCCGGGATGCGATGACGACGCAGTGGCCGGGAATGCGTCTGTGACGGAGAGGATATGACTGGCCGGCGGGACTACTCAGGACGGCTCGGTGCAGTGGGCTGGGGGGGCTGGCCGGGCCGCCCATAGGCCGGAGCGCCATAGCCGGGGGCGGGGCCATACCCGTATCCATAGCCGCCGTATCCCGGACCATACGGACCATACCCATAGGGGGCATAGCCATAAGGGCCGCCATAACCATAGCCGGGGTAGTAGCCACGGGCACCGTCACGATAGTCGTGATCCCGTCCGCCGCCCATCCACCTGGATGGGTTCATCATCCTGCCAAAGTCGAAGGCCGACGCAGCACCGGCCACGGTCAACAGGGTCAGGCTCAAGATCAGGAGGGTACCGCGTCGCAATGCCATCTGGTCACTCATTATATTCACTCCTTCGGCCCAGTGCCTTGCGCCGCTGGTGATTGGATTGTTCAGTTGGGTCTGCCGAATGCCAGGCACAGCGATATCGGTATCGTTGAGCTTACCAGACTTGGCGCCCCGCGGTCAGGATCGCATGCGAATCCAACCGGTTCGAAAGATGCCCGACGTCGCCTACCACTCTTGTCACTACTGCGTCCTCCTCTCGTAGACCAGGGTCTGACCAGGACCCGCACCTGTTGTCGCCGGTTGGTGGCCAGGAGGAGGGTCATCGCCCTCTGCTCAGCCTGCGGAGGCATCGGGATTCAGGGCTTGGTCTCCGTCACGACATGGACCTCGCCCTCCGGCGCCCCTTCTTCATCCGCCGGCCGCGCCGGCGCAGAACGTTCGAAACGCACCCGGGTGATCCGGTGCCGGTCCATCTCCGCCACCTCGAGTGTACCCACATCCAGCTCCAGGCGATCGCCCTGGCGCGGCACCCGGCCGAGCTTGAAATAGATCAGGCCCGCCAGGGAGACATAGTCCGCCTCCTGGGGGAACGGCAGGCCCAGGGCCTCCTCCAGATCCGATACCCGGATCGAGGCGTCGATGAGATAGCCACCCGCATCGTCCTGTTTGATATAGCGCTGGGGACGGGTGAACTCGTCGTCGTATTCGCCGACGATCTCCTCCAACACGTCCTCCAGGGTGATCAACCCGGCGGTGCCGCCGAACTCGTCGATGACCACGGCCATGTAACGGGACTGTTGCTGGAAATCGCGCAGCAGGTGGGAGAGGGGCTTGGTCTCGGGGACGATGTAGGGGGGAAACATGATCTCCTGCACCGGTCGTTCCAGCAACACCCCCCAATCCTCGCCATCACCGATCTTGGCGAGGATCTCCTTGATGGAGACGAAGCCCGTGATCTCGTCGAGGCTCTTTCGATAGATGGGGAACCGCTCGTGGTGCACCTCTTTGAAGCGACGCAACAGTTCGGCCACCGGCGCCTCCTCGGGCACCGCGATGATCTCGGTGCGCGGGATCATGGCCTCACGGGTCAGGTGATCGTCCAGATCGAAGACCCGCCGGATCATCCGGGTCTCCTCCGGATTGATGGCCCCCTCGCGCTCGCTGGCACTGAGAATGGTGCGGATCTCCTCTTCGGTCATGGAGAACTGGAGATCCTTCTCCTCCCGCAGGAGTTCGCGCTGCCCGAACACCCAGAGCAGGCCGCGGGCGGTCTTGTTCATCAGCCAGATGGGCCAGGCCAACAACCGATACAGGAAATTGATGATCCGCGCCACGGTCAGGCTCAGACCCTCGGCATTGTGGAAGGCGTAGACCTTGGGCGCCAACTCCCCGCCCACCACGTGGAAGAAGGAGACCACGAGAAATCCCACGGCGTAGGACAGGGTGTGGGCAGTGGAGATCAGAGCCGCATGGGGCGAGTCGCTGGCGACCGCCTCGAAGGCCGCTTCGAACAACGGATCGAGCATGTGACTGAGGGTCTCCATGCCCACCGCGCCGAGGGCCAGGGAGACCAGGGTGATGCCGATCTGGGTGACCGAATAGAAGCGCTCGGGCTGGTTGTGCAGGATCCGCACCACCTGCGCCCCACGGTGGCCCTCGTCGGCCAGTTGCTTGATGCGGCTGCGCCGGGCCGAGGTGAGTGCGATCTCGGAGGCCACGAAGAAGGCGTTGCCCGCGATCAGGCCCAGTATGAGCAGTAACTTGAATCCCAGGGAGAGTTCCATCGGACACCTCGACATGGCAGGAGAACAGGGGCGACAGACCCGTGGCCGAAATACCCTTCATCCACCGACGGCGCGGCCGGGCCGGACGGCCGTGAATGCGGTATCATGGCCATACCGCACAAGATCATCGTGTTATGTTACCTGCTCCAAGGCCCCTCGTCCTCGCCTCCACCTCCGCCTTCCGCATGGCCTTGCTGGAACGTCTGGGGTTGCCTTTCGAGACCTTCGCCCCGAACCTCGACGAATCACGCCTGCCCGGGGAATCGCCCCGATCGTTGGTGCTGCGGCTCGCCGAGGCGAAGGCCCGCAGCGCCGCCGAACGCCACCCGGAGGCACTCATCATCGGCTCGGATCAGGTCGCCTGTATCGATGACCAAGTGTTGGGCAAACCGGGTGACCGGGAACATGCCCGCGAGCAACTGCGCCAGGCCTCGGGAAGGCGGGTGGATTTCCATACCGGCCTGTGCCTGTACGACAGCGGCCGGGATTGGGCACAGGTGGACTGCATCCCCTTCGAGGTCCGGTTTCGCCGCCTCTCCCCCGCCCAGATCGACGCCTATATCGAGCGGGAACGCCCCTTTGCCTGTGCCGGCGGCTTCAAGTCCGAAGGCCTGGGTATCGCCCTGTTCGAGCGCCTGCGAGGCGACGACCCCAACGCCCTGGTGGGCCTGCCCTTGATCCGTCTAGTGTCCATGCTGGAGGCCGCGGGGCGGCCGGTGCTGAGGGCCTGAGCCGCAGGCCGCCCCCCAGGACGGACCTCATTCGTGATGGTCGAAGGTCCGGTAACCCTCCTGCCGGCAGAGGGCGTCGCGTTCCGCATCGCGCAGGTCGGCCACCACCATCTCGCGGACCAGCTCCTCGAACGGTATGCGCGGACTCCAGCCCAGTCGCTCCCGCGAACACGCAGGCGTCGGCTATGTCGTCCACGTGCAGGAACTCACGCCGGGGGGTGCCGCTGCCCCATACCTGCACCGCGGGCCTCCCCGCCACCTTGGCCTCGTGGAACTTGCGGATCATGGCCGGGATCACGTGACTGCCCTCGAGGTCGAAGTTGTCGCCCGGGCCGTAGAGATTGGTGGGCATGACGCTGCGGAAGTCCGTTCCATACTGGCGGTTGTAGGACTCGCACAGCTTGATCCCGGCGATCTTGGCGATGGCATAGGGCTCGTTGGTGGGTTCGAGCGGGCCGGAGAGCAGCTCCGACTCGGCCATGGGCTGATGTGCCAGGCGCGGATAGATGCAGGAACTGCCGAGGAACAGCAGGCGCCGCACCCCGGTACGCCAGGCCGCATCCATGATGTTGGCCTCGATCATCAGGTTCTGGTAGATGAACTCCGCGGGATAGGTATCGTTGGCCAGGATCCCGCCCACCTTGGCCGCCGCCAGATAGACCTGGGCGGGCCGTTCCCGCTCGAAGAAGGTGCGCACCGCCCGCTGATCGGTCAGATCCAGTTGGGCATGGGTCCGGGTCGATATCCGCCGGCGCCCAAGGGCCTCCAGACGCCGGACGATGGCCGAGCCCACCATCCCCCGGTGGCCCGCCACATAGATGGTTTCGTCTTCTATCTTATGGCTCACTGCGTTTCTCCATTACAGGCATGGACATAGAGCGACTTCAGCCGCGACCGGGCGTGGCCGCTCCGTGCAGGAGTCATCGCGGCCGAGGCCGCTCCCACGCGGCGCTCTTCCGCAAGACGCCAGATCGACGTACAGGGCATTCCCCCCTCCACAATCGTTACCATTCAGGGCTTGAGCCCGTTCCTGACCAACAGATCGTACACATAGGTCGCCGGGATGGCGTAGCTGATGCCGCTGGGGCGGCTCAGGGCGTCTTCCTTGGAGCCCTTCACGAACACGCTATTGACCACCCCCACCACCCGCCCGTCCTCACGTCGGTACAGGGGGCTGCCGCTGTTCCCCGGATAGGCCACTATATCCAACTGGAACACGTCGAAGGGCGACGACAGGGCCCGCAGGCGGTCGGCATCCAGCCCCTTGCCGCTGATCGAGGGCATAGCCAGGGGGGTGATCGCGGCCACGATCCCGTGGTGGGTCGCGGGGTGCAGGCCCAGCACCATACCGATGGGGAAGCCGGTCAGGGCCACGGCCTCCCCCTCCCGTACCGTGGCGGCGTGTCCCAGGGGCAGGGGTGGCAGCTTTCCCTTGAACAGCAACACGCAGAGGTCATGGGTGCGGTCGCACTCCACCACCCGCGCCGCCAGGGCGCGCGGTTCGCGCCGCCCACGCGGCAACAGTACTGCGAGATGTTCGCCGTGACGGGTGTCGATGAAGGGCGAAACCACGTGACGATTGGTGATGACGTGACGCCCATCGGCCACGGCGAAGCCCGTCCCGCGGATCGAGACCCGGGGCTGGCGCGTGGCCATGAAGGTGCCTATACCCACCACCGAAGGCTTCACCCGGCGCAGCACATCGGGCAGGCCGGCGTGGGTCCCAGGGACAGGGCCCAGGAGCGACGCCAGCAGCAAGAGGAACGACGGCCTCACGTGATGAATTTACCGCTGCGCAGACGTTCCGCCTCCATCAGCTCCAGTTCCCGCGCCCCCGAGATGACGATCTCGGGGTCAGGCACGAAGTCGAGGCTCGGATCGAGACGTTGGTAAGGCACCGAATTGAGAATCACCTTGATGGCATTGAGGCGCGCTTTGTATTTGTTGTTGGAGCGGATCACCGTCCAGGGCGAGTGGGCGGTGTGGGTATGCTTGAGCATCTCGTATTTCTGCTGGGTGAAATCGTCCCAACGGTCCTGGGCCTGGACATCGATCTCGCTCAGCTTCCATTGACGCAGGGGATCGGTACGGCGGCGTTCGAAACGGCGTGCCTGTTCGTCCTTGGTGACACTGAAATAGAGCTTCAACAGGATGGTGCCCTGACGCACCAGGTCCTTTTCGAAGCCCACCACGCCGTGGATGAAGTTGTCGTATTCCTCGCGGGTACAAAAACCGAACACCGGCTCCACCATCGCCCGGTTGTACCAACTCCGGTCGAACAGCACCACCTCGCCCCCATGGGGAAACTGAGCCACGTAACGCTGGAAGAACCACTGCGTACGCTGCTCCTCGGTGGGCTTGCCCAGGGCCACCACCCGATAGCGTTTCTCGTTCATATAGCGGGTGACACGACGGATGGTGCCCCCCTTCCCCGCCGCATCGCGTCCCTCGAACAGGATGATCATGCGGCGCCCTTCCTCTTCCAGATAATGCTGCATCTGGATCAGTTCCGCCTGATAGGGCTTCAGACTCTGTTCCTGACGACGCTTGAGAATAGCCTTGCGATTGTCCTTTTCCAGCCGCAACATGCGCTCACGCAGGCGCACGTACTCCTCAGAGAGTTCTTGGGCCGTCAGTCGTTTGCCACACACCTCGAGGCGCTCGGGGCTGGAGGGAATGGGTTCCATAAGGCAACTCCTCGGCTCGGAAAAAATCCATTTTCCCTTTTCCCTTGGTCGGTGACAATGTCGGCGATCAACTCCCAGCCATCGCGAGGGAGTTTCACCCATCGCATGCGATCTTTAGACTCCCACGCTCTCCCTATCCCTGGACCTTGTAGGATTGCCCACCGTGGTCCCTGCAGTGACCCGGTTCTATACCCGTCGCAGGTGAATATATCGTCGTCGTGCCCCTGGGCAAGGCGCGGAAGCGAGTCATCGCGGGGACTATGGCGAGCTTTCGCAACACTGCCCAGGGGGGCGAGGGGCGGCCGCAGTCGCAAAGTATTCACCTGCGACGGGTATAACGCCCAGGGGGGACAGGCTCGTAGAGCTGGCCCTCCATGTACGACGGCCGCATGACAATCTCTGCCTTTTCTGTCAGGTCAGGACATGCCCGAGGCGGCGGGGGGGAGCGCACGAACCGTCACTGTGCGCCACTAAAATGGCACAACATATGCTTAGGTATCTCCAAGGCGCCGATTGCCGCCCATTTTGTCAACGTTCTGGACACCAAACGGAGATCCGCCATGAGTTACCACCAAAAGACCGAACTCTTCCGCAGCGGCCGTTACCTCCTGCGTATGCAGCCCCCCGTGAGTCACTGGTGGACCCAGAGCGACTGGATCGCCTACATCGACCGCAACGGACGCTGGCTCGACCAACCCCTGGCCGACGATTCGCTCTGACCCCGGCCTCGGGGGCCTCGCCCGTTACGACCCGGGATCACTCGAAGTACTCCCGGGTGAGCCGGAACACCACCGGACTCAACAGCGCCAGGGCGATCAGGTTCGGCACCGCCATGAGGGCGTTGAGGGTGTCGGCCAGCAACCAGATGAACTCCAACTTGAGCACCGCCCCGACGGGGATGGCGATCAGCCAGAGCACCCGAAAGGGGCGGATCGCCTTCACCCCCAACAGATATTCCACGCAGCGCTCGCCGTAGACGCTCCAACCCAAGGTCGTGGTAAAGGCGAACAGCACCAGACCGAAGGTCACCACGTACCCGCCCAGCCCGGGAAGGGCCTCGGCGAAGGCGAGAGAGGACAGGGCCGCACCGCTCTCGCCCGTGCTCCAGGCCCCTGACACCAGGATCACCAGACCGGTCAGGGTGCAGATTACGAGGGTATCGATGAAGGTACCAAGCATGGCCACGGTCCCCTGGCGCACGGGGCTGTCCGTACCGGCCGCGGCATGGGCGATGGGGGCGCTGCCCAGGCCCGCCTCGTTGGAGAAGATACCGCGGGCGACACCGAAGCGCAGGGCAGCCCACACCGTCGCCCCGGCAAAACCGCCCCCCGCGGCCACGGGGGTGAAGGCATGCGTGAACACCAGACCGAGGGCCGTGGGGATGCGCTCCAGGTGCAAGACCAAGACCGCCAGGGCCGCGAGCACATAGGCGAGCGCCATGAACGGCACCAGGGCCCCCGCCACCTCGGCGATACGGCGGATACCCCCCACCAGCACCAGGCCGGCGAACAGGGCAATCGTCAGGCCGCTCACCCACGCGGGAACGCCCAGGGCCGATTGCAAGGCGTCGGCCACCGAGTTGGCCTGGACCATGTTGCCGATGCCGAAGCCCGCGACGGTCCCGAACAGGGCGAACAGGAAGCCGAGCCAGGCCCAACGCCGCCCGAGCCCGTTGCGGATATAGTACATAGGGCCTCCCACGTGGTTGCCTTCGCTGTCCTGTTCCCGGAAGCGCACCGCAAGCACCGCCTCTGCATACTTGGTGGCCATGCCCACCAGGGCAGTGCACCACATCCAGAACAGAGCACCTGGTCCTCCCAGGGCGATGGCGGTGGCCACACCGGCGATGTTGCCGGTCCCGATGGTGGCGGAAAGGGAGGTCATCAGGGCCTGAAAGGGGGTGATATCACCTGCCCCCAAGTCCCGCCGTCCCCGCCACAGCATGCGGAAACCGTATCCCAAACGCCGCAGGGGCATGAATCCCAGGCCGATACTGAGGTAGAGCCCAACCCCCAGAATCAGCACTAACATGGCCGGTCCCCAGACCACCGCGTTGAAGGCGCCTACCCACTGTTCCAATCTCTGCACCTGTATTTCCCCCGACCCCGGACTCAAGACCGGCAGACTATACCGCCAATCCAGGGAGACGGCAGAAACCGCGCCATGGGCCGCCGCCGTCGGTGGTATCTTCGTGCCCCTTTAACATATAATGGGTACATAAGAAACACTCATGTTCATGTGGCGATCTTACCCGGCTCAGAACGCAAAGGAGAACACCGCCATGGGTTTTTGCCGACGTGTCCGCACCTTCTCCATGCATCACGAATGGGTGGGCAACCTGTTCTCGCTGCTGGCGGTGGTGCTCCTGTTCGCCACCATCTGGGTCAGCCTCCAGTACTACCGGGAGATCGGCTCCTGGATCAGCGCCCGCCCGTTGGTGAACGCCATGCTCCTGGGCCTGGGCCTGATCGTGGAAGGCCTGCTCTTCCTGGGCCTGCTCGCCCTGGGCTCGGCGCGCCCAGGAGACGAAGACGAACGTTGCTTCGCCACCTTCCCCGGGCGGCGCAACGGCCCCTCTCCCCTCGACCCTTTTCGGCATTGGCTGCGCCACATCGAGAATGTGGGCAAGAAGCACCGCTGATTGAAACGGCACGATCTCCTGAATGCTTTGCTCTTGGCCTCTGGCCCCGGCCCCGCTGAAGCGGCGGCTTTCCCTCGTTCGGTCCGAGGAAGGCCTTGCGGATTCCTCAGGACACCGCCCGCGAGGCCCGCGACGGGGACCTGCCGAGCCTTTTGCGCTGTACGTAAGTGATTGATCCGAGGGATCGTGTGAAGGGAGTGAAATTTCTTTTACCCCAAGCACGAACCAAGGATCAAAGGGTT
>JALSSC010000067.1 GCA_026984455.1 Chromatiaceae bacterium
CCGCCCCACCCCCCCAGCCGGGGCGGTTGCGCGCCCGATGAGCGGCACAGCGCAAAAGGCTCGACACTCAGCGGGGCCTTGACCGGGGCTCAGAACGGTGCGATATTTCAACGTAGGCGGTTGGATTTCCTATTCTCTTCTCTATTCTCTCTATTCTCTTCTCTGTTTCGACGCCCTGCGAGTCAAGATCCGGGACGAGGGGGTGGCCCTGAACAAGGCGGTAGCTCTGGCGATTGGGGTGCGTTGCCCCGGCCACGAGGAGGTGCTGGGGCTGATGGGCATAAAAAAACCCAACCACCGCCGAGCAGTTGGGTTTTCCAAGCCTTTGGTAGCGGGGGTAGGATTTGAACCTACGACCTTCGGGTTATGAGCCCGACGAGCTGCCAGCCTGCTCCACCCCGCATCAGGAAGGTAACATTATAAGCAATTCGCGGAATAACACAACCCCTGAATTCGATCGAGTCGCTCGTCGAGGTCGCCGGGCGCCAGCATCTCCGGGGGTGGCAACTGAGTTTCCCTGGCAAACGTGTCACCCACAGCCTGCAGGGCAGGAGCGAACCCGGATTCCTCTTTGGGCGACCTCTTTGGCCAAGGCCTGTCACCCCCCAGACGTTGCAGAACCCGACCACTTTCTACATCGATCTGAATCATCATGATACGCCTCCTCTCGGGCTCGGGGGCAGCCCCCCGGTCACCCCGTTTTGCCGTTCACAGTCTGTAGCGGCCAAGGCGTCGAATGATTTACACCGACTGCGCATGAAACCTCAGTTTTTCGTGCGTGCCCCAGGCCCTGAGGCCCCTGATGAACACACGCCGAGCAGGCAAACCAGATGCGATGGCCTTATCACTCGATATCGTCAAGAAAGCGGTCACCGCGGTCTCGGCTGGGTAGGTCCGGATCCAGGCCGAGTTCCTCGGGTGTCACCTCCAGAGACCCACCGGCATCCTCGGGAGGCGCCGCCGGGACCAGTTCGAGTTCGTCCCAGGCATCGAGATCGTACTCCGAGATGGCGCCATCGTAGTATTGGACCTCCACGGTACTCTCATCCATGTCGAGGGCAACCACCTCGAGCAGGCCCCCTTGGGGGGTCTGGTACCATTCGCCGACTTCAGGTCTTGGCGTGCTCATGCTTCACCTCCAAACGGATCGGGTCGCAAGCAGAAATACAGGCCGGTATATCGATTATGTGCCCGCGCAACCGGGAATTCCAACTTCCAGGGCTCTGTTCGAGCGGCTGCATTGCTCCCCTCAGCGCAGAAAAAACCCCGCCGCGGGGCGGGGTCGATATCTTCATTGAGCGGCTTTCGGTCAGCCGGCGAAGTTTTGGGCGACGAAGTCCCAGTTGACGATCTTCCAGATCTCACCGAGGTATTTTGGCCGGGCGTTGCGGTAGTCGATGTAGTAGGCATGTTCCCACACGTCCACGGTCAGCAACGGGGTCCTGCCGTCGGTCAGGGGGTTGCCGGCGTTGGAGGTGTTGACGATCTCCAGGCCACCCTCGGGGTTCTTCACCAGCCAGGTCCAGCCGGACCCGAAATTGGTGGCGGCGGACTGGTTGAAGGCCTCCTTGAAGGCGGTGAAGGAGCCGAAGGCGGCATCTATGGCCTTGGCCAGGTCGCCCGTGGGTTCACCGCCTCCGTTCGGGCTGAGGCAATTCCAGTAGAACGTGTGGTTCCAGACCTGGGCGGCGTTGTTGAATACCCCGCCGGAAGCGGTCTTGATGAGTTCTTCGAGGGTCTTGTCGGCCTGGTCGGTGCCTGCGGTCAGATTGTTGAGGTTCGTGACGTAGGTCTGATGATGTTTGCCATAGTGGTATTCGATGGTCTCGGCGGAGATCACCGGCTCCAGGGCATCTTTGGCATAGGGCAGGGGAGGCAGTTCGAAGGCCATGGTAGACAACTCCTTGATTCTGTGCAGAAGGTCGTTAATAACCAAGTAAAATAGTGGGTAAAGCGCGGTTATTCTATGCAGGGTGGAGGAACAATGCAAGGGGTGTGCGACCGCTCGTTCAGGCCGAAACGCGGACCAGGGTCAGGCGGAGGGCTTGGTTGAGGCGTCGTTCCACCGCCGCCTTCAGTTGCAGTAGTTCCACTCCGGCGGGGGGGGCGCCATAACGCTCCTGTGAGAGTTCTACGGCGGTGAGGTAGATGGGATAGTCGCCCCCACCGTGGCGGTGAGCGAGGACGTGCCGTGCCACCGCGGTGTAGATGTTCTGGCCGAGATCGAGCGTTGAGAACTCCCGGTCACCGCTGATCAGGGCCAATACCTGGGTGTCCTGGGCGGTCTGTTCGGCCACCAGGCGCAGTTCCATGAAATCACTCGCCGGGTCCTGGTAGGGGAGGCGCACGGGGCGGGTTTCCCAGGCGCCGCCCTGGCCGCGGAGCAACTGATAGCACTGCGGGCCGGTGATGAGGGTCTCGGCCTCCTCCACCGCCCCGGCGAGGCGGCGCAAGCGGGCCAGGCTTTCGAGAAAACGGTATTGCTGGATGAGTACGAACCCAGGATTGGGTTCGTCGAAGTCCTGGCTGAACAGGGCACCGCCTTCGTCCACCACATACAGACGTAACCCCTGTCCCAGCGCCTGATAGAACACCTGTTGACCGCCACCACAGGCACGGGCGTAGATGGCGGGGAGGGGGGTGTCCTGGAGGCAGTGGGGATCGAAACCGAGGGGACCGAACCGGGGCCGGGGCGCGGCGAGACTGTGCAGGAGTGCCTGCAGGTCGTCGTGCGCGGTCCAGTGGAAGCCGCGTGGCGTGGGCTCGATGAGGTAGTGGGTCTGGCCGAGGGTGATCAGGTAACGCCCTTCCGGGTGGTTGCTGAAAAAGGTCTGGGTCTCCTCGAGGACCTTGCCTATGCGCCGCGCCAGCAGACTGCCATCGGCGGTGGCCAGACCTTCCACTCGCATCGGTACGACGTTTCCAGACGGTAGCGGGCGGCTCAGATCGAGGACGAAACAGAGGCCGTCGAGCAGGCCTTCAGGACCCTCGTGACGCTGGGCCAGGAGTTCTCCCCAGGTGGTGGCCACCAGGATCTCAAGGTTGTGGACGAGACAGCGGCGGGCGGCCCCGAAACTCAGGGGGTCGGCCCTGTCCGTCACCAGACGTATCCCGTCATGGGTAAAGCGGGCGAAGGGGTCTGCGCCCACGTTGGCGAAGGCGATGATCCGGGTGGGTGAGGGGGCCGTGGCGAGGTGTTCCAGGGCGGCGTCCAGATGCGCCGGCAGACAGTCCCCCAACACCTTGCGCATCGACTGGAGTTCCCGCGCCGTAACTGGGATCTCGCCCGGTCCGAAACGAAACCGGGTACGCTCGGTGCACAGGCCGTTCAGGTGGCACCAGGCGAGGAGTTCGGAGAGCCCCTTGGTGATCTTGATGGAGGGGGACGAGACCCCTTTGACCGTGGGACGACGTACACGCCAGCCGCCCGGGGTGCGCTGGATCTCGAGGAGGTCCTCGGCCAGATCCATGGAAATTCCCGGATTGACCCGCTCGATCTTGCCGGGGCGCTGTTCCAGGGCGGTATAGAGCTTGCGGCCGATCAGGGTGAGGTCGCGTGGGGCAATGCCCTGATCGTCGCCCCGGGTGTGGGCGAAGTCGGTGAGCACCCGGTAGCTGCGAGTGAGTTCGGCCACCAGGCGGGTACGCTCCGGGATCACCTGGTGGATACGCCAATACGGACGTTCGTCGAGACGGCGCAGGGTAGGGAGGTCCCAACCCCACTCCTCAACCAGTTGGCTCATCCGTTGAGCGCGCCAGTCCCGGATCGTCCGGGGTTGGCTAAGGGCCTTCCCCACCTTGAAATACAAACAACGGCGGACCAGTTCCAGACGTTCGTGCCGGTCTTGAATCTGGCTCTCCACCCGACGGTACATAAGCAGATAAGGGTCCAGATCGTCCGCGGAGCCTTCACCGCGATACAGGGCCTTCTTGATCTCCAGAGAGAGCCAGCGGGGGTGGGGATATTCGCGCGCATAGGCCTCCATGAGCAGGATCTTGAGCACCGACTTGTGGGGCGAGTGGATGCCCTTGTAGAGTTGCCAGAGGGCCGCGCCGAAGAACTCTCCCGCGGGGATCTGGTCCAGGCCGCCGAAGTCGAGCCAATCGGCCGGATCGATGTGCCGATGGGCAATCAGTTCCCGGGTGAAGCGCCGGTAGTGAGCCTCCTGCTCCACCGGCACCAGCCACCAGAGGGGGGGCAACCCGGCCAGCAACAGGCTGCTGCGGTAGAACTCTTCCAGGAGAAGCCCGTGTTGGGTGCTGCCGCTGCTCTCGTCCGAAAGGGAGAGGGACTCGCCCTTGCGGAAGGCATCGGCATCCATGAGGAAGAAATGGACCTCCAGGCCGATGCCCGCCGCATACTCTTCCACGGCCTCGGCCTTGCGCGCCAGGGCCTCCCGCTGGGCAGGGTCGAGTTCGGGCCGGTGACAGAGCCAGACGTCCAGGTCGCTCGCCCGGGAATGGCCGATGCTCCCCAGGCTGCCCATCAGGTACAGGGCCAGGATGGTCGCATCACGGCCTTGCCTGGGGTGGGGCTCGATGCCGCGCCCCCACTGTTGCAGGCCCTTCAGGGTCTTGTCGTCGGGGTGGTAGCCGCGGATCCCCGCGGGAACCTGCTGGCCACGGAATCCCGGTAACATGGGGTGGTTGAAATGGAACAACAGGGGCAGGGCGCGCACGAACGCCTGTTGCGGGCCACGCATTTCATCCAGGGCGCGGCCCAGGCGGATACGGTTCAGTTCTTCGAAACGTCCGCGCACGGCCTTGAGTTCGCGGCGACCGATACCCCTTCCGAGATCGATGATCCGGGCCATGACCCCGGCCCCCGCTCAGAGATCGACGCTCAGGTCTTCGGTGGCCGTGGTCAGAAGTGCGTTGGCATCCTGGCCTTTGTGCCACTGGGCCACTCCGAACCGCAGCTCGGGCGCGCTGTCAGTGAAGGGCTTGGGCAATTCGATGGCCCTGGTCTCCGTGGCGATTTCCGCGAGCAGCCGCCTGGCCGCTTCTTCACTGGTCTCGGCGAGGATCGCCAGGAACCGGTTCTGTTCCAGACGCCCCAGGGTGTCGGCCCAGCGCAGGCGCTCGCGCAGGAAACGGCCCACCGCCAATACGATGGGGTCGGGCACCGGCAGGTCCGCCGCCTGGTCACCAATCTCGATCACGGCGATGCTCAAGGGGTTGCCGTAACGCCGGCTGCGGGTGACCTGGCCGTTGAGGGCCTGGGCCAGACCACGGCGGTTGGCGAGGCCGGTCAGGGGATCGGTCGGGCTCGCCTCGCGCAAATGCCGTTCCAGGTCATGTTCACGGGTCCGGTCCTGGACGAAGCAGAGGACCCGCCCCCCATCCAGGGGGTGACAGCTGCTGTGGAGCCAATGCCCGTTGGTTTCGAATGGTCCCGACGTGGCACTCAGACGCTGTATGAGTTCGTGGGGTGGCCTCTCCAACCAGGCTGAGCGGGGCACCCCGGTGAGCCTGGAGAGGGCGTCGTTCACCCTCAAGACCCGCTTGCCCTGGGCGAGCAGGAGGCCAGTGGGACAGAGGTCGAGCCAGGCGGGATCGAAGGTCATGGGCATGCTTCCTTTCCGGGAAGTTGAGGTGAATGGGCGGTGCATGTCCGTCGCTCGGGGATCGGGTCCGGCGCCGCGGCGATACGCCTCTCCGGGCGGGGGCGCAACGAGGCATGGGGAACGCCCCTGTACGACGGGCATGAGGCATAGCGGCACGCGCGGGGCGAACTTGAGATGCGGGCCGGGCCGGCAGGCCTATCTTCTCTGTGGGGTGGATCGGCGCCCCGGCCCACCGGCCGGCGGGTTCTTCGCGGTCGGGCAGGGCGACGGCCTGAGCGGAAGGGCGTCGAGGGTCGTCTCGCACCGGGCCGGATCCTCGAAGCGCAGGGCCTGGTAACCCACGGACCGGGCGCGGGCGCAGTTGCCGGGCGAGTCATCGATGAACAACAGGCGTTCCGGCGCCAGCCGCAGATCGCCGGCCACGTCCAGAAACAGGCTGGGATCGCGTTTGCCCTTGCCTAGGTCATAGCTATTGAAGATCCGGTCGAAGGCGTCGCCGAACCCGTAGCGTTGCTCCAGCTCGTCGAGCCAATGGGTCTGGTCGCTGAGGATGGCGGTGAGATAGCCCCGCCCGCGGAGACGCCGCGCCAGGGCCAGCATACGTGGGCGCGGCCTGAAGCCGTCGAGAATGCGCCGGGTGAGGGTCTCGTCGTCGCCCCGCAGACCGGTGCGGGCACGCAACAGGGCCCAGAAGTCGGCGGCGCTGCCCCGCCCCAGCACGAAGCCCGAGTCGTAGACCGCGTCCATCCCCGCGTCCACCAGGGCCGCCGGGTCCGACCCCTGCTCCCGGGCCAGGGCGGCCAGGCCGTTACGGAATCCCTCTTCGGCGAGCACCCCGCCGAAATCGAACAGCACGGCGCAAATCCGTTCCAGCTCCAACGTTTCTTCCGGCCTTTCCGTGTTCATCCGTCCGTCCTGCGAAGAGGCTCCAGCAGTTCGGGGCCCTCGTGGCTGGGTGAGTTGACCCGCGGCGAGACCGGATAGGCCTCCATCCGGTCGGCGTCGAACGGCCTCAACATCCCGCCCAGGGCCTCGACATCCCGAAACCCTGGATCCAACCACCGCGCCCAGGTCTCCGCCGGCAGGATCACCGGCATCCGGTCGTGGATCGGGCGCACCAGGGCGTTGGCATCGGTCACGATCAGGGTACAGCTCTCCAGCAGCGATCCATCCGCTGCCTGCCAGGCGTCCCACAGGCCCGCGAAGGCGAATGGCTCATGGGACTTCATGCGGATCGCATAGGGCTGACGGCCCTGAGGCCCGGGGCGCCACTCGTAGAAGGTCTCGGCCGGGATCAGGCAGCGCTGGGAACGGAACGGCCCCCGGTAGGCCGGCTTGCGATGCACCGTCTCGGCGCGGGCGTTGATCATGCTGTAGCGGCTGTCCGGCCCCTTGGACCAATGGGGGACCAGGCCCCAGCGCAGGGGGCGCAATTCACGGCGGCCGTCGCGCTCGCGGCAGGCCAGCAACGGCTGGGTGGGGGCCAGGTTGTAGCGCGGCGCGGGGCTGTCCCGCCACCCTTCGGCATCGAACATCGAGGCATAGACGGCCACTGGACCGGCCTGGACGAAGCGGCCACACATGGTTCGGGCGGCGGTGTCCGGCGGGCCCCTCAGGTCCGGCGCACCACCACCTTGACGATGCCCAAGACCTCCACGTCCTCATGGCGGAAGATCATGGGCTCCATCTCCGGGTTGGCCGGTTGCAGGCGGATGTGGTCCTTCTCGATATAGAGCTTCTTCAGGGTCGCCTGCTCGCCGTTTATCCGGGCCACCACGGTCTCGCCGTTGTCGGCATAGGTGCGCTGTTCCACGACGATGATGTCGCCGTCCTGGATGTGATCGTCGATCATGGAGTCACCCCGCACCCGCAGGGCAAAGGTGTTCTTGCTCACCCAGGCGGCCGGCAGGGACAATTCCTCGGCCTCTTCGTACATCTCGATGGGCCGGCCGGCGCTCACCGTACCCACCAGGGGGATGGCGCGGAGGTCCCGGTCCTCAACCGCCTCGAAGGCCAGGGGTTCCAGATCCGCCAGGCGGGTCGGCCCGGCGCGGGTGATGAGGGACAGCGTCATGGATCGTCTCCGCTTTCGGCAGGTCGGTGGGGGACCGGGGGATCGCCCGGAGATGCCGGTCCGGACGTTTGCAGTATACCCGTCGCACGTGAATATTTCCGTCCTTCGGTCCGTAAACGGCACTTCCCTGTGCCACTCCTCGTTTTTCGAGGGTGTTCCTCGTGCTTCTGGGCAAGGCGCGGAAGCGAGTCATCGTGGGGACTATGGCGAGCAATCGCCACACCGCCCAGGGGTGCGAGGGGCGGCCGCAGTAGCGAATTATTCACGTGCGACGGGTATATACCCCGATTGGATTCACGCGCAGGTCCCGACACTAGCCCGCCTCGCCCCAGAGCGCATCCCGAAGGCCGCTGACGCGTCGCACCCGGCGCCTCAGCGCCTGGGCCAGCACCCCTTCGCCGGCGCACAGGATCAGTCGCTCCCGGGCCCGGGTGATGCCGGTGTAGAGCAGCTCCCGGGTGACCACCGGGGTCTCTCTCTCCGGCAGCACCAGGATCACCTCGCCGAACTCGGAGCCCTGGCTCTTGTGG
>JALSSC010000068.1 GCA_026984455.1 Chromatiaceae bacterium
TCCCCTACGGATCGATCTCCAACGGCTGAGGAAAAAGCCGTATAATGGCTCCGGAACTCAACCCTGCCCGCGGGTCCATTCCGACTCCGATCCGGGGATCTTTACGATCCTTCTGTTCTCCCTGGATCCCACCCGAAGGTGATCTCGATGTCCTACGATTCCTCCAATATTAAGGTCCTCAAGGGCCTCGATGCCGTGCGTAAGCGTCCAGGTATGTACATCGGCGATACCGACGATGGCACGGGCCTGCACCATATGGTCTTCGAGGTGGTGGACAATGCCATCGACGAGGCCCTCGCTGGCTACTGCGACGAGATCCATGTGGTCCTCAATACGGATGGATCGGTCACCGTGAAGGATAATGGACGCGGAATCCCGGTGGACCTTCACCCCGAGGAGGGACGTTCCGCCGCGGAGGTGATCATGACCGTCCTCCACGCCGGGGGTAAGTTCGACGACAACTCCTACAAGGTGTCTGGCGGTCTCCATGGGGTCGGCGTCTCTGTTGTGAATGCCCTCTCCGATCGCTTGCGCTTGCGTATCTCGCGTGGAGGAAAAGAATACGAACAAGAGTATCGGCTCGGGGAGCCCCTCTACCCGTTGCGTGAAATGGGCCCGACAGACCGCACCGGGACGGAGGTCACCTTCCATCCCAGCCCGGAGATATTCACCGATACCACCTTTCATTACGACATCCTGGCCAAACGCCTGCGGGAACTGTCCTTTCTGAATTCGGGGGTGACCATCGTTCTCAGTGACCAGAATTCCGGGAAAGAAGATCGCTTCCAATACGTGGGTGGGATCGTAGCGTTCGTCGAACACCTGAACCGCAAGAAGACCCCATTGCATCAGAAGGTCTTTTCCTTCAGTGCCGAGAAGGAGGGAGTGGCTGTGGAGGTCGCCATGCAATGGAACGAGTCCTACCAGGAAAACGTCTTTTGTTTCACCAACAACATCCCGCAAAAGGATGGCGGCACCCATCTCGCCGGTTTTCGCGCAGGACTGACGCGCACCCTCAACCAATATATCGAACGGGAAGGCCTCGCCAGAAAGCACAAGCTGAACACCGCCGGAGACGATGCCCGGGAAGGTCTCACCGCGGTGGTCTCGGTGAAGATCCCCGATCCCAAGTTCTCCTCGCAGACCAAGGACAAACTGGTGTCCTCGGAGATCAAGGGGATCGTGGAGAATCTCCTGGTAGAGCACCTTGGTCTCTTTCTGGAGGAGAATCCACAGGATGCCCGGATCATCGCGGGAAAGATGATCGAGGCCGCGCGTGCCCGGGAGGCGGCGCGCAAGGCCCGGGAGATGACGAGGCGAAAGGGGGTGTTGGATATCGCCGGCCTGCCGGGAAAACTCGCCGATTGTCAGGAGAAATCACCCGCCCTGTCGGAACTCTATCTGGTGGAGGGTGACTCCGCCGGGGGCTCGGCGAAACAGGGCAGGGACCGCCGCACCCAGGCCATCCTGCCCCTCAAGGGCAAGATCCTCAATGTGGAGAAGGCCCGTTTCGACAAGATGCTCTCCTCTGCGGAAGTGGGTACCCTCATCACCGCCCTGGGCTGCGGAATCGGCCGTGACGAATTCAACATCGACAAACTGCGCTATCACCGCATCATCATCATGACCGATGCCGACGTGGATGGCGCCCATATCCGTACCCTGTTGTTGACCTTCTTCTACCGCCAGATGGCGGCCTTGATCGATGCCGGCTATGTCTTTATAGCCCAGCCGCCATTGTTCAAGGTCAAGAAAGGGAAACAGGAACAGTATCTGAAGGACGAACAGGCCCTGCGCGAATACCTCTTGCAACTCGGGTTGACGGGTGCCCAATTCCACCTCACTGCCGAGGCGCCGGCGTTGACGGACACGGCGTTGGAGAAACTCGTGCGCGATTATGTACGGGTGGGGGACATCGTGGCTCGCCTGGAACACCGGATCCCTGGGGAGTTCCTGCGTCGGCTCACCTTTCTACGGCCTTTGGACGCAGACCTGCGCGACGATCCGGAAGCTCTCGCCGCCTGGGTCGAGGAACTGTCTACGATGCTGAACCGTGACGACAATCCATCCATCCGTTGGACCCTGAGTCCCCGCCGGGATCCAGAGACCTCTGTCTTCATCGGTCTTGAGGTGGCGCGAACTGTTCATGGAATAGAACATCCCCACTTCATCCCTGTGGAGTTCTTCAAAGGCCAGGACTATCGCACCATGGTGGAAGTGGGACAGGGTCTCGCCGGTCTTCTGGAGCCCGGAGCCTATGTTCAGCGGGGCGATCGCAAGAAGGAGATATCCAGCTTCGACGAACTGGTGGAGTGGCTCGACGCCGAGGCGAGGCGTGGGCAACACATTCAGCGCTACAAGGGATTGGGCGAGATGAATCCCGATCAATTGTGGGAGACCACCATGAACCCCGAGACGCGGCACCTTCTACGGGTGACGATCGAGGATGCGGTGGCAGCGGACGAAATATTCACTACCTTGATGGGAGATCAGGTCGAGCCGCGGCGGGAATTTATTGAGCACAATGCCTTGTCCGTGGTCAACCTGGATGTCTGATTGTTTCCATAGATAGTTCTAGCCGCGATCTGTCGCAGCCACTTGGTCGGGGAATCATCGTGGCGAAAGCCGATGTTACGTAGCATCCTTCCATGGGAAGGCCCATGAATACATAGGCCGTTTCGCTTTCCGCTATAACCTGAGAGGTATCCGTCGTGATAAAAACCATAAAACAACAGATCGTTACGGCCGTTTCTCTTCTTGCCTGTATACTGGCCTTTTCGCCTGTATTTTCTGCACAATCAGACGGCCTGATTCGTGTAGAGAGTCACCATAGCGTCAGTATGACCATCGATCGCTTGCAGGCTGCTCTAGAGAAACGGGGTATGACTGTCTTTAAGCGTATCGACCACGCCGCTGGTGCTGAGAAGGTTGGTATTCATATTCGTCCTACCCAATTGTTGATATTTGGCAATCCGAAGGTCGGTACAAGATTGATGCAGTGTAGTCAGGAAGCAGCCATCGATCTGCCACAGAAGGCCTTGGTTTACAGAGATGAAGCTGGACACGTCTGGTTGACTTACAATGATCCTTCCTATATGTCAAATAGACACCATGTGGTCGGTTGTGGGGCGGTTATAAAAAAGCTCAGCCATGCGTTGGCACATTTCGCAACCATGGCGACTGAATAGACTCGGGATCTTGATCAGCGTTTGGGGCATCCTTCGGCGGTCTTTCTGCCCAGACTATGGTGATGCCCCGAAGATCTACGGTGCGCACTCCCTCCTTGGTGACCATGTGGCTCATGCTAAGATAGGTAACCAACGAAAGTGGTCAGAATAATGGGTCGGAGGCAAACCCATGAACGAGATCATCGATCGAGCCGACGATACCTACGGGGGGTGTGCCAAACACGAGCCCGTGGCCCTCATGGTCCTGGGTGACGACATGGAACCGGAGTTTCCGGACCAATGTGTGATCGTCCTCGATCCCTATAGCGATTGTGGCGATGGCGCGTATGTGGTGGCCGAAGTGGATGGCGAACGCTGGTTTCGCCAGTTCCGCGAGGACCGCGCTGCCGGGCGGCGCTGGCTCACCGCCCTGAAACCCGGGGTCCCCGATATCGGGATGGGACCGGAGGACCGCATCCTGGGGGTTGTGGTACAACGCAACATCAAGCGCAAGATCAAGCGTTACACCCATTTCCCCAGTCTGGCGCAAGCGGCGGATCGAGGCTATAAAAAGAAGGTGGCGAATCACCTGGAGTAACCGGCCATGGGCCTTATTGCCTTCGATACCCTTGCCTATGCGCGCCGGCTCAAGGATGCCGGGGTCTCGGCCCAGCAGGCCGAAGCCATGTCCGAGGCCCAGGCAGAGTCCCTGGAGGCCCTGTTGGAGAACCGTCTGGCCACCAAGGATGATGTCCACGAGTTGATGGTCGGAATCGGCGCCACCCGCAGCGAACTCAAGGAAGAGATCACCGGGGTCCGTGGCGAAATGGCCTTTTTGCGCACCGAACTCAAGGAGGAGATCGCCGAGGTTCGTGGCGAAATGGCCTCTTTGCGCACCGAACTCAAGGAGGAGATCGCCGAGGTCCGTGGCGAAATGGCCTCTTTGCGCACCGAACTCAAGGAAGATTTGGGCCAAGTCCGCACCGAGGTGGAACGCATGGGTCGAACCATCGCCATGTGGATGGTGGGGCTGTTCATTGGTATGGCGACTCTCATGCTGGGCGGCTTCTTCACCCTCTTCCGACTGCTCGCCCCTTGATAGACCCGTCGCACGTGAATTATTCGACGGTTGATGTCGTCACCCGCGCCCCTGGAGCCGACGCCGGTACGAGTCATCAGGAGGTGTGCGTCACCAATATTCGGGGAGGCGGACGCCAATGCCCGCCATGACTGACCCGGTTCGCCCCCGAGTGAGGTCCCGGCTGCGCGGGATGATCGCAGTCGGCGACAGGCCCGGCGCGAGGGAAGGCGCGGTCCATCCATGGTCCAAGGTCCCGGTCCTACGCCGGACCTGCCTGTTGCTCCTGTTCTGGGCCCCTTGGGCCCTGGCGGCACGCCCCCCCCATCTGGTGGACACCGCCCCGGCCACCCTAGAGAAGATCGCCCGCCCCTACACTCGGGGCGGCCACCTCCTGGCCCGGCGCATTGCCCGCATCTACAGTGAGGAGAGCGGGCGTATCCTGCGCCTGCCCTGGTACGAAGGGGATGTGGTGCACAAGGGGGAACGGCTGGTGGAACTGGATCCGGCCCTGTTGCAGGCCGACCTCGACAAGGCCCGTGCCACCACCCGCCAGTCACGCCTGGCCCTGCGCCGTATGCAGGACCTCGCCCGCCGCAACGCCGCCTCCCAGGACGAGCTGGAGAAGGCCGGCACCGCCTTGGAGGTGGCCCGGGCGGAACAGCGGCGCCTGGAGATCCGCCTCGCCCGGATGCGTATCGACGCGCCCTTCGATGCCCTGGTGAGTGAGCGTCTGGCCGAGCCGGGCGACGTGATCGCCGCCCGCACCCACCTGCTCACCCTGGTAGACCCGGCCTCCCTGGTGGCGCGCGTGGAGGTCTCCGAACTCCTGCTGCCCCGACTGCACGTGGGCGATCCGGTGCGGGTGCGGATCGACGCCCTCGGCAGCGGGACACACCCTGGCCACATCCTGCGCATCCATCCGGTGGTGGACCCGGCCAGCCACCAGGGCGTGGTGGAGGCCGCCCTGGGCCCCATACCCCCTGGGGCCCTGGCGGGCCAGATGGTCCGCGTGACCCTGGAAGACCGTCCACGTGAGCTGCTCAGCGTGCCCCTGCCCGCCCTCCAACGCGACCCGGAAGGGGCCTTCGTTTTTCTGGTCCGGGGCGGCAAGGCCGAGCGCCGCGCGGTGGAGGCCGGCCTGCCCCTGGGCGGCCGGATCGAAATCCTCTCCGGCCTCAAGCCAGGTGACCTGGTGGTGATACGCGGCCTGCTCGGCTTGCGCCCCGGAATGGCCGTGCGCTCGGTCACCGCCCCCCAATAGGCCGATAGCACACGACCTCCAGCCCATGCCTCACAGCCTCGCCGGTTGGTCCCTGCGGCATCCCCTGGGGGTGGTGATGTTCACGCTGTCCGCCCTCGTCCTGGGCGGTTTCGCCCTGGGTGGACTGCGCATCGATCTCCTGCCCCACATCATCTATCCCGACATCCGCGTGCGCGTGCTCGACCCCGGCGTGCCCGCCCGCATCATGGAGGACCAGGTGACACGCCAATTGGAAGAGCAACTGGCCATCACCGAAGGGGCCATCCACGTGGACTCCGAGACCTCCGAGGGGCGCAGCGCGGTGGACCTCTCCTTCCCCTACGGATACGACATCGACCGCGCCCTCCAGGACGCCAGCACCCGCCTCGATCGCGCCAAACGTTTCCTTCCCGACACCATCCAGCCGCCCATCATCTACAAGCGTGACCCGTCCCAGCGCCCGGTGGCGGAGTACGTGGTGAGTTCGGCCCTGCGTTCGCCGGTGGAACTGCGCACCTGGGCCGATTACGATCTTGCCAAGTGGCTGCTGAATCTGCCCGGGGTGGCCGCGGTCGAGGTGGGCGGCGGCCTGGTGCGCGAGATCCAGGTGCAGGCCGACCAGGAGCGCCTGGCCGCCTTCGGACTGTCCCTCGCAGACCTGGCCCGGCGTCTCGCCGCCGCCAACCGCGACACCCCCGGCGGCCGCCTGACCCTGGCCGCGGGGATCCTCGACACCCGCACCGCCGGCCGCCTGCCCGGCCTAGATGCCCTCCTGCGCCTGCCCATACCCCTCCCCGGGGATCAGGGCGAACCCGGGCTGCCGCTGATGGAACTGGCGCGGGTCTGGGACGGCCATGCCCGGGCCCGCGTGCGGGTACGTCTGAACGACGTGCCGGCGGTCAAACTGTCGGTCCAGAAGCAACCCGAGGCCAACACCGTGGCGGTGGTGGATGCCGTGGAAGGTCAGCGCGCCCGCCTGCAACGGGATGGCCTCCTGCCCCCGGGGATCCGCATCCAGAAGGTGGACGACCAGGCCCACTACGTACGCCAGGCCCTGCACAACGCCGCCATGGCCGCCTTCGGCGGCGCCATCCTGGCGATGGGCGTGGTATGGCTCTTTCTGGGGGACCTGCGCCGCACCCTCATCATCGGCAGTGCCATCCCCATCGCCCTGGCCTTCACCCTGAGCCTCATGGCGATGGCCGGCCTGAGCCTCAACATCATGACCCTGGGCGGCCTCGCCCTGGGGGTGGGGATGCTGGTGGACGGGGCCATCGTCATGCTGGAGAACATCCAGCGTCATCAGCGCCTGGACGGCGGCGCCGAGCAGGCCACCGCGGAGGTGACCGGCGCGGTGGTGGCGGCCACCAGCACCAATCTGGCCGCGGTCCTGCCGTTTCTGTTCATCGGCGGTCTGGTGGGACTCTTGTTCCGCGAACTCATCTTCACCCTGGGCGCGGCCATCCTCGCCGCCCTGGTGGTGGCCCTCACCCTCGTGCCTGCCCTCGCCGCCCGGGTCCCCGCCCGGACCCCACGCGGGCCCAGGCGCTGGTTCGAGGCCTTCCTGGAGGGCCTGCAGGAAGGCTACGGCCGCTTCCTGCGGCGTTGCCTTGGGCCCCTGGGCTGGCTGTTGACCCTGGCCTTCGTCGCCGGCCTGATCTGGAGTGGCTGGCGCTTCACCGAGATGCACCAGGCCTTCCTGCCCGAAATGGACGAGGGCCGTGTGGGGATCAGCCTGACCGCCGATCCGGGCGTGGACCTGGAGACCATGGACCGCCTCAGCCGGCGGGTGGAGACCCTGGTGACCCGCCTGCCCGGGGTGGAATCACGCTTCACCCTGGTGGGGGGGTTCATCTTCGGCCGCTCCGAATATGCCGCCCCCAACCGCACCAGCATCCGGGTGCAGCTGCTTCCCCTCGATGCGCGCGGTCTCTCCACCCGCGCCTGGGTGGCACGTCTGCGCAAGGAACTGACGGCCGCCGCCATACCCGGGCTCAGGGTGCGCACCTACGTGCGCGGTATCCGCGGTATCCGTCTCAACCGGGGCGACGCCGACCTCGCCCTGCGCATCCGCGGCCCCGACCTCGACACCCTGGCGCGCCTGGGTGAGGCGCTGGTACAGCGCCTGCGAGGACTGAAGGGGCTGCGTGGTCTGGAGCACAGCTATCAGGACCAGCGCCTGGAACTGACGGTGCGCCCCGACCGCGAACGCGCCGCGGCCTATGGGATCGATGCCGAACAGATAGGCCGCGCCCTGCGCCTGGCCCTGGAGGGACGTGAGGTGACCTGGCTCCCCGACGGCGGGCGGCGGGTGGGGATACGCCTGCGCCTGGCGCGGGAGGCCGTGGACGCCCCCGAAGAACTGGAATCCCTGATCCTCTTTCCCACCCGCGGCGAACGCCGCCCCGTCCGCCTGGGCGAGGTGGCGCGGGTGGCCCTGGAGCCCGCCCCCGCCCATATCCTGCGGGAGCGGCAACAACGCATCGTGGAGGTGAGCGCCCGCTTCACCGGCGCCCGTCCGCGGGACGAGGTCCTCAGGGAGGCCGTGGCGCGGATGCGCCAGATGCCCCTGCCCGACGGCTATGTCGCTTACGAGGCCGGCGACCTGGAGTCCCTCCAGGAGGGCCGCCGGCTCGGTGGCTGGCTCCTGGGGCTGGCCCTGTTCCTGGTCCTGGTGGCCATGGCGGTGCAATACGAGTCCCTGCGCGCGCCCCTGGTGATCCTCCTCGGTGTCCCCTTCGCCGCCATCGGCGTGGCCGCCGCCCTCACCTGGCTCGACCTGCCCCTGTCCATGCCGGTGTGGCTCGGCCTCATCATGTTGGCCGGCATGGTGGTGAACAACGCCATCGTCCTGGTGGAGTTCATCCAGCAGGGCCGCGCCCGTGGTCTGACCCTGGAGGCGGCCATCGTCGAGGCCGGGCGCCTGCGCCTCAAGCCCATCCTCATGACCACCCTCACCACCCTGGTGGGCCTGCTGCCCCTGGCCCTGGCCTGGGGCGAGGGCGCCGAGATGCTGCAACCCCTGGCGGTGACGCTGCTCGCCGGGCTCGGATTCTCGCTCCTGGTGAGCCTGGTGTTGATCCCGATCCTGTACCGCCGGCTGGCGGGCGACGCACCGGCCGGGTAAGCACGTTCAATCCCCTCCCTCCACCAAGCCTCCATCCCGACGGGAGAGGGTCAGAGTGAGGGATGTGCAGGGGGATGCCTGAACGGTCACCCGGCCCGACTACAGGCCATCCTCCCGCGCCGCCCGCTGTTGTGCGTCCAGGTCATTCATGAGATACGCCAGGGCCACGTCCATGTCCCGGGTCCAGGACAGCTCCACCCGCCAGGGCGTGTCCGGCGGTCGCCAGCGGTGCAACACCCAGCCTTCACCACGGCGAATCGCAGCGATCTGCAGGCCTTCGCGGGAGGCGTAGGCAGGGAATCGGTTGTGCTCCTCGAAGGGTCCGTACTTCGTCACCAGTTCCCGCTCCAGTTCAGAGAAGGTGTGCTGGGTGCCCGGACGGTAGCGCTTCACCACCTTGTAGATCTGCCCCTTGTAGGCGAGCACGTAGATCCACTCACCGCTTTGGCGGTAGACCAGCCCCTGGTGATCGTCATCGTCCTGGCGAAAGGCCGGTTTCGGGGCCAGGCGCAACTGTTGTTCGAGGGTGCCGCCCAGGCAATAGCGGCCGAAGACCTGTTTCACGCAGGGGCCGGCAAGGGCCCGGGCACAGACACCGACACACAAGAGCAGGGCGAGAACGGCTTGGGGCATGACGACGGCCTTGGAAATGGATACGACCGAGTCTGCCCAAGCCGACCAACTATGGCAACCGGCACCTAGGTCAATGAGGAACGCACTGAAAACACTAAATATCAACGTACGACGGGTATAGAATTGGGTGATCTTCCGACGGAGATCCCACAATATGATGATCAAGACCATCGAGGGCAAGCTCAACGCCCACAACATGAGGTTCTGCCTGGTGGTGTCCCGCTTCAACGCCTTCGTGGTGGATAGCCTGCTCGACGGGGCCCTGGATACCTTGAGACGCCATGGTGCCGAGGATTCGGACATCACTCTGGTACGGGTACCCGGGGCCTTCGAGATGCCCCTGGTGCTGGAGCGGGTGGCGGCGCGGGGCCATTACGATGCCGTCGTCGCCCTGGGCGCGGTGATTCGCGGGGGCACGCCGCATTTCGAATATGTCGCGGGCGAGGCCGTCAAGGGCATGGCCCAGGTCAGCCTCAAACACGGCGTGCCCATCGCCTTCGGGGTGCTCACCGTGGATACGATCGAGCAGGCCATTGAACGTGCCGGCACCAAGGCCGGTAACAAAGGGGGCGATGCGGCGTTGTCGGCCATCGAGATGGTCGATCTGCTGCGGCGGTTGGAGGAATGACGGGTACCGCTGGGCCCGGACCGCGCAGCCGTGCGCGGGCCTTGGCCTTGCAGGCCCTCTATCAGTGGCAAATGACAGGACAGGATCTGTCCGAGATCGAACGTCAGTTCTTCGAAGACAATGACCCCTCAGGGTTCGATACCCGCCTGTTCCGCGATCTGTTACACGGCGTCCCCAGCCATCTGTCTGAACTGGATCAGGCCCTTGGTCCCTGGATCAACCGTCCGCTGGAGCGTAGCGGACCGGTAGAGCGGGCCTTGTTGCGTCTGGGCGCCTATGAATTTCTCTACCACCCCGAGGTCCCCGTCCCGGTGATCGTGAATGAGGCCGTGGAATTGGTGAAGACCTTCGGCCCGCCGGAGGCGCGGCGCTATGTAAACGGGGTGCTGGATCGCCTGGGTCGCCATCTGCGGCCCGGTGAGCGGCGCAAGGGGCGGGGGTGAGCCTGTCCGAATTCGGCCTCATCGAGCGGTTCTTCGCCTCTTGTGGTGCATCGGATGCTTCGCTGATCCTCGGGGTCGGGGACGATGCCGCCTTGTTGTCGCCCCCGCCGGGCCGTCAGCTGGCGTTGACTCAGGACACTCTGGTCGAAGGGGTGCATTTTCTCGCCAATGCGGACCCCGCCGATCTGGGCCACAAGGCCCTGGCGGTGAACCTGAGCGACTTGGCTGCCATGGGCGCGGAGCCGGCGTGGGCGACCCTGGGCCTGACCCTCCCCAGGGTGGATGCCGGCTGGCTGGAGGCCTTCAGCAGTGGCCTTTGCGCCCTGGCGCGTGCCGTCGGGTTGACTGTCGTAGGGGGCGACACTACTCAGGGGCCACTGGCCGTGAGCATCGCCGCCCTGGGTCTGGTGCCCTCGGGCGCGGCCCTCAGACGGGATGGGGCGCGGCCGGGAGATCTGATCCTGGTGAGTGGCACCCTCGGCGATGCGGGGCTCGCCCTGCGCCTGCTGAAGGCGGGTGGGTCTGTGCCTCAGTCCCTCGCCCGGCATCTGCATCGGCCTCAGGCGCGGCTTGCCCTGGGCCGGGCCCTGGTGGGGCGCGCCCATGCGGCCATCGACCTGTCCGACGGGCTGGCCGCCGATCTGAGGCATATGCTGGTCGCCAGTGGGGTGGGGGCGACGCTGGAGCTGGAGCGCCTGCCCCTGTCGCCCGAGGTGGCCGCCAGTGGCGACTGGAGCCTGCCTTTGAGCGCCGGTGACGACTACGAACTCTGTTTCTGTCTACCCCCGGAGAAGGCCAGTCTCTTGAATGAACTGGAGCGCGCCGGGGGCTGCCGTGTGACCCAGGTGGGGCGCATCGAGGCCCTGGCCGGTCTGCGCCTGCGTGACCCCGCCGGACGTCCTTTCCATTTGCAACGGCAGGGGTATGAACACTTCACCTGAGAAGGGCATGACGCGGCATCCGCCCCACTTCGATCCCCGCCGTTTCGACCATTGGCTGGCCTATGCCGGTGGGGCCGGACTTGCACCATGGGCACCGGGGACCTGGGGGACACTGGCGGCGGTGCCCCTCTATCTGCTGCTGAGTGGACTGCCCTTGAGCCTCTATGCCGCGGTCGTCACAGGGGCCTTCTTGCTCGGCGTCCCGGTGTGTGGGCGTGTGGCCCGGGAACTGGACAGAGAGGACCCGGGGGCCATCGTCTGGGACGAGGTGGTGGGCTATCTGGTCACCATGGCGGCAGCCCCCCGCGGGTGGATCTGGCTCCTGGTGGGATTCGTCCTGTTTCGCTTGTTGGATATCTGCAAGCCCTGGCCTGTTTCCTGGGCCGACCGTCGATTGCACGGTGGCCTGGGCATCATGACCGACGACCTGCTCGCCGGGCTCGGGGCCTTGGGCCTGTTGCAGGCGATCCGCTTGCTCTGACAGGCCCGCAAGAACAAAAGTCGTGTTTTCCGATTATGCGGCGGGAAGAGTCCGGGGATGGATGTCTTCGGCATCCTGGTACAGGGCCTGTCTCAGGGAACGGCGCCTCGATGCCCAGTTACGCTGCACTGAGCCCATCGATCATCTGCTGATGGGAGATGCCACCGTCAGGGCAGGCGCACAGGTTCTGGCGGATGCCAGTCGGGTGCGCGCTGTTCCGCGACCACCTGGGTATAGATGCCTCCACGCACGTTGAACTCGGCGCGCAGGCGCATGAAGCGGGGGCTGAGGGCAGCCACCAAATCATCCAGGATACGGTTGGTCACGTCCTCGTGGAAATGCCCCTCGTCACGAAAGGACCAGATGTAGAGCTTCAAGGATTTCAGCTCTATGCAGAGGGCGTTGGGCACGTATTGCAGATGGAGTTCCGCGAAATCCGGCTGGCCGGTCTTGGGACACAGACAGGTGAATTCAGGGATTCGGATGTGGATCGTATAGTCGCGTCCGGGGCGCGGGTTGGGGAAGGTCTCGAGTTCCTTGCTGGGGCGGGTGGACATGGCAGTGCTGTGACTATCAGGAAAATGCATTATGTTACAGTGTATTGGCCGTTACTCACAGCAGACTGTAGGTGACTGCCAGGACCACGTCATCCAACTACTCAAGTCATTGAAAACCGCGCCAGTGGCCTTCCCTGAAAATGTCTGCGGCAGGGATGCCGCAGTCAAGCCTACAGGGAGGTATTCACGGCGTTTTTCAGGGAAGGCCACTGGCAGAGGGGCGGTTAGATGACGGAGCCCTGAGGTGACTGCACTTTTCCCTTTGGGAATTGACCTTGGAGCGGCTTCAGCCGTTTCAGGGAAGTCCCATCTACGAACCAAAGGATGGAATATCCAGCACCATGGAGATATACCCGTCGCACGTGAATGGTCCCGTCCTTCGGTCCGTCAACGCCACCTCCCTGTGCCACTCCTCGCGACTGCGGCCACCCCTCGCACCCCTGGGTGGTGTGGCGAAAGCTCGTCATATTCCTGCCATGACTCGCATCCGCGCCTTGCCCAGGGGCACGAGGAACACCCTCGAAAAACGAAACATTCACGTGCGACGGGTCTATCGCCACCTTCGACATGGGCGACGATCTTCACGCCTATCGTTGTCTGACGGGCCTTAGCAGCCGTTGGAAGGAAAGGACTTTTTCCAGCATCCTGCCAGGAAATGCGTCCTGCCTCTTCCCCGGAGGATGCTGGAAGAAGTGGGCCCGCTCTCGCATAGACGGGTTGATCTCCTATCCGGTGAACACCCGCCGGAACTGACTCCACTTCTCCCCCATCGAGGTCGTGCGCAGGGTCTCCCACAGGGCCCCCAGGTCGAAACGGTGATGGCGTTCGCGGGCCACGCCGAGTTGGGGCATGTCCGCCAGGCCCGTCTCCCGGGCGTGCTCCACGAAGCCCTTGTTGCGCCAGAAGAAGGCCCCGGGCAGGGTGGTGGGGATGACCACGGCGTAGAACAGGGCGCGGCCGATCACGGCGGCGGGCAGCACCAGGGCGGTCAGGCCGAGGAAGGTCCAGAGGCCGCCCCCCGTATAGGTCATGGAAAGCGCCAGGAGCAGACCGGCGGCAAGCAGGACGTTGCGCAGCCGGTAGGCCTGACCGTACGTGGTGGCCTGGATATAGAAGGACGCGGCCCCCTCGCTGCGGGCGGATCTCAAGGCGCGGGCATGAGCCAGGAGACCGGCCCCCTCCAGGGCCAGACCCGTGGCGACCAGGCCGGCCAGCAGGCGGCCCAGATCGGCATCGAGGACGCCGAAGGCGAGGGCGGGGAGGGCCACGAGCAGGCCGCCCAGAGTGAGGCCGGTGGCGACAAAGGAGGCGCCCGTGTAGCCGTGATTCCAGAAGGGCCGCGCCGGGATGCGGTAGAGCCGGTACATGTACCAGCCGCCGAAGGCGATGCCGGCGATGGCCGCCAGGGCCGCCAGATTGGCCAGGAGGCCGGCCACGGGGCCATCAAAGAAGGCAAACAGGGTATGTCCCACCAGGCCGGCGAAGAACAGGCTGACCCCGGCGATCTCCCGGCTCACGGGCGACATGCGCAGATTGTAGAAGCCGCGGTAAAAGCGGTGGGGCTTGCCCAGATGCATGTTGAGGCGGAACAGGCCGAAGGCCAGGAGGGCGAGCATCAGGCCCAGGGTGGGCAGATAGGCGCCGCTCTGGCGCAGTCTCGACAGGGGTTCGATGCCCAGCCAGGGACCGGACACCAGGAGCAGGAAGGCCCCCATCACCGCCTGGACACTGAGGGTGAAGGCGACGTGGGCGTTCTCATGGGAACCGAGGAGGCGCTTCAGGTTCCATTGCCGACGGCCATCTCCCTTGGGGTCGAGTTCCGGACGGTAACTGTCGGCATCGCGATGGTACTTGAGGGGCATGCTGTCCACCCGCACCACCTCACGTTGGATGGCGCGGGTCTGTTGGAAACGGATATTTGGGTGGGTGATCTCCGGCGTGGGAAACCCGGGGATCTCGGTCCGTGCCTGGATACGCCCTTCTGGGACGTTCTCGATCACGCCGAACTCCAGGGCCTTGCCGAGACAGGCGGCGACACAGGCGGGCTTGAGGCCCACTTCGAGGCGGTCCACGCACATGTTGCACTTGCTGACCTGCCCCTGCACCGGATCGAGTTGGGGGGCGTTGTAGGGGCATACCCAGGTGCAGTAGCCGCAGCCGAAACAGATGTCCGGGTCCTGGAGGACCGCCCCGTATTCGGCGAACTTGGTATAGGCGCGGGTGGGGCAACCCTTGAGGCACACCGGGTCGTCGCAGTGGTTGCAGGCCATGGAGATGTTGATGCGCCGGTAGTCGGGGTAGCTCCCGCCCTCCACGAAGCCCACCGAGCGGAAGGCCAGGTGGGGGGGCACCTGGTTCTTCTCGCTGCAGGCGGCCTCGCAGGCATGGCAGGCGATGCAGTTGTCGGCGGTGAAATAGAAGCCGTGCTGCTTGTAGCGGTTGGGATTGCGCTGGGCCTGTGCCTCGCCATTGATGACCAGGGGCTGGGCCCGCCGCGGGTCGTCCTCGGGAACCGTCTCGATGGGTTTGCCATAACGGTTCCGCTCGCGGGTCTGGCGGTCCTGGAGGAGGGCGTACTCGGGTTCGTTCTGTCGTATCGGAAACATCGTCTTGGGCCTCCGGTTCGGCTCGGTCGGGCGGGGCACGGCCTGCGCGACCAAGGGAAACCTGTTCAGAAGCTGCGCATCTCTCTGCTCAGGCGGGCGGCGGCCCGCTGGTCGGCGATGACCTCGATGCGCACCGCCGACTGCTTGTAGGCGGGCTGGCGTGAATGGGGATCGAGCAGGCCCAGGGTCAGGCGGTTGGCGCAGTCGTGGAAGTGGAAGGGCAGAAACACCAAATTGCGGGGCACCCGCCCCGTGGGCATGGCCATGGCGATGGCATCGCCCCGGCGGGAGACCAGGCGCACGTACTCGCCACGCCGGATACCCAGCTCGGCCGCGGCATCCGGATTGATCTCGATGAAGGGGATGGGACTGAACTTGTTGTTGTTGCCGATCTTGCCGGTCTTGGTGCGCCCGTGCCAGTGTTCGATGAGGCGCCCGGTGTTGAGCCAGAAGGGGTAGTCGGCGTCGGGCACCTCGTTGTTGTCCACGAACGGCAGGGGAATGAGTTTGGCCTTGCCATCGGCATGGCGGAAGCTGGCCTCTTCGGTGTAGAGGCGCTTGCCGCCCTTGGGCGGGGCCTCGCCGCGGGCACGCTGTTCGGCGGTGTAGGGCCATTGGATGCCACGCTGGGCCTCGATCAGGTCGTGATCCATGCCGGAGATGTCGGCCAGGCGTCCCTTGGAGAGTTCGGCCATCTCCAGGAAGATGTCGGCGGCCCGTTCGGGGAAACGCACGCGCCCATCCCGGTTGAAGCGTTCCGCCACGCGGTTGAAGATCCACAGATCGGGCCGGGCCTCGCCGGGGGGCGTGGCGATGGGTCGGACCCGGTTGATGCGCCGTTCGGTGTTGGTCATCACCCCGTCCTTCTCCGCCCAGGTGCCGCCGGGCAGATAGAGGTGGGCATATTGATTGCTCTCGGCGTCCACGTAGCAGTCCTGGACGCAGCAGAATTCCAGTTGCTCCATGGCCCGGCGGATGCGGGCGGTGTTGGGCAGGGAGGTCATCGGGTTGGTGGCGATGAGCCACAGGCCCTTGATCTGCCCGGCCTCCATGGCCTGATAGATGTCGGTCTGGAACATGCCCCGCTTCTTGGGGAAGAATTCGGGATCCACATTCCAGAACCGGGCGATCTCCTCCCGGTGTTCGGGGACCTCAAGATAGCGGAATCCGGGCAGGCCGGAACAGGAGGACCATTCGCGCGTGCCCATGGCGTTGCACTGGCCGGTGATGGACAGGGAGGTGCCGCCCGGTTTCCCGATGTTGCCCGTGATCAGGGCCAGATTGTTGATCCCCACCACCCCGTCGGATCCATGGGTGGACTGGTTGATGCCCATGGTCCAGATCTGCATGGCCGCCGGGGCCTGGGCAAAGGTGCGGGCCACCACCCGGATGCTGTCCTCGTCGATGCCACAGACCTTGGATGCGGTGATGGGATCCCAGCGATCCACCTCCGCGCGCAGGGCGTCGATGCCGGTGGTGTTGGCCTCGATGTACGCCTCGTCCTGGAGGCCTTCGGCGAAGATGACGTGCATCAGGGCATTCATCAGGACCACGTCGGTGCCGGGACGGATGGGCAGATGGATGTGGGCGTTCTGGGCCAGCATGGTCACCCGGGGGTCCACCACGATGAGGGGGAAGCCGCGCCGCTCCTGGGCCTCCTTGAGGCGCCAGTAGATGATGGGATGTTGCTCCGGTAGGTTGGAGCCCCAGGCGATCAGGCAGTCGGTGTGCTCGAAGTCTTCGTAGCACCCGGGGGGCCCGTCGGAGCCGAAGGATCGCTTGTAGCCGGACACCGCGGAGGCCATGCAGAGGGTGGTGTTGCCATCGTAGTTGTTGGTGCCGATCAGGCCGCGGGTGAGCTTGCCCAGGGTGTAGAACTCCTCGGTGAGCATCTGCCCGGTGGAAATGATGGCGAAGCTGTCGCGGCCGTGCCGCTCCTGCACCCGGCGGATCTCGTCGTGGAGGCGGTCGAGGGCGCTGTCCCAGTCGGTGGCCTGCCAGGGCTCCTGCCAGTGGCCGCGGGTCAACGGGCGGGTGCCGCGGCCGGCGGTGGTGAACAGCTCGTGCTCGAAGATGCCCTTGAGACAAAGCTTGCCGCGGTTGACGTCGGCGTCGGCGACGCCGCGCGAGGCGACCGGCCGGCCCTCGGCGTCCAGCCCCACCTCGATGGAACAGCCGGTGGAACAATAGCCGCAGGTGGCGTATTCCCATTTCACCACGCCCTTGTCCGGGAGGCGGATGGGGTTCTTCTTGGTGCGTCCGAATAACATGGTCTTACCCTGATCGTTGCAGGTGGGGTCTCCTCAACCCATCCCCTGGGGGGACGGGAAGGGCCGGGATCAAATCTGCATCCACACCACGCCTTCCTCAACCCGGGCGGCATAGGCATGGGCGCAGCCCTCGTCGGGATCCAGGGCCTTCCCGGAGGCCAGGTCGATCCGCCAGTTGTGCAGGGGACAGGTCACCACGTGCCCATGGACGATCCCCTGGGACAGGGGCCCCTGTTTGTGGGGACAGGCGTCACGCACCGCGAAGACCTGGTCGTCGCCGGTGCGGAACAAGGCGATCCGGCCGCGGTCGGTGTCCAACACCCGGGAGCCCAGGCGGGGGATCTCTTCCAGGGGGGCCACTCTCTTCCACTCGCTCATCTTCGCGTCTCCCGTTTCAGGCGGTGATCTTCAGGGGTTGGAACTCATGGGCCTGCTTACCCTCGGCGCGTTCCTTCCAGGGGTCGTGCTGGGCGAACCGCTGGCTGAAGCGGAAGCGCTCGTAGAGGGCGCGGCGCTCGCCGGGGTCGTCCAGGAGGCGCTGCTTGATGTGGGACAGACCCACCCGCTCCACCCAGGGCGCGGTGCGCTCCAGGTAGTGGGCCTCTTCGCGGTACATCTGGATGAAGGCGCCACAGTGCTCCAGCACTGCCTCCTCCGTATCCACCTTGGTGAGCAGGTCGGTGACCCGCACCTTGATGCCGCCGTTGCCGCCCACGTGCAGCTCGTAACCCGAATCCACGCAGACCACGCCGAAGTCCTTGATGGTGGCCTCGGCGCAGTTGCGTGGGCAGCCGGACACCGCCAGCTTGAACTTGTGGGGCATCCAGGAGCCCCAGGTCAGCTCTTCCAGGCGCACCCCCAGGCCGGTGGAGTCCTGGGTGCCGAAGCGGCACCAGGCCTTGCCGGCGCAGGTCTTGACGGTACGCAGGGCCTTGCCGTAGGCATGGCCGGAGACGAATCCGGCGGCGCTGAGGTCCCGCCACATGGCAGGCAGGTCCTCCTTCCTCACCCCGAACAGGTCGATGCGCTGGCCGCCGGTCAGCTTCATCTCCGGGACCTGGTATTTGTCCGCCACGTCCGCGATGGCGCGCAGTTGGTCGGGGGTGCAGAGGCCGCCGAACATCCGCGGCACCACGGAATAGGTGCCGTCCTTCTGGATGTTGCCGTGGGCCCGCTCGTTGATGAAGCGGGACTGGGGGTCGTCGTGATACTCGCCGGGCCAACGCGCCAGGAGGTAATAGTTGAGGGCCGGGCGACAGGTGGCACAACCGTCGGGGGTGCGCCATTCCAGGAACCGCCTGACCGCCTCCATGGTCTTCAACTCCTGTTCGGCGATGGCGCGGATGATCTCCTCGTGGCTGTAGTCGGTGCAGCCGCACAGGGGCTTCTTGCTGGGCTGGGCCTCGTAGCCCTCGCCCACGGTGCTGGCGAGCAGGGCCTCCACCAGGCCGGTGCAGGAGCCGCAGGAGGCCGAGGCCTTGGTGTGGGCGCGCACCTCGTCCAGGGTGAACAGGCCCTGGGTCTGGATGGCGTCCACGATCTCGCCCTTGCAGACCCCGTTGCAGCCGCAGATCTCGGCGCTGTCCGGCAGGGCCATCACGCGGGTCTCGTCGCCGTGGCCGGCGTCGCCCAGGTCGTGCTGGCCGAAGAGGATGGTCTTGCGGAAGTCGGAGATGTCGGCGCCCTCGCGCAGCAACTGGAAATACCAGGTGCCGTCCAGGGTGTCGCCGAACATCACCGCGCCGCGAATGCGGTCGTCCCGCACCACCAGCTTCTTATAGACGTTGCGCGCCGGATCCTGGAGCACCAGGGTCTCGTCCCCCGGCCCTTCGTTGAATTCCCCGGCGGAGAAGAGGTCGATGCCGGTGACCTTGAGCTTGGTGGAGGTGACCGAACCCTCGTAGCGGGCGATGCCCAGCTCCGCCAGGTGATTGGCCGCCACCTTGGCCTGTTCGAACAGGGGCGCCACCAGGCCGTAGCACTGGCCACGGTGCTGAACGCACTCGCCCACCCCATAGATACGCGGATCGAAGGTCTGCATGGTGTCGTTCACCACCAGGCCGCGTTCGCAATAGAGCCCGGCCTTCTGCGCCAGGTCGATGTTGGGCCGGATGCCCACCGCCATCACCACCAGATCGGCCTCGATCTCCGAGCCATCGGCGAAACGCAGGCCGGTGGCGCGCTCTTCGCCCAGCACCGCCGCGGTCTGGGTCTCCATGAGGAAGCGCATCCCCCGCGCTTCCAGCGAGGCCTGGAGCATGCGCGCGGCGGTGGCGTCGAGCTGGCGTTCCATGAGGATGTCCATGAGATGGACCACGGTCACCTCCATACCGTTGGCCATGAGGCCGTTGGCCGCCTCCAGGCCCAGGAGGCCGCCGCCGATCACCGCAGCCTTGCGGTAGCGGCGCGCCGCCGCCTGCATGGCCTCCACGTCGGCGATGTCGCGGAAGCCGAGGACCCCCGGCAGGTCGGAGCCGGGCACCGGCACGATGAAGGGGTTGGAGCCGGTGGCCAGCAACAGGCGGTCGTAGGGGACCTGGCGCCCGGAGGCCGAGACCACCCGCCGCTTGACCCGGTCGATCTCCACCACCGGATCGCCGGTGTGCAGTGCGATGCCCCGCTCTTGATACCAGGCGGCGTCGTTGAGGATGATCTCCTCCACGCTCTTCTCACCCGCCAGCACCGGCGAGAGCATGATGCGGTTGTAGTTGGGCCAGGGCTCGGCCCCGAACACGGTGATCTCGTAGCGGTCGGGGGCCAGTTCGAGCAACTCCTCCAATACCCGTACTCCCGCCATACCGTTGCCCACCAGGACCAGACGTTGTTTCATGGATTGCCTCCGGGAAAACTGATGGCCTGACTCAAAGCAACAGGCGTGCCATATACGCCATTCCCCGTGAAATCAGTTTGTTGGCCCGCTCTCTCCGCCCCGGGATTTTCCGCACGGAAGGATCTGCACTCATTTGGGTCGTTCCGGGCCCGGGGGCCTCCGGAGTGCACCAAAGCGGGGCGGGTGGCCCCCGCCACGGACCCTGCGGGGACCTGATTCATACACAGGACAAGGGGTTGTGCGACATGGCACGCAACGTGCTGTGGGGCAGGGCGAACCCACAGCAGGAATACGACCATGTCCAAGACCAAGCTCGACCTGATGTCCTTCAGCGGGAAGATACGCATCCTCCATCTCACCTGGTTCGCGTTCTTCCTCACCTTCATGGTGTGGTTCAACCACGCCCCCCTGTTGTCCGCCATCCAGGCCACCTTCGACCTCAGCAAACAACAGATAAAGGCCCTGCTCATCGTCAACGTGGCCCTCACCATACCGGCGCGCATCGTCATCGGCATGTTGGTGGACAGATACGGTCCCCGCCTGATCTTCTCCGGCCTGTTGTTCGTCTCCAGCCTCATCTGCTTCTTCTTCGCCCTGGCGGATTCCTATCGGATGCTCCTGGCCACACGTTTCGCCCTGGGCTTCGTGGGGGCGGGCTTCGTGATCGGCATCCGCATGATCGGTGAGTGGTTCCCGGCCCGCCAGGTGGGCGTGGCCGAGGGCATCTACGGCGGTTGGGGGAACTTCGGCTCGGCCGCCTCGGCCATGCTCCTGCCGAGCCTCGCCCTGGCCTTCGGTGGCGAGGACGGCTGGCGCTACGCCATCGCCACTACCGGCGCCCTGGCCTTGATCTACTCCTTCGTCTATTTCAAGCTGGCGCGCAACACACCCAAGGGTTCCACCTACTTCAAGCCCAAGAAGACGGGGGCCATGGAGGTGACCAGCAAGGGCGATTTCTTCTTCTACCTGCTGATGAACATCCCCCTCTACGCCGCCCTGGCGGTACTGACCTGGAAGCTGGGGCCCGGCAACCTGGGGATCCTGAACGGGGTGCTGACCGATGCCATCTACCTGGGCCTGGCGATCCTCTATGCCTACCAGACCTGGCAGGTGTGGCGTATCAACGGGCACGTGTTCAGCGAACCGGTGGCGGAGATCCATCGCTACCGCTTCAAGCAGGTGGCCATCCTCGACCTGGCCTATTTCGTCACCTTCGGCTCCGAGTTGGCGGTGGTGTCCATGCTGCCCCTCTTCTTCAAGGAGACCTTCCATCTCTCCATGGTGGAGGCAGGGCTGCTGGCCTCTGGATTCGCCTTCATGAATCTGGTCGCCCGCCCCTTCGGCGGTCTGTTCAGCGACCGTTTCGGGCGCAAGCGGATGCTCAGCGTCCTCATCGGTGGGCTCGCCCTGGGCTATCTGCTGCTCGGCCAGATCACCTCCGCCTGGCCGCTGGCGCTCGCCGTGGCCGCGACCATGGCCTGCTCCTTCTTCGTCCAGGCCGGTGAGGGCGCGGTGTTCGCCATCGTCCCCCTGGTGAAGCGGCGCATGACGGGGCAGATCGCGGGTATGGCGGGGGCCTATGGCAACGTAGGGGCCGTCACCTTCCTCACGGTGTTCTCCTTCGTGAGCCCGCAGGTGTTCTTTCTCACCATCGCCGGCGCGGCCCTGGCCGCCCTGGTCGCCGTGCAGTTCCTGGACGAGCCCAAGGGGCATACGGCCGAGGTACTGGAGGACGGCACGGTAGAGATGATCGAGGTGGGCTGAGGATGGCGCGGAATGGCCACCGCACCGTGGAACGATGCGGTGGCCACAGTTCCATTCACCGGGCCGGGTCATGAGCGCTTGTATCGAGATCGACTACGCCGTCGCCAGCGAGAAGGGCGAAAAGGCCGAGAATGCCGACGCCGCCGACGCCGTGATCCCCGAGGGCGCCGTCCTGCGCCACAAGGGCCTGGCCGCCGCCCTGTGCGACGGCATGAGCAGTGCCGAGGGGGGGGTGGAGGCGGCCCAACTCTGTGTGCGCGGCTTCCTCGACGACTACTACAGCACCCCCGACTCCTGGACGGTGAAGACCGCCGCCACCAAGGTCCTGGGGGCCCTGAACCGCTGGCTCTGGTCGCAGGGGCAGGCGCGCTACGAATCGGCCCGGGGGATGGTCACCACCTTCACCGGCCTGGTGGTCAAGTCCACCACCGCCCATTGTTTCCACGTGGGCGATTCACGCCTGTACCTGTTCCGCGACGGTGAACTGGAGCGCCTCACCCAGGATCACCGGATCTGGGTGAGCAAGGACCGGGAGTTCCTCTCCCGGGCCATGGGGGTGGACGCCCACATCGACATCGACTACCGGCGTGTGGCGGTGCAAGCGGGCGACCTCTTCCTGTTCACCAGCGACGGGGTGACCGGCTTCGTCACCGACCACCGCTTGCGCCGGCTGTTGCGGGAGCACGGCGACCATCTCCAGACGAGCGCGGACCGGATCATGGAGGAGGCCCTGCGCAATGGCAGCCACGACAACGTCACCTGCCAGTTGCTGAAGATCCTGGCCCTACCGGAACGGAGTGAGGACGAACTCTTGCAGTGGTTGTCGGACCTGCCGTTCCCGCCCCCCCTGCAGGCCGGGATGAAGATAGACGACTACGAGATCCTGCGCCCGCTCCATATCTCCAGCCGCAGCGAGGTGTTCGTCGCCAGGGACTCGGTCCATGGAGACAAGGTGATCCTCAAGACACCCTCGGAAAACTACCGCGACGATCCGGGCTTTCTGGATGCCTTTCTGCACGAGGAATGGGTGGGCAGACGCATAGACAACCCCCACGTACTCAGGGTCCGCGACACCCCCCACCGCCGCTTCCTCTACAACGTCTCCGAATACGTGGAGGGACAGACCCTGCGGCAATGGATCGACGACCACCCCCGCACCCACATCAACACCGCGCGCGAATATCTGGACCAGATCGCCGCCGGGCTGCGCGCCTTCCATCGTCTGGAGATGATCCATCTCGATCTGAAACCGGAGAACATCCTGATCGACAAGGATCGCACCCTGAAGATCATCGATTTCGGTTCCACCCGGGTCGCCGGCACCAGCGAGACGCGCACCGATGACGACACCCCTCGGGCGACCCTGGACTATGGGGCGCCGGAGTGCCTGAGCGGTCGGTGCAGCAACCGTTCCGACATCTATTCCCTGGGGGTCATCGCCTACGAACTCCTCACCGGCGCCCTTCCCTATGGCGCCCACGACCGCCCGCTGCCCGCCCACAAACTACGTTACGTCCCCGCCAGCCGGCACAATCCCGCGATCCAACCCTGGGTGGACGGGGCCTTGCGCAAGGCGGTCCACCCCGATCCGTCTCGACGTTACGACAGTCTGTCGGAGTTTCTGTACGACCTCTCCCATCCCAACCCGGATTTTCTCCAGGAGGCGGCCCAGCCGCTGATGGAAAGGAATCCCCTGGGCTTTTGGAAGGCCCTTTCCGGCCTGCTGGTACTGGTCAATCTGCTGCTGCTCTATCTGTTGCAGCGGTCCTGAGGGCCCCAGGACCGGCGATGCAGCCTGTAAGCGGCCGCCCCTCGCACCGCTGGGCGGTGTTGCGAAAGTTCGCCATAGTCCCTGCCAGGACTCGCTTCCGCGCCTTGCCCAGGGGGACGAGGAATACCCTCGAGAAACGAGATATTCAGGTGCGGCGGGTATGGAGACTCCGCTCATCACCTCCCGCGGCACCCGCACGGAACAGGGCGGGATCCCGCCTTCCTCCAGGCAAAAAAAGTGGACCCGAAGGTCCACTTCTGTCTTGGTCGGGGCGAGAGGATTTGAACCTCCGACCACCTGAACCCCATTCAGGTGCGCTACCAGACTGCGCTACGCCCCGTGTGAATCGCCAGATGTTAGGCGACCTCGGGAGCGGTGTCAATTCCCGCGAGCAGGCGCTCGGCGAGCAGACGCAGGCGGCGATAGTGGCTGCCCTGCCAATAGATCCGTCCGCAGGCGACACATCGGAGAAAATCCTGGTGGCGGGCCCAGACCCCGGGAGGGACGCGGCCCGCTACCGCGGCCCTGGGGATGGGGCGCAATTCGCCGTTGCACTCCAGGCAGCGGTCGAAGGGGCGGGCGAGGCGGTAGAGATCGCAGCGGCGCAACACATAGGCGGCCTGCTCCCGCGGTTTCAGGGGGTGGATATAGCAGCCGTGGGTGACCTCGCGGCGCATCAGCAGGGCGCGGTCGCGGGTGAGGAGGATGCGCCGCTCATCCCGCGCGCTGCGGGCGAGGGCGGCGTCGCCGGGGTCGTTGGCGAAGCGGGTGTCGAAACCGAGCAGGCGCAGCAGCCGGGCCAGGCGGCCGAGGTGGGCGTCGGCGAGGAAGCGGGGATCGCGCCGGGCCTTGGGGCGGATCCGCAGCAGCGGGGTGACGTCGAGGGCCTCGAACAGCGGGTAGAGGCTCGCCCGGGCGCCGTCTCGCACCCGCGCCTCCAGGTCCACGGAGCGCCCATCGAGCAAGGCGAGTTCGATCTCGGTGTGGGGCACGCCCTGGGCCTCCACCAGGTGACGCAGGGGGACCGGGGGCTGGAAGGACACCTCGATGTCGCGTTTGCGCCGGGCCGGCGGGAGAAAGTCGTTGAGTTCTTCGTAGAAGCGCAGCAGCGCCCGGGCCATGGGTCTCAGAGATCGAAGTCGGCCCACACCGGGCAGTGGTCGGAGGGCTTGGGCAGGGCGCGGATGACGTAGTCGATGTCGGCGTCTCTACAACACTCGGCCAGGGGCCGGGTGGCCAGCATCAGGTCGATGCGCAGGCCGCGTTTGGGCTCGCGGTCGAAGCCGCGCGAACGGTAGTCGAACCAGGAGAAGCGGTCACCCACGTCGGGATGGCAGCGGCGGTACAGGTCTTCCAGACCCCAGGCCTTCAGGGTGTCCATCCATTCCCGTTCTTCGGGCAGGAAGCTGGTCTTGCCGGTGCGCAGCCAGCGCTTGGCATTGTCCGCGCCGATACCGATGTCGAGGTCGAGGGGGGCGATGTTCATGTCCCCCATCAGGAGCACCCGGTCCTCGGGCCGGTAGCGCTCGCGCAGAAAGGCGGTCATGTGGGCGTAGAAGCGGCGCTTGGCGGGAAACTTGACCGGGTGGTCGCGATTCTCGCCCTGCGGGAAATAGGCGTTCACCACCGCCAGCCGCCGCCCCCCGGACAGTTCGAACTCGCCGGTGATGACCCGCCGTTGGGCCTCTTCGTCATCACCGGGAAGGCCGCGGATCACCTCCACCGGATCCTGCCGGCACAGCAGGGCGACACCATAGTGGCCCTTCTGGCCGTGATACCAGGGGTGGTAACCCAGGGCCTCCACCATCCCCCGGGGGAACTCCTCGTCGCGCACCTTGGTCTCCTGCAGGCCGAGGATATCGGGGGCGAGGCGCTCGTGCACGGCGCGCAGCTGGTGTTCGCGGGCGCGGATGCCATTGACGTTGAAGGACACGATCTTCATCCCAGGGGCTCCAGCCGCAACCGTCCCTCACGGGCCGCGAGTATCCCGCCCCCGTTTTCCGTCCATTCGGGCAGGACCCAGCGCTCCGCCCCCTCGCCGAGGTCGTGCCGCGCCGGACGATGGGTATGACCGTGGATCAGGCGGCGGGCGCCATGGCGGGCCAGGGCCGCGTTCACCGCATCCGGGTTCACGTCCATGATGTCCTCGGCCTTGAGCGAGGTGGCCTCGCCGCTCCGCCGCCGGTAGTGGTCGGCCAGGGCGCGGCGCTCGGTCAGGGGGCGGGCGAGGAAGGCGCTGATGGCCTCCGGTTGGCGGATCCGGGCACGGAAGGCCTGATAGGCCGTATCGTCGGTACACAACAGATCACCATGCATGAGCAGCGTGGGTATCCCGGCCAAGTCGATCCGTTCGGCATCGCCCATCAGGGTGCAGCCGGTGGCCGCGGCGAAGCCCTCTCCCACCAGGAAATCCCGGTTGCCGGCCATGAAACGGCAGGCGACACCGGTCGCGGTGAGGGCCTTCAAGGCCGAGATCACCGCCGGGATGGGCTCGCCGGAATCGTCGTCACCGACCCAGACATCGAAGAGGTCGCCGAGGATGTAGAGGACCTCGGCCTCCCGCGCCCGGCCGGCGAGCAGATCGAGGAAACGGCGCGTGACCCGAGGCCTCTCCGCCGCTAGATGCAGGTCCGACAGAAACAGGGCCTCGCCCATCCCCTGTCAGGCCTCACCCGTTTCGGCCTTCTCGATCACCACGTCCTGCACGGGCACGTCCTGGTGGCCGGCCTTGGTGGCGGTGGGGACGGCCTTGATGCGCTCCACCACGTCCATGCCCTCGACCACCCGACCGAAGACGCAATAGCCCCAGCCGTCCTGACCGGGGTGATCGAGGAAGCGGTTGTCGCTCACGTTGATGAAGAACTGGGCCGTGGCCGAGTGGGGATCCATGGTACGGGCCATGGCCACGCTGCCGGTGAGATTCGAGAGGCCGTTGGCGGCCTCGTTCTCCACCGGTTCGCGGGTGGGCTTGGGGATCATGTCCGGGGTGAAGCCGCCGCCCTGGATCATGAAGCCGTCGATGATCCGGTGGAAGATGGTGCCATCGTAATGCCCGTCACGCACGTACTCCAGAAAGTTGGCGCAGGTCTTGGGGGCATTGGATTCGTCCAGCTCCAGCCGGATATCACCCAGGTTGGTATGCAAGGTCACGTCAGTCATGAGTAGGGACTCCGGCAGTGGGATCGGCAGGTATTCCAGGCAGCGACTGAGGGCCCTGCGGCATACTGGGAATGCCTTGAGGGGCCTGCGGCATACCGGGCATGGCCTGATGAAGACTCTGTGGCATGCCAGGAATCGCCTGGGGGCTCTGGGGCATGCCGGGAATGCCTCGAGGAGGCTGCGGCATCCCGGGCATGGCCTGATGAAGACTCTGCGGCATGCCAGGAATGACCTGGGGGCTCTGGGGCATACCGGGCATGGGTGCCGGCTGGTGGCCCGTGGCCGCGGGTTTGGCCTCGGCGGGGGCCTCCTCCCCAGGCGGCGGCGTCAGGAGGACCATATGGCGGATGACCGGTGGTTCGATCGGGACGTTGCGCATGCCGCCTGGACGGGCGGTGGTGGTGAGCTTGCCGATCCGGGCCACCGTGTCCATGCCTTCGACGACCTTACCGAACACGGCATAGCCCCAGCCACGGCGGGTCTTGTCCTTGAAATCCAGGAAGCCGTTGTCCGCCAGGTTGATGAAGAACTGGGCGGTGGCCGAATCGGGCTGGCTGGTGCGGGCCATGGCGATGGTGCCACGCGCATTGCTCAGGCCGTTGTCGGCCTCGTTGTGGATGGGCTCGTGGGTAGGCTTGCGTTCCAGCTTCCCTTCCTTCAGGGAGAAGCCGCCGCCCTGGATCATGAATCCGTCGATGACGCGGTGGAACACCGTACCGTCATAGAAGCCCTCGCTCACGTAGCGAAGGAAATTCTCCACCGTCTTCGGGGCCTTGTCCGGATAGAGTTCCAAGACGAAGTCACCGGCGCTGGTCTCCACCTTTACCCGGGGATTGGCGGCGAGCAGGGTGCCTGACACCAACAGCAGGCCCACGAGAAGCAACTTGCGCATGAGGTCTCCTCCATTTTCAGTAGGCCATGATGATACCGGTCGGAAGGCTCTCACCACAAACGCATTTACAGCGGTCGCATAGGGTTTTCCTCTGGTTGCCGCGGCCCTTCGTGGGAATCCATGCGCGCTACGCAACGCTTGCGTTTCCGTATGCGCTTCAAATTCGGATCGCGGAAACGAGAGCCTCCATCCATAGGGGGCCAAAGGACGAGTGTGGCCCGGCAAGCCCGTCGGCCAGGATGTTGAAGGTGTCCTGCCCTGGACCCTTGCAACCACGGAACCGGAAGATCCGATTTCCCGATTCCTTCGGTTTCAACGGCAGACGGCCGTCGAACGCGGCGGTTTCTCCATGTGCCGCGCACAGGTCGTCGCAAAATTTCGTTGTTCAATGGCCGGCGATTCCAAGGGGTGGAAGCCCGCTACGCCAAGGTGGGCCAGCCACCGAGTAGAGAAACCGGGGCCCTGGGATCTTCAGTCCAGTGCCATCCGCCGCAGTCTCAGGGCATTGCTCACCACGGTCACCGAACTCAGGCTCATGGCGGCGGCGGCCACGACCGGATTCAGGAGCAGGCCGGTGAAGGGGTAGAGGACCCCGGCCGCGATGGGCAGGCCGAGGCTGTTGTAGACGAAGGCGCCGAACAGGTTCTCCTTGATGTTGCGCAGGGTGGCGCGCGACAGGGCGATGGCGTCGGCCACACCGTGCAGGGAGCCGCGCATGAGGACGATGTCGGCCGATTCCAGGGCCACGTCGGCGCCGCCGCCGATGGCGATGCCCACGTCGGCGCGGGCCAGGGCCGGGGCGTCGTTGATGCCGTCACCCACCATGGCCACGATCTCGCCCCGTTCCTGGCGGGCGGCCACCTGCTCGGCCTTGTGTCCGGGCAGGACCCCGGCGATCACTTCCTCGATCCCCAGTTCACGGGCCACCGCCCGGGCGGTGAGGGGGGTGTCGCCGGTGATCATCACCAGGCGCAATCCCAGGCGGCGCAGGCGTTCCAGGGCCGCTGGGGTGTCGTCCTTGATGGGGTCGGAGACCGCCAGGAGGCCGATGGGACCGGTCTCGTCCACCAGGAACATGGGGGTGCGTCCTGTGCCGGCCAGGGCCTCGGCCTGGTCCTCCAGTTCCCCGGGTGCGACGCCCGCCTGGGCCAGCAGGGCGGCGTTGCCCAACCACAGGCGGCGACCCTCCGGGGTCTCGCCGGCAACCCCGCGACCGGGCACGGCGCTGAAGCCGCGGACCTCCGCCGGCGTCACGCCCGCCTCCGCGGCGCCACTCAGTACGGCGGCCGCCAGGGGGTGTTCGGAGCCCCGCTCCAGGCCCGCGGCCAGCGCCAGGACCTCGTCCCGGCCGTACCCTGGCGCCGCCAGGGTCTCAGTGAGACGCGGCCGGCCCTCGGTGAGGGTGCCGGTCTTGTCCAGGACCAGGGTGGTGAGGCGGCTCGCCTGTTGCAGGGCCTCGCCGTTGCGGATCAGGATGCCCAGTCCGGCGGCGCGGCCCACGCCCACCATGATGGAGATGGGGGTGGCCAGGCCCAGGGCGCAGGGGCAGGCGATGACCAGGACGGTCATGGCCACGACGATGGCATAGCTCAGTTGCGGTGGCGGTCCCAGCAGGTACCAGACGGCGAAGGCGAGCAGGGCGATGCTCACCACCACGGGCACGAATACCGCCGCCACCCGGTCCACCAGGCGGCCGATGGCGGGCTTGGCGGCCTGGGCGCGGCGCACCTGTTCGATGATGTGGGCCAGGGCGGTGTCACCGCCGATGCGGGTGGCGCGCATGAGGAAGCCGCCCGAGGTATTGAGGGTGCCGCCGTAGACCTTGCTCCCCGGCGTCTTGTGCACCGCCATGGGTTCGCCGGTGAGCATGGATTCGTCCACGTAGGACTCTCCCTCGAAGACCTCGCCGTCCACCGGGATGCGTTCGCCGGGACGGATGCGCAGGGTCTCGTCCAGGCCCACCTCGGCCACTGCGATCTCCTCTTCGCGGCCGTTGCGGATCACCCGGGCGCGGGCCGGTTGCAGGCCCACCAGGCGTTTGATGGCCTCGGAGGTGCGCCCGCGGGCACGCATCTCCAGGGCGCTGCCCAGGGATACCAGGGCGACGATGATGACCGCGGCCTCGAAGTAGGCGTGCCGGGCGAGGCTCGGGACCTGCTCGGGGAAGAGGGTCACGGCGGTGGAATAGATCCAGGCGGCCCCCGTACCCAGGGCGACCAGCAGGTCCATGTTGCCGCGCCCGGCGCGCAGGGCCTTCCAGGCGCCCACGAAGAAGTGCCGGCCGGCGGTGGCCAGGACGGCCAGGGTCAGCAGGGAGATGCCGAGCCAGAGGCCCTGAGCGCGATCCACCGCCGGCAGCCAGCCCCCCAGGCCGGTCACGAACAGGGTCGCGCCCACCAGGCCGGCGCCGAGGGCGCGGCGCAGCATCAGGCGGTAGGCCCCCAATTCGGCGGCCTCCTTGTCCAGTTCGTCCTTCAGGTCCTTGAGTTGGGCGGCGTCGTAACCGGCGGCCCGGACCGCGGCGATCAGGGCCGCGGGATCGGCCGCGCCGCGCACCGTGGCGGTGCGTTCACCCAGGTTCACCATCGCCTCCTCCACGCCGGTCACCTGCCGCAGGGCCTCTTCCACGGCGGCCACGCAACCGGCGCAGGCCATGCCGCCGATGGACAGGCGGATCTCGGGAGGTCGGGCGCTCATGGTTTCTTCAGATGACGCATGAGGTCGAGGAAGAATGCGTCGTCCCAGGCGCGCCCGCCGATGGCCCGGTAGGCGATACGCCCCTGGGGGTCGATGATGAAGGTGGTGGGCAGGCCGCGCACCGGCCAGCGTTCGATGGTGCGGGAGTCCTGATCCAGGAGCAGGGGGAAATCCACCGGATACTCGCCGAGGAAGCTGAAGACCCGCTCCTCGTCCTCCCCCACGTTCACCGCCAGGAACTGGATGCCTTCCTTCTTCAAGACTTCCCAGGCGCGCTGCATGGAGGGCATCTCCTTGCGGCAGGGCGGGCACCAGGTGGCCCAGAAGTTCACCAGCAACACGTGCCCATGGTAGTCGGAGAGGCGATATCGTTGGTCGTTCAGGTCCTTGAGTTCCAGCGGTGGCGCCGGCGGGCGGTCGGGCAGGGGGGTGATGCCGTGGCCGGCCCAGGTGAACGCCGGCAAGAGGAGGACCAGGGAAAAGGGGATCAAGGCGCGATGGGGATACATTGCATGTCTCGGATGGTGGCTTCGCGGTCCTCGCCGCCCTGGCGCCAGTGGAGGCGCAGAGCGAAGCGGGTACCGGGCGGCCGGTCGAACAGGGTCAGGCCCCAATTGTAGTCGCCCGGGGCGAAGACCTGGCGGGTGGGGAAGGTGGCCCAGCGAAAGGCGATGCGCGCGGCCTTGGGGGCGCCCTGGCCTTTCAGCCAGGGCAGCCAGGCCTCTTTTAGATGCGGGGGGCGGCCGTCGTCGAGCCGCCACCGGTGTTGATCCAGAGCGAGAGGGCGGTCGCCCCGGTTGCGGGCCACGGTCTGGAACACGCAGGCGCGGGCCAGCCGGTCCTGGATGGGTCTGCTGAAGCCCCGGGCCTCGAAGAAGGCGCGTACCCGGTCCGGTTCGATCTGGCGCAGCTCCAGGTGCAGGCCCTCCTGATCCAGGAGCCAACCACGGACCTTGCGCTGAGGGTCCCAGTCGGTGCGCACTCCGGCGGTGGCGAGGTTCGGCAGGGCCAGTATCAAGATGAGGCGCGCAAGCAGGGAAACGGGGGCGATCATGGTGGGCGGAGCGGGCCGTTGGCGGGGCCCCGATCAGGCCGCCACCTCTGCCCTGTATCCCGCCTGCACCACCGCGGCCACCAGGGCGGCGGGATCGGCGTCGCCCTCCACCCGCGCGCTGCCGGCGTCCAGATCCACGCTCACCGTGCGTACCCCGGGGACGGCCTCCAGGGCCTGTTTCACACTGGCCACGCAGTGGCCGCATCTCATGCCTTCGATCTTCAGTTCGGTCATGGGCTTTCTCCGCTGTCTTCGGATGGTTTGAGGAGAGTACCGGCCGCATCGCGTACCCGCACCTCGATGGGGACGCCCTGACGCACGCTGGCGCTCAGCACACAGAAGTCCTCGAACAGGTCCAGGCAGCGGGCCAGCTTGGGTGATTCGCCCAGAGGGCCGCCCAGTCGCAGCTCCACGCTCAATCCCTGGACGCGCAAACGGCCCTGGGCGTTGCGCCCCAGCCGGCCCTGGACCTCGGCCCGCACCGCGCCCGGCGGCGCCTCCTGCTTGGCGAGGCAGAACAGGAGGCTGGCGGAGAGGCAGTTGCCCACCGCCGCGCCCAGCAGGCGGGCGGCGTTGGGACCGGTCTCGTGGCCCAGGGGCGCGGGTTCGTCCAGGACCAGGTCGGGGACGCCGTCCCAGTCGAAATGGACCTCGAATTGGTAACCCCGGGTCTGCTCCAGGGTCAGGGTAAATGAATGCTCGGCGCTCATTTGACCTCCAGCGGTGTTGCGCGCGATCCGTCCACTCGCTTGGGAAGCGTTGGAGAAAGCATAGCAGGCGCGGACCTTGGGGGCCCGTCGCAGGGGCTTTCCGGTGGCCCCTCAGGTGATCACATCCGGCGCCGCCCGCCCAGTCCGCTGTTCGATCTCGGCGAGGTCGCGGGCGATGTCCACCAAGGGGGCCATCACCTCCGCGGTATCCAGGAACAGGCGTTTGGGGTCGCGTTCGTAGACCTCCAGGTAGACCCTCAGGGTGGCGCCCTCGGTGCCCGTGCCCGAGAGGCGGTAGACGATGCGCGCCCCGTCTTCGAAGCCGAGACGGATGCCTTGGCGGGCCGATTCGCTGCCGTCCACCGGGTCGCGGTAGGCGAAGTCGTCGGCGTAGGTCAGGGTGCGGCCGCCGAGGGTGCGGCCGGGGAGTTCGGCCAGGTGGGCCCGGAGGTGTTCCATGAGGCCCTGGGCGGCGTCCGCGTCGATGGCCTCATAGTCATGGCGGGTGTAGTAGTTGCGCCCGAAACGGCGCCAGTGGTCGTGCAGGAGATCCAGCACCGGTTGGCGCTTGGCCGCCAGCAGATTCAGCCAGAACAACACCGCCCAGAGCCCGTCCTTCTCGCGGACATGGTTGGAGCCGGTGCCGAAGCTCTCCTCGCCGCAGAGGGTGATGCGCCCGGCGTCCAGGAGATTGCCGAAGAATTTCCAGCCGGTGGGGGTTTCGTAACATTCCACCCCGAGCTGTTCGGCCACCCGGTCCACGGCCTGGCTGGTGGGCATGGAACGGGCCACGCCCACCACCCCGCCGGCATAGCCGGGGGCGTGGTGGGCGTTGGCCGCCAGGACCGCCAGGCTGTCGCTGGGGGTGACGAAGCAGTTGCGGCCGAGGATCATGTTGCGGTCGCCGTCACCGTCGGAGGCGGCGGCGAAGCTCACGGCATCGGGCCCCTTGGTGAGGGCCACCAGGTCGGCGGCGTGTTTCAGATTGGGATCGGGGTGGTGGCCACCGAAATCGGGTAGCGGCTCGCCGTTGATGACGGTACCGGGCTCGGCGCGCAGACGGCCCTCCAAGATCTCCCGGGCGTAGGGGCCGGTGACGGCATGCATGGCGTCGAAGCGCATGCTGAAGAGTCCGGAGTGGAACAACTGTTGGATGGCCTCGAAGTCGAACAGGGTCTCCATCAGGTCGGCGTAGTCGCGCACCGGGTCCAACACCTGGATCTCCATCTCCCCCAGGTTGGTGGTACCCAGGTGGTCGATGTCGATGTCGGGGCCGTCCAGGGTCAGATAGCGGTCGATCTCCCGGCTGCGGGCGTGGAGGGCCTCGGTAACCGCTTCGGGCGCCGGGCCGCCGTTGGCTACGTTGAACTTGATGCCGAAATCGCCCTCCGGCCCGCCGGGATTGTGGCTGGCGGAGAGGACGATACCGCCCTGGGCGCGGTACTTACGGATCAGATGGGAGGCGGCCGGGGTGGAGAGCAGGGCGCCGGCGCCCAAGAGGACGCGGGCGACGCCGTTGGCGGCGGCCAGGCGGAGGATGATCTGCACGGCCTCGCGGTTGTAATAGCGTCCGTCGCCGCCGAGCACCAGGGTCCCGCCGGCGAGATCGGGGCGGATGTCGAACAGGGACTGGACGAAGTTCTCCAGATAATGGGGCTGTTGGAACACCTGGACCTTCTTGCGCAGCCCGGAGGTGCCGGGGCGTTGGTCGGCGAAAGGGGTGGTGGGGACCTGGATGACTGTCATGACGGCTTCCACTACTTGATAATCCGGGAAAGTGCCACCATTCAAGCACAGCCCGACCGTTCAGTCACTTCAGAGGACAGGGGGACGAATGTCCTGCCATGAGATTTGCCGTGCAGCACCCCCCTCTCCCCTTCCATCTTCCAGCGACATCAATCTATTGAGGAGGCCGCCATCCCATGACTGTCGAAGCCCACAAGGAGACCCTCGAATTTCAGGCCGAGGTCAGCCAGGTCCTGGACTTGGTGATTCGTTCCCTTTATTCGAACAAGGAGATCTTTCTGCGTGAACTGATCTCCAATGCCTCGGACGCCATCGAAAAGCTCCGATTCGAGGCCCTGACGGACGATGCCTTGTACGAGGGCGATCCCAACCTGCGCATCCGCGTCTCGGTGGACGCGGATGCCGGTACCCTGCGGGTCGCGGACAACGGCGTGGGCATGAGCCGCCAGGAGATCACCGAGACCATCGGCAGCATCGCCAGTTCGGGGACCCGCAAGTTCCTGGAGCAGCTGAGTGGTGATCAGGCCAAGGATGCCCAACTCATCGGTCAGTTCGGAGTGGGTTTCTATTCCTCCTTCATCGTTGCCGACCGGGTGATGGTGGAGACCCGCCGCGCCGGTCTGGGGGCCGAGCACGGGGTGCGTTGGGAATCGGACGGGCGCGGCAGTTACAGCATCGAGACCATCGACCGGCCCGCGCGCGGTACCGAGGTCATCCTGCATCTGAAGGAGGACGAGAAGGAGTTTCTGGAACCCTGGCGCCTCAAGGGCATCATCGCCAAGTTCTCCGAGCATCTGGCCATTCCCATCGAGATGCCCAAGGAGGGCAAGAAGGATGAATGGGAACAGGTCAACAAAGGCGTCGCCCTGTGGATGCGGCCCAAGAACGAGATCACCGATGAGGAATACAAAGACTTCTACAAGCAGGTCTCCCACGACTTCAGTGAGCCCCTGGCGTGGGTACACAACCGGGTGGAGGGCACCAACGAATACACCTCCCTGCTCTACATCCCCTCCCAGGCCCCCTGGGACCTCTGGGACCGGGAGCAGAAGCACGGCGTCAAACTGTATGTCAGGCGGGTCTTCGTCATGGACGAGGCCGACAAACTCATGCCCCACTACCTGCGCTTCGTGAAGGGCCTGGTGGATTCCGACGACCTGCCCCTCAACGTATCGCGCGAACTCCTGCAACACAACCGCAAGATCGACGCCATTCGCGGCGCCAACGTCAAGCGAATCCTGGGGTTACTCGAAAAGATGGCCAAGGACGAGCCCGAGAAATACCAGACCTTCTGGAAGGCCTTCGGGGTGGTGATGAAGGAAGGCCCCGCCGAGGACTTCGCGAACCGTGAGCGCATCGCCGGTCTGCTCCGGTTCGCCTCCACCCGGGACGACGCTGCCGGCCCGACCGTCTCCCTGGACGACTACATCGAACGCATGGTGGAGGGCCAGGACAAGATCTACTATCTGACCGCCGAGAACCTCACCACCGCCCGCCACAGTCCGCATCTGGAGGTCTTCCGCAAGAAGGGCGTGGAGGTGCTGTTGCTCACCGACCGCATCGACGAGTGGCTCATGAGCCATCTCACCGAATACAAGGGGAAGACCTTCCAGGCGGCGAACAAGGGTGACCTGGACCTGGGCAAACTGGAGGACGAGGCGGAGAAGAAGGAAGAAGAAGAGACCGCCGCCGCCCACAAGGAATTGGTGGAACGGATGCAGAAGCTCCTCGGTGAGCGGGTCAAGGGGGTACGGGTCAGCCATCGCCTCACCGAGTCGCCGGCCTGTCTGGTGGTGGACGCCCAGGAGATGAGCCCGCACATGGCCCAGTTGCTCAAGACCATGGGCCAGGAGGCGCCCGAGGTGAAGCCCTGGTTGGAGATCAATCCGCAACACCCCCTGGTGCAGCGTCTCGAAGGCGAGGCCGGCGAACGCTTCGACGATCTGGGGCGGATCCTGTTCGAGCAGGCCGCCCTGGCGGAGGGGCGCCAGCTCGAAGACCCGGCCGACTTCGTGCACCGCCTCAACGATCTCCTGTTGCGTATGGAGGGTGGCAAGGGCGAGTGAGGTCCGTGATCGCCGGCGGGGCCTGCGCGGTCACGCCGGCG
>JALSSC010000069.1 GCA_026984455.1 Chromatiaceae bacterium
AATTCCTGGCTTTCCCCTCGTTCATGGGGGAGGTTATACCGTGATCGGAAGACAAAGTCCAGCGCTCGAATAGGAACCTCAGCCTCTCAGAAGCTTGGGGTGTTAGATGACGTGGCCCTGGGCCCTGTACCGATTCCTGTCTATTTGGGGACGAAATCGGGTAGACTCCATTCTTTTCAACTATGGACCCACTGTGCCCAGATCCAAGAAGAGCAAGAGGCTCGCCCCCAGCAGAGACCCCCACCTCGCCCGCGAGGCGAAGAAATACGACAACCCCATTCCCAGCCGGGAGTTCATCCTGGAACTGATGGACGCACGGGGTGTCCCCCTCTCATTCGAACAGATCGCCGAAGCCCTGGAACTCGAAGACGACGAGGACAGGCGTGAGGCCCTGCGCCGCCGCCTCGGCGCCATGGTGCGCGATGGCCAGGCGATCCGCAATCGCAAGGGGGCCTTCTGCCGGGTGAATCAGAAGGATCTCATCCATGGGCGGGTGATCGCCCATGCCGATGGTTTCGGCTTCCTCAAGCCGGACGAGGGGGGGGACGACCTGTTCATCCCCGCGCGCGAGATGCGTGGCCTCTTCCATGGTGACCGGATCGTGGCCCGGGTGACCGGTATGGACCGCCGCGGGCGGCTCGAGGTCGCCGTGGTGGAGGTCCTGGAGCGGGCGGTCCACCAAGTGGTGGGACGCCTGTACGAGGAAGGCGGGGTGGGTTTCGTGGTACCCGACAGCAAGCGCCTCACCCATGACATCGTCATCCCGCGGGACTATCTCGGCGGTGCCCGTACGGGGCAGATCCTGGTGGTGGAGATCGTCGAGCAGCCCACCCGCCGCACCCAGCCCATCGGCCGGGTGGTGCAGATCCTGGGTGAGCACATGGCCCCGGGGATGGAGATCGACATCGCCATCCGCGCCAACAACCTGCCCGTCGAATGGCCCGAGGAGGTGGCGCAGGCCGTCCAGGCCTTCGGTGAAGAGGTGCCGGAAGAGGCCAGAGAGGGGCGTACCGATCTGCGTGATCTGCCCCTGGTGACCATCGATGGGGCCGACGCCAAGGACTTCGACGACGCGGTCTACTGCGAGGCCAAGCCCAAAGGCTGGCGGCTCCTGGTCGCCATCGCCGATGTCTCGGCCTACGTGGCCGCGGGCAGCGCCCTGGACGTGGAGGCCCGCAAGCGCGGCAATTCCGTGTATTTCCCCGGCCGGGTGATCCCGATGTTGCCCGAGGTCCTGTCCAACGGTCTGTGCTCGTTGAATCCGGACGTGGATCGGCTGTGCATGACCTGCGAACTCTACATCAACCGCGAAGGGCGCATCCTGCGTTCGCGTTTCTACCCGGCGGTGATGCGTTCCCATGCCCGTCTGACCTACGACGAGGTGGCCGCCATCCTCTCCGGGGACAAGGCCGCCGCGCGCCGGCGCAAGGCCGTGGTGCCGCACCTGCGACACCTGTACGACCTGTACCAGGTCCTGCTCGCCGCACGCAAGGCACGCGGGGCCATCGACTTCGACAGCACCGAGACCCGCTTCGAATTCGATGACCAGGGCAAGATCGAGCGCATCGTCCCGGTGGCGCGCAACGACGCCCACCGCCTCATCGAGGAGTGCATGTTGGCCGCCAATGTGGCCACCGCGCGTTTCTTTCAGCGCCGTCGCCACCCGGCCCTGTATCGCAACCACGAAGGGCCTTCGGCGGAGAAGCTCCAGGACCTGCGCAGTTTTCTGGGCGAATTCGGCCTCAGCCTGCCCGGGGGCGACAAACCCAAGGCCAAGGATTTCGCCCAGGTGCTGGAGCAGGCCCGTGGCCGCCCGGAGGCCCACCTGATCCAGTCGGTGATGTTGCGTTCCCTGACCCAGGCCCAATACAGCGCCACCAATCTGGGCCATTTCGGCCTGGCCTACGATGCCTACACCCATTTCACCTCGCCCATCCGCCGCTATCCCGATCTCATCGTCCACCGCGCCATCCGCCATGGCCTGAGCAAGGCCAAGCCGGCCGAGTTCGAGTACTCCGTGCCCCAGTTGCAGAGCATCGGCGAGCATTGTTCCGCCACCGAGCGGCGTGCCGACGAGGCGGTGTGGGACGTGGAGGGGTGGCTCAAGTGCGAGTACATGCAGGACAAGGTGGGGGGCGAGTTCGACGGCCTCATCACCGGGGTCAGTTCCTTCGGGTTCTTCGTGGAACTGGACGGTGTCTACGTGGACGGCCTGGTGCACATCACCTCCCTGGACAACGACTACTATCACTTCGACCCCGTGGGCCATCGCCTTACCGGCGAGCGTACCGGTCAGGTCTACCGTCTCGGCGACCGGGTCCGGGTCCGGGTGGCGGCGGTCAATCTGGACGAACGCAAGATCGACTTCGTGCTGGCCGCCGTTCCCAAGAAGAGAAAGAAATCCCGCGGCGGAGGGCGCAGGCGCCGCCGTGGCTGAGACGGGTAGAGGGGAGGCCGGCATCGTCGGCGGGCTGCACGCGGTGCGGGCGGCCCTGGCCCACGATCAGGGTATCGAGGGGCTGTGGTTCGATCCGCACCGGCGCGACCGCCGCCTGCGCGCGCTGCTGGCCCGCGCCCGCGAGCGGGGCCTGCATCCCCAACCCCTGGACGCCGTGGCCCTGGATCGACTCACCGGGGGGCTCAACCATCAGGGCATCGCCGCCCGCACCCGCCTGCCCAGGGCCCTCGGGGAGGCGGATCTGGACGGGCTCCTGGAGGGGATCCAGGGGCCGCCCCTGCTCCTGGTCCTGGACGGGGTGCAGGATCCTCACAACCTCGGGGCCTGCCTGCGCAGCGCCGACGGGGCCGGGGCCCATGCGGTGATCGCCCCCCGCGATGGGGCCGTGGGCCTCACCCCGGTGGTCTCCAAGGTGGCCAGCGGCGCCGTGGGCCGGGTGCCCTTCGTTCAGGTCACCAATCTGGCCCGTACCCTGCGTGCCCTCAAGGCACGTGGGATCTGGCTGGTGGGCACCGCCGATCGGGCGGCCCAGAGCCTCTATGCCACCGATTTGCAGGGCCCCCTGGCCCTGGTCCTCGGCGGTGAGGCCCAGGGCCTGCGGCGGCTCACCCGGGAACTCTGCGATCAGTTGGCGAGCCTGCCCATGCGGGGCGCGGTGGAGAGCCTCAATGTCTCCGTAGCCGCGGGCATCTGCCTGTACGAGGCCGTGCGCCAGCGGAACCTTGCCGCCCGCCAGGGTTCGAATCCATGAACTTTTCACCACCAGAAGGAAGACCCATGCATCTCAAGCGATTGTTCACGTTCCTGCTCGCGTCCCTGTGCGCGGGTTCCCTGTTCATGCTCCCCGCCCGTGCCGATGACGCCGTTCAGGCCGAGGTACAGAAGGCCCTCGAACGCCTGTTGCAAGAGGGCAAGCTCGATGGCGTGATCGAACGCGGGATCGAACGTTATATCGCCAAGAAGCGCCGGCAGGCGCGCGAGGAGAAGGCGGCCGCGGCCCAGGCCAGGGCCAAGCGGATGCGTCCGGTGTCCAAGGAGAAGGATCATATCTACGGCAACCCGGACGCCCCCATCAGCCTGGTGGAGTATTCGGACTTCGAATGCCCCTTCTGTAAGCGCTTCCATCCCACCACCCGGCGTCTGGTGGATTCCAGCCACGGGCGAATCAATCTGGTCTACCGCCACTTCCCCCTGGGCTTCCACGATCCCGGTGCCAGCAAGGAGGCCGAGGCCTCGGAATGCGTGGCCGATATCGCCGGTAACGACGCCTTCTGGAAATACATCGACGCCCTCTATGAGCGTACACGTTCGGGTGGCAAGGGCTTTCCCGCGGATCGTCTGCAACCCCTGGCCGAGGAGATGGGCGTGGATGGCGGGAAGTTCGCTGCCTGTATGCAATCCGGGCGGATGCGGGCACGGGTCGAGGCCGACCTGAGAAACGGCATGGCCGCGGGGGTCACGGGCACCCCGGGCACCTTCATGGTGCACCATGGCAATGGCCAGGTGATCGTGGGCGCGGGCGCGGTTCCCATGCGGCGCTTACAGGCCCAGGCGCGGCAGTTGGAGCGGGGGGCCGCGGACAAATAGCTTGGAACTGGTCCCGGGACCTATGAATGTGACTTCTTGCGCGCCTTGGGCCCGTCACCGCGATGGCCCTTGTGGGACCGCCCATGACCCCGGCGCCGCCCGTGCCCGGCGTCGTGTTTCTTCTTGGGCAGGCGCACCCGGCTCTTGGGATCCACATCGGCGAGCAGGTCTTCGCTGAGGGGTTCAATGGGCAGCTTGTGCCCCACGAAGGCCTCGATCGCGGGCAGACAGAAGGCGTGGGTCTCGCAGACGAAACTGACCGCATCGCCGCTCGCCCCGGCGCGGGCCGTGCGGCCGACGCGGTGGACATAGTCTTCGGGATCCTCGGGCAGGTCGAAGTTGAAGACGTGGGATACATCGGGCACATGCAGGCCACGCGCGGCCACGTCGGTAGCCACGAGCACGGGCAGTTCGCCATTCTGAAAGGCCTGCAACAGGCGCAGGCGCTTGCGTTGGGGGACATCGCCGGTGAGCAGGCCGGCCGGCAGTCCATTGCCTTCCAGGAAGCCCCAAACCCGTTCTGCCTCGCGCTTGGTGTTGACGAAGACCATGCCGCGCTGGGGCCCCAGGGCGCGCATGAGGCCGATGAGCAGGGGGATCTTCTCCTCGTTGGCCACCAGGTAGGCCCGTTCGCGTATCCCTTGCGCCGTTACCGTCTCTGCCTCGATGGTGATGGCGCGCGGGTTGTTCATGTGTTCGTAGGCCAGCTCCTTCACCCGATAGGACAGGGTGGCCGAGAACAACATCCCCTGGCGCCGGTTCGGCGGTGGCATACGCCGCAGCAGGAAGCGGATGTCCTTGATGAAACCCAGATCGAACATGCGGTCGGCCTCGTCCAGTACCACCACCTTGATGGCGTGGAGGTCGAAAACGCGCTGCTTGAAGTAGTCGATGAGGCGTCCCGGGGTACCCACCAGCACGTCCACACCGCGTTCCAGTTGCTCCCGCTGACTCTGGTAGCCGGTGCCTCCGAACACTACCCTGATGCGCAGATCGGTGTGGGCGGCGAGGGCGGTCAGGTCCTTGTGCACCTGTACCGCCAGCTCGCGGGTCGGGGCCAGTACCAGGGCGCGCGGCTGGTTGGGCCGCCCTTCGGTCAGCGGGGAATGGTGGAGCAGGCGTTGCAACAGGGCGAGGCCGAACGCGGCGGTCTTCCCGGTCCCCGTCTGGGCCTGTCCGGCCACGTCTTCGCCGGCCAAGGCCGGAGGCAGGGCAGCGGCCTGGATGGGGGTACAGCGGTGGAAATTCAGATCGTCCAGGGCCTGACGCAGGCGCGGATCGAGATCGAAGGCACTGCAGGGCGTGTCGGTGAGGTGTGTCTTGGCCATGACCATGCAGCATACCGTAAAAATGGCAGGAAATGGGGTTGAAATGGGCCTGTCTTTTCGGTGAAATAGCCTTCATAATTTCAGGCAACGCTGATATGGCCGCGCTCCCGCTGCCGCCCCGTCGTGTCGGGTCTTGCCCTCCCCGGCAGCATCCATTCAGGCGTGTCTCGCCGTACCCGATAGACCCCATTCGTTCTGCTTCATCATCACGGCATTCGCCGTCCTTTCTTCTTATTCTGGAGATCCGCAGTGACTGAACAGATCCTGCATGTGACAGACGCTTCCTTCGAAGCGGAGGTACTCAAATCCCCGGTGCCGGTGTTGGTGGACTATTGGGCCGATTGGTGCGGTCCATGCAAGGCGATCGCCCCGGTGCTGGATGAGATCGCCGCGGAGTACGACGGCCGGTTGCGGGTGGCCAAGTTGAATATCGACGACAATCCGCACACTCCACCCAAGTATGGCATTCGAGGCATCCCTACGCTGATGCTGTTCAAGGACGGTGAGGTGGAGGCAGTCAAGGTGGGGGCCTTGTCCAAGTCTCAATTGAGCGCCTTCATCGAAAGCAATCTCTGACCGCTGCCGATACCTGTGCCGCCGTTGCCCGCCGCCCCGGGCGGGACGGGGTCTCTTCCCTGAATGTTCCCAGACTCCTCTCCTTCGCCTTCCATTCCCAATTCCATCACTACGACTCGACGATCATGAACCTTACAGAACTCAAGCGAATGCCCGTGCCGAAACTCATGGCACTGTCCCAATCCATGGGACTAGAAGGCGTGGCGCGCAGCCGCAGGCAGGATCTGATCTTTGCCATCCTCAAGGCCAAGGCCAAGCGCGGCGAGGACATCTATGGTGACGGGGTGGTGGAGATCCTCTCGGATGGGTTTGGTTTCCTGCGTTCGGCCGATACCTCCTACCTTGCCGGGCCGGACGATATCTACGTCTCTCCCAGTCAGATCCGCCGCTTCAACCTGCGGACGGGTGACACGGTGTCGGGCAAGATCCGCCCTCCCAAGGATGGGGAGCGCTATTTCGCCCTCCTCAAGGTGGGCGAGATCAACTATGAGAAACCGGAATACGCCAAGAACAAGATCCTGTTCGAGAACTTCACCCCTCTGTTCCCGAACCAACGCCTGCAACTGGAGATCGGTAACGGCAGTACCGAGGACATCACCGCCCGGGTCATCGACCTGGTGGCGCCCATCGGCAAGGGGCAACGTGGGCTCGTGGTGTCGCCGCCCAAGGCCGGCAAGACCATGATGTTGCAGAACATCGCCCATTCCATCGAGCACAACTGTCCCGAGTGCTACCTGATCGTGCTGCTCATCGATGAGCGCCCCGAGGAGGTGACCGACATGGCCCGTACGGTACGCGGCGAGGTGGTGTCGAGCACCTTCGACGAGCCGCCCACGCGCCACGTCCAGGTGGCCGAGATGGTGATCGAAAAGGCCAAGCGTCTGGTGGAGCACCACCGGGACGTGGTGATCCTGCTCGACTCCATCACCCGTCTCGCGCGTGCCTACAACACCGTGGTGCCTTCTTCAGGCAAGGTCCTCACCGGTGGGGTGGATGCCAATGCGCTGCAGAAGCCCAAGCGCTTCTTCGGCGCTGCGCGCAACGTGGAGGAAGGCGGCAGTCTCACCATCATCGCCACGGCCCTGGTGGACACGGGCTCGCGCATGGACGACGTGATCTACGAGGAGTTCAAGGGCACCGGTAACATGGAGATCCACCTCGACCGGCGAATCGCCGAGAAGCGCGTCTTCCCGGCGATGAACATCAACCGCTCCGGCACCCGACGCGAGGAACTGCTGATGCCTGCGGACGAACTCCAGAAGATGTGGATCCTGCGCAAGATCCTCCATCCCATGGACGAACTCGCGGCGGTGGAATTCTTGTGCAACAAGCTCAAGACCACCAAGACCAACAAGGAATTTTTCGACGCCATGAAGGGCTGAAGGGGATCCACTGCGTCTGATGGTATTCGGGCCAGGTCCAGTCCGGGGCCTCCGGTTCCCTCCACTCCGGAGCTGTCTGGTGGATCGATCTATCCCGCCTGAGCCTGGATCAAATAGCGGACCGCCGCGATCACGCCGAGGAAGGCGGTGAAGGTGAGGCCCAGGGACCAGAACATAAAGCGATCGGTGCGCCTGGTCAGATGTTCGAAATGCTTGTCCATGGCCTCGAAGCGCTTGTCCATGTTCTCGCGCAGTTCGGTAAAGCGCTTGTCCATGGCCTCGAAGCGCTTGTCCATGTCTTCACGCAGTTCGGTAAAGCGCTTGTCCATGTCCTCGCGCTGCTCGGCGAAGCGCTTATCCATGGCCTCGAAGCGTTTGTCAACCGCCTCGAAACGCTTCTCCATGTCCTCGCGCTGCTCGGCGAAACGCTTCTCCATGTCCTCGCGCTGCTCGGCGAAACGCTTCTCCATGTCCTCGCGCTGCTCGGCGAAGCGCTTCTCCATGTCCTCGCGCTGCTCGGCGAAGCGCTTGTCCATGTCCTCGCGCTGCTCGGCGAAGCGCTTGTCCACGGCCTCGCGCTGCTCGGCGAAGCGCTTGTCCATGTCTTCGCGCTGCTCGGCGAAGCGCTTGTCCACGGCCTCGAAGCGCTTCTCCATGAGCTGGAATCCGCGCTCCATCA
>JALSSC010000070.1 GCA_026984455.1 Chromatiaceae bacterium
AGGCCTGGTTGATGGCCTCCATGGCGGTGACGGCGCGGCGCACCACCTCGCCGCCCCGTTCGGCCTTGCCGCGGGCGTTGGCGGCCACCTGGTTGGCCTGCTGGGCGTTGTCGGCGTTGTTGCGCACCGTGGCGGTGAGTTCCTCCACCGAGGCGGCGGTCTCCTCCAGGCTGGCCGCCTGTTGTTCCGTGCGGGTGGAGAGGCTGGTGTTGCCGGCGGCGATCTCGCCGGAGGCCGAGGCGATGGCGTCGGCCGCCCCACGGAGTTGGCCGACGATACCGCCGAGATGATCCAGGGTCTCGTTGACGTGGCCCTTGACCTGGCCGAATACGCCCTCGTAGTCACGCTCGATGGGTTCGGACAGGTCACCCTCGGCGAGCCGCTTCATGACCGCGGCGATGTCGGCGAAGGCCTGCTCCAGGCGGTCGAGGAGACCGTTGATACCCGTCCCGAGCTGACGGAAGAAGCCGTCCTTTCCGGCCAGCTCGATGCGTTGGCCCAGATCGCCGCGGCCAGCGGCCTCGACGATGCTATCGATCTCCCGTTCCACCGCCACCTCGGCGGTACGGTCTGTCCATTCCACCACGGTCCCCAGACGGGTGCCGTCGCTGTCGCGCACCGGGCTGGCGACGAAGCCCATGACCCGGCCGCCGATCGTGAACTCGGCCCTGTGGGGCGATTGCATACGCTCGAGCAGGGCCCGCTGATGACCGGGTTCCTTGTGGAACTGGTCGATGTCGGCGCCGACGATGGCATCGGCCGAGAAGTGTGGGAGTTGACTGCGGAAATCGTTCTCGTTGTCGTGGAACAGGCGCTCGGCCGCGGGGTTGAGATAGATGATCCGGTGTTCCTGGTCGGCCACCATGACGTTGGCGCTCACCGAGTCCAGGGCCACACGCAGGCGCTGGTTCTCGGCGGCGGCGCGGCGTTCCTCTTCCAGGCGTTGGCGCTCGCGGGCCTCGGTGGCCAGGCGTTCGGTGATGTCCAGCCACTGGGTCACCCGCCCCTGATAGTCGCCCTGGGCGTTGCGCACCGGGTTGGTGATCAGGTGCAGGGTATGGGACCAGGCGGAGAGATCGGATTCCCTGGGGGTCGTGAGTTCCTGGCTATAGGCCTCGGCCAGTCTCGGATCCGGCAGGAACTCGGCCAGTGAGGTGCCCAGGAGGTCTTTGGCCTTGAAGCCGGGACGCTCGTCGCGGATGTTCTCTGCGAGGGTGTCGAACAGGGCATGGGCGGCCTTGTTCATGTAGATGAGGACGTTGTTGCGGTCGGAGACGGTGACCGCGGTCTGTACCTCGTCCAGGGCCTCGCGAACCCGCAGGTTGTCTTCCAGGGCCTCGTGCACCTCGTGGCGGTCGTAGGCGAGGCGCGATTGCATCCCCTGCATGGCCAGCAGCAGGTGGCCCACCTCGTCCTCGCGGTCGATATCGAGGTCGTTGTTGTAGTCGCCGTTCATGATCCGCTGGGCGATGGCCTCGGCACCGTAGAGAGGGCGGATGAGGGCGCGTCCCACGAACCAGCCGAGGGCGGCGCCCAGGAGGGCGCCTGCCAGGGCGGTGAGGAGTGCGCCCTGGGTCGGTGCGACACCGGCCCACCACGTATCGGCGGCGATAACGGCGCCCGCGCCCAGGGCCATGAAGGCCGCGCCAGCGGCAGCGAATTTGGCCGCCAGGGGGAGGCTGCGCAGGCGGTAGGCGAGGGCCGCCAGGCCCTTGCGCTCGAGGCTGGCCTTGCCGGCGTTGATACGTGTGTACAGGGCCTCGGCGGCGGCGATCTCGGCGCGCGTCGGCTTGATCCTCACCGACATGTATTCACTCACACGGCCGTTCTCCGTCACCGGGGTGACCGTGGCCTTGACCCAGTAGTAGTCGCCGTTCTTGCATCGGTTCTTGACGATCCCGGTCCAGGGCTTGCCGGCCTTGATGGTGCGCCAGAGATCGGCGAAGGCCTCGGGGGGCATGTCCGGATGACGGACGATGTTGTGATTCTTGCCCACCAGCTCGTCGAGAGTAAAACCGCTCACTTCCACGAAGGCGCGGTTGGCATAGGTGAGGATGCCTTTGAGGTCGGTGCGCGAGGCCAGGATGGCGCCCTGGGGGTAGTCACGCTCCACCTGGGTCACGGGTTGGTTGATCTTCACGGGTGTTCTCCTCGATGGGTTCAGGTCAGGCGGCCTCGTCTTCCGGGGCGTCGTTCAACATACGGTCCACGTCCACCAGCATCACCATGGTGTCGCCATCGCTGACCAGGCCGGAGATGCACTGGGCGTCGATGCGGGCACCGAAGTCAGGGGCGGGCTGGAGGGCATTGGCGTCGGTGTCAAGGACGTCGGACACCGCATCCACGACGACCCCGATGCTGCGCGTCGTCTTTTCGCCCTGGATGCGCAGGACGATGACCACGGTATCCTTGCCGAGATCCTGTGAGGGCAGGTCGAAGCGCCGGCGCAGGTCCAGCACAGGGACCACGCTGCCGCGCAGATTGAGCACCCCACGTACATGGGCAGGGACATTGGGGATGCGGGTGACGGGCTCCCAGCCGCGGATCTCCTGCACCCGCAGGATGTCCACGCCATAGGTCTCGCCCGCCAGACGGAAGGTGAGAAACTGACGCTGGGGGGTGTGCTGTTGCACAGGGTTGTCGGAATGCATTGCCGGGGCCTCAAGCGGTCAGGGCCAGGGGGGCGGGCTCGGTGCGGCGGGCGGCCAGCCGCATGAGTCCGGGGATATCCAGTATCAGGGCGACCGAGCCGTCACCCAGAATGGTGGCGCCGGAGATGCCCTCCACCCGCTGGTAGTTGGCCTCCAGCGATTTGATCACCACCTGTTGCTGGCCGAGGAGGTCGTCCACGAACAGGCCACAGCGCCGCCCTTCACCTTCGAGGACCACCAGCAGCCCTTGTTCCAGTTCCCGGGCGCGTGGGTTTTCGATGCCGAAGACCTCGTGCAGGCGGATGATGGGCAGATACTCGTCACGTAGTTTGAAGGTCTCGCCGTGCCCGGCCAGGAGGTTGATCATGTTGGGCCGGATCTGGATGGATTCGATGATGGACACCAGGGGCACGATGTAGGTCTCGTCACCCACGGCCACGGTCTGGCCGTCGAGGATGGCCAGGGTCAGGGGCAGGCGGATGATGATGGCGCTGCCCCGGCCGGGGTTGGACTCGATCTCGATGTGGCCGCCCAGTTCGGTGATGTTCTTGCGGACCACGTCCATGCCCACGCCGCGCCCGGAGACGTCGCTCACCTGTTCGGCGGTGGAGAAGCCGGGTTGGAAGATGAGTTCGTAGATCTGTTGGTCGCTCAGGTTCTGCTCCTCGCTCACCAGGCCGCGTTCCAGGGCCTTGGCGAGGATGCGTTCGCGGTCCAGGCCGCGGCCGTCGTCGCGGATCTCGATGACGATGTTGCCGCCCTTGTGGTAGGCGTCGAGTTCCAGCACGCCGGTCTCGGGCTTGCCGGCGGCGAGGCGTTCGGCGGGGGGTTCCAGGCCGTGGTCGAGGCTGTTGCGCACCAGGTGGACCAGGGGATCGCCGATCTTCTCGATCACTGTCTTGTCCACCTCGGTGGACTCACCGAGGAGACGCAGCTCCACCTTCTTGCCCAGTTTGGTGGACAGGTCGTGGACCAGGCGGGGGAAGCGGCTGAAGGTGAAGCTGATGGGCAACATGCGGATCTGCATGACGTTTTCCTGGAGTTCGCGGGTGTTGCGCTCCAGTTGGGTGAGCCCCTCGTGGAGGCGCTCCAGGCGCGCGGGGTCGAGCACGTCCTCGAATTCCTCGCCCAGCAGCCCCAGCATGGACTGGGTGATGACGAGTTCGCCCACCATGTTGATGAGGGTGTCGATCTTGGCGATGTCCACCCGGATGGAGCTGGAGCCGCCGTCCTTGCTCTTGGCCTTGCCCTTCGCCCGGGTCTTGCCCTTGGCCGGGGACTTGGTCACGGCCGTCTGCGCAGACCCGGTGGTGGGCCCGGGCGAGGGGGGCGGTCCGGCCGCCGCCGGGGGTTCTGCGGGGGCGCTGGCTGCGGCGTGGACGGGCATGACGGCCAGGTCGCAGTCCTCTTCGACCCAATCGAAGATCTCCTCGATCTGAAAGCGTTCCACCGGTGCGTGGAGGTGCAGGTCCCAGGACAGGTAGGCCTCCTCCGGCTGGAACTCCCCGGGGGGCGGCAGGGCGTCGAGGTCGCATTCCACCTCCAGCTCGCCGAGCCCGGCCAGTTCCTCCAGCAGGCGCAGGGGGTCGTTGGCGGTGCGTGGCAGGTGGGGGTGGGGGCGGAAGACGATGTGCCAGCCGACGACCTCCGGTTCCGCCCCGGGGTCGGGTTCCGCAGCCGCTGCGGGGGGTGGTGTGGATTCGACCGATTCGACGGGCGCCGGGGCATTCTCCAAAATGCGCTGCAGCTCGGCCTGCTGGGCGGCGATGCGTTCGGCGTCCGTCTCGCCCCCGTCACGGGCAGCCTCCATCATCTCCCGCAACACGTCCACCGAACGCAGCAGGACCTCCACCGCCTCGGTGGTCACCGGGCGGCGGCCGTCGCGCATCTCGTCCAGGAGGGTCTCCATGACGTGGGTGAAGTCGGCGATAGCGGTGAATCCGAAGGTGCCCGAGCCACCCTTTATGGAGTGGGCGGCGCGGAAGATGGCATTGATCTCCTCGTCGTCCAGGGTCCCCGGATCGAGGCCCAGGAGGCCCTTCTCCATCAGGTCCAGGCCTTCGAAGCTCTCCTCGAAGAAGACCTGGTGAAACTGCGCCATGTCGATGCTCATGAGAGTGCCCCCGGCCCGCCTCAGCGGATGACCTTCTTCACCGTGGCCAGCAGTTGGTCCGGATTGAAGGGCTTGACGATCCAACCGGTGGCCCCGGCGGTCTTGCCCTGTTGTTTCTTGTCGGCGCTCGACTCCGTGGTGAGCATCAGCAAGGGGGTGAAGCGGTAGTTGGGCAGGCGGCGCAGCTCCTTGATGAGGGTGATACCGTCCATGTTCGGCATGTTCACGTCGGTGATCACCAGGTTCACTGCACGACCGCGGGCGATGTTGAGGGCCTCGACCCCGTCGCGGGCCTCGATCACGTCGTAGCCCGCGCCCTTGAGGGTGAAGGCGACCATTTGACGCATGGAGTTGGAATCGTCTACGGCCAGGATGGTGGGCATCTTCTGTCTCCTGTGGAAATCAATGCTCGGTCGTCTCCGGTAACGGCAGGGAATGGGGATTCTTGACCGCGATATGTCCTCCGCGAGAAACCATGCCAATTCCATTGGTGGCGATATAAATATACATAACTTCAATAGGTTACTGTCGTCAGCCCGGTCCTGACAGAGATGACGTGCAGGAGGTGGCCCGGACGCTGATCGGGGCCGGCGCGGCAGGTGACAGGGTTGAGGTGGTGGGGATGGGGGGTGTCCTAAATCAGCCCGTAGGGCGGGAAAGCGATAGCGCATCCCGCCGTTGCCGTGAAAGGCGCTTGCACTGAAGGCCGTCCTGCGGCCTGTGATTGCCCAGGTTCACCCTTCCCGCAAGGCCTCCACCGGATCCAGCCGGGCCGCCTCCAGAGCCGGCAGCACCCCCGCGAGCAGGCCGATGAGCGTGGCCACGCCCAGGGCGAGGGCGGTATAGCCCCAGGCGGTATGGGTGGGCAACGCTGGCAGGAGCCAACCCAGGAGCGCGGCGCCCCCTGCGCCCAGGGCGACGCCGGCGAGGCCGCCGCCGGTGGACAGCACCACGGCCTCGGCCAGGAACAGGCCCAGGATCTGTCCGTGGGCGGCGCCGAGGGCGCGCAGCAGCCCGATCTCGGCGCGGCGCTCGCGCACGGCAATGGTCATGATGGTGAGGATGCCCACGCTTCCGACGAGGAGGGAGATGGCGCCCAGGGCGGCCACTGCCAGGGTGAGGATGTCGAGGATACCGCCGAGGACGTCGAGCATCTGGTCCTGGGTGATGAGGGTGAAGTCTTCCTGGGCGTGACGGGCGAGCAGACGCCTGCGCACCCGTTCGCGCAGCCGTTTGGGGTCGCTGCCCGGGCGGTAGAGGAGGTCGATCTCCATCAGTCCGCTGCGGTCGAACAGGGCGAGGGCGCGGCCGACCGGCAGGTAGACGCTGTCGTCCAGGTCGAAGCCGAGCATCTGGCCCTTGGCGGCCATGACCCCGATCACCCGGTAGGCCTCCCCGCCCACACGGATGCGCGCGCCGAGGGGCGAGCGGGAGGCGAAGAGTGCCCGCCAGAGCTTGTGCCCGAGGACCGCGAAGGGCCGCGCCCGGCGCGGGTCGTCGGCGGGCAGGAAGCGGCCCAGGGCCACCCGCATCCGCCAGACTCGGGGTACGGCGGGGCCGGTGCCGAAGACGGTGACACGGCGGCTGCGGCCATTCCATTTCACCGCCGCGTTGCCCTGTACCGAGGGTAGCAGGTCCAGCACACCGGGGAGCCCGCGCAGGGCCTCCGCGTCGTCGAGGCTCAAGGGCCGGACCGAGCCGATGATCGCGCCGGAGAGGCCGAGGGTATTGGTCTTGCCGGGAATCACGGCCATCAGGTGGGTGCCGAACTGGGTGAACTCGCCGAGGACGAAGGCCTTGAGGCCGCTGCCGATGGAGGTGAGCAGGACCACCGCGGCGATCCCCACGGCGATGCCCAGGGCGCTCAGCAGGCTGCGTCCGTGGTGGAAGCCGAGACTGCCCGCGGTCAGGCGCAAGAGGTCGGCGGTACGCATCAATGGGCGCCTTCCAGGGCCTGGACGGGGTCCAGGTCGGCGGCCCGGCGCGCCGGCAGCAGGCCGAACAACAGGCCGGCGCCCAGGGCCATCGCCAGGGCCGCGGGGGCGGCCCATGGGGGGGCGGCCAGGGGGAAGGCCGGGAGCAGCCGCTGCAGGACCCAGAGCCCGAGGCGCGCCAGGACGAGGCCGGCGATGCCGCCACCGGTGGCCAACAACGCCGCCTCCAGCAGGAACAGGACGAGCACCTGCCGGCGGGTGGCGCCCAGGGCCTTGAGCAGACCGATCTCGGCGATCCGCCGGGAGACGCTCACCAACATGATGTTCATGACGAGGATCCCGGCCACCGCCAGGCTCACCGCGCCGATCCCGGCGACGCCGTAGGTGAGGGCGCGAAGGATACGGTCGAAGGTGCCCAGGAGGGCGTCCTGGGTGACGATGGTGACGTCGTCCTCGCCCTCGTGACGGGTGCGGAGGGTGGCGCGTATGGCGGCCTCGGCGGCGGGGATGGCACTGCGGCTGCGCGCCTGGATCAGGATCCGGAACAGGGAGCGGGTGTCGAACAGGGCCTGGGCGGAGGCCACCGGGATCAGGGCCATGTCGCCCAGGTCCAGGCCCAGGGCCTCGCCCTGGTCGGTGAGCACCCCGATCACCCGGAAACGGCGGTCGCCGATGCGCACCCATTCGCCGAGGGCGGAGCGCGGGCCGAAGAGTTCATGCGCCAGATGGCCCCCGAGCACGGCCATGGGGGCCTCCCGGTCGGGTGGGATGGTGGGCAGAGGACGGCCCCGGGCCAGCTTCAGGTGGCGTACCGGGAAGATCGCCGGGGTGGAGCCGATGACGGTGACCTCGCGCACTCGGCCGCCGTGGGCCACCGGGGCGCTGCCCAGGCTCACCGGGGCGGCCCGCTGCACCGCAGGCAGGCGGGCGAGGGCCAGGGCATCGTCCAGGGTGAGATCGCGGGGGGTCTCGGCGAGCAGTGGCGGAGGGCCGCCCTGGGTCTCGTTGCGCCCGGGCAGGACGATGATCAGGTGGCTGCCGAGGCGCGAGAACTGCCCCACCACGTAACGGCGGGCGCCTTCGCCCAGGGCGGTGAGGAGGATGATGGCGGCCACCCCGATGGCCATCGCCAGGAGCATCAGGGCGGTGCGCAGGGGCGTCCCGCGCAGGGCGGTGGCGGCGAAGGCGAGGGCGTCGGCGGGGCGCACGGGTTCATCCGGGCGCGGCCAGGGCGCCGTCGAGGAGCTGGATGCGGCGCCCGGCCCGTGCCCCGAGTTCCGGGTCGTGGGTCACCAGGATCAGGGTGATGCCGCCGCGGTTGAGGTCTTCGAGGAGGCGGATGACCTCGTGGCCGGCATGGCGGTCGAGGTTTCCGGTGGGCTCGTCGGCCAGGAGCAGGCGGGGGCGCATGATCACTGCGCGGGCGATGGCCACACGCTGGCGCTGGCCGCCGGAGAGCTGATCGGGGCGGTGCCCGGCGCGGTCGGCGAGGCCCAGGGAGGCGAGGGTCTCGGCCACCCGTTGGCGCCTGCGGACGGGGGCCATGCCGGCGAGGATCAAGGGGAGTTCCACGTTGCCGGCGGCGGTGAGGCGGGGGATCAGGTGGAAGGACTGGAAGACGAAGCCGATGCGCTCACGGCGCAGGCGGGCCCGGGCCTCTTCGCTGAGGGCGCCGGTGTCGATGTCGTCGAGGAGGTAGCGACCGCGGTCCGGGCGGTCGAGCAGGCCGAGCAGGTTGAGCAGGGTGGACTTGCCCGAGCCGGAGGGGCCCATGACGGCCAGATAGTCGCCGTCCGGGATCTCCAGGTCCAGGTCGTGGAGGGCGCGCACCCGCTCGCGCCCCACCTGGAAGTCGCGCTCGATGCCTTGCAGGCGGATCATGGTCCGGGGCGGTTTCCGATCCGCGCCGGCGCCCCCTCGGCGAGGCCCTCCAGGTCGAGATGGGTGACCACCAGATCTCCGGCCTTCAGTCCCTTCCGCACCTCGGTGAAGTCCCAGTTGGACAGGCCGGTCTCGATCGAACGTTGGCGCACGACACCCTCCGCGGGGAGGAACACATAGACCCGGTCGCCCTCCATCAGGGCCTCGGTGGGGATACGCAGGGCCTGTTCATGGCTTTCGAGGACGATCTCCACGTCGGCGCTGTAGCCGGCGAGCAAGGGGTGAGGGCGCTCCCGGGCATCGAAATCCACCTCCACCTCCACGGTGCGGGCCTGTTTCCGCCGTTCCTGCACATAGGGCGAGACCCGCCGCACTCGGCCGGGGAAGCGGCGCTTGCCCAAGGCATCCAGGGAGATGCGCACCGGCAGGCCGGGGTGGATACCGCCCACGTCCACCTCGTCGATGGGGGCGACGATATAGAAACAGCGGTCGTCGATGAGGTCGATTGCGGGTGGTGTGGGGATACCGGGGGGCGAGGGGGTGGCGTATTCGTTGACCTCGCCGTTGACCTCGGCCACCACCCCGGAAAAGGGGGCCAGCAGGCGGGACTTGTCGATCCGCGCCTGGGCCAGGGCCACCTCGGCCTGGCGCGCCTCGATCGAGGCGTGGGCGGCGGCGCAGTCCGCGCCCCCCGCCTCGGCGGCGGCGCGCGCCTTGTCCACGGCCTCCTCGGAGGCGAGCTTGCGCCCGAGCAGCCGGTGCAGGCGGCGGTATTCACGGCCCGCCTGGTCGGCCCGGGCACAGGTCCCGCGGGCCTTGGCCTCGGCCACGCGCACTTGGCGCAGGGCCAGGTCCCGGCGTGCCACCAGGTCCTGGTTCCAGAGTTCGAGGAGGAGGGCGCCGCTCTGTACGTGGTCCCCTTCGTGGACCGGCAGGCGGGCGATCTGTCCGCCCAGGGCGGGGGACAGGGCGGCGCGGCGGCAGGGCCGGACGCTGCCGGCGCGGGTATTGGCGACGCTGCGCTCCACCCGTCCCCGGGCCACCCTGGTCACCTGTACGGTCAGCGGTTCGGGGCGGGTGGCATACCAGACCCAGGCCCCCAGGCCGCTACCTATGAGCAAGAACAGGAGGCCGCGTCTCAGGCTGCGTCCACTCACTCGGGGTCGGGCTCAGGTGTCGTCCAGGGGCTCGGGGACCAGCACCAGCCCGGCCAGGGGCGGCAGGGTGATCTCGATGGAATGGCCCAGGTCCATCCAGGGCCGGGCCTCCGAAGTGGCCCCGCCGGCGTTCCCCAGGTTGCTGCCGCCGTAGCATTCGGCGTCGGAGTTGAGGATCTCCCGGTAGAAGCCGGGCACGGGGACGCCGATACGGTAGTGGGCGCGTGGCACTGGGGTGAAATTGAGCACCACCACCAGCGGATGCCCCTCCTGGTCCCGGCGCAGGAAGCTGAGTACCGACTGGGCGGCGTCGTGACAGTCGATCCAGGCGAAGCCCTCGCCCTCGAACTCGATCCGGTGCAGTTCCGGGCGTTCGCGGTAGATGCGGTTGAGGTCGCCCACCAGACGCTGCACCCCCTGGTGCTGGGGGCGCTCCAGGAGGTACCAGTCCAGTTCCCCGGCGAAGTCCCACTCCCGCCCCTGGGCGAATTCCTGGCCCATGAACAGGAGCTTCTTGCCCGGATAGGTGAACATATAGGTATAGAGCAGGCGCAGATTGGCGAAGCGCTGCCAGGCGTCGCCGGGCATGCGGCCGAGCAGGGAGCGCTTGCCGTGCACCACCTCGTCGTGGGAGAAGGGCAGGACGAAGTTCTCGCTGTACAGGTAGAGCAGGCCGAAGGTGAGCAGGTCGTGGTGGAAGTGGCGATGGATGGGATCCTGGCCCATATAGTTGAGGGTGTCGTGCATCCAGCCCATGTTCCATTTCATGCTGAAGCCCAGGCCGCCCAGATAGGTGGGGCGCGAGACCTGCGGCCAGGCGGTGGATTCCTCGGCGATGGTGACGGTGCCGGGGTGGCGCTCGTGGGTGAGTTCGTTCATCTGGCGCAGGAAGTCCACCGCCTCCAGGTTCTCCCGCCCACCGAAGCGGTTGGGGATCCATTCCCCGGGCTCGCGCGAGTAGTCCAGATAGAGCATGGAGGCCACGGCATCCACGCGCAGGCCGTCGAGGTGCATCTCGCCGAGCCAGTAGAGGGCGCTGGCGAGGAGGAAATTGCGTACCTCGTTGCGGCCGTAGTTGAAGATCAGGGTGCCCCAGTCGCGGTGTTCGCCCTTGCGCGGGTCCTCGTGCTCGTACAGGGCGGTGCCGTCGAAGCGGGCCAGGGCGAAGGCGTCGCGGGGGAAGTGGGCCGGCACCCAGTCGAGGATGACGCCGATGCCGCGCTGGTGCAGGTGGTCCACGAACCAGCGGAAGTCGTCGGGGCTGCCGAAACGGCTGGTGGGGGCGAAGTAGCCGGTGGTCTGATAGCCCCAGGAGGCGTCCAGGGGGTGTTCGGTGACGGGCAGCAGCTCCACGTGGGTGAAGCCCTGGCGTTCCACGTGCGCGGCCAGCAGGGGGGCGATCTCGCGATAGTTGAGGAAGGCGCCGTCGCCGTGGCGGCGCCAGGAGCCCAGGTGGACCTCGTAGATACTCATGGGGCGGTGCCGCCAGTCGGCCTCGCGGCGGGCCTTCATCCAGGCGCCGTCGCCCCAGTCGTATCGGGGCTCCGGCTCGACGATGCAGGCGCTCTCGGGGCGTACCTGGAAGTGGCGGGCGTAGGGGTCCACCTTGACCAGGGTGTGGCCGTTGCGGGCACGTAACTCGAACTTGTACAGGCAACCGGCCGTCAACCCGGGGATGAACAGCTCCCAGATGCCGCTGCCGCCACGCAGGCGCATGGGATGGGCGCGGCCGTCCCAGGCATTGAAGTCGCCGATCACGCTGACCCGTTCGGCATTCGGCGCCCAGACCGCGAAGCGCACCCCGGCGATGCCGTCGGCCTCGTGGGCGTGGGCGCCGAGTACGCGATGGGCGTCCCAGTGGCGGCCCTCGCCGAGCAGGTGGAGGTCGAAGTCCGGGATCTGGGGGGGGAAACAGTAGGGGTCGTGGCGGTGGTGCTCGTTGCCGTCCTTGTCCTGCCAGCGCAGGCGGCAACGTTCCGGGACCTGCCCGGCCACGGCCTCGAGGACGAACAGGTCGGTGTAGGGGATGCGTTCGAGCGGGAGCCCCGGACCCTCCAGCCATACCCGCTCGGCCTGGGGCAGAAATACGCGCAGGATGACCCTGTCACCCTCGGGATGGCGCCCCAGGACCTCGAAAGGGTCGTGGTGGCGGGCCTCGATGACGCGGATCAGGGCCTCGGTGAGCAAGGGCGCGGGGCGGGTGTTCATGAACGGCGGACTCCAGCGGGGGTGGGGCCGATGAAAACCGGCATGGGCGAGCGGGAAAATGGTACCATACCACGCCGCTCCACAGCCGTTCGGGATCGAAGGAGGTCCATGATGAGTTCCGCCGACAGCCCTCGTTTCGTCAGTCGCCTGACCCGTAACACGCTGGCCTTGATCCTGGCCGGTGGGCGCGGCTCGCGACTCAAGCACCTCACCCGCTGGCGCTCCAAGCCGGCGGTGCCCTTCGCCGGCAAGTTCCGTATCGTGGACTTCCCCCTGTCCAACTGCATCAACTCGGGGATCCGCCGGATCGGCGTGCTCACCCAGTACAAGGCCCACTCCCTGATCCTCCACATCCAGCGTGGCTGGGGCTTCCTGCGTGGTGAGTTCGGCGAGTTCGTGGAACTGTGGCCGGCCCAGCAGCGGATCGAGAGCACTTGGTACACGGGCACCGCCGATGCGGTCTACCAGAACCTCGATATCATGCGCAACCACAACCCGGAGTATGTCCTGATCCTGGCCGGCGATCATATCTACAAGATGGACTACGGCACCATGATCGCCCATCACGTGGAGAGCGGCGCCGACATGACCGTGGCTTGTCTCGAGGTGGATCTGGAGACCGCCCGGGCCCTGGGGGTGATGGGCGTGGACGACGACTGGCGCGTCACCCGCTTCCAGGAGAAGCCGGACGCCCCCGAACCCATTCCCGGCAAGCCCGACCGGGCCCTGGCCTCCATGGGCATCTACGTGTTCAACCGCGACTTCCTGTTCGAGCAGCTGGTGCGGGACGCCGACACCCCCAGTTCCTCCCATGACTTCGGCAAGGACATCATCCCCGAAGTGATCACCAAATACCGGGTGGCGGCCTATCCCTTCCGTGATCCCAAGACCGGGGAACAGGCCTATTGGCGCGACGTGGGGACGGTGGATGCCTTCTGGGAGGCCAATCTGGAACTGATCGGGGTGACGCCCCCATTCAACCTGTACGACGAGAACTGGCCCATCTGGACCTATCAGGCGCAGTTGCCACCGGCCAAATTCATCTTCGACGACGACGACCGCCGGGGCATGGCGGTGGACTCCATGGTCTCCGGCGGTTGCATCATGTCCGGTTCCACGGTGCGCCATTCCCTCTTGTTCTCCAATGTGCGGGTCAACTCCTGGGCCAGGGTCCAGGACGCGGTGGTGCTGCCGGATGTGAACATCGGCCGCCACAGCCGTATCACCCGAGCGGTGATCGACCGTGGGGTCGATCTGCCCGAGGGTACCGTGATCGGTGAGGACCCGGATGAGGATGCCAAGCGTTTCTACGTCAGCGAGGGGGGCGTCGTCCTGGTGACCGGGGAGATGCTCGGGCAGCACGTGAACTATGTCCGCTGAGCACGCCCCCCTGCCGGTGGTGCTGTGCTGGCACATGCATCAACCGGACTACCGCGGTCCCCAGGGTGGGGACTACCAGTTGCCCTGGGTCTACCTCCACGCCATCAAGGACTATGTGGACATGGTCGCCCACCTGGAAGCGGAGGAGGGCGCCCGCGCGGTGGTCAATTTCGCCCCGGTGCTCCTGGAGCAACTGGCCGACTACGGCCGCCAGATCCAGCGCTGGCTGCGCCATGGGCGGCGCATCCGTGACCCCCTTCTGGCCGCCCTCGCGGGACCGGCGCTGCCCTTGGACGAAGCGGCCCGCGAGGCCCTCGTCCGTGCCTGCCTGAAGGCCAATGAGAAGAATCTGATCGGGCGTTTCCCACCCTTCGCCGAGTTGGTGGCCCTGGCCCGAACGGCCCTGGAGCGGGGGCAGACCGGCTATCTGAACGACCGTTTCCTGGCCGATCTGTTGGTCTGGTATCACTTGGCCTGGATGGGTGAGACGGTGCGCCGGGACGACCTGCGGGTGACCTCGCTGCAAGCCAAGGCGCGGGCCTTCGATGTGGAGGACCGGCGTCAGCTCGTGACCCTGATCGGCGAGGTGGTGGAGGGCATCGTGCCGCGCTACCGCCGTCTGGCCGAGAGCGGCCGGGTGGAACTCTCGGTCACCCCCTATGCCCACCCCATCCTGCCCCTGCTGCTCGACCTGGAATCCGCCCGCGAGGCCATACCCGATGTGGTCCTGCCCGAGCTGAAGGCCTACCCCGGGGGCGAGGCCCGCTCCCGCTGGCACATCCGCGAGGGCCTGGCCACCTTCGAGCGGCATTTCGGTTTCCGCCCCGAGGGCTGCTGGCCCGCCGAGGGGGGAGTGAGCGAAGAGGCCCTGCGCCTGTTGGAAGAGGAGGGTTTCCTGTGGGCGGCCTCGGGTCAGCAGGTGCTGCACAACAGCCTGAAGGCCTCGGGGGAGGGCGAGGAACTCGCCGTGGGCTGGCCGCACCGCCCCTATCGGGTGCTCGAAGGGGGGATGGCCAACTTCTTCCGCGACGACGCCCTCTCCGACCTGATCGGCTTCATCTACGGCGAGTGGCATGCCGACGACGCCGTGGCCAATCTGCTGGAGCATCTGGAACGCATCGAGGCGGCCACCCGGGAACAGCCGGACCGGATCGTCTCCATCATCATGGACGGCGAGAACGCCTGGGAGTATTACCCGCACAACGCCATCTATTTCCTGCCCGCCCTGTACAAGGCCCTGGCCGAACATCCACGCCTCGAGATGACCACCTTCTCGGCTCATCTGCGCGCCGCCCCCCGGCCGCCCCGCTCCCTCGAACATCTGGTGGCTGGGAGCTGGGTCTACGGCACCTTCTCCACCTGGATCGGGGAGCGGGACAAGAACCGCGCCTGGGACATGCTGGGCGAGGCCAAGCAGGTCTACGACCGGGTGATGGCGGAGGGCCGGCTGGACCCCGGGCAGGTGCGCAAGGTCGCCTTCCAGTTGGCCACCTGCGAGGGCTCCGACTGGTTCTGGTGGTTCGGGGACTACAATCCGGGCGAGGCGGTGAGCGATTTCGAACGCCTGTTCCGGGCGCAGTTGGTGCGCCTCTACGAGATGCTCGGGGAGGAGCCGCCGGAGTACCTGTTCGAGGTCTTCGCCGCGGGCAGTGGCCGTCCCGATCTGGGCGGTGTGATGATCAAGAACTGATGCGCCGGGCGATGCCGCTACCGCTGCAGACGACGGCCTTCCATGCCGGGATCGTCCCCCTGCTTCGGCCCTCTCCGCGGGAAGAAGGGGCCGGGACGCCGCACGGCCCGACTTTCATGGTGGCCCCATGATCTCTTCCGCCATAGACTGTCGCCGGGCGGGGTGCCTGCTGCATCTCAGTTCACTGCCCGGTGGCTGTTGCAGCGGCGGGCTGGGGCGGGAGGCCTTCCGTTTCGTGGATTTTCTGGAGGAGGCCGGGTTGAGCGTCTGGCAGATGTTGCCCGTGGGACCCGTGGGACCGGACGGCTCTCCCTATCAGGCGGTCTCGGCCCATGCCGGCGATCCGCGCTTCATCGACCTGGAGGTCCTCCTGGAACGCGGTTGGCTCAAGGCCCTGCCCTTGGACGAGGCACAGATATCCGACCAAGGCCGGCGTTTCGCCCGTGCCTTGTCCTTCGATGGTTTCAAGGAGTCGGCCACGCCCGAAGAGCGCGAGGACTTGGCGGCCTTCGAGGTTGGGCATGCCTATTGGCTCGACGACTATGTCCTGTTCCAGGCGATTCACGATGAATTGGGGTGTGGCTGGTGGCAATGGCCGCCCGATCTGCGCGAGCGCCGGCCTCATGCCCTGGCCGAGGCCCGGGCGCGGCTCCAGGACCAGATCCAATACCTCAAATACGAACAATACCTGTTCTTCAGTCAGTGGCGGGGATTGCGTGACTACGCCAACGCCCATGGGGTGCGCCTGTTCGGTGACATGCCTATCTTCGTCTCCCTGGACAGCGCCGAGGTCTGGAGCCGGCGCCGGGAGTTCGATCTGAATCCCGACGGCACCCCGCGGGTGGTGGCCGGGGTGCCCCCCGACTATTTCTCGGAGTCCGGACAGCGTTGGGGCAATCCCCTGTATCTGTGGGAACGGATGGAGGCCAATGGCTTCAGCTTCTGGGTGGACCGGATGCGGACCCAGTTCACCTTGTTCGATCTCCTCCGGGTGGATCACTTTCGGGGCTTCGAGAGCTATTGGGAGATCCCCGCCGAAGAGGAGACCGCAGTCCAGGGGCACTGGGTGAAGGCCCCCGGCGATGCCCTGTTCCAGCGCCTGCACGAGGCCTTCGGTGAATTGCCGCTGGTGGCCGAGGACCTGGGCGTCATCACCCCCGAGGTGGAGGCCTTGCGCAAGGCCCATGGCCTGCCGGGGATGAAGATCCTCCAGTTCGCCTTTTCGGGCGGTCCCGACAACCCCTATCTGCCTTTTCGGCACGAAGCCAATGCCGTGGTCTATACCGGTACCCACGACAACGACACCACCCTGGGGTGGTATCTGAGCCTGGACGATGGCGGGCGCCATTTCGTGGACGACTACCTGGGCCATTCCCGGGAGCCCATGCCCTGGCCGTTGATACGCATGGCCCTCGGATCCTGCGCCGGGCTCGCGGTCCTGCCCATGCAGGACCTGCTCGGTCTCGATGGGACGCATCGGATGAACCTGCCCGGGACCGTGGAAGGCAACTGGCAATGGCGCTTCGCCTGGGAACAGGTCCCGTCCGATCTGGCGGAGCGGCTGCGCCGGCGGGTGCGTATCTATGGGCGCCTGGTGGAGTGAGGGCGGCTCCCGGGCCGAGGTCGTTGGTATGCCCGTCGCACCTGAATATCCCGTCTTTCGAGGGTGTTCCTCGTGCTCCTGGGCTGGGCAAGGTGCGGAGGTGGGTCACGGCGGCGCCTATGGCGGGCCATCCCCGCACCGCCCAGGGGCCAAGGGCGGCGACCGCAGCGACGGGTGGCGCGGGGAAGTACCGTCTGCGGAGCGCAACATTTGCGCGCGCCGGGTATCGCTAAAACCAAGCATCACGCTGGATTACGGCGCTGTGGGGGCGGGTGGTGGCTACGGGTGGATTCGAACCACCGACATCAGCATTATGAGTGCTGCGCTCTGACCAACTGAGCTACGTAGCCTCGACACGGCGGAATCTACCTGACCCTGGCGGATCGGTCAAGCGGGTGCGCTGCGTGGCCAGGGCTCCGTCATCTAACCGCCCCTCTGCCAGTGGCCTTCCCTGAAAAACGCCGTGAATACCTCCCTGTAGGCTTGACTGCGGCATCCCTGCCGCAGACATTTTCAGGGAAGGCCACTGGCGCGGTTTTCAATGACTTGAGTGGTTGGATGACGTGGTCCTGGCTGCGTGGCATCGGGAGTGATACTCGACTGGGAAGCCTTTATACTCGGCGGCTCCTTGCACGGATCTCGAAATGCCTCATGACCCAGACCCCCAGTCATCCCACAGAACTCAAACTGCACCGCCACTCCAGGGTCCTGGAGGTGCTGTTCGCCGATGGCGCTCATTTTCACCTGCCGGTGGAATACCTGCGCGTCTATTCCCCCTCGGCCGAGGTACGCGGTCACGGTCCCGGCCAGGGCCGCCTCCAGGTGGGGAAGGAGCAGGTCAACATCGATGCCCTGGAGCCAGCGGGCGCCTATGGTGTGAAGATCTTCTTCGACGACGGCCACAAGACCGGAATCTATGACTGGCGTTACCTGCGGATGTTGGGAGAGCGGGCGCCGGCCCTCTGGGAGATGTATCTGGATCGCTTGGCCGAGGCGGGCGAAACCCGCCAGGGGCCCGATCCCTTCACAGCCCTTGCCGACGCGGACTGATCCCTGTCCTCCGTGGGATGGGAGGGCACGGGGATGTCGTCACCGGCGGTGATTGGTTGCGAGGTCTGTAATGGCTGAGGCCTCGGCCCCGGGTTTAGGCCCGGGGGAGGGATGAAGCGCGCCGACCCTTTCATCCGCCGTTGCGTAACGGGCATCATATCGCCGCCGCGCGTGGATCTTCCGGCGATTGCGAAGGCCCTTCGTCCCAGGGGGCCCTCCCAGGGCCGGGAATCCGCGTGAGCGGTCATATGTACCTGCCGACTCGAATAGGGAATCCTCATGAAACGACCGATCCTCACCCTCGTCCTCTGCTGTCTCTCCTTTGCCGCCCTGGCCGCCGAAACGGGCGCCGAAACGGGTGCTCTGGTTCAGCCGGAGTGGCTGATCCGGAATCTGGGGCGGAAGGACCTGCGCATTCTGGACCTACAATCCCAACGCGGCTATGCCAGGGCACACATCCCCGGGGCGGTACATACGGATTATGGGCAGTGGCGCAGGCATGGCAATCTGCCGGAGGTGAAGCATCTGGAGGCCTTGGTGGGCGCTCTCGGCATCGCTCCGGATACCCAGGTGATCCTGGTACCCTTCGGTCAGGGGGCGAGCGATCTGGCACAGGCCACGCGCGTCTACTGGACCCTGAAATATCTGGGCCACGACCGGGTCGCCATTCTCGATGGTGGACTGGTGGGTTATGCCCGCAGCGGCCGTAATCGGCCCTTCCAACAGCGTGCGTTCCAGCCGCCGGCGCGGTCCTTCGAGGCCCACCTCCGGCCACGCCTGCGGGTCACCAAAGCGCAGATGAAGCGGGCCCTGGAGGCCAAGGTGCCTCACGTGGATGCGCGCAGCGTGGCCGAGTATCTGGGAATCGCCGCGGCCGGCGGTAAGCAGCGCGCGGGAACCATCCCTGGGGCCCTGAGCCTGCCCTACGACTGGCTCACCGAGAACGGCAGCGCCTGGTTCCGTTCCCCGGCGGCCGAGGCAGCCCTGTTCCGTTACCGCAGGGTACCGGAGAAGGGGGAGGTGGTGTTCTTCTGTCAGTCCGGGCACCGGGCCTCCCTGGCGTGGTTCGTCGCCCATGAACTCCTGGGCAACGAGGCCGCGCGTCTCTATGACGGATCCATGGCCGAGTGGGGCACGGACCCCGGTCTGCCGGTGGAGCAGGCAGTGACTCTGCCACGCTGACGGATCTGGGCCTCTCTCGTTTCTCTGCAACGCCTGTCTACACCCGTCACACGTGAAGATCTCTGTACTGCGGCCGCCCTCGGCATCCCCGGGTGGTGTGGCGATGGCCCGCCATAGTCTCCGCTATGACTGGCTTCCGCACTGTACCGGGGGCACGAGGAACACCCTCGGAGAACGAAATATTCACGTGTGACAGGTCTATCAGGCGGACTCGATCCGTCCCTGTGCCTTGTCTATGAGGGTTTCGATCTCGGCCGCCGCCACCGGGCGGCCGAACCACCAACCCTGACCAAAACCGCAGCCGTGTGCCTCCAGGAACTGGATCTGGGCCTCGTTCTCCACCCCTTCGGCCACCACTCCGATCCCCAGGCTGTGGGCCATGGCCAGGATCGCCTTCACCAGAGCCGCATCGCTCGGGTCGCTGGTCAGGTCACGGATGAAGGCGCGATCGATCTTGAGGGTGTCCATGGGATAGCGCTTGAGGTAGCTGAGCGACGAATAGCCGGTGCCGAAGTCGTCGATGGACAGGCGCACCCCCAGGTCCTTGATCGCCCGCATCCAATCCAGGGTCCCCGTACTGCCGTCCAGCATCAGGCCCTCGGTCACCTCCAGGGTGAGGCGTTGCGGGTCCAGGCCGATGCGCTCCAGTATCCGCTCCACCTCCGCCACCTCGAGCCCCAGGGCCAACTGACGGCTGGACAGGTTGACCCCGATCCGCCAGGATCGGCCCTGTTCCTGCCATCGCCGGGCCTGGGCGCAGGCGGTCTCCAGTACCCAGCGCCCGAGGGCGGCGATGAGCCCGGTCTCTTCCGCCAGAGGGATGAAGATCTCCGGGGAGATCGGGCCTTGCTGGGGATGGTGCCAGCGCAACAGGGCCTCGAAGCCCACCAGAGTGCGGTCGGCCAGACGCACGATGGGCTGGTAGACCACGAACAGTTCACCGCGTCCCAGGGCGTGGCGCAGGTCGCCGGCGAGGGCGACCCGGCGGCGCACCCGATCGTTCATGTCCGCGGTATAGAACTGATAGGTGTTGCGCCCGGCCTCCTTGGCCCGGTACATGGCCATGTCGGCATTGCGCAACAGGGTCACCGCGTCCTTCGAGTCGCCCGGATAGAGGGTGATGCCGATGCTGGCGCCGATATGGAGTTCGTTCCCGCCCACCTCCAGCGGCCGTTCCAAGGCGGTGAGCACCTTGCGCGCCACCTCGGCGGCGTCCTGGGCCCGCTTCACGTCGTTCAGCAGGATCACGAACTCGTCGCCGCCGAAGCGGCTCACGGTGTCGGCCTCGCGTACGCAGGCGGTCAGGCGGACGGCGACCTGCTTGAGCAGTTCGTCACCCATCAGGTGACCGAGGGTGTCGTTGACCTCCTTGAAGCGGTCCAGATCGACGAACAGCAGGGCGACCTGCCAGCCTTCACGCTCCGCCGCGAGCAGGGCGCGCGCCACCCGGTCCAGGAGCAGATTGCGGTTGGGCAGGCCGGAGAGGGCGTCGAAGTTGGCCTGATGCCGGATGCGCGCCTCGGCGGCCTTGCGTTGGGAGATGTCGTTGAATACCGCGATGTACTCCCGCACCTCTCCCCCAGCATCGCGTACCGTAACGATGTTCATCCAGGCCGGATAGACCTCGCCGTCCTTGCGCCGCTCCTGGATCTCCCCCTCCCACCAGCCCTGTTCGCGCAGGTCGCGCCACAGGGCCGCGCAGAAACCCGGGTCGTGGCGCCCCGAGGCCAAGAGGCACGGGGTCTGTCCCAGCACCTCGTCCGGCCTGTAGCCGGTGATGCGGGTGAAGGCCGGGTTGACCGCCAGGATGCGTTGTTGGGGGTCGGTGATCATCACCCCCTCGGTGAGGGTCTCGAACACGGCGGTATGGAGGCGCAGGGCCTCTTCCGAGCGCTTGCGCGCGCTGATGTCCTCCTTCACCGCGATATAGTGGGTGGTGTGGCCGGCGGGGTCGCGCACCGGGGCGATGGAGGCCTCCTCCCAGTAGGTGCTGCCGTCCTTGCGCCGGTTGATCAACTGACCGTGCCAGACCTCGCCCCGGGTGAGGGTGGTCCACAGCGCCACGTAGGTCTCCTTCGGGGTGAGCCCCGACTTGAGCACCCGGGGGTTCTTGCCCAGCACCTCGTCCTGGGTGTAACCGGTGACCCGCTCGAACTGGGGGTTCACGTACTCGATGTGTCCCTCGGCGTCGGTGATCACCACCGACACCGGGCTCTGCTCCACCGCCCGGTAGAGCCTGGCCAGCTCCTGTTCCCGGGCCTTGGCCTCGGTCACGTCCATGCGCGTCAGGACGCGTTCTCCGCTGCTTGTCACGGCATCGCTCGCCAGCAGCCAGCGCCGTCCCTTTCCCGGGTCCTGGAAGGTCTCGAGGCGGGCCGGGTCGCCGTCCGTCTTCTCGGCTTCCCGCCCGTGGCCGTCCACCAGCGGGCACGTATCCAGGCCCGCTTGGCGGTGGAGGCGGAGGATGTGGGCATAGGTCGTGTCCGCGCCCAGGCGCCCCCGCAGCCAGGGGTAGAGTCCCAGAAAACGGGGATTGTATAGGACCAGCCGCCCCTGGGCGTCGAACAGGGCGAAGCCCTCGGAGAGGCTCGAGACGGCGTCGTGCAGTCGCTGCCGTGCCTGCTCGGCCATCCGCCGTTCCCGTTCCAGGCCCCACAGGGTGCGGGCGAGGAGCAGAACCAACAGGCCGGCAAGAGCCGCAAGCCACAGGCGGCGCCGTTCCAGTCCTTCCACCTGGGCCGCGTAGGCCTGATTGAAGGCCGTGTATAGGGCATCGAAACGCATCCGGGTATCCAATTCCTGATAGCGCCGGAGCAGTCGCTGGAGGCTGTCCACATGATCCAGGGTCAGATCGAGGTGACGGAGGATGTTGGCCTGCAGCGGGGAACGATGGGAGTGACCGGCCAGGTGGCGGTTCAGCGCCTCTCTGAGGTCCCGGCGGCGCAGGTCAGAGCCGAACAGGGCATAGGCGAGCAGGGCGTTTCCCCACTCCATGAAGGTGTTGGCGTCCGGGCCGTCGGCACGGTGATAGGCGGTGATGGTCTTGTCCAGATAGTGCAGCTCGTTGCGGACCACCGCGGCCGTGGAAGTGATGCGTTGGGCCAGATGGATCTTGGCGTCGAGGGCCTCCAGCCAGGCGTCCAATGTACGCCTGTAGGGCCCCGCGTCTTGGCGGACGCGGGCCATCAGCTGGCGTATCCGGCGATAGATGCTCACCAGATCATCGTATTGTTGTAGGCGGAAGGCCGCCACCCGCAACAGATCACGGTCCAGGCGGACCTCGGTACGACGCAGGGAGAGCAGGGTGGCGGTACGTTGGGCATGAGTCTCGGCGTCCTGCACCCGCCCCTGCAGCAGCAACCCGACCAGGCCCACGGCCAGCAACAGGAGAATGAATTGCACCCAGTAGCGGTAACGGCCGCTCATTCTCTTTCCAGCAGCGGGTGGTGACCGAGCAGGCTGCGCAGGAAGGCGGCGATGGCCCGGCGCTCCCCCGCGGGGATCTCGTGTCCCAATTGATAATGGGCCATGACCTGGATCGCCCGATCGCGGGAGCTGGCGCTGCCGTCATGGAAGAAGTGTTTCTCCAGGGCCACCATGCGCAGGCTCGGCACCTTGAAGTAGAAGCGGTCCGCAGGATCCTTGGTGACGTTGAAGCGCCCCAGGTCGGCGGGGGTGAGGGGGCCGCCACGGTCCTTGAAGTAGTCGCCGAACACGCCCATGCGTTGATACAGGTTGCCGCCCAGGTTCACGCCCTGGTGGCAGGCGATGCAGCCATAGGACTTGAACAGCCGGTAACCGCGCTTCGCCTGCGCGCCAAGGGCGTCCACGTCGCCGCACAGCCAGCGGTCGAAGGGCGAATCGGGAGTGGTCAGGGAGCGTTCGAAACTGGCCAGGGCGTCCTTCAGCGCGGCCTCCGAGAGGCCCTGCGGGTAGGCCGCGAGGAAGGCCTGGCGGAAGCGGGAGTCGCCCTTCAGGAGGCGGATGATGCGCGGCCAGGAGGAGGCCATCTCCACCGGGTTGTGGATGGGACCGTCCAGTTGCTTCTCCAGGGTCTCCGCGCGGCCGTCCCAGAACTGGGCGATATTGAAGCGGGCGTTGAAGACCGTGGGGGCCTTGATGGTCCCCTGCGCGCCGCCCACGCCCCGGGAAGGGACGCGCAGGTCGGTGCCGCCGTAACGGGGCAGGTGGCAGTCGGCGCAGGCGATGGTGCCGTCCCGGGACAGACGGCGGTCGAAGAAGAGCTGCCGTCCGAGGGCGATGCGCGCGGGATCGCCGTCCATGACCCGGGGGACAGGTCGGATGGGTTCGTTTGGCAGGGGAGGGGCCGCCTGGAGCGCAAACGACATCAGACAGAGCCAGCTGGCGGCGGCCGTCGTCTTTACCCTGGGAATCATTGCAGCCTTGGGTTTCGTTGGGGTGTTGCCGGGTAGTATAGCGGTCCGGTTTGGGTGGCCTTGAATGTGAGCGAGGAGGAAAAAGTGGGGGGCAGTGGCATCAACCACTGTCCCCCGTGTGGCGAAAAGGCCGACGAGAGGGGTGTGACTCAGTAACTCAGTATTTGTATTGGTAGGGTGTGGGTGCTGCCTCATAGGCATTCTGTGGCACCCGGCCGCGACCATAGGCCGGTCCGGGCAGCCCCTGCCCGTAAGCGCCGCCATAGCCTCGTGGGTTGCCCCAGCCGCGGCCATAGCCGTAACCCGGGGCCGCGGCCCCTCCGGGCATCGGCCCCTGGCCATAGCCCTGGGGCGGAGACCAGCGCGGTGGGGTCAGGGGTACCGGGGGGTGCTGGGGACGGCCGTAGACCGCCATGCAGGCCGCCCGCTGCTCGTCGCTCAGCGCCGAAACGATGGTCTGGTTGCGCGCCTGGGCCTCCAGGCGCTCCTTCCAGGGCGGGGTCTCGGGGAGTTCGATGCCGTGCTCCTTGGCCTTCGCGCGCATCGCCTGATAGTGCTTCTCACGCATCTTCAGGCGTTCCTCGGGGGTGGCCTTCCGCATCGCCTCCATCTCCTTGCGGTGCGCCTCCATACGTTTGCGCATGGCCTCGCGGCGCGCCTTCTCGTCGGCCATCCACTGCGGTTGCTCGGGCAGGTCGATGCCCTCGGCCTGCATCTGTCTGCGCATATCTTCGTAGGACAACCAGCCCTTGGGTGGCTGCGGCGGTTGCATGGGGGAGCGTTTCCAAGGCGGGGTCGCGGGCAGGTTCACGCCGGCCTCGGCGGCCCGTTTGACCAGGTCTGCGTAGCGTGCGTCCAGTTCCGCGCGGCGCTTCGCCCAACGCTCGGCCATGGCCTTGGGCATGTCCATCCCGCCAGCGGACGGTGGGCCCATCATCGGCGGTTGGACGGCGGCCTCGGCCGCCGGTGCGGGTGTCCCAGCGGGTGCGGCGGCCTTGGTCTCCGGGGCATGTGTCTCGGCCGGTGTGGCCGGCGCCGGGGTTGCGGCGGTCGTGGTCACCGGGGCAGGCGCCTCGGCCGGCGCCGCCGGCGCGGGGTTCCCGGCGGCGGCAGCGGATTCCGCGGCCTGGGGTGGGGCGGCCTTCGCCTCGGCCTGGGCCGCGGCCGCCTGGGCCGCGGCCTCCTCGAAGGCGAAGGCAGGGGCGGCGGTCGCCAGGCTCAGGGCCAAGGCGGAGACGCAGCCCAGGGAGTACAGGGGTCTCGTCATTTGGGATTCCTCGGTTGCAGGTGGTTCGGATGGCCTCTCCGGTGGTGGGGGCCGTCTCTCTAGAGACATACCCGTCGTCTGTGGGGGCTTCGCTTCCGGAGGATGCCCCTCGCCCCAGGGGGGGCGCCTTCATGGCCCCTTGCCACCGACGGGTATATCGCCGGTCTCTGTGACCGGTCGCGTCGGAATCCTACTCCACCCGGCAATGGCGAGAAAGACCGGCGACGGCCGGCTATTGAATAATTCCCCCAGAGGATTAGCATTGCCCCATGGTCGAGCCAACGCCCCACCTGAACACCGAGGATTTCATTCGTCGGAGGGAGATCCACTTCGTGGAGTTCCATCCCGACCCCGACCAGGCCGGGAGCGCGGCCCGGTTCCTACAAGGGGTGGATGGGGTGATCGCCACCGGACATCCAAGCCCGCGCCTGCTGCTGGTGGAGTACGACCTCCTCGAGATCACCCTGGAGCAGATCGAATCGGCCCTGGGGGAGATCGGCCTGCATATCGACAACCGCCTGGTCTACCGTCTGAAGAGGGCCCTCCACTACTATACGGAGAGCACCCTGAGGGCCAATCTGGGCTGTGCCAAGGGCGAGAGCAATTGTACCCGCAAGGTGTTCGTGGAGCGCTACCGCAAGCTCGAGCACGGCTGCCGCGACCGGCGTCCCGAACATTGGCGGCGCTACCTCTGAGGTCGCGGCGGACGCCGGCCCCTGTGTTCTACCGCGCCCGTAAGCGCTTCGGCCAGAATTTTCTCCAGGATGCGCGGGTGGTGCGCCACATCCTGGAGGTGCTGGATGCACGGCCCGGCGAGGCCCTGCTGGAGATCGGTCCGGGCCGGGGTGCCATCACCCGTGGCCTGTTGCGCGCCGCCGGTGGCCTGATCGCCGTGGAACTGGATCGTGACCTCGCCCGCGAGCTGCCCCGGCGGCTGGAGGGCCTGGGCCGGCTGCAGGTGATCCAGACCGATGCCCTGCGCCTGAACCTGGCCGATCTGCCCGACCCGGGGCCCTTCCGGGTGGTGGGCAACCTCCCCTATAACGTCTCCACGCCACTGTTGTTCCATCTCCTGGAGCAGGCCGACCGTATCCGGGACATGCACTTCATGTTGCAGCGGGAGGTGGTGGAGCGCCTGGCCGCGGGGCCCGGGGGCAAGACCTACGGGCGCCTGTCGGTGATGGTGCAGGCGCGCTGCCGGGTGGAGCCCCTGTTCCAGGTGGGGCCCGGCGCCTTCCGCCCACGCCCCAAGGTGGAATCCGCCTTCGTGCGCCTGCTTCCCCGGCACCGCCCGGTATACGAGCCGGCGGCCGCGGATTGCTTCGAGGTCCTGGTGTTGCGGGCCTTCTCCCAGCGCCGCAAGACCCTGCGCAAGAGCCTGCGCGCCTTGGTCCCCGACGGCGCCCTGGAAGCGGTGGGGATCGATCCCAGGGCCCGCCCGGAGACCCTCGCGGTGGAGGACTTCGCCCGTCTCGCGGCGGCCGTGGAGTGCGCCCCCCTCTGACTTGGAAAGCGTCCGGGCCGCCCTCATTAGGTGACCAATCTCCTGCAACAAGGGTCGATGCACGATGAGTGAAGAAGGCCGGGCGGAAGTCCTGCCCGAAGAAGACGGCGCCCCGCCGGCGCGCGCCGACGAGGTCCTGCCCCGGGTCATCCACCTGCTGCCGATGGCCTCGCGCCCGTTCTTCCCCGGCCAGGCGGTCCCCCTGCTCATGGACGCCAAACACTGGGCGTCCACCCTGGAGGCCGTGGGCAAGACCGATCATCATATCCTTGGGGTGGTCCTGACCCGTAACGACAGTTCCGAGAAGGCCACGGCGGCGGATCTCTTTCCCGTGGGCACCGCCTGTCGGGTGCACCGGGTGCAGCGGGTGGAGGGCAACCTCCAGGTCCTGGTGGAGTGTGTGCGCCGCTTCCGCATCGAGACCCTGATCGCCGCCCAGGCGCCCTTCATGGCCCGGGTGGAATATCACCAGGAACGCAAGGGGCGTCCGAGCGAGGACGTGAAGGCCTATGCCATGGCGGTGATCAACACCATCAAGGAGCTGCTGCCGCTCAATCCCCTGTATGTGGAAGAGCTGCGCATGTTCCTGGAGCGGTTTGGGCCGGACGACCCCTCCCACCTGGCCGATTTCGCCGCCAGCCTCACCACCGCCGACAAGGAACAGCTCCAGGAGGTCCTGGAGACCTTCGAACTCCTGCCGCGGATGGAGCGGGTGCTGGATCTGCTGCGGCGGGAGCTGGAACTGGCCCGCGCCCAGCAGAAGATCCGCGAGGCGGTGGAAGAGCGGATGCAGAAACAGCAACGCGAGTTCTTCCTGCGCGAGCAGCTCAAGGCCATCCAGCAGGAGCTGGGCATCGCCAAGGACGACCGCACCGCCGAGCTGGAGCGCTTCCAGGAGCGTCTGGAGAGGCTCGAACTGAGCGAGGAGGCCCAGACCCGGGTGGACGAGGAGATGGAAAAGCTCTCGCTGTTGGAGACCGGTTCCCCCGAATACGCGGTGACCCGCAACTATCTGGACTGGATCACCGCCCTGCCCTGGGGCGTCCACTCCAAGGACAACCTGGATCTGAAACGCGCCCGCCGGATACTCGACCGGGACCACTACGGCCTGAAGGACGTCAAGGAACGCATCCTCGAATTTCTCGCCGTGGGCATCCAGAAGGGCGAGGTGGCCGGTTCCATCATCCTCCTGGTGGGGCCGCCCGGGGTGGGCAAGACCTCGGTGGGGCGCTCCGTGGCCCATGCCCTGGGGCGCCGGTTCTACCGTTTCTCGGTGGGCGGGGCACGCGACGAGGCCGAGATCAAGGGCCATCGGCGCACCTATATAGGGGCGATGCCCGGCAAGTTCATCCAGGCCCTGAAGGACGCCGGCACCCAGAACCCGGTGATCATGCTGGACGAGATCGACAAGATCGGCGCCAGCTACCAGGGCGATCCGGCCTCGGCCCTGCTGGAGGTGCTCGATCCGGAGCAGAACCAATCCTTCCTGGACCACTACCTGGACCTGCGCTTCGATCTGTCCAAGGTCCTGTTCATCGCCACGGCCAACCAGCTGGACACCATCCCCGGGCCCCTCCTGGACCGCATGGAGGTGATCCAGCTCTCCGGCTACATCGCCCGCGAGAAGCAGGCCATCGGCCGCAAGTACCTGCTCCCGCGCCAGTTGCAACGCGCCGGCCTGGGCAAGGACGATCTGCGCATCGACGCCAGGGCCCTGAGCGCGGTGATCGACGGCTATGCCCGTGACGCCGGGGTGCGGCGCCTGGAGAAACAACTGGGCAAGATCGTGCGCAAGGCCACGGTGAAACTCCTGGAGGGGGCCGACCGGCCCATCGAGGTGACCGCCGACGACCTGCGCGACTACCTGGGCCCCCCCCTGTTCCGCGACGAGCAGCGCCTGGCCGGCCCCGGGGTGGTCACCGGCCTGGCCTGGACCGCCATGGGCGGGGCGACCCTCAACGTCGAGGCGGTGCGCACCCACGAGTTCACCCGCGGCTTCAAGCTCACCGGCCAGCTCGGTGACGTCATGCGCGAGTCCGCCGAGATCGCCTATGGCTATGTGCTGGCCCACGCCGCCGAGTTCGGCGCCGATCCGGGGTTCTTCAAGGAGGCCTTTATCCATCTCCACGTCCCCGCGGGGGCCACCCCCAAGGACGGTCCCAGCGCCGGCATCACCCTGGCCTCGGCGTTGCTCTCCCTGGCCCGTGGAGAACCGGTGCGGCGCATCGCCATGACCGGCGAGCTGACCCTCACCGGCCAGGTCTTCCCGATCGGCGGGGTACGCGAGAAACTCATCGCCGCGCGCCGCGCCGGGATCCGCGAGATCCTCCTGCCCGAGGCCAACCGCGGTGAATTCGAGGAGGTGCCCGAGCACGTCCGCAAGGGCCTGAAGATCCATTTCATCGAGCGTTTCGAACAGGTGGTGCCGTTGTTGTTCCGCAAGCGCGGCGGGAAGCGGGCGGCGCAGGCCTGCGCCTGATGGTGGTGGCCGGTTTCCGTCCCGTTCTTCCGGCAAGGGTCGTGGAGTCATAGGGATCGGGGGTGTGCCCTCCGTGCTATCCTCGCCCCATGAAGACCGACGCTGCCGCCATCCGCCACGTCCTGTCCCGGTTCCCGGGGATCCGCGTGGCCGTCCTCTTCGGCTCCCTCGCCTCGGGCCGGGCCGGCCCCGAGAGCGATCTGGACCTGGGGGTGGCCCTGGACACACCGCTGGATCGGGAGACCCGCATGGCGCTCATCGGCGCCCTGGCCGAGGTCACCGGCCGTCCCGTGGACCTCATCGACCTGCGCACCGCGGGGGAGCCCCTGCTCGGTCGGATCCTCACCCAGGGACGGCGTCTGATCTCCGACCCGGAGGCCTACGCCGCCCTCATCCGCCGCCATCTCTTCGAGGAGGCGGATTTCATGCCCTACCGCCGGCGGATCCTGGCCGAGAGGAGAAAGGCATGGATCGGCAACTGATCGAGGAGAAACTCGAATCTCTGCGCCGCTGTATCCGGCGGGTGGAACAGAAACGCCCCGAGGACGTGCAGAGCCTGAGGGACGACCCGGATCTCCAGGATATCCTGGTGCTGAACCTCACCCGCGCCGTGCAACTGTGCGTGGACATCGCCGCCCACCTCATCGCCGAGTCCGACGAACCCAGCCCCGCCACCATGGGGGCCGGCTTCGACCTGCTGCGGGACCTGGGGGTCATCGCCCCCTCCCTGGCGGGTACGATGAAGAAGGCCGTTGGGTTCCGCAATGTCGCGGTACATAATTATGAGGCGATCGACTGGGATATCGTCTTCGCCATCAGCCACCGACAGGTGGACGACTTCCGGGCCTTCGCCCGGACGATCCTGCGCCGTATCGAGACCTGAGCGCGCCGGGCATGCCACCGGCGGTTCCGAGACACCACCGCCAAGCCATCCGATCCCCCCGACATGCGCCATCCCATCCCCTACCAGGTCATCGTCGTCGGCGGCGGTCACGCCGGTACCGAGGCCGCCCTGGCGGCGGCGCGCATGGGTGCGCGCACCCTGCTGCTGACCCACAACATCGAGACCCTGGGGCAGATGTCCTGCAACCCCGCCATCGGCGGCATCGGCAAGGGCCATCTGGTGCGCGAGATCGACGCCCTGGGCGGGCTCATGGCCCACGCCGCCGACCTTGCGGGGATCCAGTTCCGCACCCTCAACGCGCGCAAGGGGCCGGCGGTGCGCGCCACCCGCGCCCAGGCCGACCGGGTGCGCTACAAGGCGGCGGTGCGCCATGCCCTGGAGCATCAACCGGGGCTGGACCTGTTCCAGCAGGCGGTGGACGACCTGATCCTGGTGGGTGACCGGGTGGCCGGGGTGCGCACCGCCATGGGCCTGGTATTCCAGGCCCCGGCGGTGGTCCTGGCGGTGGGCACCTTCCTGGGCGGGCGTATCCACATCGGCCTGGAGAGCCGCCCGGGTGGGCGCGCCGGCGACCCGCCGGCCAACGCCCTGGCCGCCCGTCTGCGCGAGCTGCCCCTGCGGGTGGAGCGCCTCAAGACCGGCACCCCGCCGCGCATCGACGGACGCAGTATCGATTACACGCGCCTGGAGGTGCAGCCCGGAGACGACCCGGTCCCCGTCTTCTCCTTCCTCGGCCGCCCCGACCAACACCCCCGCCAGGTCCCCTGCCATATCGCCCGCACCAGCGGGCGCACCCACGAGATCATCCGTAAGGGCCTGTCCCGGTCACCCCTCTACGCGGGGGTGATCGAGGGCGTGGGACCGCGCTACTGCCCCTCCATCGAGGACAAGGTGGTGCGCTTCGCCGACCGCGACTCCCATCAGGTCTTCGTGGAGCCCGAGGGCCTGGAGACCACCGAGGTCTATCCCAACGGGATCTCCACCAGCCTGCCCTTCGATGTCCAGTGGGAGCTGGTGCGTTCCATCCCGGGCTTCGAGGCGGCGCGCATCACCCGCCCAGGCTATGCCATCGAATACGATTTCTTCGACCCCCGCGACCTCGACGCGAGCCTCGCGGTACGCGCCCTCCCGGGGCTGTTCTTCGCCGGCCAGATCAACGGCACCACCGGCTACGAAGAGGCCGCCGCCCAGGGCCTCCTGGCCGGGGTCAACGCCGTCCGCCTGGGGCGGGGCGAGGCGCCCTGGCGGCCGCGCCGCGACCAGGCCTATCTGGGGGTGATGGTGGACGACCTGGTCACCCAGGGCACCCGCGAGCCCTATCGCATGTTCACCAGCCGCGCCGAGTACCGCCTGCTCCTGCGCGAGGACAACGCCGACCTGCGCCTGACCCCGCTGGGACGGGAACTGGGTCTGGTGGACGACGCCCGCTGGCGCGCCTTCGAGAGCAAACGCGAGGCCATCGAGCGGGAACAGGCGCGCCTGCGCGACCTCTGGATACGCCCGGAGGCGGCAGGCGGGACCCCCCAGGAGGCCCTGCTGGGGCGGCCCCTGACCCGGGAGACCCGCGCCCTGGACCTGCTCGGCCGCCCCCAGGTGGACTATGCCGCCCTCATGGCCCTGCCCGGGGTCGGCCCCGGGGTGGCGGACCCCGCGGTGGCTCAACAGGTGGAGATCCAGGCCCATTACGCCGGCTACATCGACCGCCAGCGGGACGAGATCGCGCGTATGCGTCGCCAGGAGGCCCTGGCCCTGCCGCACGACTTCGACTACGGCCGGGTGCGCGGCCTCTCCGCCGAGGTCAGGGAGAAGCTGGAACGCCACCGCCCGGCCAGTCTCGGCCAGGCCGGACGCATCCCCGGGGTGACCCCGGCCGCCCTGTCCCTGCTCGCCATCCATCTGAAGAGACGGCAGGCCGCATGAGCCCGGCGGTGGAGCGCCTCGACCAGGGCCTCGGGCGCATGGGCCTGGCGCCGCCGCCCGAGACCCGGGAACGCCTGCTCGCCCTGGTACGCCTTCTGGCCCGCTGGAACCGCGCCTACAACCTCACCGCGGTGCGCGACCCCCTGGCGATGATCGGTCATCATCTCCTGGACAGCCTCAGCGCCCTGCCCCTGTTGCGTGGACCGCGGCTCCTGGACCTGGGCACCGGCCCCGGACTGCCCGGCCTGCCCCTGGCCATCTGGCGCCCCGACCTGGAGTGGGTGTTGCTGGACGCCAACGGCAAGAAGATCCGCTTCGTGCGCCAGGCGGTCATGGATCTGGGCCTCGGCAACGTCACCCCGGTGCAAGGACGCATCCAGGCGTACCCCCGAGAGGAAAAATTCGCTACGATAACGGCGCGTGCATTCGCCTCCCTGCCTGAGTTGGCCGCCCTGAGCCGTCCTCACCTCGTCGCCGACGGGGTCCTGCTGGCGTTCAAGGGCCGCCGCGCCGGCGGGGAACTGGCCGAGTCCGGCCTGCGGGGCCGGGTCCACCGCGTCGAGGTGCCCTTCGTGGAAGGGGCGCGCGCCATCCTGGAAATACCACCCCCCGAGGGCTGAGTCATGGGCCATATCATCGCCATCGCCAATCAGAAGGGCGGGGTGGGCAAGACCACCACCGCCGTCAACCTGGCCGCCTCCCTGGCCTCCCTCAAGCGCCGCGTGCTGCTGGTGGACCTGGACCCCCAGGGCAACGCCACCATGGGTTGCGGGGTGGACAAGTACCACCTGGAGACCTCGGTGGGCGACTGCCTCCTGGGCGACACCCCCCTGGCCGAGACCCTGACCCGGGTGGAACGGCCGGAGCCCGGATTCGATCTCGCCCCGGCCAACGGCGATCTCACCGCCGCCGAAGTGGGGCTGATGGAACACCCCGAGCGCGACCGCCGCCTGGCTCGCGGGATCCAGGCCCAGGCCGGCCGCCACGACTATGTCATCGTGGATTGCCCGCCCTCCCTGAACATGCTCACGGTCAACGCCCTGGTGGCCGCCGACGGCGTGCTCATCCCCATCCAGTGCGAATACTATGCCCTGGAGGGCCTGTCCGCCCTGCTCGACACCATCGCCCGGATCCGTGACGCGCGCAATCCCCGGCTCGCCATCGAAGGCATCCTGCGGACCATGCACGACCCGCGCAACCGCCTGGCCAACGAGGTCTCCACCCAGTTGGTCACCCACTTCCCCGAGCGGGTCTACCGCACCATCGTGCCGCGCAACGTGCGCCTGGCCGAGGCCCCCAGCCACGGCCTCCCCGCCCTCATCTACGACCGCAGCTCGCGCGGCGCCGTGGCCTACCTGGCCCTGGCCAGCGAGATCCTGGGCCGCGCCCAGGGCCACAAGGCCGCGGCCTGAGGACGGGCAGCGGATGGCAGCCAGGAAACGCGGCCTCGGCCGGGGCCTCGACGCCCTCCTCGGGGGCGCCGCCCCGGCAGGCCCCAAGGACTCGGAGGCCGTGGCCGCGGCGGCGGGCACGGCCCCCACCGAACTGGGCATAGAGCGCATTCGCCGCGGCCGTTATCAGCCTCGGCGCGAATTCGACCCGGACAGCCTCCAGGAACTGGCCGATTCCATCGCCGCCCAGGGGGTCATCCAACCCATCGTGGTGCGCCCGGTGGAGGACGGCCAATACGAAATCGTGGCGGGGGAACGCCGCTGGCGCGCGGCCCAGCTCGCCGGTCTCAAGGACATCCCGGTGATCGTCAAGGAGGTGGACGAACAGGCCGCCATGGCCATGGGCCTGATCGAGAACATCCAGCGCGACGACCTCAATCCCCTGGAGGAGGCCTCGGCCCTGCACCGGCTCCTGCACGAATTCGCGCTCACCCACCAACAGGTGGCCCAGGCCGTGGGCAAGTCGCGCACCACGGTCACCAATCTGTTGCGCCTGCTGGACCTGGAAGACGAGGTCAAGGCCCTGCTGGACCAGGGACGCCTGGAGATGGGCCATGCCCGCGCCCTGCTCGCCCTCAAGGGGGCCGATCAGAGCGATGCGGCGGCCCAGGTGACCGCCAGGGGCCTCTCGGTGCGGGAGACCGAACGCCTGGTGCGGCGGATCCTCGGGGGCGGGGAGGGCAGACGCCCGCCCCCTCCCGAGCCGGACCCGGACGTCCGGCGGCTGACGGAGGAGTTGGGCGAACGCCTCGGGGCGCGGGTGCAGATTCAGCAGGGGGCCAAGGGGAAGGGGAAGTTGGTGATCGCCTACAACACCCTGGACGAACTGGATGGGATCCTCGCTCACATCAAATAGGAACGGCACGGGCCATGCGGGCAGGGGCCCGGTCGCTCAGCGTCCGGCCCGCTCCCCGGCGACTGCCCGTTGAGACCCCCGGCGTGAACCCCCTACAGCACCTTTTCGACCGGAACCGGGCATGGGCCCTGAGGGTCGCGGAGAAGGATCCCGAATTCTTTCCCCGGCTCGCCCGGGAACAACGCCCGAAGTACCTGTGGATCGGCTGCGCGGACAGCCGGGTACCCGCCAACCAGATCGTGGATCTGCCCCCCGGACGCCTCTTCGTCCACCGCAACATCGGCAACCTGGTGGTCCACACCGACCTCAATTGCCTGTCGGTGATCCAGTTCGGAGTGGAGATCCTCCAGGTCGAGCACGTCATCGTCTGTGGCCATTACGGCTGCAGCGGGGTCAGGTCGGCCCTCGAAGACCGTGCCCACGGCCTCGCCGACAACTGGCTGCGCCATCTCAAGGACGTGATGCGCTTCAACCGCCGCGAACTGGAGGGCCTGCCGTCCGCCAGGCGCTTCGACCGCCTGTGCGAACTCAACGTGATGGAACAGGTCACCAACGTGGCCAACACCAGCATCATGCGCAATGCCTGGAAACGGGGCGCGGAGATCACCGTCCACGGCTGGATATACGACATCGGCAACGGGCTGGTGAAGGACCTGGGGGTGTCTCTGGACCACCCCCTCCAGCCCGAATATTAGTGTGCCGTGCAAAGGCGCGGATCCTCGGTCCTTGGCGCACCATTCGGGCCAGCCAGAACGGAGTCTTTCGGCGAGCTGCGTGTGGTGAAGGGATGTACCGCCTTTTCGACGGCGGCAATCCACCCGTCGCACGTGAATATCTCCGTCCTGTGGTCCGTAAACGGCACTTCCCTGTGCCAGTCCTCGTTCTTCGAGGATGTTTCTCGTGCCCCTGGGCAAGGCGCGGAAGCGAGTCATCGTGGGGACTATGGCGAGCAATCGCCACACCGCCCAGGGGTGCGAGGGGCGGCCGCAGTAGCGAAATATTCACGTGCGACGGGTGTCAATTGGAGATCAATGAGGTTCCCAGCCTCCGGCGCGAGGGGAGGCCGGTGGATCAACCGCGAAAGGCCTGCTCGAAGGCCTCCCGAAAGGCCTCCAGGTCCGCTCCGGAGAGGTGGTCTATGCCACCGGCGGCCTTGCGGCCACCGCCTCCGAAGGCACGGCACAGGGTATCGGCGCCCTCGGGATGTTCCAGTGGGGCGCGCACGCTCACCACATAGCCCCCCTCGGGCAGGGCGGTGAGTAGGGCGTGGCCGCGCCCGGGCGCGGCCTGGGCCAGCCGATTGGCCAGGACCCCGCTCACCCGTCGCGCCCAGGGTTCGGCGGGCAGCAGGACGATGGCGTGGGTGGGGGTCTCCCGCCAGGGCTTGACGGACGCGGCCTTGGCCATGTCCTCCTGGTAGCCGCTCTCCAGTTGATGGAAGGTGCCGTCCAGGCAGACGAATTCCAGGGGGTCGGCATAGGGCGCGATTCGCCGGAAGAGTTGCTCCGGAGGGATATGCAGGTCCTCCACCGAGGCCCCGTAGGCGTTGTAGTTGAGGTAGGTACCCAGTTCGCGCAGCCGTTCCACGGCCTCTTTGGAGAGGCCGAGGTCCCCGGCGAGGGCCCGGGCGCGGCGCTC
>JALSSC010000071.1 GCA_026984455.1 Chromatiaceae bacterium
GCAGAACCACTTCCTGCTTGCGTTTTGCCGACCACCTCTTCGGCGATTTCTTCTCACTCATGGACACCTCCTGTCGCTATCACTCTACGACCAAATGTGTGTCCAAAATATTCGAGGGGCAACCCAATGCCAGCTTTCGTTGTTGAAAATTTGGGAAGGATTCAGGGCGAGACGCGAGGCGGTTGCCCTATGGAATAAGCCTCAAGGGGAAAGCAGGAAGACGAGGGTAAACCCGGTAGCAGTTGATACAGCAGCAAGAGCATGCGGCCGGTATTCACGCCTTTTTTCCTCGCGCTGCTTGTCGATAACACGATAGTTTTTGCCGCCATGTTAACAGTCGAACGGCGTGTGATTTCGGGTCAAGGTGGATAGACAAACGAAGGGGCTAAATGGGTGACGACACGCTGACGAGCAGCCGATAGGCAGCGATAGGGCGGTGGATAGACGCCATTTTCGCGCTCCACACAGGCTCCATTTTTGCGACCATGATAGACAATGAGGGACAAGGCGATGGGTGTGGGTAAAACGACAAAAGCGCTGAAAAATCAGCGCTTTTTGTGGTTTCTGGTGGCCTGTGATAGACTATTGAATTGGTGCCGAGGAGAGGACTTGAACCTCCACGGGGTCTCCCCCACATGAACCTGAATCATGCGCGTCTACCAATTCCGCCACCTCGGCAGGTGTGGGGCGTCGCCCCAGCAGAGAAGCGCAATGTACTGATCCGCGTGCCCTTTGTCAACGCTCCCGATGGACGATGAAACGGGCGATGGCGCGCAGGGGCGCGGCCTCCTCGCCGAAGATCGCCAGGCTGTCGAGGGCGTCGTGGCACAGCTCACGGGCCTTCTCGCGGGCGGCGTCCAGGCCCATGAGGGCAGGGTAGGTGGCCTTGTCCTGAAGCACGTCCTTACCGCTGGTCTTGCCCAGGGTGGCGGTGTCGCCCTCCAAGTCGAGGATGTCGTCCTGTACCTGGAAGGCGAGGCCCACGCACTTGGCGTAGTGATCGAGGGCCTCCACCCGGGCGGGGTCGGAATGCGAGGCACACAGGGTGCCCAGACGGACGCTGGCGCGGATCAGCGCCCCGGTCTTGTGGATGTGGATGTTCTCCAGTTCGACCAGACCGGGTTCCCGGGCGGTGGCGGCGAGGTCCAAGGCCTGGCCACCGACCATGCCCCGTGAGCCGGCGGCCCGGGCAAGGTGTCGGATCATCTCCAGACGCGCAGCGGCGGGGATCTGCCCCGCGCCGCCCAGGGCCAACACCTCGAAGGCGAGGGTCTGGAGGGCGTCACCTGCGAGGAGTGCAGTGGCCTCGTCGAAGGCCTTGTGACAGGTGCGCCGGCCCCGCCGCAAGTCGTCGTCGTCCATGGACGGGAGGTCGTCGTGTACCAGAGAATAGGCGTGTATGAGTTCCACCGCGCAGGCCGGGGCGTCGAGGCAATCCGGCGCCCCTCCCAAGGCCTGTCCGGCGGCATAGACCCATACCGGCCGGATGCGTTTACCGTCGCCGAGCGTGGCGTAGCGCATGGCCTCGTGCAGGCGCACGGGCGGCGACCCAGCCGCCGGCAGCCAGTGTCGCAGGGCGGTATCCACGCGCTCCCGACAATCGGCCATGAAGGCATCGAGAGCGGGATCAGAGGTCATGGTCGAGGGGTTCGAGTCCGGCCCCGGGATCGAGGGAGACGAGCCGCTGGACCTTCTGTTCTGCCTGCTTGAGGGCCTCTTGGCAGGTGTGCGTGAGGCGTACCCCGCGTTCGAATTTCTGCAGGGATTCGTCCAATGGAAGCTCACCTCTTTCCAGGCTCTGCACCAGGTCTTCGAGTTCCGACAGGGCGGTCTCAAAGGATTGCAGGGGAAGGGGGTCTTGGTCTGTCATGGGGGCGCGGCACACGGTTGTCAGGTGAGCAACGCTAGCCGAACCGTCCGCCGTGGTCAATGGCGCATGGCCGTCCAGCCCCGATGTCGGTGGCTGGTAACCGCCGACGTGCGGCTCGAATCCAATCCTTGAAAGGCCTGAAGCACGCTCATCTGGAACAGATAATTTGACATAATATACATTATGCGCGGTATAGATAAGGGGGAATGGCGTCCACCGCGATGAGTCGGATGAGTCGCGCGCCGAGCTGATTCCCAGTCCGGCGCGAACTCCGTGGTATCCCCGGCCATTCAACAGATCCTGCTCCGCAGGCCTTCCCGCAGGACCTCGGGCAACGGCCGGCTTCCTTTCCCCGGCTCCACGGCCACGTGGACGGTGCGCGCGCTGGCATAGACCTCGCCGCCCACCAGGAAGCGGTAGGCGAAACTGAAACTGCTGCGCCCCAGGTGATCCACCCGCAGTTCCACCCGGGTGCGGTCGCCGAGACGCAAGGGATGGAGGAAATCCGCCTCCACATGGACCACCGGGAAATGCGGTCCGCTGTCCAGCCACCGGCTCAGGGGGATCCCGCGTTCGTAGAGAAATCCCTCCTGGACCTGGTGGGCCCATTCCAGAAGGCGCGGGAAGAATATCCGTCCGGCGGCGTCCACATAGCTCAAGGGGACGCGGCGTTCTTCGGCGTAGTCCGGTGTCTCCACGGAGGGTTCGGTCATGCGTCTTCCACCCATTCCACCCCATCGCTGAGCGGGGGTATTTCCCAAACATTCTTGCGGGGCAGTCTCATTTGGCCTGCTTCGATGGGCGGCAACAGGGCCGCCTGGCCGGGAGGCAGCCAAGGGCCGGGGTCGATCCCCTGGGCCAGGGGGCTGGCGCCGGCGGCCGCGACCTGCGCCGCAAGCATGAGGCCCACGGCCGATTCCAAGGCATGGGTGACCACCACCTCGTAGCCCTGGGCCTGCAATCGGCTCGCCCATGTCAGCACCCGTCGGGGCCCACCCATCATCATCGGCTTGAACACCAGGCGGCGTACCGGGGGCGCCTGGAGCCAACGGCGGCCCCCGGCCCCCCAGAGGGTCTCGTCCAGGGCGATGGAGAAAGGGGCCTCTGCCTGGAGCCGTGCGAGGGCCTCGGGTTCGGGCCGGGCCAGCGGCTCTTCCAGGGACTCCACCGGCAGCGCAGAGATATCGGCCACCACCCGACGTGCGGCATCCGATCCCCAGGCGCGGTTGGCGTCCAGCCGCAGCCGGGCCTCCGCCGGCAACGATCCGGCGAGGCGTTGGAGGGTCTCCCGTTCCCGCGCCCAGGGGAATACGCCGACCTTGAACTTGAACACCCGCAAGCCCCTCCCCAGGGCCGCCCGCAGGCGTTCGCCCGCCCCCCTGTCCAGGAGGCCGCAGGCCGCGTTCACCGCCACCGAGGCGGCCGGGTCCGGCGCCAACAGGCACTGCAGCGGCCGTCCCAGGGCCTGGGCCTCCAGGTCCAGAAGGGCGCCCTCCTGGGCGCAGCGCCAGGCCGGGGCCGTGGTCGGGGAGGCCAGATCCAGGTTTCCGGGACTCCGGTCCTGGACCCGTTTCCCCCAGGCAATGAGCCGTTCACCCAGGCCGGGATCCCCGGCCTCGGGCGATCCGGGCAGGGGCGCCCAATCGCCCCATCCCCGCCGCCCGGCCTGATCACGCAGCTCCAACAAGGCCCCCCGCCGCACCTGTACGGCCTGCCCATGGCCCTGCCAGGCCTGCCGCAAGGGCCACCGATAGGGATGCAGGCGGGCGGCCATGATGGTTGTCGGGGATGATCCAGGACCTGATTCCACGTGGCTTTCCCTTGGTTTCCGGGAGCGCCGATTTATACCCGTCGCACGTGAATATTTCGTTTTTCGAGGGTGTTCCTCGTGCTCCTGGGCAAGGCGCGGAAGCGAGTCATAGTGGGGACTATGGCGAGCTTTCGCAACACAGCCCAGGGGTGCGAGGGGCGGCCGCAGTAGCGAAATATTCACGTGCGACGGGTATACAATCGGACACCCCGTTGGGGCTGTCGCCCTCCCCTCTTATCGCTTACCCTCGGCCCCTATGTCCAGCCCCTTCGATGAAATCGAACGCCGCCTCTCCCGGGCCCAGGCGGATGCGCCGGACGGGGTGGTCGGGCTGGAGCTGCCCGAGGTCTTCCTGGGCGGTCTGCCTGCGGGCCTGAAGGATTTCGCCTACCGCGCCGAGCCGGTCCGGGGATCACGCGCCCTGGCCCTGGCCGAGGCCTGGCGGGAGGAGGCCGTGGGGGTGGACCGCCTGGGGCGTCTGCGTGAGGCCCTGGAGGCCCGGGGCGGAAGCGCTGCCCCCCTGTGGTTCGCCGCGCCCTTCGAGCAGGACCACCCGGCGCGGGTCTGGTTGCCCGCGGTGCAACTGGAAGCGGCCCACGGCCGGTGTCGTCTGTGGGTGGCCGGATGCCGCTGGCGCGCACCCCTCGGCACCCTCCTGGGGGCCTTGTCCGAGGCCCCTGAGTCCACGCCCTACCCGCAGATCCTGTGCCGGCAGGGGCAACGGCCCGGCTACGTTCGCTGGCGCCGCAGGGCGGAGACGGCCCTGGCCGAGATCGCCCGGGGCGGGTTTCACAAGGTGGTGCTCGCCCGTGAGCTGGTGGTGCGGGGACAGCGTCCCTTCGATCCGGCGCGGCTGGCACGGGTCCTGGAATGCCGTTTCCCTTCCCTGCATCAGATCGCCCTGGACCTGGGCGGCGAGCAGTTGTTGGCGGCCACCCCGGAATACCTCCTGAGCCTGTCCGGCGACGCCCTCCATTGCGAGGCCCTGGCCGGAACCGCGGCACGCGACCCCGATCCGGCGCGGGACGAACGCCTGGGCCGGGCGCTCCTGGACAATCCCAAGATCCGGCATGAACACCGCTGGGTGGTGGAGGCCCTGCGTGAGGTCCTGGCGCCCCGCTGCGCCCTGCTGGAGTTTCCCGATGCACCCCGGCTGATGCGTCTGCGTGGCCTCCAACACCTGTGTACCCCCATCGAAGGCCGCCTGCATACCCGGGTCCATCCCCTCGATCTGGTGGCCGCCTTACACCCCTCGCCAGCCGTGGCCGGCTGGCCGCGCGAAGCGGCCCTGGATTGGTTGCGCGCCCATGAAGGCCTGGAACGGGGCTGGTACAGCGGCCTGTTCGGCCGCCTCGGGGCTGCTGACGAGGCCTCTATCGACGTGGTCCTGCGCACCATCCGTATCTCCGGGACCGAGGCCCGCCTGAACGCGGGGGCCGGCCTGGTGGCGGGTTCCGATCCAGGTGCGGAATGGGAGGAGACCGAGCTGAAGTTGTCCGGCCTGATCGAGGCCCTGGCGGAGGCCTGATGTCCGCGGAATTGAATCTCGCCCAGGCCCTCGCCCTGATGGACGGCCTCGCCGCCGCCGGGGTGCGCCGGGTGGTGGCCTCGCCGGGGAGCCGTTCCACCCCCCTGGTGCTGGCCGCGCACCGCCATCCGCGGCTGGCATTGCGCATGGTCCTGGACGAACGCAGCGCCGCCTGGTTCGCCCTCGGCCAAGGCCTGGCCAGCGGACGACCCACGGCCCTCGTCGCCACCTCGGGCACCGCCGTGGGCGAATGGCTGCCCGCCGTGATGGAGGCGGATCTGGCGCGGGTCCCATTGCTCCTCGTCTCCGCCGACCGCCCTCCGGAACTCCAGGGGCGCGGGGCCAATCAGACCTGCGATCAACAGGGGATCTTCGGCCCCCGGGTGCGCGCCTTCCATCCCCTGCCGGTACCCGCCGGGGGACTGGAACGGGCGGTCCGGGCCCTGGCGGTGCAGGCGGTGAGCGAGGCCCTCGCCCCCCTCCCCGGCCCGGTCCACCTGAATCAGCCGTTGCGGGAGCCCTTGACACCCGGCGGCGATACCGCGCCCTGGGAGCCCGGCCCCCCGGTCCGACTGTCGGCCGTCCCGCCCCCGCCGGATCCCGCGGACCTGGACGACCTCGCCGGGATCCTGGACGGGACCCCGGGCCTGATCCTCTGCGGCCCGGCCCTGGGCCACCCCCTGCCCGCCCGGGCCGTGAGCACCCTGGCCGAGGCCGCCGGGGCGCCGATCCTGGCCGATCCCCTGTCCGGGCTGCGTACCGGCGGCCACCCCCTCGACCGGGTGCTGAGCCGCCAGGACGCCTTCCTGCGCCGGCCCGGCGCCCCCAGTCCCGCCTGGATCTTGCGCCTCGGCGGGGCCCCGGTATCGCGGGCGCTGGGGGAATACATCAGTGGCCAGGAACGGGCCCGTCACATCCTGGTGGACCCCCATGGCCGCTGGAGCGACCCCTGGCATCGGGTGGATCACTACCTTCAGGCAGACCCCGGGCCCCTCTGCCTGGACCTGAGCGAACGCATCCGCCCCGCCCGGGGGGATTGGTTCAGGCGTTGGCGGGCCCTGGACGACCAGACCGCCCCCCGCCCTCCCCTGCCCTTCGAGGCCCGTCTGGTGGCCGCCCTGGTCGATCACCTGCCCGCGGGGGCCCGCCTGTTCGGTGGCAACTCCCTCGCCATCCGCCTGCTGGACGCCTTCCTGCACCCCTCGCCCCGACCCCTGCACCTGTATTGCAATCGCGGTGTCAGCGGCATAGACGGCAACCTCGCCACCCTGTTCGGGATCGCCGCCACCACGGGGGGCCCCGTGGTCGGCCTGGTGGGCGATCTCAGCCTTCTGCACGACCTGGGGAGTCTCTCCCTGGCCGCGGGCCTGAACGCCCTCATCCTGGTGCTCGACAACGGCGGCGGCGGAATCTTCGGGCTCCTGCCCCAGGCCGGGCTGAAGGAGTTCGAGGAACTCTTCCTCACCCCCCAGACGGCAGACCTCGCCACCCTGGCCGGGGCCTTCGGCGTCGGTTACCTGGGCCTGGACGAGGGCGCCGATCTGGTGGGGGGCTTGAGTAGCGCCCTGGCAGGTGAAGGGGTGCGGATCCTGCACATCCGGCTCGACAGGGGGCGGAGCCTGGCGCGCCTGCAACGCTATTGGCGGTGTTCATGAGGGGAGACCGGTCCCTGGTCAGGGCCCCCGCATCACTTTTCCTCGAAGCCCGCCTTGCGGTACCACTCCCGTGCCTTCTCCGGATCCTTGGGCAAACCCGCCTTCCCTTGCTCGTAGAGCATGGCCAGGGTGGTCATGGACCCCACCAGGCCCTGTTCGGCGGCCTTGGTGAACCACTCGGCGGCCTTGGCGCCGTCCTGACCCACGCATTCGCCTTCCATGTACATGAAGCCGAGGCCGTGCTGGGCCAGGGCGTGGCCGGCCTCGGCCGCGGCGCGCATGTATTTGTAGGCGAGCAGGGCATTGTCGTGCATCCCTAGGCCGTTCTGGGCCATGATGGCCATGCGGTACTGGGCCTCGGGGTCGCCCGCGTCGGCCAGGGGTGAGAGCAGCGCCGTGGCGCGCGAAAAGTGTTTGGCCTCGAAGGCGGCAATGCCGCTGCTGAGATCCATGTCCAAGCCGGATCGTTGGTCGTTCATCTACCCGCTACCTCAGTGCCTCGTCTCGTGGCCGCTCATCTTCGCACGATCCGCGCCGCTTTCAACCGGCCCGGCCAGGGGGTTTCAGGCCCGGGACTGGAGCAGCCAGTCCCGCCAGAGTCGCAGCAACCCCGCGTCCGCCGCGCCCAGGCCCATCCAGGAGCCCGGGGCCGGCATGGCGCAGGGCGGGCCGTACAGATCCCGCCCCAGCCAGAGGGCCGCGCCGGCCTCCGCGGCCACCAGCCCGCCGGCCGCCCAGTCCCAGCACTTCTGCCCGCCGTGGAGATAGAGCTGGGTGCGCCCCGCGGCCAGCCAGCACCATTCCAGGGCGACGGCCCCGAAGTTACGCAGGGAGGACACCGGCGTCTCGGTCAACAGGCGCTCGGCGAGGGCCAGGGGGAGCCGTTTGAGATCCACCACCGCGATGCAGTCGGCGAGCCGGCCGGGGGCCTGGGGAGATGCCAGAGCCTGCCCGTTCAACCAGGCCCCCCGCCCACGCAGGGCGGAGAAGCACTCGCCCCGCCAGGGGTCCAGGACCAGCCCGGCGACCGCCTGGCCGTCGTCCACCAGGGCCAGGGACACGCAGAAGAAGGGTAGGCCCGCCGCATAGTTGGTGGTACCGTCGATGGGGTCCAGGCACCAGAAGGTGCCGCCACGGGCGCACAGGACCTCTTGCTGCGCCAAGGGCATCTCTTCTCCCAGCAAGGGGATGTCGGGCCAGACACGCCCCAAGGCCCCGGCAAGGGCGGCCTGCATGGCGAGATCGGCCTCGGTCACCAGACTGCCGTCGGCCTTGGTCCACGGCCGGGCATGGCGCATCCGGGCCATGACCTCCCGTTCGGCCAGGTCGCGCAGGAGCCGTTCCAGATGATCGAGATCGTCTTTGCCCATGGTCTTTTCCAAAATATGCGCCCCCCGTATGACTTACTGAAGTTGTAACCGTTTACTCCCCCTGTCGATTCACCTCATATTGATGGGTTTCGTTCCTCTACCCATCCTACAACCCATTGTTTTTCCGTAGGATGGGTAGAATGAAGCGAACCGGTCGCCGGGCAGGGTGGGGGGGGACGGTTATCTGTAGGTCACTGTATGTGAATCCCTGCGGCAGATCGCTGCGTGGGAGCGGCTTCGGTTGCGACGACTCCTGTACGGAGCGGCCACAGCGGAGCGCGGCTGAAAGCGGGTCATTCCCGATCCGCTCCCACTGCGCACCCGGACCTTCTCATGGTACCCTCGCACACCTGTACCCGTCGCCTGCGGAGTGCCCCATGCCACGGTCGATGTCCCTGCCGATCCTCCTGGGTCTTCTGGCGACCCTGAGCGCCTGCAAGACCCTCGGCGAATTGCGCGATCAGAAGACCTTGCAGAAGACCCTGGACCGCTATGGGGCCGCCCTGCGCTGGGGTGAATGGCGCTCGCTGGCGGAACTGCGCGCCCCCGACGCCCGGCCCATGCCCAGGCTGGACTTTGACAACATCAGGGTCACCGGCTATGAGGTGATCCTGCCCCCGGTGATGAAGGCGCCGCCTAACGGAAAAGAGACGGGGCAGGACGAGGAGGTCAAGGAAGCGGTGCAATTGGTACGCATCGAGTACGTGTTGAAAGACGAACAAAGGGTGAAGCGCATCCAGGATCAGCAGACCTGGAGATACGATCCGGAGAGCGGGCAGTGGCGCATCCTGAGCGACTTTCCGGGGTTCGAATAGTGCGCGCATCCAGCCCCGGGCCAGGCTCCGGGCGCCATCCAAGGCCAGGATGCCTCGGTGCCGGTTGCCGAAGGCCCATGTGCAACGGTTTTATCGGCCTGGGCCGTTGACAAATGGGAAAAGGCGGAAAACCACCTTACTCTGTTTCCAACGATCGGGAGCCCTATACACGGGTCTTCCAGCCAGTCAGGAGGTCTCTTCGTGAACACTTCGGGATTCGCCCCGGCCTCCCGCTTTCTGCTGGTGGCCGCTGCCTTCGTCGTCGTGGTGGCGGGACTGCGCGCCGCGGCCCCTGTACTCAACCCCTTTCTGCTGGCGGTGTTCCTGGCGGTGCTGATGGCCCCCCTGATGGCGGCACTGCGTCGCTGGGGCCTGGGCCCCGGCCTCTCCCTGACTCTCACGGCTCTCTCCCTGGTGGCCCTGGAACTGGGCCTGGCGAGCCTCGTGGGCGGTTCCGTGACTGACTTCTCTGCCAACCTGCCACACTATCAGGAGGCGCTGAACCAGCGCTTCGCATCTTTCCAGACCTGGATCGATGGCTGGGGGCTGCACCTGCCGTGGCACCTCCTCTCGGATCTGCTCGAGCCGGGTCGGGTCATGGCCCTGGCGGGTCAGGTCCTGGGCGGGCTCGGCAGCCTCCTGGCCGATGCCTTTCTGGTCCTGCTCACCACCCTGTTCCTGCTCCTTGAAGGGGTGGGCCTGCCTGCCAAACTGAAATCCGCCATGAAACATCCGGAACAGGCCCTGAAGGGCCTGGGCCAGATTGCACATAACATCAACCATTACATGGGCATCAAGGCCGCCACCAGTCTCCTGACCGGGATCCTGGTGGCGCTCTGGCTGGGCTGGCTGGGGGTGGACTTCGCAGTCCTCTGGGGTGTCCTCGCCTTCCTGCTCAACTTCGTACCGAACATCGGCTCCATCATCGCGGCGGTCCCCCCCATGCTCCTGGCCCTGGTACAACCGGGGCCGGCAGCAGCCCTCTGGACCCTGGTGGGTTATCTAGTCATCAACAACCTGGTGGGCAACCTGCTCGAACCCCGGCTCATGGGCCGCGGCCTGGGCCTGTCAGCCCTGGTAGTGTTTGTCTCCCTGGTTTTTTGGGGTTGGGTACTCGGCCCCGTCGGCATGTTCCTGGCCGTGCCACTGACCATGGCCCTGAAGATCGCCCTGGACGCCACCCCTGCGACCCGGCCGATGGCGGTGCTGTTGGGCTATGCACCGAGGGATCGCTCCACCGGTTAGCCAAGTCCGGACTTGCAGGGAACCCCTTGTCTGTCTGTCCTCGTGCCGCCATATGCAAACCATCGAGTCTTCGGAGCCAACCCGTGAGAAGAATCGCCGCCCTCCTGCTGCTCCTGTCCGCCGTCCCCCTGCCCGCCCCGGCGGTGGAGCGCGCGCCGCGCATCAGCGACCGGGAGATCATCGAGTCCCTGGCCCAGCTCAAGGCCGGTCAGACGCTGTTGCAGCAACGCCTGGAGTCCCTGCAGCGGGAGATGGACAAGCGCTTCGAGGCCGCGGACAAGCGCTTCGAGGCCGTGGACAAGCGCTTCGAGGCGATGGACAGACGCATCGGCGACCTGCACAGCACCCTGATCGCCTTCTTCGGGGCCATGATGGCGATCCTGGTGGCCCTGTTCGGTTATATCGTCTGGGACCGGCGCACCGCCCTGCGGCCGGTGCAGGATCGCCTGGAACGGTTGGAGACCGAGGTGATCCAGGACCTGGAACTGCACCATGCGGCGGGCAGCCGCTTCGAGCGCCTGTTTCAGGCCCTGCGCGCCCTGGCCCGGGAAGACGACCGCTTGGCCGGGGTGTTGCGCCAGTTCTCGCTGCTGTAAGGGGCTTCTTCGAAGGCCCAAGGGCCCTGACCCGCATAGGTTGTGCCTATCCCTTCCGATCTGGATTGGGTGCCGCTCCGGCGATGTCCTGGATCCCGTTCCTCTTGTCTGCCCCCCCTTCTGCCGCCATACTGAAGCGCGTCGAATATCCAGGCCTCTAGAACCGACCTATGGCAAGAATCGCCGCCCTCCTGCTGCTCCTGTCCGCCGTCCCCCTGCCCGCCCCGGCGGTGGAGCGCGCGCCGCGCATCAGCGACCGGGAGATCATCGAGTCCCTGACCCAGCTCAAGGCCGGTCAGACGCTGTTGCAGCAGCGCCTGGACTCCCTGCAGCGGGAGATGGACAAGCGCTTCGAGGCCGTGGACAAGCGCTTCGAGGCGATGGACAGACGCATCGGCGACCTGCACAGCACCCTGATCGCCTTCTTCGGGGCCATGATGGCGATCCTGGTGGCCCTGTTCGGTTATATCGTCTGGGACCGGCGCACCGCCCTGCGGCCGGTGCAGGATCGCCTGGAACGGTTGGAGACCGAGGTGATCCAGGACCTGGAACTGCACCATGCGGCGGGCAGCCGCTTCGAGCGCCTGTTTCAGGCCCTGCGCGCCCTGGCCCGGGAAGACGACCGCCTGGCCGGGGTGTTGCGCCAGTTCTCGCTGCTATAGGGACGGCGGCCGCCCCAGGATCGAATCCCGAGCATGCGTGATCTCGCCCTGTGGCTCATCTTCTCGGGCCTCACCTACAGCATCGTCAGACGCCCCTGGACCGGGGTCCCGGCCCTGGCGGTGGTGGCCTATATGCATCCGCAGGGCTATGGCGAGGGCCCCATGCAGGCCTTCCCCGCCTATCTCTATGTCTTTCTCCTCACCTTGACCGCCACCCTGATCCGCCCGCCGCGACCCTGGCGGGAATGGCCGCCGATGCTCCTGGAATTGGCCCGGGATCCGCGCCTGTGGTTACTGATCGCCTTCTGGGCCTGGACCACCTGGGCGGCCTATCAGGCCCCGGTGAGCGCCTTTGCCTGGCCGCGTTGGTGGGTCTTCACCAAGACCCTGGCGGGGGTGGGGCTGGGCCTGTTGCTCATCGACGACCGGCGCAAGTTCGAGACCCTGATCCTGGCCATCGCCCTGAGCTTCTCCTTGGTGGCCCTCAAGGGGGGCTATTGGGCCCTGCTCCACGGCGCCGCCGACCGGGTATACGGGCCACCCGGGAGCGCCTACTACGACAACAACCTGTTCGCCATCGCCAACCTCATGACCCTGCCCCTGCTGTTCGCCCTGGGACAACGGTTCGTCTCCCCGGTATTCCGCGCGACCCTGGGGCTCCTGGCCCTGGCCGCCCTGGTGGCGGCCCTGTCCTCCTGGTCGCGGGGGGCACTGCTCGCCGGCCTCGCCCTGGCCGGGGTGATGGCCTGGAACGGGCGTTTCCGCCTGCCCGCCCTGGGGGGGCTGGCCCTGGTGAGCGTGTTGGCCCTGGGCTTCATGCCGGGGGCCTGGCTGGCGCGCATGACCGACATCGGCGACTACGCCCGGGAGACATCGGCGCTGAGCCGCCTGGAGATCTGGCGCATCGGCCTCGAGAACGGCCTCCAGCGTCCCTGGAACGGCTGGGGCTTCGATGGCTGGCGGGTGATCTCCGACTCCCTGGACTGGCACAGCGTCTACGTGGAGCTGTTCGTGGAGCAGGGTGGCGTCGGCCTGGCCCTGTGGCTGGCCTTGGTGATCGGCCTGCTGACCGTCCTCTGGCGCCCGCGCAAGCGCTTCCCTGGCCCCTCTCTACGTTGGGCGCGCCCATATGTGCGTGCCCTCCAGGCCGGAATGGCCGCCTACCTGGTGGGTGGGGCCTTTCTCGGCATCAGCTACTGGGAGATCCTCTATCAGTTTATGATCCTCGGGATCCTTTTGGAGCGCCAGCGACGCGCCCTTGTCCCCTCCAGTCCCGCCCTCTGAGTGTCAGCAACCTTTACACCTCCGAAGAGGATGGGGGCGGCCCCTACCCCTTTAGCGAGCGAAGGACAACCCAAGCGCGACAAGACAGTGGCGTATACAGAAAAATGCCCCTACGAGAGGGGCATTGCGTGAAGGGATTCAAACACTGTCAGATGCCTTCGGGCCTGCGCCGGCGGCGCCCGAACCAGGCCAGGAGCGCCGTGCCGCTGAGGAAAAGCAGGGCCATGGGCGGCTCGGGGACGGGTTCGGCGGTGTCGCTCCAGTGGGTGATGCCATTGTCCAAGGATGACCCCCCTGAGGTCAGATCCCAGGCCCCACGCCGGTCATCGAGGTTGCCGTTGTCGGTCAGGGTCATCACCGTGCCTGCGCCCGCGCCACTGGTACCCGGTCCCGAACCCTCAATGGCCCTGATCCGGGAGGGACAATCCCCCCCCGTGCAGTTGTCCTGCATATGGTGCCTCGATGTGATGGTGGCGTTGATGCTCCAGGTCGCCGCGGGCATGCTGGATGTGAGGGTGAAGGTGACGTTCCCGGTCTTTACCGCATTAGGATCCGGATCCGCGGGCTCCGGATCGTAATCGAACTCGCCGGTGGCAAATATTGCGGTTCCCGCTGCATTCTTGATCCTGACGACGTAATGCTCCGCATACGCCGGCGCGATAGCGAGGGACAAGGCCAGAAACGCCCCCCGGGTCGCAAACTTCTTGAAGCCCATGGATGTCATCTCAGTTCTCCGCCCCTATGCAAATCAACCCCGGACCCTGCGGCTACCGGACCAACCCAGCAATCCCGCGAGCATCAAGGCGACCACCGCCGGTTCCGGCACGGAACCACCGCCACCGCCCGAGGGGGTCGTGGTCAATACCAGCTGGGGCGCCGGGGTGCCTCCCGCATCGAAGAACATCAACTCGTCCTGACCAGTCGAATTGGATTTGGTCAGCGACGTCACCGCGCCACCGAAGGCGAAACTGCCCGTGGCCGCATTCAGATCCGCCAGGGCGGCCGCGTTCAGGGTGATGGAGATCCAACTGTCGTCGTTGGTCGCATCGATGGCCACGCTTCCATAGGAACTGCCGGCACCCAGATCGTTGAATACACCCACTCCCCCTGTCCCGCCGGTGAGGGTTGCGATCGCCGTGGAGACGTCGAAGACGGTGAGGTCCTCACTGCTATCCACGCTGTCGTAACCACCGGCCGGCTCCTTCAATCTGAGGACGGCCGCGGTGATGGGATCACTTACCCCGCTGAGATCGAATACAGTGAAATGGCGTGATTCGGTTCCCGACCCGAAAAAGGCCGGAGCATCCCAACCGACGGTCAGGGAATTACCGCCAAAATTACCGATATCATCATAGACACCTACGTCAGTTGCATCCAACGTAACTGCCATCGCCGCCGGCCCCATCGCCAGGGCCAGGGCGCCGAAGAATCCCCACATCGTGCGTTTCGTTCTCACTGACGCCTCCAGGCGATCGACTGAAAACCCTAAAAGGGCATGCCGTGATCCAATGCAATATTTGGGCCATATATATTTTATGGTTATAACACAGCCGGTTACACGGACCTCTCTGTTCCTACACAGGCAAGATGTAAAAAAACATGACATCTGTCCAATGCTCCGACTTCACTCAGGCATCGGTGGAGAACACTCCGGACCAACCCCCGGCCACTTGGTCGGATGGAACGATCATGGGGGTCGGTGGCCTTTTGCGGCCTCTAGCGGTCGCCCTGGGGCATGAGGATCCAGGAAAAGGCCCCCTGCGCCTCGCCCCGATGCCCCTGTGGTATCTTTCCCGCCCATGCCGCGCCTCCGCCTCCTCTGTCTCCTGCTCCTCTGCCACCTGCCCACCTCCTGGGCGGCCCGGGTGCAGGTGACCCTGTCCGGCCTGGATGGCGCCCTCGAGGACAACGTCCTCGCCTACCTCGACATCGCCCAGACCGGGGACGCGGACCTGCCCCCGGCGCGCATCCGCTATCTCCACGCCCAGGCCCCGAAGCAGATCCGCAAGGCCCTGGCACCCTTCGGTTTCTTTAAGGTCAAGGTCGAGGGCCGCCTGGAGCCCCGGGGGAAGGACTTCCGGGCGGTCTACCGGGTGGACCCCGGCCCCCCCGTCCACCTCGACCGGGTGGAGGTGAAGGTCTCGGGGCCGGGGGCCTCGGAGGTCCGGCTCACCGGGCCCTTTCCGCTGCGCAAAGGCAATATCCTCAACCAGGCCGTCTACGAGCGGGCCAAGGACGCGCGCCTGAGCCTGGCCCTGGCCCTGGGCTATCTGGACGCACGTTACACGGAACACCGCATCACCGTCACCCTGAGGCCCTACCGGGCGGAGATCCACCTGCACCTGGAGACCGGTCCCCGCTATCGCTTCGGGCCGGTGCATTTCGCTCAAGACGCCCTGGATCCGGCCTTCCTGGCCCGCTATCTGCGCTTTCGGCCGGGTGATCCCTTCGATCCCGACGCCCTCCTGACCCTCCAGTCGAACCTCATCGGCAGTGGCTATTTCTCGCGGGTGGAGATCTACCCCAAGCGGGACGAGGCCCAGGACCTGCGCGTGCCCATCGAGGTGGTCGCCGTCCCGGCGAAACCGAACCGCTATCGTCTCGGCATCGGTTACGCCACCGATACCGGGCCGCGCCTGAGCGGCGACTGGCTGCGCCGGCGCCTCAACCGCCAGGGCCACCGCCTCGACACCAGCCTGCGCCTGTCGCCGGCCCTGAGCAGCCTGGAGGCCGACTACCGCATCCCCCTGCGGGATCCGGTGAAGGACTTCTTCGGCCTCAAGCTGAATGCCAGCCGCTTCGATACCCAGGCGCGCACCGGCTACGGCGTCACCTTGCAGGCCGAATATGCCACCGCCTTGTCGAGAGAGGGCTGGCGGCGCAGCCTGCGCCTGGACTACGAGTGGGAGCGCGCCGAGACCGCCGGCGTGGAAGAGAGCCACCTGTCGTTGATACCGAGCATCAACTGGGACTATTACCACGCCGATGGGGTGATCCGGGTGCGCAACGGCGCCAAGGCCAATCTCAGCATCCTCGGCGCCTCCAAGTACCTGCTCTCGGACAACCACTTCCTCCAGGCCCATGCCAAGGGCAAGGTCATCCGCACCCTGCCCTGGCGCGACTGGCGGGTGTTGACCCGGCTGGAGCTGGGCGCCTCCCTGGCGGACCGGCTGGAGGACCTGCCCTCCACCGAGCGCTTCTTCGCCGGCGGCGACAACAGCATTCGCGGCTATCACCTGGACCAGCTCGGTCCGAAGGATCGCAGCGGGCGGGTGGTGGGCGGACGCTTCCAGGCCGTCGCCAGCCTGGAACTGGACCGGCGTATCCGGGGGCCCTGGAGCGCCGCCCTGTTCTACGACTTCGGTAACGCCTTCGATCCCGACTATAGCAATGAAGTCGCCCAGGGTGCGGGCCTCGGGGTGCGCTGGCAGTCGCCGGTGGGGCCGGTGCGCCTGGATCTGGCCAGCGCCCTGAGCCGGGACGACTACCCCTGGCGTCTGCACATCGTGATCGGGCCCGAGCTGTGAGACGCCTCGCGACCCTGATCCTGGTGCCACCGCTGTTGCTGGGCTGGGCCCTGGGCATCGCCCTGAACAGCCCCCGTCTGAGCGAACGGCTGATCGAGGAGATCGCCACGCGGCTCCCGGGACTCGAGATCGCGTCGGTCGAGGGTGCCTTCTCCGGACCCCTGCGTCTGGAGGGGTTGGACTGGTCCTCCGGGGGACTGCATCTGCACCTGGACCGCCTACGCCTGGACTGGCGGCCTTCGGCCTTGTTGACGGGCCGCCTGCGCATCCTCTCCCTGGAGGGGGAAGGCCTGCGCCTGGAACGGCGCCCCGACCCGGAGGCCACACCGGGCGAACCCTTCGTGATTCCGCGCCTGCCGGCCTTGCGCCTGCCCCTGCCCGTGGACCTGCACCGGTTCACCCTGGAAAGGGTGACCCTGGCCGGGCCCGAGGGAGATACGCAGATCGCGCGCCTTGGCCTGGGGCTGTCCGCGCAGGGCGACCAGGTGCGTATCCACCATCTGGAATTCGCCGGCATGGGGGCCGAGGCGACGGGCCGGGGCCGTTTCTGGCTGGCCCCCCGGCTGCCCCTGCGCCTGAGCCTGCGCTGGCGTTATCGGTCGGAGGATCGCGCCCCAAGCCCCTCTCGGGGCGCGCCCCCGGGTGAGGGGCCGTTCGCAGGCCTCTCGGGCGAGGGCCGCCTGCGTGGCAACCTGGGCCATTTCCTGTTGGACCACAGACTGAAGGTCGCGGCCTTCTCACCCGCCTCCGGGCCGAAGAAAGGGCCCCTCGCCCCTCCGGGGAGTGGCGTGAAAGGTAGCCTGAATGCAGACCGTGCGGCTTCCACGGAAGACCGCCCCTGGGCCGGCGAGACCCGGTTGCACCTGGTGGCCGGATTGGAGGCGGAGCGGCTGCGCATCGACCGGCTCGACGTCAACGGCCCGGGGCGGGTCGAGGCCCGGGGGGTCTGGTCCTTCGACGACGGACGCTTCCATCTCCACCTGGGAGCGTATCGTCAACGCTGGCCACTCAGGGGCCGGCCCCAGGTCCGCATACCCGAGGCCGTATTGGATCTCGGGGGGCGGCCCGAGGCCTATAGCTGGCACCTGCGTGGCCATGTGGAGGCCCCGGACCTGCCCACTATGGACCTCCAGGGCGATGGCCGGGGGGGACTCGACCACCTCCATCTGGCCACCCTGGGCCTGCATACGCCCCGTTCCCGGGTGCGGCTGCACGGCGACCTGTGGTGGCGGCCCGAGCCCCGCTGGGCCCTGGACCTGGAGAGCGACGGCCTGGATCCCTCGGAATTCGCCCGCGGATGGCCGGGCCGCCTGAGGGCATCGATCCACACCCAGGGCCGCTGGCCCGCGACGGAAAAGGGCCGGCGTCTGGCGGTGGAGCTGAAGGCCTTGACGGGCACCTTGCGCGAGCACCCGCTAAAGGCCGGGGGCCGGGTCGAGTTGCGCGGCACGGGCTGGCAGGTCCAGGACCTGACCCTGACCTCGGGCCAGACCCGGATAGCGGCCTCCGGGACCCTGGCCGGGACCCTGGACCTGAACTGGTCGCTGCACGCCGGCGACCTCGGTGATCTGCTGCCCCGGGCCAAGGGCCGCGTCGATGCCAGCGGCCGTGCCCGCGGGCGCCCCTCGGCCCCGCGCATTCAGGGACGGGTCCAGGCCCGGGGCCTGGCCTTTGCCGGCCGGGCGGTGAAACACCTGAAGGCCGACCTGGATCTGGGCCTGGCCCCTGGGGCGGTCACCCAGGTGAGGCTGGAGGCCTCCGGCCTGGACCTCTCGGGCCAGACCTGGCGGCGCCTGCGCCTGAATCTCCAGGGCCACCGGGAGCACCACCGCTTGCGCCTGCGCCTCACGGACCCCACCCGCCCGGCGCTGCGCCTGGAGGCGGCCGGTGGCCTGACCCCGGACCAGACCTGGAAGGGCCAGCTCGAGACCCTCACCCTGGACCTGCACCAGGCGGGTGAATGGCACCTGGAGGCCCCGCAGGCCCTGGAGATAGGGGCCATCCGCCAACGCCTGGGCGATGCCTGCCTGACGCATGAAGCGGACCGCCTCTGCTATGGGCTCGACCACGGCCAGGCGCTCCAGGCCCATTTCGATCTGTCACGGCTGGACCTCGCCCTGGCCCGTCCCTGGCTGTCCGAGGGCGTGGATCTGAAGGGGGTGCTGAGCGGCCGGGGCCAGATTCACAAGGCCCCGGGCGCGGCCCCCGTGGGAGACCTGAGGCTCGCCCTGGACGACTCGCGGCTACACTTCCGCCTGGACGCCCTGGAGGAGGACCTGGACCTCTCCGGCGCCCGCCTCGACACCCGGACCCGGGGCAAGGGCCTGGAGGCCGGATTGACCCTCCCCCTGGGCAGGCTCGGCGGAGTCGAGGGCCAGGCGCACCTGGCCGATCTGGAGGACCCCGCGGCCGCCCTCGCGGGCCGAGTGGAGGCCCGCATCGGCGACATCGGTTTCCTCGCCGCCCTGGCCCCCCAGGTGACCGGTCTGAAGGGCCGCTTCCAGGCCCGGGCCGAGGTCTCGGGCACCCGCGCCCGGCCGCGACTGACATTGCAGGCCGAACTGCGGGAGGGCGCGGCCGCCATTCCCATGACCGGGATCGAACTGAAGGGGATCCACCTCAAGGCGCACAGCCGGGGGCTGGACCAGGTGGTCTATGACGGGGCGATCACCTCGGGCGGAGACCTGAAACTGAAGGGCGACACGGTTCTCGATGGGGCCAAGGGCTGGCCCACCCGGTTGCACCTGAAGGGCGACGACTTCGTGGCCGCCGACCTGCCCGAGGCCCATGTGGAGATCAGCCCCGACCTCACCTTCAGCCACCAGGGAGACGAGAGCCACCTGGAGGGCACCTTGAAGATCCCTTTCGCCCGCCTGCGCCCCCGCGAACTCCCGGAGACGGCGGTCAGCGGCTCCTCCGACCTGGTGGTGAGCGAGACCCCCGGAACCCTGGCCGATCGCAAACAGGCCAACTCCCACCGCCTGCACGCCCGAATCCGTCTCGTCCTGGGCAAACGGGTCAGCTTCGACGGTCTCGGCCTGCGCGCCCGCTTCGCTGGCGACCTGGTGATCCAGGAACGGCCCCACCGGCCGCCCACGGCCAATGGCCGCCTCAGCATCGAGGAAGGCACCTACCGCGCCTACGGCCAGGACCTCAGCATCACCCAGGGGTTGTTGTTCTACGCCGACACCCCCGTGGACAACCCCGGGATCCAACTCCGGGCCGAACGCAAAGTGGGCGAGGTCACCGCGGGCCTGGAGGTGCGCGGCACCCTCAAGCGCCCCAAACTGACCCTCTACTCCGAGCCGAGCATGACCCAGAACGCGATCCTCTCCTACCTGGTGCTGGGCCACGCCCCGGGCGAAGGTGGCGATACCGACCTGGGCAGTGCCGCCGCCGGCGCCCTGGCGGGCCGCCTCGCGGCCGAGGCCGGGCGCCAACTGGGGCTCGACCAGTTGCGGGTGGACAACGCCGCCAACCTGAAACAAGCGGCCCTGGTGGCCGGCACCTATCTCTCGCCGGACGTCTACGTGGAATACGTCCAGCACGTCTACAGCCGCAGCGTGAACCTCAAGATCCGCTACGACATCAACGATCGCCTGCAACTGGAGAGCGAGACCGGCGATACCCAGGGCGTGGACCTGTACTACACCATCGAACATTGAGGCCAGGAGACCTCCGGACGGGACGGGCCCGGCAAAAGGCACCGGATGCGCTACGCTTGTCCTGCCCAACCTCACCCCGGAGACCCCTGATGAAGATCCTCCGTCACCTGTTGTCGGTGCTCTGTCTGGTCGCGGCCGCCATCGCCGCCGCGGAACAGGGCCGCTTCCTCGGCGCCCGGGAGACCGAATACCCCGAGTGGTTCAAACAGAGCTTTCTCGACCTGCGCGAAGACCTCCAGGAGGCGACGAACGCAGGCCGCCGCCTGGTCCTCTTCTTCTATCAGGACGGCTGCCCCTACTGTCACCTCCTGGTGAACCGCAACCTGTCTCAGCGCTCGATCCGCGAGCGGCTCCAGAAGGACTTCGACGTGATCGCCCTGAACCTATTCGGCGATCGCCGGGTGACCGACCTCAGGGGCCGCGGCCTCACCGAGAAGGCCTTCGGCGAGGCCCTGCGGGTGCAGTTCACCCCCACCCTGCTGTTCTTCGACGAACAGGGGCGGGTGATCCTGCGCCTCAACGGCTACCTGCCCCCGCAGCGCTTCGAGCGGGCCCTGGAGTATGTGGCCGGCCACCACGAGAAGACCGCCACCTTCCGCGCCTACCTGGCACGCCATCGCACGGCCGCGCCCCGCGGCGAACTCCAATCCGAGCCCTTCTTCATGAGGCCCCCCTACGATCTCTCAAGGCGCACACCCGGCCGACCCCTGGCCGTATTCTTCGAGCAGCGCCAGTGCCCGGACTGTGACCGCCTGCACCGTGAACTCCTCCCGGATCCGGAGATCCGTGCTCTCTTGGAGCACTACGACGCGGTACAGCTCGATCTTTGGGCCAAGACTCCGCTCATCACCCCGGACGGTCGCCGCACCACTGCCGCCCGCTGGGCCCGGGATCTGGGGGTGGTGTTCGCCCCCACCTTCATCCTGTTCGATCCCGACGGCCGGGAGATCATCCGCTCAGAGGCGATGTTCAAACGCTTTCACACCGCCTCCCTGTTCGCCTACGGCCTGGACGGGGCCTATCGGCGCCAACCCAATTTCCAGCGTTTCCTCTCGGATCGCGCCCATCGGATCAGAGAACAGGGGCGGGACGTGGATATCTGGCGTTGAGTCACCTGCCCATCATTCCTTCAGCTTCTGCAACAGGGCCTCGGCTTCCCGGCGCTGGGGAAAGCGGGGATTGGCCGCGAGGACATCCGTAAGTGTGTTCCGCGCCGCCCGCCGCTGGCCGGCCTCGAACTGTGCCCTGGCCAGGTGGAAGCCGATCTCCGGTTGGGTGGGATACTTGGTGTGGGCCCGTTGCAGGAGTTCCAGGGCCTGCGCCGGATCGCCCCCCTGTTGCAGCAGGATCCAGCCATAGGTGTCCAGGATCTCGGCCTTGTCTGGGGCCACTTCGTAGGCCCGGGCGGCCAACCCCTTGGCCCTGTGATCGCCCTTCTTGAAATACAGCCAGGCCAGGTTGTTGAGCACTACCGGATTCTTGGCCCCTGGGCCGGCGACCAGACGTTCATATTGCCCGATGGCCGCATCCTTGCGCCCCGCACCCTGATAGACCGTGGCCAACATCAGACGCACCTGTGGGCTGCCCTTGCGTTTCAATTCGTCTTCCAGGAGGGCAATGGCCTTGTCGGTCTTGCCGAGGTCCCGGTAGAGGTCGGCAAGACGTACCGCCCACTTGGCATTCCGCTCCAATGTGTAGGCCTGTGCCCACGCCTTGGCCGCCTGGGCCTTTTTCCCTTGAGCGAGCAGGACCCTGGCCTCCAGGGCGAATCCAGCACCGCGCTTGGGAGCAAGCCGCTGGGCCTCGCGGGCCTGGTGCAGCGCCTCGGACAGATTCTTCTCCTTCAACTCCAAGGCACCGAGTGCCAAGTGGGGGCCCACTTCCTTCGGTCCCAGTTTGATGGCACGGCGAAGGGAGTCACGGGCGACATCAGGCTGCTTGGCCTGGAGCTGCAGGACCCCAAGGCGCAGCCAGCCATCGGCCGACGGCACCGCCTCCACCACCTTCCGGTAGTTGCGGATGGCGCTGGCGAGGTCGCCGGCCCGGCGCTGAGCCTCGGCCAGCACGCTCAATACGAGACGGTTGTCCGGATGGATCCCGTTGAGTCTGCTGGCCTCGTTGAGGGCCTTGAGGGGCTGATTCTTCCTCAGATAGTGGCGCGCCAGCAGCAGGCCCGGTTGTATGGCCTGGGGGACGGCCTGCTTGGCCTTTTCCAACCAGGACAGGGTCGCCGCCTCGTCTCCTCGCTCCTGGGCCACGGCGGCCAGTCCCAACATGGCCTTGAGATCCTTGGGATCGATCTCCAGTGCGTGCTCGAAGGCCTCCTTCGCGGCCTCCGGGTGTTTGCGCGCCAGGGCCACGCGCCCCAGGTTGTCGCTCGCGGTGACGAATTTGGGATCGATCTCCAGGGACTTGCGGAAACGCCGTTCGGCCTTGTCGAACTGCTTTCGCGAGAGATAGACGAGGCCAGTGAGATTGTAGGGGACGGGACTGTCGGGCAACCTTTGCTCGAAGGCCTTGGCGCTGGCCAGGGCCTGATCCTGCTTGCCCTCTTTGATCTGGGCCAGTACCAGGAGGACATCGGCCTGAATCACCCCCTGGCCCAAGTCCACCGCGGACTGGAGCTGTCCGACCGCACCCTGGGCATCACCCTGAGACAACAGGCCCACGGCCAACTCGGTGCGCAGTGAGGCCACATCGGGGGCCTGCTCCACCGCCCGTTGCAGCATCTCGGTCCCCTTGCCACGTTCGCCGGCCAACATGTAGGCGCTGCCCAACAAGGCCAGGAGCTGTGCGTCCCGGCCGTTCCGGCCCAGCAGGGGTTCGAGCACGGAGACGGCCTGCTTGGGCTGTTTGAGCTTGAGATAGGTGGCCGCGAGCACCTTGGCCGCGGGCACATAGCCCGGGAGGACCGACTGGACCCGGGTCAGATATTCCAGGGCAGTCTGATACTCCTTCTGGGTATAGGCGATCACTCCCATGAGCAGACTGGCCTGAAGATGGCGGGGCGAGACCCTCAGGACCTTCTGTAGGTGCGTCGCTGCCTTCTCGAAATCCTTGTCCATGAATGCGAGCAGGCCATGCAGGTATTCCACCCCGGGAGGATGCCCGGGTTGGACCTTGTCCAGGCCGGCGATCACCCCGGCGGCCTCGTCCTTTCGGCCCAGGGTGAGCAGGGTGAGGGCCTTGCCCATGAGGGCCTTGGCATTGTCTGGGGCCTTGGCCAATACCCGATCGTACAGGGCCAGGGCGGCGTCGTTCGCCTTCTGCTGGCGCAACCACTCGGCCTGGAGCAGGAGCCCCGGGATGTAGTCCGGGGCCTCCTCTACCAGGGTCTTCAAGGCCGCGGCGGCCTTGTCCTTGGCGTTCATGGCGAACCAGGTCTGGATCAGCCCCAGACGGGCCTCACTCAGATGGGGATCGGCCGCGATGGCCTTCTCGAAGTGCTCCTCGGCGGCCGCCAAGTCCTTGCGCCCGAGGGCGGCAAGGCCGAGCAGATCGTGGGCGCGGGCCAGATCCGAGGGCTTCTTCCAATCCTTGGAACGCACCACCTCGGCCACTTCATCGATCTTCCCCTGGAGGAGATAGGCCCGCCCGAGATCCAGGGCCACATCCCGGGCGGGGATTCCCAGGGAGCGGGCCCGACGCAACTCCTTTTCGGCCGACGCTCCGTCACCCCGTTCCAGGTAGATGCGGCCGAGCAACAGACGCGCTTGCTTGTCGCCGGGATCGGCCTGAAGGGCGTTCTTGAGTTCGATCACCGCCGCCTTGGTCTTGCCTTCCTCCTGATAGGCCTGGGCACGTTCCACCGCCGTTGCCCCCAGGGCACCCTGGGTGGCGATCAAGGCAGCCAGGGCAAGCCCACGAAAAGTCGTTTTCCTGTTCACTGTAGGATGTCTCCTGAGAAATATGGATGTTCGGTGCGACCGATCGGGCAGGGCACTCAGGTGGGGATGTCGTGTTTCTTGATCAGGTTGTACAGGGTCGGCCGGGTGACCCCGAGGAGTTCCGCAGTGCGGGAGATATTGCCGCCACTGTAGTTCAGGGCCCGTTGGATGGCCCGCTGTTCCGCCAGTTCCCGCACCTCGCGCAGATTGAAGGGGTCGCCGGGGGTCTCGTCCGCCACCTCCAATTCGAGATCCTCGGGGGTCACCTCGGCGCCCTCGGCCATGATGACCGCCCGTTTCACCCGGTTCTCCAGTTCTCGCACGTTCCCCGGCCAGGGATAGCGTTCTATGAGTTCCAGGGCGGCATGGGTGAAACCCTTGACCGGGCGTCTGTGTTGACGTGCGAAGCGTTCCAGAAAGGCGCGCGCCAGGAGTACCGAATCACCCTCGCGTTCACGCAGGGGCGGCAGCTCGATCACCGTCTCGTTGATGCGATAGAAGAGGTCCTCGCGGAAACGCCCTTCGGCGATCAAGCCTGGGAGGTCCTGGTGGGTGGCGCACACCACACGCACATCCACAGGGATCTCGTTCCGCCCGCCGACACGCTCGATCACCCGCTCCTGGAGGAAACGCAGGAGTTTGGCCTGGAGGGACAGGGGCAGGTCTCCCACCTCGTCGAGGAACAGGATGCCGCCGTCGGCCACCTCGATCTTGCCCTTGGTCTGCTTGGCGGCGCCGGTGAAGGCCCCCTTCTCGTAGCCGAAGAGTTCGCTCTCCAACAGGGTTTCGGGAATGGCGGCACAGTTGATGGCCACCAACCGCCCCTGGCTGCGGGGGCTCAGGCGGTGCAGGGCGCGCACGATCACCTCCTTGCCCGTGCCACTCTCCCCCAACACCAAGGTGGTGACGTCGGCGGCAGCAAGACGCTCCACCATGCGGCAGATCCTGAGCATCTCCGGGCTGGCGGCGATCAGTTCCGCGAAGGGCGAGCGGCTGGAGCGGGCCTCGAGACGACGGTTCTCCTCCTCCAGCGCGTACAGACGGGCGGCCCGCTCGGCCACCAGGTTGAGGATCTCCGGCTCGATGGGCTTCTCATAGAAATCGTAGGCGCCCTTGGCGATGGCGCGCACCGCGTTGTCACGATCGTTGTGGCCCGTGACCACGATCACCTTGGTCCTGGGCGCCAGGCCGAGGATCTCTTCGAGCAGGGCGAAGCCCTCGCTCACCCCCCCGGGGTCTGGAGGCAATCCCAGATCGAGGGTCACCACCGGTGGCTCATAGCGACGCAATTGGGTCAAGGCGGTCTCGCGGTCCTCCGCGGTCACCACTTCGAAGCCGTCGAAGCTCCAGCGCAACTGACTCTGGAGTCCGGGATCGTCCTCCACCACCAGGAGGGTCCTCACCTCCTCCGGCAGCGTCTTTTCTTCATCCGGTGGAGTGGTCTTTTCTTCGCTCAATGTACTGCATCCTCGCTCTAGTCTGAAACCTGTTCATCGGGCCGATCCAACGGCAGCAGGATGGAAAACCGTGTACCCTTTCCCGGACGACTCGCCACCTCCACGCGCCCACCGAGCGAACGCACGAAATCACGGCACTCGTGGGCCCCGATTCCCATGCCCGTCAGGCCTTTGGTGGAATAGAAGGGCTTGAACAACCGCTCACGTATGAAGTCCTCGTCCATGCCCATGCCATCGTCCTGAATGTCGATGCGCGCATAGCGGTCGTCCCGACTCAGGGTCAGCTCCACCCGCCCTTCCCTGCCGGCGGCATCCTGGGCATTCTGCACGATATGGCCGATGACCGCACCCAGGCGGTCGCGATCGGCCCGTACCACCAGCGATCGTTCCGGCAGCGACGCGAGTCGGGGGATGGGCGCCTGCCCTTTGCGTTCCTCTACTACGTTCCTCAACAGGGGCTGGAGCGTGACCCGGTCGTTGCGGCTGCCCGGAGCCGCCCCCTTGAGTTGGGCCATCAAACGGTTCATCCGTTCTACCGAGTTCCTGATGGTGAGCATGGCATCGTCGATGAACTGCGGGTTGTTCTTGTGTCTCTCGGCGTTGCGCGCCACCAACGACAGCTGGGCGATGAGATTCTTCAGGTCGTGCATCACAAAGGCCGAGAGCCGGTTGAATCCCTCGAACTGTCGGGCCTCGGCCAAGGCCTTCAGCGCCCGTTCCAGGGCCAGGTAACTGGCGGCCTGAAGGGCGGCAGTCTTGAGCAGATCGAGGGTCTCCCATTCGACAGCCTGGGGGGCGCGCGAACGCAGCAGGAGCACGAAGCCCATGAATTCCCCTTCGTGTGAAAGGGGGACGACCAGCCAGAAGCCGCGCTCCGGGGACAGCCAGATGGGCAGATCAAGACCGTCGTAGTGGTCGGGTTCCGCGCGGTATTCGGCCAGATCGATGATCCAACCGCGCATCTCTAGGTAACGTGGCAGATCCCCCAGGGCATTGTCGTCCGGAAGTACCTCGGCGCTTACATTGAAACGCGCCGCCACCCGGCAGCCCTCGTCCCCGCACAGCCAGAGCACACCACCCAGGCTGTCCACCGGCTCGCCCAGGGCACGAATCACCCGTTCCCCCAACGACAGCCCTTGGGGACCACTAGACAGCATGTGGGTGAGGCGCAACCATTCCTCGCGATAGTCGTACCTATAGCTGAAGAAGTGCTTGCTGATGAATACCTTGAGCTGAGAACGCATCCTTCCCGAGACGAGCAGCATCAGCAGCACGATGGCCGCGCCGAACAGGAAAGCGATCTGCAGGGAGCGCGTCCATTCACCACCAAAGAAGCGGATCGAGTAGCCGGCCAGGGCCATGACCAACAGATAGATCCCCACCGCCAATACCGCGGTGGTATGGAAGACGATCCGGCGCGATACGAACAGATCCAGCGACCACTGCGGGTTACGGGCCGACGACACGGCCAACAAAGGTACCGCGAGGGCCGCCACCACCCCGCGAGCCTGCCAGATCACCGGATCCAGGCGGTGCAAGAGGAGCGCGTCCGAGAAGAAATAGACATCGAACACGAACATCGCACCGAGGCCGAAACAGAAAAACTTGATGCCCCAGCGCTGTTCCCAAGGGGTGTTGCGGTACAACTGCTCCACCAACACCAGCCCACCCACCGACAGGACCAGGAACGAGACCAGGCGGACCGCCCCGGGGTCGAAGAGTGTTTCGAGGGCCGGCCACCAGGCGTCCCACGGCAGGGACACGATCACCACCATCGCCACCAGGAGATAGCGTAGACGCCGATACCCGGAACGGGGAAACGCGATCTCGAACAGGCGCAGGAGAAACAGCAACCACGTCAGGTCCCGCAGCCCCTCCAGCAACCAGGGCAACGAGGTATGGAGTTCCGGGTGCATGGCCTGGAGGGTGGAGCGGACGGCCCAGGCAGCGGAGACCAGCGAGGCCAACAGCAGCAGCCCACCCTGAAGGCGCCCGCGCCAACTGGTCAACAACAGCAAGGAGAAGATCAGAAACAGGAAGGCACTGAGGCCGTATCCCAGAATCCCCAGATAGAAATCGGCGCGCAGGGAATTCAACGCGCTCCCTTCCCGAGCAGCACGACCTCCACCGTCTGCAGAAGGATGATCAAATCGAGGAACAGCCCTCCGTGCTTGACATAGTAGAGGTCGTACTCCAGTTTGCGCTTGGCGTCCTCTTCGCTCGCCCCATAGCTGTAGAGCATCTGTGCCCAGCCCGTCACCCCCGGTTTCACCCGGTGACGCTCGTTATAGTACGGGATGGTTCGAGACAGCCGTTCGACGAACTCCGGACGCTCCGGGCGTGGTCCCACCAGGCTCATATCCCCCACCAGGACATTGTAGAGTTGGGGCAGTTCGTCCAGGCGGGTCTTGCGCAGGAAACCACCGAGACGGGTGATGCGCCGATCGTTCTGTTGCGCCCACCGGGCCACGCCATCCTTTTCCGCATCGACCCGCATACTACGGAACTTGTGCACCCGGAACAGGCGCCCGCCCTGCCCCACCCGGAACTGGTGGTAGAACACCGGGTCGCGCCCACCCGACTCCACCAGGCTGGCCAGGCTCACCAACAACATCACCGGTGAAAAGACGACGAGCAACAACAGGCTCACCACGAGATCCAACAGGCGTTTGCCATAGACGTTACCCGGACTGCGGTAGAAGCCCTCCGAATAGATAATGGCGCTCGGGTGCAGGAGGTCGATCTTGAGCAGGGCGACCTCCTTCTCGAAAAAGGTCAGGAGGTCCAACACCGCAAAGCCGCTCATCTTGCAATCGAGGATCTCGTCCACCGGGAGCTTGCGCCGACGGTCGTCCACCGCCACCACGATCTCGTCCACATCATTGCCCAGGGCCACCTCCAGCATCGGACAGTCTCTGGGGATCTGTTTGAACTGTGGGACCAGGGGGTTTCGGTCGCCCACGGGGATATAGCCGATGACCTGAAACTCCAAACCGCTGTCGTTTTCACACAGGTCCTCGATCCGGCTGGCATTGATGCCCGTACCCAACACCAATACCCGGCGCTTGCGTGCATCCACGGTGGCAAAGCGCGCGAACAGGGCCCGGTTGAACAACACCGCGAAGAATGCGAACCCGAGGGCGAGGCCCAATACCCCACGGCCGACATGCAGGCTGGGGATGGTGTAGAACAGGAGCGACATGGTCATGGTGCCGAACAGAAAGGCCAGACCGAGGCGCACCAGGAAGCCTGCGGCCCGTTCCTGGAGACCCCTTTGATAGAGGCCGAGGGCGGTCATGGACACCACCATCACCAGGGCGAAGACCAGGGCAGTGGCGGCGATACCCCTGGGGCTGAAACCCGGAGGGATCAGAGTCACCGTGTGGAAGCGCAGCCACACCCCCAACTCGAACGACGCAGCGAACAGGACCGTTTCCCAGAAGGCGAGCAGGAGAAGGACCTTGGAGACGTAGTAACCGAAGATGCGAACCATCGCGACCCTCGAGTGGAAAGGCGCACAGGCCGGGTGCAGCCCAAACACCGCCCATGAGGCGGAGATCGGCTATGGGTTGTGACGATCTCCCAACTATGGACGAAGGGTGGGCCTCTTGGCAACCGCCGGAGGATCCATCCGTCCCCTGCCCCCGGTCATCCCCCCAGCAGGCGTTTGGGCTGTACCTTGCCATCGTCAAGGATGCAGCCGACTCCCAGAAAGCGGTCGTCCTTGGCGTACAGCCGCACCCATCCCTCGGCCGGGGCCTTGGGCACCAGGACGGATTGCCCGACCTTCAGGTAATAGGCGGCATCGTCCGACAGACGCACCTCCGGCCAGTGGGCCACGCCGCTGTCGAGGGGCAGTAGCAGCGCGTCGAGGGCCTCGTAACCCTGCGCCGCTGCGGCCTCGACCTGCTCCAGGGTGACGAAGGGCTCATGATAGGGGCCGACGGCAATGCGTCTGAGGGCAGTGACGTGGGCGCCACACCCCAGGGCACGGCCCATGTCTTCGGCCAGGGTGCGCACATAGGTTCCCTTGGAACAATGCACGTCCAGGACGAACTCCGGGGGTTCCCAGGCCAGCAGGTCGAGGGCATGGATCCATACCGTCCGGGGCTGTCGCTCCACCTCGATGCCCTGACGGGCGAGCCTGTAGAGCCGCTCGCCCTTGTGTTTGAGGGCCGAGTACATGGGAGGGATCTGCTCGATGGCCCCGGTGAAACGCGGCAACAAGGCGCGGATATCGGCCTCTTCGATACCCTCGCTCGGTGCGGTCGAGACAACCTCACCCTCGGCGTCGGCGGTACGGGTGGTGACGCCCAGACGGACCCGGACCTGGTAGCCCTTGTCTGCATCGAGCAGAAAGGCCGAGAGCTTGGTGGCATCTCCGAGGCACAGAGGCAGCAGCCCCGAGGCCAAGGGATCGAGGCTGCCGGTATGGCCCACCTTGCGTGCGGCGTATAGGCGTTTAACCCGCTGTACCGCCTCGTTGGAGGTCATCTCCAAGGGTTTGTCCAGGAGCAGGAAGCCGCTCACCGGGCGGCCTTTGGGGCGTCGTGCCATGGCTGGTCTCGGATGGTCAGTCTCAGGGGAAGGCTGGGGTGAGGACGGGATCAGTCATCACCGTGGCGGCGGTGATCCGCCGCCACGGCCTCTTCGATCAGGTGGTCGAGCTGCTCGCCGCGCTCCACCGAGAGGTCGTAGCGGAAGTTCAGCCGCGGCATGTTGCGTACCCGGATGGTCCTGGCGAGCCGGGTGCGCAGAAAGCCCGCGAGGCGCCCGTTGAGCAGTCTTTCGGTCTCTTCCGGACCCAGCTCGCCAGCCATCTGGGTGAAAAAGACCCGGGCGTGGGCGAGATCCCGGCTCACCCGAACGTCCTGGACCGTGATCTCGCCCAGGCGCGGATCACGCACCTGTTCACGGAACAGGGCCCCCAGTTCCCGCCGCATCTCGGCGCCCAGGCGGTCGGTGCGTTGAAACTCTCGCATCCTCAGAGTTCCCTCTGGACCTCGGTGCGCTCGTACACCTCGATGTGATCGCCCGGCTGGACGTCGTTGTAGTTCTTGACCCCGATGCCGCATTCCATGCCGGCCTTCACCTCCTGTACGTCTTCCTTGAAACGCCGCAGGGACTCCAACTGTCCCTCGAAGATCACCACGTTGTCACGCAGTACGCGGATGGGGTTGTTACGCCTGACCACACCCTCCAGCACCATGCAGCCGGCGATCGCCCCGAACTTGGGCGAGCGGAATACATCGCGGACCTCCGCCAGACCGATGATCTCCTCCCGCACCTCCGGCGACAGTAGGCCGGACAGGGCCTTCTTCACGTCGTCTATCAGTTCGTAGATGATGCCGTAGTAGCGTATCTCCAGACCCTTCTCTTCGGCGATGCGCCGTGCCGCGGCATCGGCCCGCACGTTGAAACCGATGAGGATGGCCTCCGAGGTGAGCGCCAGGTTGGCATCCGATTCGTTGATGCCACCCACCCCGGCGGCCACCACATTCACCTTCACCTCGTCGGTGGAGAGCTTGAGCAAGGCATCACGGATCGCTTCCAGGGAACCCTGGACATCGGTCTTGAGGAGGATGTTGAGGACCTTGGCCTCGCCTTCCTGCATGCGGCTGAAGAGAGTGTCCAGCTTGGCCGCCTTCTGTGCCGCCAGTTTGCTCTCGCGTTCGCGGTCGCGCCGGCTCGTGGCCAGATCGCGTGCCGCCCGCTCGTCCTCGAGAACGAGCACGTCGTCACCCGCCGACGGGACGCCAGACAGGCCAAGGACCTGGACCGGGATCGATGGACCCGCCTCCTTCACACTGCGTCCGTTCTCGTCGAACAGGGCGCGTACACGGCCAAACTCGGTGCCGCTGACGATGATGTCGCCGCGACGCAGGGTGCCTGACTGGACCAGGACCGTGGCCACCGGGCCGCGTCCCTTCTCCAGGCTGGACTCCACGATGGTGCCGCGGGCCGGACCCGTCTTCGGGGCCTGGAGTTCCAACACCTCGGCCTGGAGGAGGATGGCATCGAGCAGGGCATCGATACCCTCACCGGTCTTGGCGGAGACCTTGACGAACTGGGTATCGCCCCCCCATTCCTCGGGAATCACCTCATGCTGGGACAGTTCCTGGATCACCCGGTCAGGATTGGCGTCGGGCTTGTCGATCTTGTTGATGGCGACGATCAAGGGCACTCCGGAGGCCCGGGCATGCTGTATCGCCTCCACGGTCTGAGGCATCACCCCGTCGTCGGCGGCGACCACCAGGACCACGATGTCGGTGACCTGGGCGCCGCGGGCGCGCATGGCCGAAAACGCGGCATGGCCCGGCGTATCGAGAAAGCTGATGGTGCCGTGGTCCGTATCCACGTGGTAGGCGCCGATATGCTGAGTAATGCCACCGGCCTCCCCCGCCGCCACCCGGCTGGTACGGATATGATCGAGCAGCGAGGTCTTGCCGTGGTCCACGTGACCCATGATGGTCACCACCGGCGGGCGGGTTTCGGCGGGCTCTGTACTGCCGGTCTCCTTCACCTTCTCCATGATGCGCGCCTCGATGTCCTTGTTCTCGGACAGCACTGCCTTGTGCCCCATCTCCTCCACCAGGAGGGCCGCGGTCTCCTGATCCAGCGACTGGTTGATGGTGACCATCATACCCTGTTTGAACAGCTCCTTGATGAGGTCCGCCGCCTTGACCGACATGCGTTGTGCGAGTTCGCCCACGGGGATGGATTCGGGGATCTCCACCTCGCGCACCACCGGCGCGGTGGGCTTCTGGAAACGATGCTCGGCATCGGCCGCCGGCCGAACCGCCCCCCGGGTACGCCGCGGCGCGGTCTGTTTCTTACGTTTGCCACGTTTTCCCGCCGCCACGTGCAGTTCCGCGCGGTCCGGCGCGGTCCTGTGTGCGGGCGCGGGCTTCTTGGCCGCCGGCGGCTCGGCCGCCACCTCCGGCAGGACCTCCTCGACGACCTCTTGCTCTGACTCACGGGCACGCAGTGCGTCCTTGCGCGCGGCCTTACGGGCCGTCTTCTCGCGCTCGGAGAGTTCCTTCGCCTCCCGCTTGAGGCGCTCCTGATCGCGTCGTGCCTCTTCTTCCGCCTTGCGCCGGGCCTCCTCCTCTGCGGCCAGACGCATGGCCTCCTCGGCGGCCCGGCGCCGTGCTTCCTCGGCCTCACGGCGCTGACGTGCCTCTTCTTCCTGGCGACGTTTCTGCGCCGCCTGCTCCTCCAAGGCCTTGCGTGCGGCCTCGGCCTCGGCCTGACGGGCCGCATCACCCGCCGCCGCACCGCGCTTGACATAGGTACGCCGACGCCGGACCTCCACGCTCACGGTCTTGGCCGGGCGCATGGCGGCCGAAGGCCGTCCCCCCGGGCCCCGAGGCGTCGCCAACGGCTGCCGCAACTCGGTGACCTCCTTGCGCTTCAGGGTGATCTTGCTCTGCGTCGGGGCCTCCTTACCGTGGGTGCTGCGCAGGTATTCGAGCAGGCGCTGCTTCTCTTGCTCGGTGATGGCGCTCTCCTCGTCACGGACCTCCACACCCGCTTGGCGGAGTTGGGTCAACAGGCGATCGGCCGGGATACCGATGACGCTGGCGAGTTGCTTGACGGTAGTTTCACTCATTTCGAGACCTCCCCGGAATCGGCATCCGCTGGTGGCGAGGCCTCGGCAAACCAGGGTTCGCGTGCCTTCATGATCAAGGCCGCAGCGCGCTCCTCGTCCATGCCTTCGATCTCCAGCAGTTCGTCCACGGACAGCTCCGCGAGATCCTCCATGCTCCCGATCCCTCGCGCCGCGAGGGCCTGGGCGAGTTCAGGGTCCATACCCTCCAAGGCCAACAGGTCCTCGCCCACCGCCACGGCCGTGCCTTCCTCTCTGGCCAGGGCCTGGGTGAGCAGTACATCCTTGGCCCGTGCACGCAAGGCCTTGACCAGATCCTCGTCGAACTCTTCGATCGCCAGCATCTCCCCTGCCGGGACATAGGCCACCTCCTCCACCGAGGTGAAGCCCTCCTGGACCAGGATATTGGCGATGTCCTCGTCCACGCTCAGCAGGTCGCGGAAGGTGGCCGCAATGCGCCTGGACTCCACTTCGTGTTTCTCGGCCATCTGCTCCTCGGTCATGACGTTGATGTCCCAACCGGTCAGCTCGCTGGCCAGGCGGACGTTCTGCCCGCCGCGACCGATGGCCTGGGAGAGATTGTCCTCGGCCACGGCGACATCGATCACATGGGCATCCTCGTCGATGACGATGGAGAGCACGTCGGCCGGCTGCATGGCATTGATGACGAACTGGGCCAGATTCTCGTTCCACAGGATGATGTCTACGCGTTCGCCGTGGAGTTCGTTGGATACGGCCTGGACTCGCGACCCCCGCATGCCCACGCAGGCACCCACCGGGTCGATGCGCGAGTCACTGCTGCGCACCGCGATCTTGGCCCGCTGACCGGGATCACGCGCCGCGCCCAGGATCTCGATGATCCCCTCGCCCACCTCCGGGACCTCGATCTTGAACAGCTCCACGATCAACTCGGGGGCGGTGCGGGAGACGAACAACTGGGGACCCTTGGGCTCGGGACGTACGTCATAGAGATAGCCACGCAGACGGTCACCGGCCCGTACCGATTCGCGTGGGATGAGCTTTTCGCGAAAGATCACCGCCTCGGCATTGCCACCGAGGTCGAGGATCACATTGCCACGGTCCACCCGCTTGACGATACCAGTGACCAACTCGCCCTTGCGCTCCATGTAGGCCTCTACCACCTTGGCCCGCTCCGCTTCGCGCACCTTCTGCACGATCACCTGTTTGGCCGTTTGGGCAGCGATGCGGCCGAAGGCCTCCGACGCCATCGGTTCCTCGATGAAATCACCGACCTGGATGTCCCGCCCGGGTTCGAGTTCACGTGCGGCCTCCAGGGTGATCTGACGCTCAGGTGCCTCCAACACGCCCTCTTCGCCGGGCTCGACCACCTCCCAGCGACGGAAGGTCTCGTAATCCCCGGTCGTGCGATCGATGGCCACCCGCACCTCGATATCGCCGCCGTGCTTCTTGCGCGTGGCGGACGCCAAGGCCGCCTCCAAGGCCTGGAAGATGATCTCCTTGTCCACGTCTTTCTCGTTGGACACGGCATCCACCACCAACAGGATTTCTTTGCTCATCGCGTTCTCGTCACCCCAATTCAATATTCGGGTTCCAGACGGGCCTTGGCCACCTGACCCAGAGGAATCCTCCGGCATCCCGACTCGTCTTCCAACAGCAGATCGTCATCTTCGACGCCCATCAAGATCCCTTTGAACCGCCTCCGCCCGTCCATAGGCGCGCGCAATTCGACCCGCGCCCGCCGACCGCGAAAACGGTCGAAATGAACCCGGTCGAAAAGCGGCCGGTCCAGACCCGGCGAGGAGACCTCCAGCTCATAACTGGCCTGGATCGGGTCGTCCACGTTCAGCACCCCGATCAGTTGATGGCTAACCGCCGTGCAATCGTCCAGGGTGATCCCTCCTTCCCTGTCGATATACACGCGCAACAGCAGCCCTCCCCCCCGGGGAAAGAGTTCGACGCCCACCAACTCGTAACCCATGGCCTCCACCGGGCCACGGATCACTTCAGTCACTGTCTCGGGCGCCCTATGCATAGATCCACCGCAAACAAAAAATGGGCCTGAGGCCCATCCTGAAGTGAGCGGATCGGAGACCCGGCTCAGCCAATAAAAAAACCCCACTACCTGGGGTTCCCATCGGCGATGATGCCCTAGGCACCCGACCTCCGCCGCATGAATCCGAATGATTATATAGGGGATCGCGCGGACTGCGCAAGGAATGAACGATCT
>JALSSC010000072.1 GCA_026984455.1 Chromatiaceae bacterium
TTCCCTGAAAAACGCCGTGAATACCTCCCTGTAGGCTTGACTGCGGCATCCCTGCCGCAGACATTTTCAGGGAAGGCCACTGGCGCGGTTTTCAATGACTTGAGTGGTTGGATGACGTGGTCCTGATAGGGGTCGCCGCAGGCCTGTACCGGCGGCTATCCTTCCGCCACCATCTCGATGTAACCGCAGGGGCATTCCTCGGCACAGAGCCCGCAACCCTTGCAGTAGTCGTAGTCGAAGACGTAGTGGCTGCCGTCCTGACAGCGCTCCCTGGCCTTGAGCACCGCGGAGTCCGGACACAGGGTCCAGCAGTTGTCGCAGGCCATGCATTCGCCGCAGGAGAAACAGCGTACGCCCTCGGCATGGACCTGGGAACGCGCCAGGACACCCTCCACCTCCTGGAATCCAGTGCGCTCCTCGACAGGCAACAAGGCGGGCTCGGGACGTTGCCCCGGCTCGAAGTAATGCAGGTTGAGGTGCTCGAAGGCGAGGGGTGTGCGTTCCTCGGGGGGCTCCAGAGAACGCCTGGAGAGCAATGCCTGGATGGCCTCGGCGGCAAGGCGGCCATCGCCCACGGCCTCGCTCACCATGCCGTGGTCGCCGCGGGCGTCACCCCCGGTGAACAGGCCCGCCTGGTCGGGGATCGCGCCCCAGCGGTCGCCACCGAGAAAGCCCCAGCGGTTGAGCAGGGGCTCGATGCCCTCCGGATCCATGATCTGGCCGATGGCGGGGATCACCTGCTCCACGTGGAGCAGGGTCTCGGTGCCCTCGAAGGCGATCCGGCGCAGGCGGCCCGAGGGGTCGGGCAGCTTCTTCATATGCACCATCTCCACCCCGATCACCCGCTCGCCCCGCAGCAGCAGGCGTTGCACCCCACGATGCTCGTGGATCCGCACGCCCTCTTCCAGGGCCTGACGGATCTCCCGTTCGATGGCCGGCATCCGGTCCTCCGGGGGCACGTCGGGGGCGGGTATGGCCTTGTGGGAGATCACGTGCACCTCCTCCACCCCGGCGCGCTTGAGCACCCGCGCGAGGTCGATGGCGGTGTTGCCGGCGCCGATCACGGCCACGCTGCGCCATTCCGGTATCCGCCCCATCTCCAGGTATTCCTGGAGCAGGTCGAGGCCCTCGCGAAGGTCGCTCGGAGTCGCCCCGTCGATACTCCAGGGACGGCTGCGCTGGGTGCCCAGGCCGAGGAACAGGGCGGGGTAGTCCTGACGCAGTTCGTCCAGCGAGAGGTCGCGGCCCAGGCGGTGATTGGGACGGAAGCGGATACCGGTGGCCAGCAGGCGTTCGATTTCCCGATCGAGGGTGTCCTTGGGCAGGCGGTATTCGGGAATGGCGGTACGCAGCAGGCCTCCGGCCAGGGGCAGGGCCTCGAACAGATCCACGTTCAGCCCGAGACGGATCAGATGATAGGCGCAGGCGAGGCCTGCCGGCCCGGCGCCCACCACACCGATGCGCGGGGCCTCGGCGGGGGGTGGACTCAGCGGATAGTCCCAGCCTTCGCGCAAGGCCTGATCGCCGAGGAAGCGCTCGACGTGATGGATGGCGATGGGGCTGTCGTAGCGGCCGCGATTGCAGGCCGCCTCACAGGGGTGATGGCAGACCCGGCCGGTCACCGAAGGGATGGGGTTGGCCTGGACGATGGTCTGCCAGGCGGCGTGGAAGTCCTCTTCCTCCACCAGGGCGAGATAGGCCTGGGCGTCTTCGCCGGCGGGACAGGCGCCGTGGCAGGGGGCCGGGCTATGCAGGTGGCGGGGCCGCTGGGTGCGCCAGGTGCCGGTCTTGAAGGCCAGAGCGGTGCCGGGCAGGGCGTAGGCGCCGCGGGTGATTTGGGTGCTCATGATTGCTTCATCCTCCGGTCAGGCCCATCTCATGCCGCCGCGGTGGGCGGTATCCGCCCCCTCGGTATCCAGGGCGTCCGGGCCATGGCCGGTGAGGCCATAGAATTCGATGTTGTGGTCGGCGATGGCCTGGAGGTGCTCCAGTTCCTCGCGGGCCTTGGCGTCGTCTTGGAACAGGTGGCGAAAGCGGGCCTGGCGACGCAGGTATTCGGCCACCGGGCGGGGGTTGCGGATGGGCATCACCCCGGTCACGCCGCCGCGCTCCAATTCGATGAGGGGGAACATGCCGGTCTCCACCGCCAGGCGCGCGATCTCGATACTCAGCGCGCCGTCGTGCCCCCAGCCCAGGGGACAGGGTGAGTGTACGTGCAGGAAGGTGGGTCCTTCGATGGCCAGGGCGCGGCGGACCTTCTTGCGCAGGTCGGGCGGATAGGCCACCGAGGCGGTGGCGGCATAGGGGATGTGATGCGCCGCGACGATGGAGAGGATGTCTTTCTTGAGATGGCGCTTGCCCATGCGCGCCTTGCCCGGTGGCGAGGTGGTGGTGCGCGCGGCATGGGGGGTGGAACTGGAGCGCTGGACCCCGGTGTTCATGTAGGCCTCGTTGTCGTAACAGACATAGAGGACATTGTGATAGCGCTCCAACATCCCGGAGAGGGCGCGGAAGCCGATGTCGAAGGTGCCGCCGTCACCACCGAAGGCGATCACCTTGGTGTCGCGGCCCTGGGCCTTGAGGGCGGCCTCCATACCGGCGGCCACGGAGCCGGCGTTCTCGAACAGGGAGTGGATCCAGGGGACCCGCCAGGCCGATTCCGGCCAGGGGGTGGAGAAGACCTCCAGGCAGCCGGTGGCATTGGCCACCAGGACGTCCGGACCAGTGGCCTCCAGCACCAGACGGGCAGTGATGGCGGCGCCGCAGCCGGCGCAGGCGCGGTGGCCCGAGGTGAGGCCCTGGAAGCGCGGCTGACGTAGGCGCAGGCGGTCCGGGTCGGGGCATTGGTGGTCCATCAGCGGTCCTCCTCGGGCAGCTTTTCGGGTTCCAGGTCAAGGACGGCGAAGTGTCTCGGGTTGTCGGCGGCGCTGGAGGCGAGGGCGCGGCCCAGGGTCTCCAGGGGGACGTCCCGGCCACCCAGGCCCACGGCGAAACCGTAGATCCGGGGGGCGTCGGCACGGTCGGCGAAGAAGGCCCTCAACTCGGTGGTGAGCACCCCTCCCAGGCCGGGGGCGATGGCACGCTCCAGGACGATCAGGCGATCGAGTCCGGCGCAGGCCGCCTCGATGGCGGCCAGGGGCAGGGGGCGGAAGCAGCGCAGCCGGATCAGGCGCACGGGCTCCAGGTCCGGCGCCGCGGCGCGGGCCGCCTCCAGGGTGCCGTGGATGGAGCCCATGCAGAGCACCCCGGTACGTGCCTCCCCGGGCCCGTCCGCCTCCACCAGGGCGCCGGTCTCGCGGCCGACGAGTCCCGCCCAGTCGCGGGCCGCGGCCTCGATCTCGGCCTCGGCGGCCAGCAGGGCCTGGTAGTTGGCGTGCCGCACCTCCGGGAACCATTCGGGGGAGACCAGGGTGCCCTGGCTGATGGGCCGGGCCGGATCCAGGCGGCGCTCGAATTCGAACGGCGGCAGGAAGGCGTCCACATCCTCCTGGCTGGGCAGGTCGATGGGTTCCAGGGTGTGGGTGAGGGTGAAGCCGTCCACGCACACCATCACCGGCAGCTCGGTACGCTCGGCGATGCGGAAGGCCTGTACGGTGGTGTCCACCGCCTCCTGGTTGTCGGCGCAGAACAGCATGATCCAGCCCGAGTCGCGTACCGCCATGGCGTCCTGCTGATCGTTCCAGATGTTGAGGGGGGCGGACACGGCGCGGTTGGCGCAGGTGAGCACCAGGGGGATGCGCATGCCCGAGATGTCGTACAGCACCTCGGTCATGAGCAGGATCCCCTGGGAGGAACTGGCGGTGTAGGCCCGCGCCCCGGCCGCGGCCGCGCCCAGGACCACGGAGGCGGCGGAGAACTCGCTCTCCACGCTCACCAGTTCGCAATCGAAGCGGCCGTCGGCCACCAGTTTGGAGATGTTCTCCACGATGTGGGTCTGGGGGGTGATGGGATAGGCGGCGACCACCTGAGGGCGGCACAGGGCCACCGCCCGGGCGATGGCCTGGGAACCTTCAAGCGCTGCGGGCATCTTCGTCCTCCTTCCAGGCGCCGGCCGGGACCTCATGGGCTGCGGCCTCCACCAGCTTGCGGTTGCGTTCCAGGATGTCGCCCTTGAAGCGTTGTGCCAGGGCCTCGATCAAGGCCTCCAGGGGCAGCGCCCCGGTGAGGGAGAGGAAGGCCGCCAGCAGCGCGGTATTGGGTACGGGGCGGCCGAGGTATTCCTGGGCCAGGCGGGTGGCCGGCAGGGTCAGGGTGACGAATCCCGGGTCGAGACCGAGTTCCGCCGCCGGGCGCTCGCTGTTGACCAGGATGCCACCCCCCGGTTTCAGGCCGGTGGTGACGCCCGGGACATGGACCAGGGTCTGGTCCTGGATGATGAGGAAATCGGGGCTGCGGACCTGGTCGCGGCGGTGGATGGGGTGTGCGGCGATACGCACGAAGGCGGCCACGGGGGCGCCGCGTCGTTCCGCGCCGAAGGCGGGGAAGGCCTGGGCATGGCGGCCCTCGCCGATGGCGGCGGTGGCGAGCAGATAGGCCGCCACCACATTGCCCTGGCCGCCGCGGCCATGGATTCGGATCTCGAGCATGGGGACTCCTGCGTAGGTGTCGGTTCAGGTGAGCTTGAGGATGACCAGCATGAGACCGGCGAGGGCGACCATGGACGCCAGGTTCCATTTGATGATATCCACCTTCATTTCGGCCATTTCCTTGCGCAGCTCGTTCGCGCAACGGGCGATGTCCGCCTCGGTCTTTTCCCCCAATTGGTCGATCTTGGTGTCGAGGCGCTGGAACTCCTGTTGGGTGGATTCGGTCAGGGCCTCGGAATCTCGTTTACTGGCAGCGGCCGTCTGATCGATCTTGGCTTCGAGGCGCTGGCCGTCCTGTTGGGTGGAGTCGGCCAGCCGTTCGAAATCCTGGTGCAGCATGAACACGGCCTGGTCCAGGTCTTGTTTGGTGGCGAGGGTCACCGCCTGACCTTCGATCACGTCCTTGAGGGCCTCGGCCTGCACCTCCGCCTGCTCCGGAGTGACTCCGGCCTGTTGCAGTTTTTTCGCGTAGGCGAGGGTATCGAAGAACGACATTCGATTCGGTTCCGACATGAATCCTGCCCGGAGTATAGCCCTTCGCCTCAGGCCATGCCCAGGATGTGATAGCCGGAATCCACGTAGAGCACGTCGCCGGTGATGCCGGCGGCCAGATCGGAACAGAGGAAGGCGGCGGCATTGCCCACCTCTTCGATACCCACGTTGCGGCGCAGAGGGGCCCGTTCCTCCACGTATTTGAGCATGTTGCGGAAATCGCCGATCCCGGCCGCCGCCAGGGTGCGGATGGGACCCGCGGAGACCGCATTCACGCGAATCCCTTCGGGGCCGAGGGCGGCGGCCAGATAACGCATATTGGCCTCCAGGCTGGCCTTGGCCACCCCCATGACGTTGTAGTTGGGTACCACCCGCACGGCGCCCAGATAGGTCATGGTCACCAGGGCGGCGTTGCGTCCCTGCATCAGGCGGCGTCCCGCCTTGGCCAGGGCGGCGAAGCTGTAGGCGCTGATCTCGTGGGCCTGGAGGAAGCCCTCGCGGGTGACCGCATCCACATAACCGCCTTCGAGTTGTTCCCGCCCGGCGAAGGCGATGGAGTGGACGATGCCGTCGAGGCCGTCCCAGCGTTCCCCGAGGGCGCTGAACACCGCCTCGATCTGTGCGTCGTCGCCCACGTCGCAGGGCAGGATCAGCTCCGAGTCGAGCCTGGCCGCCAGGTCACGTACCCGTTTCTCCAATTTGTCGCCCTGATAGGTGAAGGCCAGGCGGGCCCCTTCGCGATGCATCGCCTGGGCCACACCCCAGGCGATGGACCTGTTGCTGGCAACGCCGGTGACGAGGATCTGTTTGTCCTGGAGAAAGCCCATGGTGCCTCCGAGATGCTGTGGCTGCGAGGATGGGCGGAAACTACCGGAATTCGGGGGCGAGGGGAAGTGGAGGACAGGGGGCAGGTGAAGAGAAGACAGATGGGTCTCTGTGCTCTGGAAAACAATTCAAAACTTATGGTTATATGTGTCTTCCTGTCGAAGAACGTCGCGTAGGAGCGATTCCAGCCGCGACGACTCCTGTATGGGGTGGCCACGTTGGATCGGGCGGCTGAAACCGTTGCGGTCCCTGTTCAGGACCTCATGGCTATCCCGGCTTGTCTCAGATAGGGCTCGTGTTCGCCCAGGAGTTCGTGCAGTCCGTCGAGATCGCGTAGTTGGACGTGCTTGCGCGATACCTCCAACAGGCCTTCTTCCTGGAAACGGGTGAACAGCCGGCTCACGGTTTCCACCGCCAGGCCGAGATAATTGCCGATCTCGTGGCGGGACATGCTGAGGAAGAAGTCCGTCGGGGAGAGGCCGCGTTGACGGTAGCGGGTCGAGAGGCTGAGCAGGAAGGCCGCGAGCCGCTCTTCCGCGCTCTTCTTGCCGAGCAACAGGAGCATCCCGGAGTCGTGGCCGATCTCCTTGCTCAACAGCCGCAGCAGCTGATGCTGGAGGGACGGGATCCGCGTACCGAGTTCCTCCAGCCGGTCGAAGGGGATCTCGCAAATGGCCGATGTCTCCAGGACCTTGGCGGCACAATGGTGGAAGCCGTCCTGGATGGCCTCCAGGCCGATGAGTTCCCCAGGGAGATGGAAGCCCAGTACCTGTTCACCGCCATCCGTACTCGGACAATAGGTCTTGACGGAGCCGGTCTTGACCACGAAGAGATTGTGCAGGGGGTCTCCCGTCGCGAAAAGCTGGTCGCCCCGATGCATGGGCCGACCCCGTTTCACGATCTGGTCGAGTCGATCCACGTCCTCGGGGGTGAGCCCGATGGGCAGGCACAGCGTGGCCAGACTGCAGTTCTTGCAGGCCACCTTGATCTGGTCGAGGGGAATGACTTTTCTCTCGGGCACTGTAGTAGGCCTCCCGTGACGAATTTCGCATTCTGCCGGGTTGATTGATATGGATCAACCATGGGCTCGGTGGCGGCGTGGGAAGTCCTGGAGAAGCAACCCTGTGACGAGAGAAAGCCGGGCAAAAAAAACCGTGGCCCCGCGAGGGGCCACGGTCTTCTTCCGGGGCCCCCGTGAAGGTGGGCGCCCGTCTCGTCTGACGATGCCGTCTTATTTCTTGGCGGGAGCTGCCGGGGCGGCCGGGGCGGCGGGGACACCATAGCCGTAGGGGGCTCCCCAGCCACGGTAGCCGTAGGGGCCACCCCAACCGTAGGGGCCACCCCAATAGGGGCCGTAGCCATAGTAGCCGCGGTCCCAACCACGGCCCCAACCGTGGCCGCTGCCGCTCATGGACATGTTGAAGTCACCCCAGCCGTCACCCAGCCAGTCGTCACCCCAGCCGCGATCACCCCAGGGGCCGCCCCAGGGACCGCCCCACCAGGCCTGGGCAGCGGTGAAGCTGAGAGCGGAACCGAGAATGGCGGCGGCGCCAGCGGCCTTCAAAAACTTGTGCATAGTGTTCACTCCTGAAAAGCGAGCTTGGAAAGCGGCACCCGGCCCTGTACGAGCGGCCTGGCGTGTGCATCGGTACATCGAATCGATGGGGCTGGAGTGTCCGGGTGTCCCGACACGCCGCATGCTTCGATCAACTCGATGCCTGCGACATTATGGCAGAAAGGGGTGGACATAACCAGGGCTCGCGAGGCCTCCCGGACTGTCCGTCCTTCGCGTTGAGGGGCTGGGGCCTTTCTGCTACTTTAGCCGGGTCTTCCGTCCCCGGCCCGGCAGTCCAGATCCCATGACCAAATTCATCTTCATCACCGGCGGCGTGGTATCGTCGTTGGGCAAGGGTATCGCCTCGGCGTCGCTGGGGGCCTTGTTGGAGGCGCGTGGCCTCGAGGTCACCATGATCAAGCTGGATCCCTACATCAACGTGGATCCGGGGACCATGAGCCCGTTTCAGCACGGTGAGGTCTTCGTCACCGACGACGGCGCCGAGACCGACCTGGATCTGGGCCACTATGAGCGCTTCCTGCACACCACCATGGGGCGCAACAACAACTTCACCACCGGCCAGATCTACGAGAGCGTGATCCGCAAGGAGCGGCGCGGCGATTATCTCGGGCGGACGGTGCAGGTGATCCCCCACATCACCGACGAGATCAAGGACAGCATCCGCCTGGGGGCCGATCACGCCGACATCGCCATGGTGGAGATCGGCGGCACCGTGGGTGATATCGAATCCCTGCCCTTCATGGAGGCCATCCGCCAGATGGGGGTGGAACTGGGTCGCCAGAACGCCCTGTTCATGCACCTGACCCTGGTGCCCTACATCCGCGTCTCGGGGGAGATCAAGACCAAACCCACCCAGCATTCGGTCAAGGAACTGCGTTCCATCGGCATCCAGCCCGACGTGCTCCTGTGCCGCGCCGAGCAGGAGATCCCCCTGGCCGAGCGGCGCAAGATCGCCCTGTTCACCAATGTCCCGGAACAGGCCGTGATCTCGGCGGTGGACGCCGATTCGATCTATCGCATCCCCTTGATGCTGCACGAGCAGGGCCTGGACGAGATCGTGGTGCGCCAACTGGGTCTGGAGGTCCCGCCGGCGGATCTGGGCGAATGGCGACAGGTGACGGAAGGGCTGGATCACCCCGATGGTGAGGTGACCGTGGCCATGGTGGGCAAGTACATGGACCTCACCGAGGCCTACAAGTCCCTGTCCGAGGCCCTGGTGCACGCCGGGATCCACACCCACATGCGGGTGCGGGTGGACTATCTGGATTCGGAACGCATCGAGGAGGAGGGCACGGGCTGCCTGGAGGGGGCGGATGCCATCCTGGTGCCGGGGGGCTTCGGCGAGCGCGGGGTGGAGGGGATGATCGAGGCGGCCCGCTTCGCCCGCGAGCGCGGGGTGCCCTATCTGGGCATCTGCCTGGGGATGCAGGTGGCGGTGATCGAATATGCCCGCCACGTGGCCGGCCTCAAGGGTGCCCACAGCAGCGAGTTCGATCCGGACACGGAGCATCCGGTGATCGCCCTCATCACCGAATGGGTCACCGACACCGGCAAACGGGAGGTGCGCAGCGAGGACACCGACCTGGGCGGCAGCATGCGTCTCGGTGCCCAGGAGTGCCTGCTGGAGCCGGGCAGCCTGGCGCGGCGCCTGTATGGCCGGGCCACCATCCGCGAGCGCCATCGCCACCGTTACGAATTCAACAACGGCTATCTGGACGACCTGCGCCGGGCCGGCCTGAGCCTCACCGGCTGGTCCCCCGGCAACCGTCTGGTGGAGATCGTGGAGATCCCGGAACACCCTTGGTTTCTGGCCTGTCAGTTCCATCCGGAGTTCACCTCCAAGCCGCGCGAGGGTCATCCCTTGTTCAACGGCTTCGTGGAGGCGGCCCGCCGCCATCGCGAGGCGCGCCGCCGGACCCTGGGAGAGGCCGGCGAATGAGGCTGTGCGGTTTCGAGGTCGGGCTCGACCGGCCCCTGTTCCTGATCGCCGGTCCCTGCGTGATCGAGAGTCGCGGCCTGGTGGTCGAGACCGCCGCCGCCCTCGCCGAGGTCACCACCGGACTCGGCATGCCCTTCGTCTTCAAGGCCTCCTTCGACAAGGCCAACCGCTCCTCCCACCGGAGTTTCCGCGGCCCCGGGCTGGAGGCCGGCCTGCGTATCCTCGAGGCGGTGCGCGCCCAGGTGGGCGTGCCGGTACTCACCGATGTGCACGAAGACACCCCCCTGGACGAGGTGGCGGCGGTGGTGGACGTGTTCCAGACCCCCGCCTTCCTCTGTCGCCAGACCGACTTCATCCAGCGGGTGGCGGCCCAGGGCCGGCCGGTCAATCTCAAGAAGGGCCAGTTCCTGGCCCCGTGGGACATGGCCCAGGTGGTGGCCAAGGCCCGTGCCGCCGGCAACGAGGCCCTGATGGTGTGTGAGCGGGGGGTGAGCTTCGGCTACAACAACCTGGTGGCCGACATGCGCGCCCTCGCGGTCATGCGCGACAGCGGTTGTCCGGTGGTGTTCGACGCCACCCACAGCGTGCAGTTGCCGGGTGGCCGGGGCGACCGTTCCGGCGGCCAGCGCGAGCACGTGCCGGTGCTGGCGCGGGCGGCGGTGGCGGCCGGAATCTCGGGCCTGTTCATGGAGACCCACCCCGATCCCGGGCGGGCCCTGAGCGATGGCCCCAATTCCTGGCCCCTGGACCTCATGAGGCCCCTGTTGGAGACCCTGACCGCCATCGACCGGGAGGTCAAGCGGTCGGAACTCCTGGAGCAGACTGTAGCCGGGCAGGCATAGGCTTTCCGTTCACCGGTTTGCCTTCGCCCGGGCCCGCTTCCCGTGCGAGGGGATGGGTCGCCGGGGTTCGACGGCGACGAACGGGCCGGGCCTGTCACCCCATCACCCCGTCTTTGTTGGAGACTCCAATGTCTGAGATCGTCGATATTCGTGCCCGGGAGATCCTGGACTCCCGTGGCAATCCCACCGTCGAGGCCGATGTCATCACCGCCGACGGCGCCCTGGGCCGGGCCGCGGTCCCGTCGGGGGCCTCCACCGGCAGCCGCGAGGCCTTGGAACTGCGTGACGGCGATCCGGCCCGCTATGGCGGCAAGGGCGTGCTCAAGGCCGTCTCCCATGTCGAGGGCGAGATCCGGGAGGCCCTGCGCGGCATGGAGGTCGGCGGGCAGGAGGCCCTCGATCGGCGCATGATCGAACTGGACGGCACCGACAACAAGGCCCGCCTCGGCGCCAACGCCCTCCTCGCCGTCTCCCTCGCCGCCGCCCACGCCGCCGCCCAGGAGCGGGGGGTGGCCCTGTACCAGTCCCTGGGCGATGCCCCCCGCCGCCTGCCCGTGCCGCAGATGAATATCCTCAACGGCGGCGCCCACGCCTCCAACAGCGTGGACGTGCAGGAATTCATGGTGCTCCCGGTGGGTGCCCCCAGCCTGCGTGAGGCGGTGCGTTATGGGGCCGAGGTCTTCCACGCCCTGAAATCGGTCCTCGCCGGCAAGGGCCTGGCCACCACCGTGGGCGACGAGGGCGGCTTCGCCCCCGATCTGCCCTCCAATCAGGCCGCCATCGACGCCATCCTGGAGGCCATCGCCCAGGCCGGCTTCAAGGCCGGCGAGGACATCTGGCTGGGGCTGGATCTGGCCAGCTCGGAGTTCTACCGCGAGGGCAGATATCACCTGCAGGCGGAAGGCCGCAGCCTGGATTCGGCCGCCCTGGTGGACTTCATCGCCGCCTGGGTGGACCAGTATCCCATCCTCAGCGTGGAGGACGGCATGGCCGAGGACGACTGGGCCGGCTGGCGGCTCCTCAGCGAGCGCCTGGGTGACCGGGTGCAGTTGGTGGGCGACGACATCTTCGTCACCAACACCCGCATCCTGGAGCGGGGTATCCGCGAAGGGGCGGGCAACGCCATCCTCATCAAGGTCAACCAGATCGGTACCCTCACCGAGACCCTGGAGGCCATCGCCATGGCCCGCGACGCGGGCTGGACCGCGGTGGTCTCCCACCGTTCCGGAGAGACCGAGGACACCACCATCGCCGACCTGGCGGTGGCCACCGGCTGCGGTCAGATCAAGACCGGTTCCCTGTCCCGCTCCGACCGGGTGGCCAAGTACAACCAGCTCATGCGCATCGAGGACCAGTTGGGCGGCGACGCCGTCTATGCCGGCCGCGGCGCCTTCGCCCATCTCTGAGGGCGTGTCCCAGGCCCTCTCATGCGTTGGCTCCTGGTGGTGTTGCTGGTGCTCCTGATCTGGCTCCAATACCGCCTGTGGGTGGGCCCGGGGAGCCTCGCCGAGTGGCATCGCCTGCGCACCCAGATCGCCAGCCGCGAGGTGGAACTCACGCGTCTGCGTGAGCGCAACCGGCGTTTGCGGGCCGAGGTCCGGGAACTGCGGGGAGAGGGCCAGGCGCTCGAAGAACGGGCGCGCCGCGACCTCGGCCTGATCCGCGAGGGCGAGGTCTATTTCCAGGTGGTGCCCGCCGCCCGGGGGGATCGGCCTTGAATGCCCGGGTCTGGGCCATCGTGCCCGCCGCGGGTGTCGGTCGGCGCATGGGCGGGGAGATCCCCAAGCAATATCTCGAACTGGCCGGGGCGCGGGTGATCGACCATGCCCTGGGCGCCCTCCTGGACCATCCACGGATCGCGCGCCTGGTGGTGACGCTGGCCGCCGGCGATCCGTGGTGGCCGCGTACCCGCCATGCCGGGGATCCCCGGGTGGAGGTGGTGCCCGGGGGCGCCGAACGTGCCCACTCGGTGGCCAACGCCCTGGAGGCCCTGGCGGTGCGGGCCGCCCCCGACGACTGGGTGCTGGTGCATGATGCCGCCCGGCCCTGTCTGTGCGTGGGCGACATCGATCGGTTGCTGGCGGAGGTGGCGGAACACCCGGCCGGCGGCCTGCTGGCGGTCCCCGTGGCCGACACCCTCAAACGCGCCGACGCCGGTGGGGACGTGGCCGCGACGGTGGACCGTTCCGCCCTGTGGCGCGCCTTCACCCCCCAGGCCTTCCGGTTCGCGCCCCTGCAACGCGCCTTGGACGAGGCCATCGCCGAGGGCGTCCCGCCCACCGACGAGGCCGCCGCCATGGAGCGGGCCGGCTGGCGCCCGCGCCTGGTCCAGGGGCGTCCCGACAACATCAAACTCACCCATCCCGGCGATCTCGCCTTGGCGGAGTTCTTTCTGACGCGGCGGGGGAGGCGGCCATGCTGATCGGTCAGGGGTTCGACGTCCACGCCTTCGGTCCGGGGGATCACGTCGTCCTGGCGGGGGTGCGGATCCCCCACGAGCAGGGCCTCGAGGCCCATTCCGACGGCGACGTGGCCATCCACGCCCTGGTGGACGCCCTCCTCGGCGCGGCGGGGATGGGCGACATCGGCGGCCTCTTCCCCGACGACGATCCCGTCTATGCCGGCATCGACAGCCGGGTGTTGTTGCGGGAGGTGATGGCGCGTCTGCAAGGGCGGGGGCTGCGGGCGCACAATGCCGACCTCACCCTGGTGGCCCAGCGGCCGCGCATGGCGCCCTACATCGGTGCGATGCGCGCCATCCTGGCCGGGGACCTGGGTCTGGCCCCGCAGCGGGTCAACGTCAAGGCCACCACCAGCGAAGGCCTGGGATTCACCGGCCGCGGCGAAGGGATAGCCGCCCTGGCCGTGGTGCTCCTGGAAGAAGATCCCGGGCGCCCGCCCCGGCCCGGAGGATGAAGGGCGCGGGCGCCGTGAGGGCTACTTGATCTTGGCCTCCTTGTACAGCACGTGCTTGCGCGCCACGGGGTCGTATTTCTTGAACTCCAGCTTGGCCGGATTGTTCTTCTTGTTCTTGGTGGTGGTGTAGAAATGCCCGGTGCCCGCGCTGGACACCAGTTTGATCTTGTCTCTTGCCGCCTTAGCCATGTTCCGTTCTCCTCGCTCAGACCTTTTCGCCGCGTTCGCGTAGTTCCGCGAGCACCGTGTCGATGCCCTTCTTGTCGATGATGCGCATTCCCTTGGTGGAGACCCGCAGGCGCACCCAACGGTTCTCGCTCTCCACCCAGAAACGATGGTAGTGCAGATTGGGCAGGAACCTGCGCCGGGTCTTGTTGTGGGCGTGAGACACGTTGTTTCCGGCCATCGGCCGCTTCCCGGTCACTTGACATACCTTGGACATGATTCGAGACCTCTGCTGGGATTTCCCGGGTTCCCTCCCAGGGCCGGGACGGAACGAAGCAGCGCTTTATAGCAAAAACGGTATTGCTTCTCAAGGCGGGGTTTGGTCGCCATCGCTCAATGCCTCGGCCACGGCGGCATGGGCGGCGGTGGAGAGCGCCCGGGCATCCCCTCCACGAATGGGCGCAAGGAAGCGTACCCTGGCCTCGATCCCCGGCCGGGCGAGAATCGCCAGGGCGTGGGGAAGGAGGTTCGCGTCGCCCACGAAGGGGGCATGGGGGCTGATGCGACCGTCTTCCAGATAGCGCAGGGCCACCGGCTGGACCGGTGTCCCGGCGTCCACGGCGGCCCGGAACAGGGGCCAGAGAAAGCGGCGTATCCCGGGGCCACGGGTGGTGGTCCCCTCGGGAAAGAACAGGATCCCCCGACCTTCGCCGAGACGCGCCGCCATGGCCGCGGCCACCGCGGAGGCATGGTGGCGTCCGCGTTCGATGTAGAGGGTGCCGGCAGCGCTGGCGAGCCGGCCCACCAGGGGCCAACGGCGGATCTCGGCCTTGGCCAGGAAGGCCACCGGGGCGAGTCCGCCGAGCACCGGGATGTCGAGCCAGGAGACATGGTTGGCGGCCATGAGCACGGGCATCGGCGCGGGCCGCCCCTCCACCCGCACCCGCACCCCGAGGATGCGGCAGGCCCAGCGGTGCCAACAGCTCACCAGGGCCGGCGGCGGGCGCCGCCCGGCGAGTGCGCACAGGACGACGAAGGCGAGCGCCCAGGCGATGTGCAGGCCCAGCAGGGCGAGGCGGTAGAGGACGCGCAGGGGGGCCATTCAGGGCTCCCGGTGGGCGTAGGGCGGGAGGGTCTCGAGGCGGGTGTCGTTGAGCGGCCGCCCGAGGGTGAAGTGATAGAGGTCCTGCCAGGGGCCCTCGGGGTCCAGGCCCACCAGACGATGGAGGAGGTCGTCGAAGAAACAACCGATGCCGGTGCCGCGGTAACCGGCCGCCTCCGCCTCCAGGTACAGCACCTGGCCGATCATCCCCGCCTCCCAGAAGGCGTGGCGATAGAGCCAGGGACCCTCGTCCAGTTCCTCCAGGTCGGCGGGCAGGGCGAAGGCCACGCAGCCGTCGGCGGCGATGGCCTGATGACAGGCGATGAAGCCACTGGCCTGGCGGGTGTCGCCCGGCCGTAGGAGGTATAGGGGCAGGTGCCGCGGCGCGGTGCCGACCCGCTGCCAGAGGAGGCCGGGGTCCAGGCGCCGGCGCAGGGCCTGTTCGCCGGCAGTGGAGCGGGGCAGGGCATAGAGTCCGGCGGCCAACCCCTCGACCCGGTGAACGAATACCAGGGGATGGACCCGTGGCGGCCAGGGCAGGGCGTTCCAGGGAGGTGCCTGGCGCCGGGGCAGGAGGGCGTCGAGAAGGCGGAACAGGGCCGCGGCGGGCAGGCGCCCTTCGGGATCGTAGGCCTGGGCGCTGCGCCTCTGGCGGATCAGATCGGCGGCGTGGGGGGCGTCGGGGAGCGGGCTCAGGGCGGGCCAGGGGCGGACGTCGGGATCGGCCAGCGGCACGGTCGGTGGTTTGCGGCTGCCGCTCAGGGCCTGCTCGATGGCCGGCCAGGGGCGGGTCTCCGGGCTCAGGCGGCTGGCCTGGCCGGACCAGGCGGTGGCAGCCCCGGGGGTCAGCAGGGGCGACGGATCCAGGTGTTCCGGATCGGGCCCCAGGGCGAGGGCGAATTCGGGGAACTCGGGTTCCGCGTCCCGGTAGTCGTCGTTGCGGTTCAGGCCCAACCAGCGCGCCAGTTCGCCGTCGCCCGGACAGGTGAGGAGGCGGGCCTCCCAGCCCAAGGCCCTGGCCGCATAGCTCAGCGCGGCGAGGGCGTGGCCGGCGTCCAACTGGCAGTAACGGAAGGCGCGGGCGCCGTATTTCCAGGCCTCCCGCCAGGGGATGCTGGAGAGGCCGAAGAGGAGGTTGCCGGCGAAGGCCACGGGTGGATCGCGGCGCCGGGCGCGTCGTTCCAGGAGGTGTTCGCGGGGGGCGTAGTGATACAGCCCGGGGTCCAGGTCCGGCAGTGCGGGGCAGGCGATCCAGCCCTCGCTGGGATGGAGGTTGCCGCTGGAGGGGTTGCAGCGCAGGGCCCAGCGTTGGCTGCCGAGGCGCTTCCAGGCCGAGAGCCCGAGGCTGATCTCCAGGAGCGTGCCGATGTGGGCGCGATCCATGGGGGCCGCGGCTGTCTCTCCGGGTCGGAAGAGGGCGTTCCACGGGGTCTCCAGGTGGTCCCCGGCCAGTGGCAGGGGGATCTCGGGCGCGCCCGGATAACGCCGGAAGGGATCCGGCTGGGTGGCCCAGTCCAGGCGTCCGGGGCCCGGGGCGTAGGCCTCGGGGCGGTGCTTACTGAGGGCATGATAGTGGCGCAGCTCACGCGCCTGGGCGGGGAAGTCGAAGAATGCCATGGGGACCTCAGGGCGCCGGGGCGGCCTTCCGGCGTGCCGCCTCGATGCGCTCAATGTGTTGGATGGGGGTGTAGCTGTGGGTGTCCGGCTTGGGGCCGGGCTGGCGCGAGAGCCACCACAGGGCCCCCACCAGGACCGCCAGGAAGATGAAGAATAGCTGTCGTTTCAAGGGCATGGTCCGTCCTCCGGGATGAGCAGGGGGGGCGGCCCTCCCCCGACAGGGTGCAGTTTCAAGGCATAGAGTTCCGAGAGATGGGCGGCGCTCCCGAGATCCCCTACCGCTCCGGCCCGGGTGCGTCCTCCATCCAACAATAGCAGGTGGGTACAGCAGCGCAGGGCCTGGTTGGGGTCGTGCAGACTCATGAGCGCCCCCCGTCCGCGCCGGGTCAGGCCCCGGATCAGGCCCAGCACCCGTTCCTGTTCGCGCGGATCCTGATGGCTGGTGGGCTCGTCCAAGAGCAGCAGGGGCGGGTCCTGGACAAGGAGGGTGGCGAGGGCCGCCCGCTGGCGTTCCCCGGACGACAGGGTCTGAACGTTGTGGCCCTCCCGGCCGCCGAGGGCCACCCGTTCGATGGCCGCGAGGGCGCGTCGGCGGTCGTCGGGGCCCGGCGCCCGCCAGGGCGGCAGGTGGGGATGGCGGCCGGCGATCACCGCCTCCCGCAGCGGCAGGGGGAACTCGGCTGGCTGTTCGGCCAGGAGCATCCCCAGCCGGCGCGCGCGGGCGCGGGCGTCCATCGTCGCCAGGGGGCGCCCGGCGAGGCGGATCTCACCGGCGCCGGCCGGGAGCAGGCCGCTCAGGGTGAGCAGCAGACTGGTCTTGCCCGCGCCGTTGCGACCCAGAAGGCCCCAGCACTGGCCCGCCTCGATGCGCAGATCCAGGGCCTGGAACAGGACCCTGCCGCCCCGTTCCAGGGTCAGTCCATGGGTGCTCAACAGGGGGCTCATGGGCGCGGCCGACGGTTCAGCAACCACAGGAACAGGGGCACGCCGAGCCCGGCGGTGATCACCCCCACCGGCAGTTGGCGGGGGGCGAGGAGGGTGCGCGCCAGGGTGTCGGCCAGCACCAGCAGGCCGCCGCCGAGGAGGACCGCGGCCGGGATCAGCAGGCGGTGGGCGGTGGCCCCGGCCAGGCGTGCCAGATGGGGCACCACCAGGCCCACGAAACCGATCCCCCCGGCCTGGGTCACGGCGGCGGCGGTGAGCAGGGAGCCGAGCAGGAACAGGCCGCGGTGCAGGCGGCTCACGTCCACCCCCAGGACGGCGGCCTGGGCCTCGCCGCGCAGCAGCAGGTCGAGGGGCCGCGCCAGGGCCAGGGCCAGGGCGAGGCCGCCTAGGAGGACTCCCCAGGCCGGCCCCGTATCGCCGGGGTCGGAGAGGTCGCCCATGAGCCAGAACAGCATCCCCGGGAGGCGCGCGGCCGGGGCCAGGGCCAGGACCAGGGTCAGCAGCGCGGTCCAGCCCGAGGCCAGGATCACCCCGGTGAGCAGCAGCCGCGTCGCCCCCCAGCCACCGCGTGCCGCGAGGGCGAACACCAGGAGCATGGAGACGAGGGCGCCGGCGCAGGCCGCCGCCGCGGTCCAGGCCGCCGGCAGGGCCCACCACAGGGCCAGCAGGGCGCCCAGCCCGGCACCACCCGAGACCCCCAGGACATAGGGGTCACCCAGGGGATTGCGCAACAGCACCTGCATGACCACCCCGGCCAGGGCCAGGAGACCGCCCACGGCGAAGGCGCCGAGGGCGCGCGGCAGACGCAGCTCCAGGACCAGGGTGTGGGCCAGGGGATCGCCGTCGAGCCATTGGCGCAGCCCGTCCGGATGGCTGCCCCAGTCCAGGGCCAGGAGCAGGGCGGCCAGGGCGAACAGGGCGAGCAGGCCGAGCAGCCTCGCGGGAGACATCTCAAGTGCGCAGGGAAAGCACCGGCCAGCCACGCCGCCGGGCCTCGGCCGCGAGGGTGTCGTCCGGGTCCACCGCCACGGGGTGGGTGACCCGTTCGAGCAGCGGCAGGTCGTTGTGGGAATCGCTGTAGAACCAGCTCGCCTCGAGATCCAGGCCGCGTTCGTCCAGCCATTGTCGCAGGCGCTGGACCTTGCCTTCCTGGAAACAGGGGATGCCCGCCACCGCCCCGGTGTAGCGGCCGTCCCGGAACTCGGGCTCGGTGGCGATGAGTTCCCGCACCCCCAGGCGATCGGCGATGGGGCGGGTGACGAAGGCGTTGGTGGCGGTGATGATGACCGGAATGTCGCCCCGGCGGCGATGTCGCTCGATCAGGCGGCGGCCCGCGGGCAGGAGGATGGGCTCGATCTTCTCCGCCACGAAGGCCTCGCGCCAGGCCCGCAGGCGCGCCGGCGGGTGGCCGGCCAGGGGCGCGAGGGAGAAGCGCAGGAACTCGTGGATGTCCAGGCGGCCCTCGCGGTACTCCCGGTAGAAGCGCTCGTTCTCGCGCACGTAGGTCTCGGTATCGACGATCCCGCGCTCCCCCAGGAACAGGCCCCAGAGGTAGTCGGAGTCACCCGCCAGCAGAGTGTTGTCGAGGTCGAAGAGGGCGAGCGGCATGGTGGGCAGGGCTGGACGAGGGACGACGGCAAGCTTAGCAGAAAAACGGCCGATCAGGCCCCTTGCCGCTGGCATCCAGGGTATGGAAGAATCCAAAGGTCGGGCGGAAGGGGGGCGGCCGGCGGTCACTGCCCCTGACAGGATGTTGAAGACCCCGTTTTCGACGCCCTGCCGATTATTATAAAGAGCGTAAGAGGACTTCCACCTTGATCGACAGAGACGGCTTCCGGGCCAACGTCGGGATCATTATCTGTAACCCCGAGCGCAAGCTCTTCTGGGGGCGGCGTATTGGTCAGGATGCCTGGCAGTTCCCCCAGGGCGGCATCAAGCGCCGCGAGACCTCGCAAGAGGCCATGTACCGGGAATTGCGGGAGGAGGTGGGCCTGCTTCCGGGGCAGGTGGAGATCCTGGGCAGTACCCGGGGCTGGTTGCGTTACCGCCTCCCCAAGCGCTACATCCGCCGCCGCAGCCACCCCCTGTGCATCGGCCAGAAACAGGTCTGGTTCCTGTTGCGGGCGCGTTGCGAGGCCTCCGACATCTGTCTCGACGAGTCGCCCAAGCCCGAGTTCGACGACTGGCGTTGGGTGGACTACTGGCAACCGTTGGAAGAGGTGGTCTACTTCAAGCGCGAGGTCTACAACCGCGCCCTGCATGAACTCGCGCCCCTGCTGTTCCCGGAGGGGCCGCCTCCCGTCCCGTCCCTGGCGACGCCCCCGCCATCCTGACACGGGGTGTAACCGCAGGCGTTCCTGTGGCACCTGCACCTGCTCTCGTCGGGTTGGGCTGCGCCGGCCCGGCCCCATTGCAGTGGTGACGGGACGCCGGATAGCTGTGATCCGATCATGCCGGTAGAAAGAAGGCCAGAAGGTGGGACGGGCAAAGCGCAGCGTGCCCATCGACGACCCTCGCTAGCAACGCCAAATGGGCGAAATCGAAAGGCACGCCGTTCTCTTCATTCCCACCCTGCAATCCGGAGAACCGATGGGGACGCTGTGCTCTGCCCACCCCACCGGCCGTGCGTTCGAGCGGCGTACCGTGGAAGGGCGTTGCCTGGGAGCGGGTCCGGCCACGGTGACTCCTGTCCGGAGTGGCCACGTTGTATCGCACCTCAAGCCGACGGCTGATCCCGAATACGGTGTTTCATCGCAGCAGGATCTACGCTCTGCTCCGTCACCTTGTGATGCGGATATCGGGCCCCTGGGTGCGTCGCTCGCCCTGGACGCGGATGCGATGGCTCCCCCCCGTGGTACCGGGCCCGGACCAGCTCGCCGTGCTGGCCGCGTCACCCTGGCCGGAGTTCCAGCGTTGGCTGTCCGTCAGCGCTCTGACCTCGACGAAGACCTGGTGGGCCATGCGCCGGTCCGCCCTGAGAATGACGGCCCCACCGCGCCTGAGTCTGCTGATGCCGGTCCACGACACGGTACCCGGAGAGCTGATCGAGGCGGTGGCATCGATCCGCCGCCAGGCCTATCCCTTTTGGGAGATCTGCATCGTCGATGACGGCAGTCGGAGGGCGGACACCCTGGCGGCCCTCGACGCCGTGAGCCAGGACCCGCGGATCCGGCTGTGGCGGCATCCGCTTAGCCTGGGGATCTCCGCGGCGACGAACCGCGCCCTCGCCGGGGCCTCGGGCGATTTCGTGGCGTTCGTGGATCACGACGACCGGCTCACCCCCGACGCCCTGTGGTGGGTGGCGGAGACCCTCCACCGGGAACCCGACTGCGATCTGGTCTACAGTGACCGGGATATGCTGGATGCGCAGGGACAACGGGTGATGTATCTGTTGAAACCCGCCTGGTCTCCGGAGTCTCTGCTGAGCGGGAACTACCTGTTCCACCTGGTGACCTGCCGCCGATCACTGCTCGAACACCTGGGTGGACTGCGCTCCGAATACGACGGCTCCCAGGACTACGACCTGATGCTGCGTCTGGCCGAAACGGATCCGAAGGTGAGGCATATCCCGCGGGTACTCTACGACTGGCGGCAGAGCGCCGCCTCCATCTCCACCGACGACGAACACAAGGCCTATGTGTTCAGCGCGGGCATGGCGGCCCTTGCGGCCGCCATGGAACGGCGCGGCTTCCGCTGCCCGGTCTCGGAGTTGAAGGGTCTGTGGCGTGGCAACTACCGTGTCCACCTGCCCCGCCCCGCCGCATCGCGCTGGAAGCTGTTGCCCCTGACACGGGCGGATCTCCCGGCCTACCGTGACCGTCTGTTGCGGGCCTTGGTGACATGCCGGGACGGGCAACGCCTGGTGGTGCTCGGTCCGGGGGTCGAGCCGATGGATGGAGATGCCTTGGCGGAACTCGTCGCCTGGCTGGACCTGCCCGGGGTGATCGCCGCGACCGGCCGGGTGACGAATCCAGAGGATCGCTATCTGCACGCAGGCCTGGTGCACCGGCCTTCTGGGATACCCCTCCCGCTGTATCTGGGACATCCGGACTCCGATCCCGGATACCTGGCCTTCGCCTGGGTGTTGCGCAACATCAGCGCGCCCCACCCGCTGTGCCTGGCCCTGAACGCGGCGGAGTTCAGGCCTTTGCTGGAAGAGGCCGCCGCCTTCGAGGGGCCCCATGCCCTCCTCCAAGCGATGCTGCGCGGGATCGGCCGTGGGAAAAGGGCGGTCTTCGTGCCTTTCGCCCGCTTCACCGGCAGAGACGAGGAACCATTCGTCACTCCCTGGTCCCCTGGCGAGGCGCAGCTGTTCGCTCATCGCTGGGGGCGGTGGTTGCGGGAAGGGGATCCCTGTTATCACCCAGCCCTGAGCCTCGATGAGGTGGACTGCCGTCTGCGTGAAACGGCCGATTTTCCGTCCGTACTGCCGATCGCCCGCTGCGGCTATGGAGCGCATGCTTCGCTGTAGATACTCTGTTCATTGTCAACCCCCGGGGATGTGCCGGAGTCACAAACTCGATGTATCGGGCAGCGGCCCGTGTTGGGAAGGTGGCGCTGTCGAAGTCGGCGTCACGACGGGGCATGCGGTGGGTGGCAGGAGTGGTCCGCGCATGACTGCACAGACCGGCTGGATCTTCTTCAGTCCGGATATTCGTCGGCATGGGCGAAGAAGGTGGGGCACGAGGAACGCCCTTGAAACACGACATATTCACGTGCGGCGGGTATGCAAGGCGCGGCTTCCGCTGTGACCCGGCGTGGCCACTCTGTTCAGGAGTCGTCGCGGCTGCAGCCGCACCCACGCAGCGCGCTTTCGCAGGAGGGCGCGGGGCCGCGGGTGTGGAATCAAAAATTCCACCGCCCCTGCAGGTACCAGCCCCGCGGGATCTGGGTGCTTTGGATGTTGCCGGATTCGTCACGGAACTCCGGGTGGGCCTTGTCCAAGAGGTCCTGACCCACCAGGGCCAGCTCCATCCCCTCATGGGGCCGCCAGGCGAGATGAATATCCAGGCTCCAGTAGGCGGGAATGCCCTCACTGGGGGCATCGAGCCCGTCCGTATAACGCAACCAGAGATCCAGGTCCAGGGCGGCCGAGAGGTCATAGGTGCTGCGCAGGCTCAATTGTTGCCGGGGGGTCTGGCGCTCTCCCGCCCGGGCAAGGGGATCACGGCTCTCGGGACGCGGGGCCAGATGGAGCCGCGCATAGGTGTAGGCGAGCTGCCAGCGCCAGTCGGGCCGGGGACGCCAGTCCGCCGCCAGTTCCAGGCCATAGCTGTGGCCGTCCATCAGATTTCCCAGGGTGAGGGGGGCCGTGAGATGATCCAGGCGGGGGGCAAGGCGCAGGGATCGCGGCTCGATGGTGCGCAGGTTCCGGTAATCGTTGTAGTAGCCGGACAGGTCGAGCGAGAGCCAGGCATCGAGCCGCCAACGCCATCCCAGTTCGTAGGCGTTGAGCACCTCCGAGTCGAAGCCGGGGGTGTTGTTCCCTTCCAGGACCAGCCAGACGGGCAGGGGCCGCTGGGGTGGCTGGGCGGGAAGGGTCTGATACAGGGCCGACAGATTCCGCTCGCTGCGCGAGGGGGTGCGTACCGCCCGCGAGGCCGCGGCCCACAGAGACCCCTGGGGGGACAGGCGCCAGAACAGGCGGGCCGAGGGCTGGAACTCCCAGCCGCTGAAGTCGTTCCTGTCCATCCGCGCCCCCAGGTCGAGCCGCCAGGCGCTATCCAACCGGATCTGGTCCTGGATGAAGGCGCTGAACCATTGATGGGTGCTGTCGGCCGGGCTCATCCACAGGATGTCGCTTCTTTCCACGGTGTCCCGCACCCGCCGGTAGCCCCCGCCCAGCATCCACTGGTGCATGCCGCTCGGGGCGAATCGGTGCTGAAAATCCAGGTCCAGGGTGCGGGTCTCGCTGTGGGACTCCTGCTGGTAGGCGTAGTCGAAATAGACTTGCAGGGTGCTGACGGCGGTGTCTGCGTGGGCCCGCGACCAACGCCCCAGGAGGTGGCCGCCGTCGCTGCGATTCGTTTCCTGATGGACGTCGCTGCCCCCTTGGGGCAGGGGCGTCTGAATCGATTGGTCTTTGTGGTTGCGATACCATTCACCCAGGACGGCGTAACTGTCGTTGGCCCCAAGGAAACCGTCGGCGCGAAAACCCAGCCGGCCACCGTGCCAGGCGTCGTGTGCGGGGATCCCTGCGAAGGTCTCACCGTCGGCCTGATCCCGGTATTTGCCATAGATGCGATAACTGCCGCCCTTGCCCAGGGCACCGCCATGCCGAACACCGAGGATGCCGCGTTTGGGGTCACCCAGACTGAGGGTGGCGAGGTTGCCCCGGGTGTCCTCGGCCGAACGGGTGATGATATTGATCACCCCGTTGACCGCATTGGCCCCCCAGGCCGCCGCCCCGGGACCCCGGATCACCTCGATCCGTTCGATGTCTTCCATCAGGGCGTCCTGGACGTTCCAATAGGTCCCGGAAAACAGTGGGCTGTAGACGGTGCGTCCGTCCATGAGCACCAGGAGCTTGTTGGCGAAGCGACCGTTGAATCCCCGTGCGCTCACCGCCCAGGTACTGGCGTTGATGCGCGCCACGTTCAATCCCGGCACCATGCGCAGGGCCTCGGGGATACTGCTGGCCCCGGAGCGGCGGATATCGTCACGGCTCACCACGAACACCGCCGCGGCGCTGTCGGCCACCGATTGGGGCTGACGGGTGGCGATGGATACCGGGGTCTGGGCCAGCTCCTCCAGACTCAGGGTCTTGAGGCGTTTGGTGTCGGTGGCCCCCACGGCGAGGGGCAGGCCCAGGATGAGGCCGCCGAGCCCCCACCAGAGGCCGGTGTCTCTCCGCAGGGCCTTACGCAGGTATCTGGTCGTCATGATCATGATGCTCTCCCGGTCGGTCTGGGCTGATCGCCGCCGGGTCGGTTCCATCCCCGGCGATCTCCGTGAGTGCGGCCTCGGCCCGCCGGCAGGCGGGACCCAGGCGGGTAAAGAGGGTGGCGGCCTGTCCCAGTTCCTCCGCCCGTCCGGCCTGCTCCAGGTCACGGGCGAGGGCGCTCACCTCGATGAGCCCCAGGTTGGCGCTGGATGACTTGAGGGCGTGGGCATGGCGGGCCAGGTGTTCCCCGTCGCCCGCCTCCAGGGCCTGGGCGATGGCCTCCAGCTCACCGGGCAGGGCCTCCCGGTAGAGGGTCACCACGCGGGTCAGCACATCCGCCCGGCCCGGGCGTTGCAAGGCGCGGATCCGGCGCAGGGCCGCGGGATCCAGGACCGCTCCCTCGTCGGGGAGGGGGGACGGCGGACTTTCGTCAGTCGTTGCCGGGGGAACGGAGCCTGTATGAAAGCGAAGCAGGATCTCCCTCAGGGCCTCCTGGGTGAAGGGCTTGCTCAGATAGTCGTCCATCCCCGCCGCCAGGCAGGCCTCCCGGGCCCCCTGGAGGGCGTTGGCGGTGAGGGCCACCACCGGCAGACGGTCCAGGCCCCGCCGGGCCTCGCTGAGACGCAGCTCCCGGGTGGCCTGATAGCCGTCCATCTCCGGCATCTCACAGTCCATGAGGACCAGATCGAAGCTACCCTCTTCCTGGAGGTGGGCCAGGGCCTGCCGGCCATTGGCGGCGGTCACCACCACACAGCCCAGGGCCTCCAGCATGCTGCGCGCCACCTCCTGGTTGACCAGGTTGTCCTCCGCCACCAGGACGCGCATCCCCGCCGGGCGGGGCGCCCAGTCTTTCGCTGCAAACCGGTCAGGCCCGGCTCCGGACCTTGGATCGATCCCGCCGCGCAGGCACCCCAGGGTTGCCTGGCGTATCAGGGGCTTGCCCAACTGGCGGTCGATCCCATGCCCGTCGAGCCAGGCAGAGGTCTCGGGTGCACTCATGGGGCTGAGCAGGATCCGTGGTGCTTGGGAGGTGTCTAGGGCGTTCAGGGCCTCCAGGACAGCCTCGCAGGCCTCCCCTTGGCGGTCCAACAAGATCCAGTCCCAAAGGGCGGCATGGACCGCCTCAAGGCAGGTCGGCACGTCCCGGCAGCGCCTGACCTGAACGGAGCAGGGTGCCAGCATCTCCTGGAGGACCCGGGCGAGGGTGTCACTGGAGGTGAACAGCAACAGGTGCCGGCCCACCAAGTCCTGGTCGCAGGGAGGGGGTCCGGCGTCGTGGCCGGTGGAGCCCAACCTGATATCAAACTCGAACCGTGCGCCCTCGCCGGGCTGGCTCTGGACGCCGATATGCCCGCCCATGAGCCCAATCAACTGTTGAGAGATGGCCAGTCCCAGGCCGGTACCTCCGAAACGCCGGGTGGTGGAATTGTCGGCTTGGGAGAAATGCTCGAAGATCCGTCCCTGAGTGGCCGGATCGATCCCGATACCCGTATCCTCCACCACGAATCCAAGTCGCACTTCCTGATCGTCGGCCGTCAGCCGCCGCGCCTCGACCCGGATCTCTCCCTCCTGGGTAAACTTGATGGCGTTGCCGATGAGATTGATCAGGACCTGGCGCAGGCGTCCGGGATCGCCGATCACTTGATTGGGCAGATCGGCCGCGAGTTCCAGATTCAGTTCCAGTCCCTTGTCCCAGGCCTGTTCGGCCAGGAGGGTACCTACGTCCTCCAATAGCGCATGCGGATCGAAGACCCGCCGTTCCAGCTCCAGGCGGCCCGCCTCCACCCGCGAGATGTCCAGGATGTCGTCGATGATGACCAGCAGGGAACGCCCGGAGGCGTCGATGATGTCGGCGAAATGCCGCTGCCGTGGTGTCAGGTCGGTGTCGAGGAGCAGACGGGTCATGCCCAGGACACCGTTCATCGGGGTGCGGATCTCGTGGCTCATGCTGGCCAGGAACAGGGACTTGGCCCGGTTGGCCTCGTCTGCGGCCTCTTTCGCCTCACGCAGTTCTTCCAGGGTGTGGGCCAGACGCTGGTCCCTTTCCTCAATCGAACCGAGCATGGTGTTGAAACCCTGGGCGAGTCGACCCAGCTCATCGTCGCCGAAGGGCCTCGCGCGGAGTCCATAGTCCTTGGTGCGCGAGACCTGGTGCATGGTCGTGGCCAGTTCGGTGATGGGCTCCGAGATGAACCGTTGCAGGCGGCTGGCGAGCAGCCAGGCCAGGAGTGCGGCGAGGGCCAGCACCAAGGCGGCGATCCCGAGCTGACGATAGAGCCCCTCGGTCAGGGGGGCCGTGTCCAGATGCAGGTCCAGGTAGCCCACTGTACGGCCATTCACTTTGATGATCTGATCCAGATCCAGATAGCCGTCGTGGAACACTGGAGCGGATGCGGCCGCCATCCACCGGGTCCCCTGTTCCCAGGCTCGGGCTTCCCGGCGGGCGATATCCTTCAACAAGGGGTTGTGAGGCATCCCCACATAGACCGCGAAAGGCCGCCCTGCGGGGGTGCGCAGTTCCGCCGAGATGACATCGGGTTCTTCCTTCAGGGCCTCCAGGATCTCTCGCGCCGCCGCCTCGTCGCCGAACACCAGGGCGGCGCTGGCATTGATCCCCAGGACCCGCGCGAGGGTCGCGGCCGAGGCGGCCATGGCCGTGCGTTTGGACACGAAGTCCGTGACCACGAAGGTCATCGTCGCCGATAACAGGACCACCAGACTGGTGACCAGGGCGATGGCGATCACTTTCCTACGGATGGGCAGGTCACGAATGAGGGGATTCATGGTGCCTCCTTCACCAGGGTGGCGATACGCAACAACTTGGAGCTGATGCGGATACCCGCCGCTTCCGCCGTCCGACGGGCGATCAAGGGGCGGATACGGCGTTCATGGGGGACCAGGGCGATCATCCCGCCCTGGCGCAGAAAGGCGCGGGTCTCGCCCACGGTGAGGACGCCGTGTCGTGGCAGGGGGGCGCGGAGGTCCACTTCCGCGGAGACGAAGAGGATCTGGCAATGACTATGATCCCGGGCCCCGGCCGGCGCCAGTCTCAGGGGATGTCCGTTCACCACCTCACCGCGGAGCAGATCGGCAAGCAGCGGGCGCACCGGGCTGGTGCCCCAGATGCAATAGTACAGGGGTGACCTGGGGGACTCGAAGGCGTCCCGCGGCCAGGTGACGAAATTGGCGAAATTGTAGAGAAAGGCCGCCTTGACCTCGTTCACCCTCAGTTCCGCGCCTGCCGTCCATCCGGGCAGCCAGCATCCGAGAAGGAAGAGCAGGCCGATACTCCCGGGGCCACCGAGGCTCATGGCATTCCTCCATCGGCCAGGACGGTAGGACCTCCTCCCCATGGGCCCAGCGCGAAGCCGATGCCGGATCATGCCCGTGAGACCGCCTTCGGCGGGGTCTGGGCCGTCAGCCTCTCGCCGAAGGCGTCGGCCGGCATCGGCCGCCCGAACAGGAATCCCTGGATCAGGTCGCAGCCCTCGGCGGCGAGGAAATCGCGCTGCGCTGGTTTTTCCACCCCTTCGGCGATCAGGGTCAGGCCGAGGTTGTGGCCCAGGGCGATGACCGCCTTGATGATGGCCGCGTCATGATCGTCGCAGGTCAGGTCGCGGATGAAACTGCGGTCGATCTTGAGGCTGTCCAGGGGAAAACGCTGGAGATAGGTGAGGGACGAATATCCGGTGCCGAAGTCGTCCACCGAGAGCCGGGCGCCCAACGCCTTGAGGTCGTCCAGGACACGCATGCTGGCCGGCAGGTCGCCCATGAGGGTGCCTTCGGTGAGTTCCAGTTCGAGCAGGCCCGGGGTGAGGCCGCTGTCTTTCAGGGCGCGCTCGATACAGGCCACGAGGTCATGACGCCTGAACTGGAGGGGCGAGAGATTGACCCCGAGGTGCAGTGGGTGACCAAGGGATTCCCATTCCCGGGCCTGACGGCAGGCCGTGTTCAGGACCCATTCGCCGATGGGGATGATCAAACCGGTCTCTTCTGCAAGGGGGATAAATTGTGCGGGGGAGACCTCGCCCAGTTCGGTATCGTTCCAGCGCAGCAGGGCCTCCACACCGATGATACGGCCACCGTCCACCGTCACCTGGGGTTGGTAGTGAAGTCGTAGGCCCTCCTCTTCCAGGGCCCGGCGCAGGCGGGTCTCCAGGGTCAGGCGTTGTCTGACCCGGGCGTTCATGTCGGCGGAATAGAAGGCCAGCTGATTGCCTTCGCGTTGTTTGGCGTGGCGCAGGGCGCTGTCGGCGCTGCGCAGCAGGGTGTCCCGGTCGCGCCCGTCCTCGGGGTAGAGGGCGGCGCCGATGGATGCGTTGAGATAGAACTCCTGGCCATGGATCCTGAAGACACGGGCCAGATCGGTGAGCAGGCGCTGGGCGATCTCGGCCACGACCTGGGTATTCGTCAGCTGCGAGACCAGGATGGTGAATTCGTCGCCCCCCAGATGTGAGACCTCGAACAAGGTGCCGCCGCGGCCCACCAGGTCACTGTGGCGCAGGCTTCGCTCCAGGCGTTGGGCCACCTCTTTGAGTACCTCGTCGCCCAGCTCGTGACCCAGGGTCTCGTTGATTTGCTGGAAGCGGTCCAGATCCAGGTAGAGCAGGGCCAGAACCTTGCCCGTGCGCTCGGCGTGGCGCAGCTCCAGGTCGGTCTGTTCCTGGAACAGGCGCCGGTTGGGGAGGTTGGTGAGGGGATCGTAGTAGGCGAGATGGCGGATACGCCGCTCGGTATCGTGGCGCTCGGTGATGTCCTGAACGGTGCCCCGCATGCGTATCGGACGTCCCCCGGAGTCGCGCACCACCTCACCCTGTTCGTGTACGATGCGCAGGTGGCCCCCGGGGGTCTCGACGCGATGGTCCACGCTGTATTCGTCATCGCCCTGGAGGGCCTGTTCCACCGCCGCCTCTACCCGTGGGCGGTCTTCGGGGTGGACCCGGCCCAGAAAGCGGGTGTGGCTGGGGCGGAAACGGGCCGGGTCCAGGCCGAATATACGGTAGACCTCGGTCGACCACTCCACATCGCCGCTGGCGATGTCCCATTCCCAATGGCCCAGGCGGGCGATGCGCTGCGCCTCGGCGAGGCGGGCCTCACTGCGTTGCAGTTGGATGAAGGCGGCCCGGGCGCGCAACAGATAGCGGACCCTGTGGCCGAGCAGGGGCCAGTTGATGGGCTTGGTGATGAAATCGGTGGCACCTTCCTCGTAGGCGCGTTCGATGGAAGCGGTGTCGTCGAGACCGGTGACCATGACCACGGTGATGGGCTCGCCCGCGTCGCGTGCCCGGATCCGCCGGCAGACCTCGAATCCGCTCAGGCCCGGCATCTGCACGTCCAGGAGGATGAGTTCCGGCGGGGTCCGGGCGATGACCTCCAGGGCCTGTTCCCCATCCGCCGCTGCTTCCACCCACAGACTCTGCTGCCGCAGGGCCTCGGTCATGAGCAGGCGCACGCCGGGATCGTCGTCCACCACCAGGATCCGGGGGTTTGGATGGCCGTGGGAAGTCATGGTGGTCGTTCCTTACAGTGTCGGTGTGTTTCCGGGGTGGGGCCCGTGTGCCGGGTTCATGCGACCCCCCGGGTGGATGCCCCGTGGTCGAGGTCGCCCAATGCCTCCCGGGTACGAGTGTAGAGTGCCCGGAGATCCGCACCGAGTGCCCGCGCCCGAGCCAGGTCACCGTCGCGCCCGGCGGACTCGAGGTCCGCGCAGAGTCGGGCCAGGGCGAGGGCACCGAGATGGGCGCTGGCCGATTTCAGGCTGTGGGCCGCGTGGTGCAGGGCCTCGCTGTCTCCTGCTTCCAGGGCCTGGACGATCTGCGTGATCTGCGTGGGGCTGGTGTTCAGATAGAGGGTGATCAGACGGCTCCGGAGATCCTCCCGCCCGGGACGTTGCATCTGGGTGATACCCTCCAGGATCCGAGGGTCGAACAAGGGCTCCCCGACGGGTTCCGGATCGTCCGCCCTCTCTCCTTGCGCCGGTTCGGTGACGGCCGAGGGGGCCAGCCAGCGCCTGAGGACCGCCAGCAATCCCTCGGGTGTGAACGGCTTGCTCAGATAGTCGTCCATTCCCGCGCGGTGGCAGCGGTCCACGATGCCCTCCACCACGTCGGCGGTGAGGGCGATGATGGGCAGATGGCGGCCACGTTCTTCGCCGCGGTAACGGCGCGTGGCCTCGAAGCCATCCATGGCGGGCATGTGACAGTCCATCAACACCAGATCGAAGTGGTCCTCCCGGAGCAGGCCGAGGGCCTCCCGGCCGTCTCCCGCGAGACGGACCTCGCACCCATACTGGAGTAACATCTCCCTGGCCACCTCCTGATTCACCGGATTGTCCTCGGCCACCAGGATCCGGGCGGCGAAGTGCGCCTTGGGAAGGGCATGGCTGGGAGATGGCGGGGTACCCACAGCACCTGGCAGCCTCTGCAGGCACTGATGCAGACGTGCCTGGCGCACCGGCTTGGACAGATAGCAAGCGATCCCGGATGCGGTGGCGCCCCGCGCCTCTTCGTCGAATCCGGCCGAACTGAGCATGAGTATCTGCGGCAAGGGGATCCCAGGGTCTGCCTGGATGCGCCGGACCACCTCGAGACCGTCCATCTCCGGCATGTGCCAGTCGAGCAGTACAATCTCGTAGGGGTCGCCCGCAGCGGCGGCCTCGCGTAGTCGCGCCAGTGCGCTGGGACCGTCGCCGACGCTGCCGTTACGCATCCCCCAGGCCATCACCTGGGCATGGAGGATCTCACGGTTGTCGGCGTTGTCGTCCACGATCAGTACCCGCCGGCCTTGCAAGGCCTGGTCCATGGACGGCATTGATTCCTCCAACGGTGCCGCGGCCAGCTCGATCTCGAAACGGAAGGTGGCCCCCTCGCCGGGACGGCTGTTCACTTCGATCTCTCCGCCCATGAGACCCACCAGCCGACGGGCGATGGCCAGGCCCAGGCCGGTCCCTCCGTAATGTCGGCTGGTGGAGCCGTCGGCCTGGGTGAAGGGGGCGAAGATGGCCCGTTGTTTTTCGAGCGGGATGCCGATGCCGGTATCGGAGACGGCAAAGGCGAGGCGCACCCGTCCCTCGCCGGCGGCCAGGGCCTGGGCGGAGAGGCGTACCTGGCCCCGTTCGGTGAACTTGATCGCGTTACCCAGCAGATTGATGAGCACCTGACGCAGGCGGTTGGGGTCGCCGCGGACCCCCTGGCCGAAGCCCGGAGGGATGTCCAGGACCAGTTCCAGGCCCTTGGCCTGGGCCCGTTCGGCCAGCAGTTCCGCCGTATCTTCCAGCACCTCGCGGGGATCGAAGGGGATCTCTTCCAGGATCAGGCGTCCGGCCTCGATCTTGGAGAAGTCGAGGATGTCCTCGATGATGGCCAACAGGCTGTCACCGGAACGTTGGATGGTGGAGGCCAGTTTTTGCTGGCGGGGGCTGAGTTCGGTCCCCAGGAGCAGTTCGGTCATTCCCAGGACCCCGTTCATGGGGGTGCGGATCTCGTGGCTCATGGTGGCCAGGAACTCGCTCTTCGCCCGGCTTGCGGCCTCGGCCGCCTCCTTCGCCCGTTCCAGCTCGGCGGTGCGCTCCCGTACCCGTTGTTCCAGGCGTTCGCGATAGCCGGCGAGCTGGCCGTCCCGCTCCTCGATCTGCGCGAGCATGGCGTTGAAGCCTTCGATCAGGCGGCCGATCTCGTCATGCCCGGCGGGGGTGACGCGCAGATCGTAGCGTTGTGAGCGGGAGACCTCGTCCATGCCTTCGGCCAGGGCCTGAATGGGCTTGGAGATGCGGGCCTGAACCTTCTTGGAGACCCAATCGATGGCTCCCAGGATGAGGCCCGCCAGGGTCGCCACCATGCCCAAGTAGAGACCCAGTTGGCGATAGAGGGGAGCAAGGGAGAGGGTCAGTTGCAGTTGCCCCAGGTAGTCTCCTTCGAGCTGGATGGGATAGGACAGGACCAGGTGGTGGGGGCTGAATTCATGCCGGATGGCGGGTGTGGAAGGCAGTGCGGTCGCCGGTCCCGGTCCTGCCATTCCCTCGCGGTGGTAGCGGGCGAAATCACGGCCGTCGGGCCGGCGGATGACGGCCGCCGTCACGTCTCTTTCCGCCCGCAGGCTCTGGAGCAAACGGGCGGCGGTGCCCGGGTCGTCGAAGCTCAGGGCCGCGGTCGCGTTGCCGGCGATCACCCCCGCCAGACTGGTGGCCCGGTCGAGCAGATCGGCCCGGTAGGAGACCCACTCGATCACCATCAGTCCCAGGCTCACCGCCAGCAGGGCCACGCCGGTGGTGGAGAGCACCAGGGCGCGGAGCTTTGCGGCGATGGGACGGTTGTCGAATCCAGGGGTCGGCGTTTTGGGATTCATGGGTCGATCACCTTCGATATCTGCAACAGGGGCGCGGCCAGGGTCAGTCCGGCCGCCCGCGCCCGGCCCAAGTCTATCTCGAAGCCCAGACGCTTGCCTTGGCGGACGATGCCCACCATGCCTCCCCGTCCCGCGAACCCCTTCAGGGCGCTGACGGTGAGCACCGGGGCGCCATCGAGGCGGGCCAGGATCAGAGGCAGGCGCGCCCGTTGGCTGTGGGCCACGAAGACCAGATGGCAGGCCCCGGCCATTTCATCCAGCGCCGGCCCGACGAGGACTTCGATGGGGTGGCCCTTGGCGCGCCGTCCACGAAGTTTCTTCAGGGCCTCGGCGAGGGTTCCGGATTGTCCGAGCAGGCAGATACGGAACGGCCCCCGTCCCGGCGGGAGACGTCGGGCAGGCCATTCCACGAAACGCGGCAGCTTGTACACCAGAGCCGCCTGGAGGCGCTGCTCCACGCCCGCCGGGGCGGCCGAGGCGAGACTTAGGCATGCCCCCAGGCAAAAGGCGAGGGCCCGTGCGGTGGGAGTCATCGCCACGGTCCTCCTCCACGGACTACTCGAATCTCCAACGCACCTGGGCGAAGACCGCCCGTTCCACCTCGGTGGGGGCGATGAAAGACTCCTGGGTGAATTCCAGGTGGTGCTGGTGGAGCAGGTTGTGCCCCGACAGGGAGAGTTCCAAGCCGTCGTCGGCCTGCCAGGCAAGGCGCAGATCCAGCGCCCAATAGGGTGGGACCCGCCCGCCCTGGGCCGTCTCCACTGGAGTCGAGGGGGGGAGTTCGCCTACGTAACGACCCCACAGGTGCAGATGCCATCGCGGTGCCAGCGCCAGCTCCGAGCGCAGAGAGAGCTGTTGCCTCGGGGTGGAGCCTTCCCCGGTGCCCATCGACAACGGGTCCGGGATCCCATCGTCGGAATTCAGGGAGATGCGGGCGTAGGTGTAGGCCAGGTGCAGCCGCCAGCCCTCCCTGGGCCGCCAGTCGCCGGCCAGTTCCGCGCCCAGGGCGTGGCCTGCCAGGCGATTGGTTATACGCACCCAGGGGGCGGTACTGAAGTCCAGGGACGACAACCGGTCATAGTCGTTGTAATAGGTGGCCAGGTCGAGGCTCAGGCCGTTGTGGGGCTGCCAGCGCCAGCCCAGTTCGTAGGCGGTCAGGCGCTCGGACATGAAGTCTGGATTACCCAGGGCGGTATCGAAAATGGGGATACCCGGGGGCGCCACTGCGGTCAGCCCCATCTTTATCACGGCGTTCCGATCCACTCGGGAAGGAGTCCGTACCGCCCGTGAGACGGCGCCCCAGAGCACCTGATCCCCGGTCGGGTGCCAGATCAGGCGCACATTGGGCTGTACTTCGAAGCCCGTGAAGTCGTTGTGCTCCAGCTTGCTGCCGAGGATGAGGTCGAGACGTTCCGGGAGGAGGGTGATCTCGTCCTGTACAAAGCCACTGTAGAGATGAGTGGTGAAGGTGGGGGGCCGGAGCGAGACCGCGAAGGAATTGTCGAAGGCGTCGCGCACCCGGCGGTACCCCAGCCCCCAGACCAGCTCGTGGCGTCGCCCCAGGGACAGGTGCTGTTGCAAGTCGAGATCGAAGGTATCGTGAGTCTGGCCCAACAGGACCTCGCTGCGTTGGGTATGGTCGTAGTAGGCCTGGATGCGTAGATCTCCCGTACCGGCCAGGTCGCGTTGCCAACGGCCGAGGAGATTCCAGCCGCTACTGTCTATCCGATCGTCCAGATTGCGTTCGAAGGGGGGCGTGGGAAAGACGAGCGACGCGATACGTTGGTGTTCGTCGCTGTCGTAGACGTCGCCCTGGAGGGTGAGGCTGTCACGTTCGTTGGGGGTGAGGTCCACCCGGAAGCCCCCGCGCAGGCTGTCCCAACGGTCGCCCGCCCGGCGTCCGCTGGCCAGATCACGCAGGTCGCCGTAGCGGTGCCCGCGCAGCCAGGCGCGGCCATAGCCCAGATCGGCGAGGCGTCGGCCGTAGCGCAGACTCATCAGACCCGGCTCCGCGCTGCCGGCGCCGGCCAGCAACTGGCCACCGGTAGTGTCCGCCGTGTGTCTGGTGATGATGTTGATGACGCCGTTGACCGCATTGGCCCCCCACAGCGTGGCCCCCGGGCCGCGGATCACCTCGATGCGTTCCACGTCTTCCAGAGGGATCTCCTGGGCGTCCCAATAGACCCCGGAAAAGGACGGAGTATAGACCGTGCGGCCATCGATCAGGACCAGGAGTTTGTTGGTGAAGCGACCGTTGAAGCCGCGCGCGGCCACGGCCCAGGTGTTGGCATTGATGCGCGCTACGCTGACCCCTGGAACCATGCGCAGCGCTTCGGGGACGCTGGTGACGCCGGTGTCGCGGATATCCTCGGCGGTGACGACGAAGATGGCCGCGGCCGAGTCCCAGGCCCGTTGCAAACGGCGCGAGACCGAACTGACCTCCACCGAGAGGAGGTCCTCCAGGGGCATGTCCAGAAGTCCGTCGAGGTCATCCTCCCCCGCAGCCAGGGCGGAGGACGTGAGACAGACCCCGATGATCCAGGGAAGCCAGCAGAAGAATAGCTGTTGCGCCTGGGTTCTGGGTTTTTCGAAGGCCTTTCTCGCACCCCTGGGCAAGGGGCGCGAGCGAGTCATGGCGGGGACCGTGGCGAATTCTTTCCATGCCGCCGAGGGGGGCGAGGGGCAGCGGCAGGACATCCCTGTGTGACGGGGAGAAGGGTGTTTCATCGACAACGAGGCCTCCAGCAGCCGGTATCCCGTTCGATCCATCCCAGATGGCGGCTGGGGCCAGCAAATCTTGACCGGGCCGTCGAAAGAAGCCTTCCCTGAACCGGGCGGCTGGAACGAGGGCGCGCCGCGATGCTCACTGCCCGGCTCCCAAGGCCGCGATGGCCTTCTCCAGCGGGCCGAGATCGGGCCACCGGGGTTTCACCGCGACGGCCTTTTGGAGGCGGTTCAAGTCATCGAGAAGCCGGCGGGTGTGCGGGCTACGCGGGTCGTAGAAGGTCTCCAGCCACAGCCGGGCGGTATCCATGGCCGCCCGGTAGAGGTCGGGGTCGCCGCGCCGCAGGGCGAGGCGGGCGCCCTCGATCTGCTGTCTCAGGGCGCCCTGGATCCGTGCCCAGGGGATGAGCGGGCGCTGCCGCGGACGACCGGGGCGTTCCAGGGTCCGTATTGCCCTGGCCAGGCCGGCCAGGCGTTCGTCCAGATCGGGGGGGATGATCCGGCCGCGGGCGTGGCGGATGGCCTCGATGCGGGCGGCGAGGGTCTGCCGCAGCGATTCCACGCCGAGGGGGGCGAGGCGCTCCCGGGCCTGTTGGAGGGCGGCGACGGCGGCCTCGGGATCGGGGTCGTCCCCCTGCAGCAGGCCCGTGGCGAGACGGACCTGGGCCTGGGCGGACTGGATGCGTTCGGCACGGTCCCGGGCGGCGTCCCGTTCCTTTTGCCGGCGGCGTTCATGGGCCTTCTCCAGGAGGCGTTCCAGGTGATCGCGATAGCGTTGCAACTCCTCGTTGCGCCGTTGCAGGCGCCGCTGCGTGGAATCCAGGGTCCATGCCTGCAACCCGATCTGGCGTTGCTGGGCCTCGATGAGGCGTTGGCCGTCCGCGAGCCGGCGCAGGAGGTCCTCCTGGCGGTCGCGCGCCAGGGCCATGCTGCGTTCCAGGCGCGCCATCTGCTCCCGGACCTGGTGGCGGTAGAGGTCGCCCACCCGGATCCCGGCGGCCACCAGGGCGGTCAGCGACAGGATCAGGAGGACCGCCGGCCAGCGCCGGAAAAGGCGGGGGGGCATAGGTACCTCAGGGGGCCGGATTGCGCCAGCGGCACAGGGCCTCCACCACCTGGGCGTCGCCGGGGCCCGCGGCCGCGATCAGGCGGGCGATGCCCAGGTCGCGGGCGCGCCGGGCCATGCGCCCGCTCACGCTGACCAGGGGGGTCTCCTGGAGGCGCGGCCGTCCCGCCTCGCCGAGCAGGCGGGCGAGGTTGTCCAGCACCTGGTTGCTGCTGGCGGTGACCACCTGGATGTCCCTCTCCCAGGTCTCCAGCAGGGGCCCGCTGTCGGCCTCGGGCAGGGCCCGCCGGTAGCACTCGGCATAGGCGACCCGCGCCCCCCGTTGGCAGAGGACCTCGCCGAGGAGGGGGCGGCCGCCCTCGCCGCGCACGATGAGGACCGAGCGCCCATGCATGTCCTGGAGTTCAGGCAGGGCGAGCAGGCCTTCGCTGTCGGCCCGGGCCGGAACCAGGTCGGCGGGACGCCCGAGGCCGGCGAGGGCCCGGGCGGTGGCCCGGCCCACCGCCGCCAGGGCCGCCCCGGCGGGCGGAAAGCCGGGCCCGGCCAGGGTCGCGGCACGTTGTACCGCGTTCGCCGAGACGAAGATCAACAGGTCGTGGCGGGTGGCGCCGGCCAGGGCCTGGCGGGCGCGGGCGGGGTCCCCCGGCGGGCGCAGTTCCAGGGTGGGAAAGGGGTGGGGACGGCCGCCCCTCTCCCGGATCGCCTGGATCAACCCGGCGGCCTGCTGGGCCGGGCGGGTCACCAGGACGCCGAGGCCGCGCAGGTCGCAGGGCCTCATGGGGCCTCGCGCAGGCGCTCCAGGATCGCCGCGGCGCCTTGGGCGAGGAGGTCTTCGGCCACCCGCAGGCCCAGGGCCTCCGCCTGCTCCCCGGGGGCCTCGCCGGCGGCGTGGATCAGGCGGCTGCCGTCGGGCTCACCCACCAGGGCGCGCAGGCGCAGGCGTCCGCCCTGCCATTCGGCGAAGGCGGCGATGGGCACCTGGCAGCCCCCTTCGAGACGCCGGTTGAGGGCCCTTTCGGCGGCGATCCGGGCGGCGGTGCCGGCATGGTGCAGGGCGGCGATCAGGGCATTGACGCGGGCGTCGTCGGCGCGGCACTCTATGCCGATGGCCCCCTGGCCGATGGCGGGCAGGCTGTCCGCCGGGTCGATGAAGGTGCGGATGCGCCCCTCCAGGCCCAGGCGCTTGAGCCCGGCCCCGGCCAGGACGATGGCGTCGAAACGCCCCTCGTCCAGGCGCTTGAGGCGGGTGTTGACGTTACCACGCAGGGCCTCGATGCGCAGATCGGGGCGGCGTGCCCGCAACTGACACTGGCGGCGCAGGCTGGAGGTGCCCACGCAGGCGCCCTGGGGCAGGGCGTCGAGGTCCGGGTAGCGGTTGGAGACGAAGGCGTCGCGGGGGTCCTCGCGCGCCATGACCACCGGCAGGTGGAGCCCCGCGGGCAGTTCCACGGGGACGTCCTTCATGGAGTGCACCGCCAGGTCGGCGCGGCCGTCCAGCATGGCCTGTTCCAGTTCCTTGACGAACAGGCCCTTGCCGCCGATCCGGGCGAGGGGCGTGTCGAGGATCTTGTCGCCCTGGGTGCTGAGGCCGGTCAGTTCCACCGCCAGGCCGGGGTGGGCGGCACCCAGGGCCGCGGCCACGTGCTCGGCCTGCCACAGGGCGAGGGGGGACTTGCGGGTGGCGATGCGCAGGGGGGGGGTCATGGTTGCTCCTTGGGGCCGTTCGCGGGGGGCGGGTCTGCCAGGGCCAGGACGGTGGACGGAAAATTGAAGGGGTTCTCCCGTATGCCGCCATAGGCGACACCCAGGGCGGCCCGCACGGGGCGTTGGCGGTCGGCGAATGCGGGCCGGCGGGCGAGTTCGATCAGGGCCGCCGAGGGCGAGGGCAGGGGCGAGTCCGCCAGGGCCGGTTCGCGCGGCATCAGGGGCAGCAGGGCCTGGGGGTCGCGGAGCCAGCCGCGGCCGTCGAAGAAGCGCGCCCAGGCCTGGTCCAGGAGGCGGCGGGCGAGCGCCGGCGGTGCCGCGCCCGCGGCGGCCGCCCAGTCGGCCAGGCCGGTGGCGACGAAGGCATAGTCGTCGATGGCGCCGTGGCCGAGGGGGCCCCGGGGGCCGAGGGATCGATGCAGCTCATGGCCGTCCCAGAGGCGGCTGGAGAGGAAGCGGGCGAGGGCGTCGCCGGCCTGGCGGTAACGGCCGGGCCAGGCACGCTCGCCGGTGGCCAGGGCGGACAGCAGCAGGCCGTTCCAGGCGGCCACCGGCTTGGCGTCGCGGGGGGCCGGGCGGCGGGCGCGCAGGAGTTTGCTGCGGGCGCTGTCGAGGAGGGTCCGGGCCCGGGCCGGATCGAGCTGGAGGGCGCGGGCGGCCTCCGCCGGGGTTTCCGCGAGGAGGGGCAGCCAGCCGCCGTCGTGCGGGGGGCGGCCCTGCATCCCCCAGACCCGGGCCGCCAGGCGGCGTTCGTCGCCTTGGAGGAGGGCGTCCAGGCGGGCCGGGCTCCAGAGATAGGCGCCGCCTTCCCGGCCTGCGCTGTCGGCGGCGAGGCTGGCGATATAGCCCCCCTGGGGGGCGGCCATCTCCCGCAGGGTGAAGTCCAGGGTGTCACGGGCCACGGCGGCGAAGTCGGGGCGCTTCAGGGCGCGGGCCGCATGCAGGAACAGGCGGGCGTCGAGGGCCTGACTGTAGAGCATCTTCTCGAAGTGGGGGGTGAGCCAGCCGGGGTCCACGGTGTAACGGAAGAAACCGCCCGCCAGGTGATCGCGCAGGCCCTTGGTGGCCATCTGCTCCAGGGTCAGGGCGAGAAAGTGCCCGGTGGCCGCGTCCGGGGTCTGTTCCTGTAACGTCAGCAGGGCCTCCAGGTGGGGCGCCATGGGAAAACGCTGTCCCCGGCCGAACCCGCCCTGGAGGTCGTCGGCCAGTCTCATGGCGGCCTTGTGGAAGGCCCGGACCAGGGGTGTGGGATCGGCGGGCGGGGGCTGGGAAGGTTTGCGGTAGAGGGTGGCGAGTTCCTCGGCCGCGCCCTTGGCGAGCTTGCGCAGATGGGCGGGGTCCCGGGCCCAGGCCCGGCCGATCTGCCGCAACAGGCGTTTGAAACGGCTGGGTGGGGCGTAGGTGAAGCCCCCCAGGGGATAGCCCTCGGGGGTGAGGACCACGTTCAGGGGCCAACCGGCATGGCCCTGGGTGGCCTCCACGAAATCGATCAGATAGGCGTCGAGTCCGGGCAGGAGTTCGCGGTCCACCTTCACCGGGATGAAGTCGCGGTTGAGGAGGGCGGCGATGGCCGGGTCGCTGTAGCTCTCGCGGTGCATCACGTGGCACCAGTGGCAGGCGTAGTAGCCGCTGGAGACGTAGATCAGGCGGCCCTCGCGCCGGGCCCGGGCCAGTACCTCGGGCCCCCAGGGCTGCCAGTCCACGGGGTCGTGGCCGTGCATCGCCAGGTAGCGGGAGGGGCTGTCGGCCAGGGCGTTGGCGCGCGCGGCGGCCGCGCCCGGGAGGCTGGCGAGGAGGAGGGCCAGGAGGAGCCAGGGCCCCCGGCGCAGGGGTTCAGGCATCGAGCTGGTCCAGGATGTTGCGCGCCACCCGGCGTTGCTCGGCATCGCCCTCGGCCAGGACCTCGTACAGCAGGCGGCGGGCGCCCGTCTCGTCGCCCCGTTCGCGCAGGGCCTGGACCTGGCGCAGCTTGGCCTCCAGGGGGTCGGGGCCGGGTTCTGCGTCTGTATCTTCGTCGTCGTAGCCGTCGAGTTCCTCGGAGTCGCCCTCCGCGCGCTCGATGGCGTCGAGTTCGGCCTCCAGTTCCGCATCCGCGGGGGCCTCGTGGACGGGCGCCGCGGTGGCGGCGGCCGGGGTGGCCCCCGGCGTGGCGGTGGCGGGCCCGGCGTAGGGGTCCTCACGCACGAAGAACTTGGAGAACTGCACCCCGGCCTCGAACAACAGCCACATGGGGATGGCCAGCAGGGTCTGGGAGATCACGTCGGGGGGGGTCAGGAGCATCCCCACCACGAACACCCCCACGATCACATAGGGACGCTGGCGGGCCATGGCCTGGGGCGTGGTCACCCCCATCCATACCAGGAGGATGGTGGCGATGGGGATCTCGAAGGCGGCGCCGAAGGCGAAGAAGAGGGTGAGGACGAAGTCCAGGTAGCGGCTCATGTCCGTCATCACCGCCACTCCCTCGGGGGCGGTGCTGGTGAGGAAGGCGAACACCAGGGGGAAGACCACGAAGTAGGCGAAGGCCATGCCCAGGTAGAAGAGCAGGGCGCTGGACACCACCAGGGGGGTGATCAGGCGTTTCTCGTGCCTGTACAGGCCGGGGGCGACGAAGCCCCAGATCTGGTAGAGCAGGTAGGGCATGGCCAGGAACACGGCCACCACCAGGGTCAGCTTGAAGGGGGTCAGAAAGGGCGCGGCCACCTCGGTGGCGATCATGCTGGTGCCTTCCGGCAACTGCCTCATGAGGGGCGTGGCCACGAACACGTAGATGCGGTTGGCGAAGGGAAAGAGGGCCAGGAACACCAGGAACACCGCCACCACCGAGCGCAGCAGGCGGTCGCGCAGCTCCAACAGATGGCTCAGGAAGGGCTGTTCCTGGTCCACGGGATCGGGGGCGGTCATGGATCAGGCCTTGGGCGGGGGCGGGTCGGCCTTGGGGGGAGGCGCCTCGGCGGAATCCCGGGTGCCACGCAGGCTCCGGTCGAGGTCGTGGCCGATCTCCTGGATCTCTTCGAGGGGGTTGTGGCGGGCCTGTCGCTCGAGGATCTCCTTGAGTTCCTCGGCCTTGATCTCGCGGTCGATGTCGGCCTTGACCGATTGCACCAGGCGGCGTCCGCGGCCGATCCACTTGCCGGCGGTGCGGGCCACCTTGGGCAGTCGCTCGGGGCCCACCACGAGCAGGGCCACCAGGCCGATCAGGGCCAGCTCCCAGAAGCCGATGTCGAACATGGGCGGGTGCTCAGGCCTGGTCCTTCTCTTTGTCCTTGGCGGTGGCACCCGCGTGGGTGTCCGCCTGTTCCAGTCTCTCGGGTTCCTTGTCCTCCCCCTTTTCCCCTTCGCTCATGGCGTTCTTGAAGCCCTTGACGGCGTTGCCCAGGTCGGTGCCCAGATTGCGCAGGCGTTTGGTCCCGAACAGGAGCAGCACGATGACCAGGACGATGAGGAGTTGCCAGATGCTGATGCCACTGAAACCCATGGTATTCTCCGGAGTTGGGTTGCCAAGGGCGAATCATAGCAAACTTGGCCGGGGGATGAGGGATCGCCCGTCAGCCGGAAGGCGGGGAGGTCCCGGGAAGCGACAGGGAGGCGGACTTGCGGGCACCCCGTCCCCCGGCCTCTGCCGTCGCGTTGCGTTCGGCGAGCCTGTGGATCAGGCCGTTCATTCCCTCGCGGCGGAGGATGCGTGAGAACGAGGACCTGTAGTTGGTGATCAGGCTCACCCCTTCGATCTGGACCTCGTAGACCCGCCAGTCCTGCCCCTGGCGGGCGAGACGGTAGTCCACTCGCAAGGGCTCGCCGCCGTCACGGAGCAACTGGGTGCGCACCCAGGCACGACGCTCCCCGGGATCGAAACGACTGGGCAGAAAGCGGAGGCGCCAGGCCCCGGCCTCGTGCAGGGCATGGGCGTAGGTACGCACCAGCAGATGCTCGAATTGCTCGGCGAAGGCCCGGCGTTGTGCCGTTGAGGCCTTGCGCCAGGCGCGCCCGAGCACCAGGGCCGAGACCCGCTTGTGGTCCACCCGTGGCAGGAGGATCTCGCGTATCCGGTGATAGAGTCGCTGTGGGTCGCTTGCGATGCCGTCCTGACGGGCCAGTGCCTGCAACCGGGCGGCGATCTCCTGGATCACCGCCTGCGCCGGGTTGAGGCCGGCGCAGGCGCTCAGAGGCAGCAGGGCCAGGCCGGCGAACAGGGCCAGGAAGGGGGCGGTGTGGCGCTGAGTCATGATTCGGATCCCTGTGAGTGGTCTCACTGCGCTTCAGCGGCCGCTCCGGAAGACCCTTGAGCCGGCAGGTGTTCGTCGAACCAGGCGCGCAGCCAGTGGCCCGCCCGCGCGCCGCTGAAACGGCCCCGTTCTTCCCCGGCCACGAACAGGATCAGGGTGGGAAAGCCCCGGACCCGGTAATGGCCGGCGAGTTTCATGTTCTCGCCTTCGTCCACCTCGAGGCGCGCCAGGCGCAGGCGGCCGCGATAGTCGTCGAGGACCGGCAGGAGGTGGGGCTCCAAGGCGTGGCAGGGGCCGCACCAGTCGGCCCAGAAATCCACCAGGATCGGGACCTCGTGAGAGGCCCGCAGGACCTCCGCGTCGAATCCCTCCAGGTGGACGTCGAAGATCTGCTTTCCCTGTGCGCGCTCTGTACGCATGGCGGAGGACTCCCCTACATGTTAGAAATACCGCGAATTCACCAGTATACCCGTCCGACCGATCCCCGAGGAGGCACTCCATGAGCATTCCCGTGCGCGGCACCTATCCCGCCACCCGTATGCGGCGCATGCGCCGCGACCCCTTTTCCCGCCGCCTGATGCGCGAGACCTGCCTGACCCCGGACGATCTCATCTGGCCGGTCTTCGTGCTCGAAGGCGAGGCCCGGCGCGAACCCGTGCCGTCCATGCCGGGGGTGGAGCGCCTGAGCATCGACCTGTTGCTGGAGGCGGCGCGGGAATGCCGCGACCTGGGCATTCCCGCCCTCGCCCTGTTCCCGGTGACACCGCCGGCGGCCAAGTCGGAAGACGCCCGTGAGGCCTACAATCCCGACGGCCTCGCTCAGCGTGCGGTACGTGCCCTGAAGGAGGCCCTGCCGGACCTGGGGGTGATCACCGACGTGGCCCTGGACCCCTTCACCACCCACGGCCAGGACGGCCTCATCGACCCTTCCGGCTATGTCCTCAACGACGAGACGGTGGATTGCCTGGTGCGCCAGGCGCTCTCTCATGCCGAGTCCGGGGCCGACGTGGTGGCCCCCTCGGACATGATGGACGGACGCATCGGCGCGGTGCGCGAGGCCCTGGAGGCCGAGGGCCACCGCAACACCCGCATCCTCGCCTACTCGGCCAAATACGCCTCCAGCTTCTACGGACCCTTCCGCGACGCCGTGGGCTCGGCGGCCAATCTCGGTGGCGGCGACAAATACAGCTATCAGATGGACCCGGCCAATGGCGACGAGGCCCTGCACGAGGTGGCCCTGGACCTGGAGGAAGGCGCGGACATGGTCATGGTCAAGCCCGGGATGCCCTATCTGGACATCGTCCGGCAGGTCAAGGACGCCTTCCGGGTGCCCACCTTCGTGTATCAGGTGAGCGGCGAGTACGCCATGCTCAAGGCCGCCGCGGGCCAGGGTTGGCTGGACGAACGGGCGGTGGTGTTGGAGGCCCTCACATGCATCCGGCGCGCCGGGGCGGACGCCGTGCTCAGCTATTTCGCCCGGGATGTGGCGCGCTGGCTCCAGGATTGAGCGGCGATGGATCGCTATGCCGTGATCGGCAATCCCATCGCCCACAGCAAGTCGCCGGCCATCCACGCCGCCTTCGCCACCCAGACCGGGGAGCGGTTGGAATACGGCCGCATCCTGGGTGATCCCGCGACCTTCGAGATCCAGGCGCGGACCTTTCTCTCCGGTCCCGGGCGCGGCCTCAACGTCACCGTGCCCTTCAAGGAGCGCGCCTGCGCCCTCGCCGACGAACGCAGCGTCCGCGCCGAGGCGGCGGGTGCGGCCAATACCCTGATCCGCCTGCCGGACGATCGCATCCGCGCCGACAATACCGACGGCGTCGGCCTGGTGCGCGACCTGCGCGACAACCACGGGGTGGACATCGCCGGCCGCCGGGTGCTGGTGCTGGGCGCCGGCGGGGCGGCACGCGGCATCCTGGGCCCCCTGCTGGCGGAGGCCCCGGAGCGCCTGGTGGTGGCCAATCGTACCGCCGCCAAGGCCCTGGAGCTGGCGGCGCGTCTGGGGGGGGCGGTGGAAGGGATGGGCCTGGAGGGCCTCGAGGGCCGGCGTTTCGATCTGATCCTCAACGCCACGGCCGCGGGGCTGGCCGGCGAGGTGCCCCGCCTGCCCGCGGACTGTCTCGTCTCCGGTGGGGTGGTCTACGATCTGATGTATGGCGACCGGTCCACGGCCTTCGTGCGCTGGGGATTGGAACACGGGGCGGGGCAGGCCCTGGATGGACTGGGCATGCTGGTGGAGCAGGCGGCCGAGTCCTTCTTCCTCTGGCGCGGGGTGCGGCCCCGCACGGCCCCGGTGACCGCCCTCCTGAGGTCCGCCCGCAAGCGGCCCGCGCAAGGCCCCGGTGAAGGGGAGGGAGAATAACCTTGTAAAATACTCAACTAAGTGCTAGCGTGATCTCCGGACAAATCACCAAGGTACGGCCTCCATGCCCAATCTCTCAGCACAAGAACGGCTCGCCCTCACCGAAGGGATCATGCGTATGCTCGATCACTGGGGCCTCAGCGCGGGCGAGGTGATCAAGATCCTGGCCCTGCCCGGGGAGGTGCGCAGCCGCCAGGTCGCCCGCTATCGCAACGGCACCCCCTTTCCAGACGATCCCCAGGTGTTCAAGCGGATCGAATACCTGATCCGCATCGCCGATGCCCTGCGCACCTATTTCCCGCGCAATCCCGAGATGCGCGCTATCTGGATGCGCCGGGGCAATCGCAAGTTCGGGCGCAAGGCCCCCCTGGCACTCATGGTGGAAGGTGGCGAAAGCGGCCTGATCCGGGTGCTCTCCCATCTCGATTGCACCTTCGCCTGGGATTGCACGGGCTCGAAGGCGAAGTACTGAGCCGCTTCAGTCCACCTCCACCCGGTTGCGGCCTCCCCTCTTGGCACGATAGAGGGCCGCGTCGGCGCGCTTGCACAGGGTCAGGCCGTCTTCGTCGGGCAGGAGTTCGGCGACGCCGAGGCTGAGTCCCAGGCGGTGCTCGGGGTGGCCGGGCACGTGCAGTTCGGCCACCTTGCGCCGGATGCGCTCGGCCAGCAGTCGGGCACCGTCGCGATCGGTCTGGCCGAGCAGGATCAGGAATTCCTCTCCGCCGTAACGGAACACCAGGTCACTGTCGCGGATACTCTCGGCGAGGGTGTGGGCGACCGTCTGCAGGCAATGGTCGCCGACCACGTGGCCGTAGCCGTCGTTGATCTTCTTGAAGTGGTCGATGTCGGCCAGGATCACCGCCAACGGGCTCTGTTTGCGTTGGGCGAGCCGGACCTCGCGCCGCATCATCGTGTCCATGGCCGCACGGTTGTTGAGTCCGGTCAGGGGATCCTTGAGGGCGGAGCGCAGGGCGGCCTGGTAGAGGAGGCTGTTGCGTAACGGATAGAGCAGTGCGGCCAGGAGGTTTTCCAGGATCTCGATCTCCCTATCTGCAAACGGCCGTTCGCGAAACAGCGTGATCTCTCCCAGGAAGCGGTCTTGTACCCGCAGGCCGTAATCGAGGTGATGGCGTTCCTTCCTGCCCCGCAGGATCTCCTGCCCAAGTTCGGAATGGCGGTAACTCAGGCCGTCGAAACTCACGAAGGAGGCGAGTTCCCGGCGAAACAGGTCGATGAGTTCGTCCAGTTCAAGGGTGGTCTGGAGCAGGTTGCCGAGCGCCAGGACTTCATAGGGACGGCCCGCGGGAGGGGTGAGGGCAGCCCCGAGGATCTGGGTTTTGTGAGTATCGCTCGCCATCGGCATATCCGGCATGGTCATAGTGGTGCCCCGGTGAAACAAAGTCTGACGGTTGACGATATGCGACTTTTATGCCAACTCGTGGCCCGGCCTTTTGGTTCAGGAACGAGTTGCCGGAAACACCGAAGTCTGTGGATTTCACGTGTCCCAGGGAGGCATTGCCTTCCCAGGGACAGCGGCTTGTTCTCCCCGCCCAGTGCCCCGGACAAGGGGGCGACTCGAACCTGAACCGCAGCCGGCGCCAAGATTCAGTCGCTTCGAGCGGGGCGACGAGTGAGCGGCGGAATTATGGCATCTTGCCGTCTGGCGGCCAGATCCTGCCGGTGACGCCGGCACTGTCCGGCCCCATGAGAAAGAGATACGGTCCCAGGATGTCCTCTGGTGCCGCCCAGGTGCTGGGATCCTGGGCCGGGTAGATGCGGATGCGCAGGTCGCTGCGCACGGGCCCCGGGTCGATGGCGTTGGCGCGGATGCGGCCGTCCTTCTCGGTCTCGTCGGCGAGGATCTGCATCAGATTGTCGAGCCCGGCCTTGGATACGCCATAGGCCCCCCAATAGGCCCGGCCGCGCCGGCCCACCTTGTCGGTGGTGAAGAGGATGGAGGCATCCGGGGCCTGGCGCAGCAGGGGCAGACAGGCCTGGGTGAGCAGGAAGGGGGCGGTGAGGTTGATGCGCAGCACCCGCTCCCAGTCTTCGGGGTCGTAGTCGTCGATGCGGCTGAGGTAGGGGAGGAGGGCGGCATTGTGCACCAGGCCGTCCAGGCGGCCCAGATGTTGGCCGATGGAGGCCGCCATGCCATGGACCTCGGCCGGGCCCGCCTCGGCCAGGTCCATCTCGAAGATGGCCGGCTGGGGATGACCGGCCTGTTCGATCGCATCGTAGGTGGCCTCCAGTTCACGCAGGACCGGGCCGAGCAATACCAGGGTGGCGCCATGGGCGGCATAGGCGGTGGCGACCGCCCGGCCGATGCCGCTGCCGGCGCCGGTGACCAGGATGACACGGTCCTGCAACAGATCGGGGGCGGGCCGGTAGTCTTTCACTGGGGCGACTCCATAAGGGTGGGGGAGGGATTCTATACCCACTCGGAGGAACGGGCGACCAAGGGTACAGGTTTCGCCGCTTCCGCCGCTGCAATGGATCGAAGGTCAGCGTATTCTGCGGGGCGAACATGATCGAAGAAAGGCATTCGGAACAGAATCCGCGGGTGATCGACGCCAAGGCGCGTCAATTCCTGCGTTTTCTGCATCAGGTGATTACGGACGAGCGCCTGATCAAGGGTAAGCAAAAGGGGCAGGTGAAGCGTTCGGCCTGGGAGTCCATCGCCCAGGCGGTGATGCCCGAACCGGTGGAGAGGTTCGTGCGCTGTCATTTCGACCAGGTGTTGGTGTTCGTGGTCCAACGGCCCGAGATCTATGCCCGGGTGCGTCAACTGCTCGGTTCGGCCAAACATGCGGACACCCGCTACCGCATCATCCCGGACAAGGCCTCGCTGGCGTGGGAGATCGCCGACGAGGCGGGTGGGGAGAAGCTCTTCTTCGTCGAGTCACGCCCCGGCTTCATGCTGTTGAAGCGGCGCCTGAAACCGCGGGTCGTGAAGGCCTGAGCCAGATCCCACGCGCTCCAGCCGCCAGTGGGCGACGGCGAATTCCAGCAGCGCCTCCACCGATTCCGGGGGGGCCGGCGGCCGCGGTTGACCCAGGAAGGCGAGGGCGGCGAGCAGGGCGGGGATGGGGGCGTCCGGGTCCAGCGCCCGGGCGCCCTGCTGCTTGCTGAGCTTGTGTCCCTGTGGGTCGCGGACCAACGGGAGGTGGGCGTATTCGGGGGTGGGCAGGCCCAGGAGGGATTGCAGATAGATCTGACGGGGAGTGGAGGCGAGGAGGTCGGCGCCGCGCACCACCCGGGTGACGCCCTGCCAGGCATCGTCCACCACCACGGCGAGCTGGTAGGCATAGGGCCCGTCGGCGCGGCGGATCACGAAGTCCCCGATCTCCCGCTCCAGGTGCTGATGGACCCGGCCGCGGATCAGGTCATGGAATGAGATCCGTACGCCGCGGCAATCCAACCTCAGACTACAGGCGGCCTCCGGCGACGGGGGGCGCAGGCGGCAGGTGCCGGGATAGACGGTGCCCTCCAGGCCCGGGCGGCCGCGTTCCCTGATCTGTTTGCGGGTGCAGGCGCAGGCGTAGACCCGGCCGAGTTCCCGCAGCCGTGCCACGGCCTCGGCATAGGCCTCTTCGCGTCGGCTCTGATAGAGGACCGGTCCGTCCCAGTGCAGGCCGAAGGCCTCCAGGGTGTGGAGGATGTGGTCGGCCATCCGCGCGCGGCTGCGTCCGGGGTCGAGGTCCTCCATGCGCAGCCGCCACCGCCCGCCCTGGGCACGGGCGTCGAGGAAGCTGCCCAGGGCGGCCACCAGGGAGCCGAGGTGGAGCGGACCGGTGGGGGAGGGGGCGAAGCGCCCCACATAGGATGTCAGGCCTTCTGTCTCTCCCGGATCTCGTCCAGGGTCTTGCAGTCGATGCACAGGGTCGCGGTGGGGCGGGCCTCCAGACGGCGGATGCCTATCTCCACCCCGCAGGCCTCGCAATCGCCGTATTCGTCGTTGTCGAGGCGCACCAGGGCCTCGTCGATCTTCTTGATGAGTTTGCGCTCGCGGTCGCGGGTGCGCAGTTCCAGGCTGAATTCCGATTCCTGACTGGCACGGTCGTTCGGGTCGGGAAAATTGGTGGCGTCGTCCTTCATGTGGTGGACGGTGCGGTCCACCTCCTCCATGAGTTCCCGCTTCCAGGCCTCGAGGATGGAGCGGAAGTGGGCCTTCTGCCGTTCGTTCATGTATTCCTCGCCCGGTTCTTCCTGATAGGGAGGGAAACCGAACAGGCCGACGTTCTTGGTGTCGGTATCGGGCATTCCTGATACTCCGAAGGTGGCGGAAAATCCGGCCATTTTTAGCAGAAGGCGCGCGTTGCGGCAACCGCGAATTCGAGCCGGGTGAGCAGGCATCCCGGCTGGCAGAGGGCGCTTTCCGGTATCGTCCGACATGGCGGGAGCTTCCGTGTCTGCGGTCCCCCAGCCGGAGCCTGGGAACCGGAAATCCCGGATTCCGCTGTGCTCCATCCGGGCGGCGAATCCGGCCTCCAGGGGAGGCGCGGCGATGCCCACGGTCTGACCGCGGCGGTGGGGGATGTTACACTCGCTGTGGGAGTCGGCCGGACGGTCGCCGCCCGGCGGCCCCGGCCGCCGGGGGGAGGAAAGTCCGGGCTCCGCAGGGCAGGGTGCCAGGTAACGCCTGGGCGGCGCGAGCCGACGGAAAGTGCCACAGAGAGCAGACCGCCGATGGTCCGGCCACCCCCGGGTGGTGGGGCACAGGCAAGGGTGAAAGGGTGCGGTAAGAGCGCACCGCGCCGGTGGCAACACCGGTGGCAGGGTAAACCCCACCCGGAGCAAGACCAAATAGGGGGGCGTTCTCGTGGCCCGCGAGGCCCCCGGGTAGGTCGCTGGAGGCATGCGGCGACGCATGCCCTAGATGAATGACCGTCCTCGACAGAACCCGGCTTACAGGCCGGCTCCCGCCTTTTATACCCGGTCCCGTGTGAATAGGTCGTGTCTGGAGGGTATTCCTTGTGCCCTTGGGCAAGGTGCGGAAGTGAGTCATAGGGGGCGATGGCGTGTTTTCGCGACACTGCCCAGGGATGCGGGTGCGAGGGGCGGTCACGGTAGCGAGGCGTGGCCCAGGGAAGTGCTTTACGGAGCGGAGATGGAAGTATCCACCCGAAGGCCTGCTGCTAGGCATGTTCCAGATACTGTAACATCTGCCGTGGCGTCAGTTTGACGCTTGCCGGGCCGTTGCGGATGTAGAAGTCCTCGTCGTTGCCCACCAGCAGAAAGGCGGGCTCGGGCGATCGGCGGCATTCGATCACCAGGATCTCCCGGCCGTGCAAGGGGGTGACCAGGGTCTCGATGTAGCGGGCGAAGCCGCCGCCGATATGCTTTCCCAGCAGGTTCTTGACGTGCAACAGGCAACGGTCGGCGTTGGCGAAGGCGTCGGCCTCCAGGCCCAGGACCTCGCCGTCGTCGTTCACGCCGATGAGCAGGAGCCCGCCGCGGGTGTTGAGAAGGCCCACCACCCCCTTGAGCCAGGCCAGTTCGATGGCCTTGTCCGGCCGCCCGCTGCGCAGGTTGAAACGCACCGTGGACTTGAACTCCAGTTCCGGGCCTTCGCCCCTGCGCAGGAGGGCGTCGAGGCGCTCCTCGCGCCGTTCGGGATCGTCACTCAGGGCCTGCACCGGGCGCAGTTGATGGCCGTAGCGGCGCGCCAGCGCCCAGGCCGCCGCCAGCATCAGGCCCAGGATCAGCAGGCCCCAGCCGAGCAACTGGCCTCGACGGTGTTGGGTCAGGCCCACGAGGTCCTCCTCCGGGGCCGCCACCGCCAGCCACAGGGGATAACGGCCGTTGCCCAGGGGTTCGCTCATGAGCCACCAGTGGCCGCCGGGTCCGGCGAAGCGCAGGGGCTCGCGTGCCGGGCGGTCGGCCTGCCGCCAGGCCGCGAGGCCCGCCAGGATGGCGCCCGAGCCCAGGCGCCCCGGGTCCAGGGCCACCTCCAGGCGGCCGCCTTCGGTGGGCATCAGGAGCCGGCCTCCGCCTTCGTGCAGAAAGGCCAGGCCGCGCCCGCCCACCGGGATGCGGGCGATGGCCTGGAGCAGGTCGGAGAGCAACAGGTCGATCCCCAGCACCCAGCGGTGGCCTTGCCGTTGCCAGGAGACCGCGCCCGTGGTGCCCGGGGCGTTGCGGGTGAAGAACAGATAGGGCGGGGTCCAACGCGGCTCGGTGCCTGCGGCGATCTCGAACCAGGGCCGCCGGCGCGGGTCGTAGTCCAGGTGTGCCGGCCCCTGGCCCGGGCCGGTCCGGCCGTGCTCCCAGCGCATCCAGGTGAAACGGCCCTCGGCACTGCGCCGGCGCAGGGTCCAGGTGCCGTCGGCCTCGCGTGCCAGGAAGGCCTCGCGCCCCCGGTCGTCGGCCAGGGTCAGCCCGGAGACCTGGGGCAGGCGTTCCAGGAGGGGGATGAAGCGTCGTGCCAGGGCTTCGGGGTCCGGGGTCAGGTCGCCCTCCGCGCCCCAGGCTGCGGCCGTGTGCAGGGCCCGGTCCAGGGGGCGGAAGAACGCCAGCACCGCCTGGCGCGCCTCCTGGGCGGCGCGGCCGGTCTGCTCCATGGCCAGATCCCGGCTCATGCCCTTGCCCACCCAGGACCAGAGCCCCCAGAGGGCCAGGGCGGCCAGGGCCACCAGGGAGAGCAGATCGACGAGCAGACGCTTGCGGGGGGACAGGGAACGGAACACCGGGGCCTCGGGTGGGGGCTGAAAGGGGTGAACTATACCCGCACCCGCGGGCTTTTTCCGGCCGATCGAGGGCACGATCAGGACCACGTCATCCAACCACTCAAGTCATTGAAAACCGCGCCAGTGGCCTTCCCTGAAAATGTCTGCGGCAGGGATGCCGCAGTCAAGCCTACAGGGAGGTATTCACGGCGTTTTTCAGGGAAGGCCACTGGCCGAGGGGCGGTTAGATGACGGAGCCCTGAGGGCACGATACGGGTGAGGGGGTATATCATGGGGTGTCCCGGAGAACCCAGCGAGGGCCCATACGGATGCAGATCTATCTGGTCGGCGGTGCCGTGCGTGACCGCCTGCTCGGGCGGCCCGTGAGCGAGCGTGACTACGTGGTGGTGGGGGCCACCCCCGAGGAGATGAGGGCCCGCGGTTTTCGCCAAGTGGGGCGCGAGTTTCCGGTCTTCCTGCACCCCCGGACGGGCGAGGAATACGCCCTGGCCCGCACCCGGCGCAGGCCGCGCGCGGAGGCTGGGCCGCCGGTGGTCCACGCCTCCCCCGAGGTGACCCTGGAACAGGACCTGGCCCGCCGCGACCTCACCATCAACGCCCTGGCCGAGGACGACGCGGGGCGGCTCGTGGATCCCTACGGCGGCCTCGCCGATCTGCGGGCACGGCGTCTGCGTCACCTCTCCCCGGACTTTGCCGAAGACCCGGTGCGCATCCTGCGGGTGGCCCGGTTCATGGCCAGATACCGCGGCCTGGGGTTCCATGTGGCGGCCGAGACCCTGGCGCTCATGTCCGCCCTGGTGGCGGAAGGGGCCCTCGACCGGGTGACGCCGGAGCGGGTCTGGAAGGAGACCGAGCGCGCCCTGGGCGAGCCCCATCCCGCGGCCTTCGTGGAGACCCTGCGCGCCTGCGGCGCCTTGCAAAGGCTGTTTCCGGAACTGGAGCGCCTGTTCGGGGTGCCGCAGCCGGCGCGCTGGCATCCGGAGATCGACACCGGGGTGCACACCCTGCTGGTGGTGGAACGGGCGCGGGCCTTGAGCGACGATCCGGCGGTGGTGTTCGCGGCCCTCACCCACGACCTGGGCAAGGGCACCACGCCCGCGGACATCCTGCCCAGCCACAAGGGCCATGAGGGGCGGGGCGCCGAGCTGGTGGCGGGTCTCTGCCGGCGCTGGCGGGCGCCCAACCGGTTCCGCGACCTGGCCCTGGCGGTGGCCCGTTGTCACGGCCTCACCCATCACGCCTTCGAGCTGCGGCCGGCGCGGGTGGTGGATCTCTTCGCCGACCTCGACGCCTTCCGCCGCCCGCGCCGGCTGGAGGATTTCCTGCTCGCCTGCGAGGCGGACTACCGCGGCCGTTACGGTTTCGAGGAACGCCCCTACCCCCAGGCCGAGCAGGTGCGCCTCTGGTTCCGGGCGGCGGCGACCGTGGACGCGGGCGCGCTGGCCCGCGCGCTGCCCGAGCCCGCCCGCATCCCCGGCGCGGTGCGGGAGGCGCGGATCGCGGCGGTGCGCCGGGCGCCGCGCCTGCCCGTCCCGGACGAGACCTGATGGAGGGCTATGCCGCCCTGTTCGGCGCCAGCTTTCTGGCCGCCACCTTCGTGCCCTTCTCCTCGGAGGCCCTGCTGGTCGCCCTGCTGATCGCCGGCGCCGACGCCTGGTCCGCCTGGGCGGTGGCGAGTGTGGGCAATACCCTCGGCGGCCTGTTGAACTGGTTCCTGGGCCGCCACCTGCGGCGTTACCGGGAGCGGCGTTGGTTTCCCGTGGACGCGCCCCGCCTGGAGCGGGCGGCCCGGGGTTTTCGCCGCTACGGGGCCTGGAGCCTGTTGTTCAGTTGGCTGCCGGTGGTGGGCGATCCCCTGACCCTGGCGGCGGGGGTGTTGGGCTACGGCCTGCTCCCCTTCCTGGCCCTGGTGTTCCTGGGCAAGGCGGCCCGCTATGGGCTGCTGGTGGCAGGCGTGGCGGCGGCCTCGTGAGCCGCGAACCGCCCCGTCACAGCGCCGCCCGCTGGGCCTGGGAGTTCCTCCGCCGCAATCCCGGATACCGGCGCCAGTGGCGGGCCTTCAAGGCCACCTGGGATGCCTTGGAGGCCGCCTACGGCCGCCCGCCCCGGCGCGACTTCAATGCCTGGAAGCGCGATCCCCGGGCCTGGGTGAGCGCCGCCGAATGCCCCGAAGGCGAGTGCCGGGTGGACCAGGACAAGGTCCTCATCGAATGCGCCCTGGGGGCGCGTTGGGGGTTCTACAAGTTCCCGCCGGACCCGGACGACGCCGAGGCGGTCGAGGCGGGGCGGTTGCGCTGGCGGCCCTTGGAACGGACGGCGGTGGAGGTGCGGGGCGAGGACCCCGGCTGGCTGGGCGCGGACCCGGCCCGGGTCGCCCTGGGCTTCGATCTGCGCCTGCCCCTGGCGCCCCAGTGGGCGCAGGCGAAGCGGCGCCTGCAGATCCTCCAACGACGACGGCTGCGCTGCGGGGAGATCCGCCTGCTCCGCATCCGTGAACTCGCCCCGCGCCTGGCGCTGTGTCTGCGCCTGTTGGACCGGGAGGCGGCCGGTGAAGATCCGGCACGCGATCCGGAACTGGCCGGCGAGGACCTGGCCGCCCTGCGCCGCGAGGCCCTGGCCTGGCGTGACGGCGGCTACCGGACGCTGGCCGGGCTGCCGGAATAGCGGGCGGGGTCACTCGATGCCGAGCTTGGCGATGCGGTAACGCAGCGATCTCAGGGTCATGCCCAGGCGCCGGGCCGCGGCGGTGCGGTTCCAGTGGGTGGCCTCCAGGGCCTTGACGATGGCCTGGCGCTCCACCTCCCCCAGGTAGTCCTCCAGGGAGCGGTCGTCAGCGGCGGGAGCAGGGGCGCGGGCGCTGCGCAGTTGCAGGTCGGCGGCCTCGATGCGCCCGTGCTCGCACAGGGCGGTGGCGCGTTCGAGGATGTTCTCCAGTTCGCGCACGTTGCCGGGGAAGGTGTAGGTCCTGAGCGCGTCCAGGGCCTCGGGGGACATCCGCGGGCGGGGCAGGCCGGTGCTACGCGCGGCCCGGGTGAGGAAGTGTTCCACCAGCAGGGGGATGTCCTCGGGGCGTTCGCGCAGCGCCGGCAGATGCAGTTCGATGACGTCGATGCGGTAGAAGAGGTCCTCACGGAAATCACCGCGCTCCACCAGGGCCGCCAGGTCCTTGTGGGTGGCGCTGAGGACGCGCACGTCCACCGGGACCTCGCGGGTGGCGCCCAGCGGGCGCACCGCCTTCTCCTGGATCGCCCGCAGCAGCTTCACCTGCATGGCCGTGGGCAGGTCGGCCACCTCGTCGAGGAACAGGGTGCCGCCGTCGGCGGCCTGGAACAGGCCGTTGCGGTCTGCGGTGGCGCCGGTGAAGGCCCCCTTGCGGTAGCCGAAGAGTTCCGCCTCCATCAGGTCGGCGGGGATGGCACCGCAGTTGACGGGGACGAAGGGCGCCTCGGCGCGCGGCCCCTGCTGGTGGATCAGACGCGCGGCCAGTTCCTTGCCGGTACCCGATTCGCCGCTGATGTAGACCGGCGCCTGGCTGCGCGCCAGCTTGCGGATCAGGTGGCGGATGTCGTTCATGGCGGGGGAGCGCCCGAGCAGGGCCGCGCCCCGGCCGGCGCGGTCCTGGCCCTGGTTCAGACGCAGGGCGGACTGTACCAGGCGGCGCAGGGCCTGGAGGTCCACGGGCTTGGAGATGAAGTCGAAGGCCCCGGCCTTCATGGCCTCGATGGCGGTCTCCATGTTGCCGTGCGCGGTGATGATGGCCACCGGCAGGTGGGGATGGCGTTCGCCGATGTAGCGGACCAGGTCGATGCCGTCGCCGTCCGGCAGGCGCATGTCGGTGAGGCAGAGATCGAACGGCCGTCGGGCGAGGGCCGTACGCGCCCCGTCCAGATCGGACGCCGGTACGGCGTCGATGTCCATGCGCGCCAGGGTGAGCTGGAGCAGCTCCAGGATGTCGGGCTCGTCGTCCACGATGAGCGCCAGGGTCATGTGGGGCCTCCTCTTTCGTCTTTTCCGGCCAGCCGCCAGTTTCGGAACCTCAGGTGGAAACAGCTCCCCCCGGATGGGACGGGCATGTATTCCAGGCCGATCCAGTTGATCTCACAGAGTTCCCGGGCGATGTAGAGGCCCAGGCCCGTGCCCTGGTTGCGGGTGGTGAAGAAGGGCTCGAATATCTGGCGGGCCTTCCCCGGTGGAATCCCAGGGCCGTCGTCGAGTACGTCCAGGTAGGGATAGGGGCTCTCCCTGGACAGGCCGCCGGCGAGCTGGATCCGCACATCGGGACCGGCGTGACTCACGGCATTGTCGCACAGGATCTCCAGGACTTGGCGGAGCTGTCTGGGATCGGCCTGGACCTCCAGACGGGGGGGGGCGATCTCTACCGTCGGTGCCTCAGGGGCTTGCGGGTGCAGGTCGGCGAACTCCCGGACGAAGGCCGCGCACCAGGCGGCCAGGGGGAGGAATTCGGGGCGTGCCCGGCTGCGCCGGGAGAGCCCGAGCACGGTCTCCACGATCTCGTTCACGCGCCGGGTATTGTCGCCAATGATCTCGATCAGGCGCCGGTCACCGCTGTCCAGGGCGTCGCTCTCGGCGAGCAACTGGGCGGCGTGGCCGATGGCCCCGAGGGGGTTGCGGATCTCGTGGGCGATGCTCGCGGTGAGGCGGCCGAGGGAGGCCAGCTTCATTTGCTGGGCCTGCTCGGCGACCCGGGCGTTGTCTTCGAGGAACACCAGGGTGGCGCCGCCGGCACCGCCCAGGGGCATGAAGCCGGGCTTGATCTCGGGACCACCCGTCTGGGGACGGTAGATGGCCGGGCGGCGTGTGGGGTCCCTGCGCCACTGTCTCAGCATCTCCGCGATGGGCGGTGAGACAGACTTCAAGGGGGCGCCGCGCTCGGCCCGGGGCATGCCCAACAGGCGCCAGGCGGTGAGGTTCAGGTGGCGGATGACGCCCTCGCCGTCCACCACCAGCACTCCGGTGTTCATGTGCTGGATGATGTAGTCGTTGAGTGCGCCGAGGTTGGCCAGATCCAACTTCTGGCGGGCGGCCAGGCGTTCGCCCTCCTGGATACGGCGCGCCAACCCATGGGCGAGCAGGGCGACGGCGAAGAAGGTGACGCCCAGGAGACCGGCCTGGGGGAAGGCGAGGAACTGGGCCTCCCCCCGCCACCAGGCGAAGAGCTGCTCTGCGAGCACTGCCAGGGTGGCGAGGGAGGCGTGGAGCAGGGCCAGGCGCCCGGCCATGAGCAGGCTGCCGCCGGTGAGGGACACCGCGATGAGCAGGGCCAGGCCGCTGGAGACACCGCCGCTCGCGTGCATGAGCAGGGTCAAGGCGGCGATGTCGATCCACAGGGCCCATTGCACCTGGCGTTGCGCCGCGGGGGTGTGCCAATGCACGAACAGGCCGCCGGCCAGGACGAAGCCCAGGTAGAGGAGCGAGACCAGGGCGAACAGGGCGGGGGCCGCCGCGCCCAGGGTCCAGTAGCGGCCGCCGAAGAAGAACAGATCCACCAGGATCAGGGCGATGGCCAGGCGGTAGACGAAGAACATCCGCAGGCCCTGCCAGGAGGGGGCGAGGCGCTGCGTCGTGCTCGGCGGAGGGGGGAGGGCGGTCATGGGCGGCGTTGCTTCGGAAAGTGCCCCCATCATAGACGGCCCCGCTTTCCTGCGTCATCCACCGGGGCCCGAATGCTATACTCGCCCGGGTTTGCCGCCCTGGGGCGGCCCCTCGGAGCCGAGAATGAACCTGCACGAATACCAGGCGAAGGAGTTGTTCAGCGAGTACGGCATCCCCGTCCCTTCCGGGCTGACGGCGGAGACCCCGGACGAGGCCCTGGCCGCGGCCCGCGAGCTGGGCGGAGACACCTGGATGGTCAAGGCCCAGGCCCACACCGGCGGCCGGGGCAAGGCCGGCGGGGTGCTCCGGGCGCGGGGGTACGAAGAGTTGGCGGTGGCCGCCCGGCGCCTCCTGGGCAGCCGCTTGGTGACGGCCCAGAGCGGCCCCGCCGGCCTGCCCGTTTCCCGGGTGCTGATCGAACGGCCCACGGCCATCGGGCGCGAACTCTATCTGGGGATGCTGGTGGATCGCGCCCGGGGCAGAGTGTTGATCATGGCCTCGCCCGACGGTGGCATGGACATCGAACAGGTGGCCCGCGAGACCCCCGCGCGGATCCTTTCCACCCCCGTCCAGCCCGCGGCCGGCCTGCAACCCTGGCAGGCGCGCCGGCTGGGCTTCGCCCTCGGCCTGGACAGGGACGGGATCCGGCTGTTGGCGCGCCTCCTCGGTGGCCTCTACCGGCTGTTTCTGGAATGCGACGCCGGCCTGGTGGAGATCAACCCCCTGGTGATCACGGCGGAAGGCGGCCTCGTCGCCCTGGACGCCAAGATCCACCTCGACGACAACGCCCTCTACCGCCATCCCGCCCTGCAGGCCCTCCACGATCCCTCCCAGGAGGACCCGCGCGAACTGGAGGCGGCCCGCCACGGCCTCAACTACGTGCGCCTGGACGGCACCATCGGTTGCATGGTCAACGGCGCCGGCCTGGCCATGGCCACCATGGACCTGGTCAAGCTGCACGGCGCCGAACCGGCCAATTTCCTCGACGTGGGCGGCACCGCCACCGCCGAGCGGGTGGCCGAGGCCTTCAAGCTCATCCTCTCGGACCGGCGGGTGCGGGCGGTGCTGGTGAACATCTTCGGCGGCATCGTGCGCTGCGACCTGATCGCCGAGGGTATCGTCCAGGCGGTGCGCAAGGTGGCCATGGAGGTGCCGGTGGTGGTGCGCCTCGAAGGCACCAACGCCGAGCGGGGCCTGGAGATCCTCGCCGCCAGCGGCCTCGACCTGATCGCCGCCGAGGATCTGGAGACCGCCGCCACCCAGGTGGTGGCCGCGGCCGGAGGGGCGCAGGCATGAGCATCCTCGTCGATCGTCACACCCGGGTGATCTGTCAGGGCTTCACCGGCCGACAGGGGACCTTCCACAGCGAGCAGGCGATTGCCTACGGCACCCGCCTGGTGGGTGGGGTGACCCCGGGCAAGGGCGGGCAGACCCATCTCGACCGGCCGGTGTTCGACACCGTGCACGATGCGGTGCGCGAGACCGGCGCCGAGGCCAGCATGATCTACGTGCCCGCCGCCTTCGCCGCGGACGCGGTCCTGGAGGCGGCCGACGCCGGCATCCGCCTCGTCGTGTGCATCACCGAGGGCATCCCGGTGCTGGACATGCTGCGGGTGCGCGCCGCCCTCACGGGCGGCGACACCCGCCTGATCGGGCCCAACTGTCCCGGCATCATCACCCCGGGGGAGTGCAAGATCGGCATCATGCCCGGGGCCATCCACCGCCCCGGCCGGATCGGCATCGTCTCCCGTTCCGGCACCCTCACCTACGAGGCGGTCCATCAGACCACCCGCGAGGGCCTGGGCCAGAGCACCTGCGTCGGGATCGGCGGCGACCCCATCCACGGCCTCGACTTCATCGACTGCCTGGCCCTGTTCGAGGCCGATCCCGCGACCGAGGGGGTGGTCCTGGTGGGGGAGATCGGCGGCAGCGCCGAAGAAGAGGCCGCGGCCTATATCCGCGACCACATGCGCAAGCCCGTGGTGGCCTATATCGCCGGGGTCACCGCCCCGCCCGGTCGCCGCATGGGTCATGCCGGGGCCATCGTCAGTGGCGGCCAGGGCACCGCCGAGGGCAAATACGCCGCCCTCGAGGCCGCCGGCGTGGCGACGGTGCGTTCCCCCACCGAGATGGGGCGGCGCATGGCCGCGCTCCTGCGGGCCTGAGCCATGGGGCTGCGGATCTGGCTGGCGCAGTTGGACCTCCTGGTGGGGGATGTGGAGGGCAACGCCCGGCGTATGGCGGAGGAGGCGCTGCGGGCGCGCGACCGGGAAGGCGCGGACCTGGTGATGTTTCCCGAACTCGCCCTGACCGGCTATCCGCCGGAGGACCTGCTCCTGCGCCCCGACTTCCTGCAGGCCGGCGAACGGGCCCTGCAATGGTTGGCCGAGAGCGTGCGCGGCGTCACCCTGGTCCTGGGCTACCCGCGGCAATGGCAGGGCCGGCTGTTCAATGCCGCCGGGGTCATCCGCGACGGCCGCTTCCTGGCCGAGTATCACAAACAGCACCTGCCCAATTACGGGGTGTTCGACGAGAAACGCTACTTCACCCCAGGCGAGACCCCCTGCGTGTTCGAGCTGGGTGGCGTGCCCCTGGGGCTCAGCGTGTGCGAGGACATCTGGCAACCCGGCCCGGCCCGCCAGGCCCGGGAGGCCGGGGCCGGCTGTCTGCTCAACCTCAACGCCTCGCCCTTCCACGGTGGCAAACAGCGGGAGCGCGAGGCCCTGGTGCGGCAGCGGGTCGGGGAACTGGGCATCCCCCTGGTCTACCTCAATCTGGTGGGCGGCCAGGACGAACTGGTGTTCGACGGCGGCTCCTTCGTCATGGACGCGCAGGGCCGGCTCCGCCTGCGTCTGCCCTTGTTCCAGGAGGCGGGGGCCTCCATAGCGGTGGATGCCGGGGGCGGGGTCCACACCGGGGAGGTGCAGGAACCGTTACCCGAAGACGATGCCGCCGTCTATGGCGCCCTGGTCCTCGGGATCCGGGACTATGTGACCAAGAACGGTTTCAAGGGGGCCGTGCTCGGTCTCTCCGGGGGCATCGACTCGGCCTTGACCCTGGCCCTGGCGGTGGATGCCCTGGGGGCGGAACGGATCGAGGCCGTACTCATGCCCTCCCGCTACACTGCCGACATGAGCGTCGAGGACGCCCGCGCCGAGGCCAAGGTCCTGGGTGTGCGCCATCGCCTCATCCCCATCGAGCCGGCCTTCGAGAGCCTCCTCGGGATGCTCTCCGAAGAGTTCGCCGGCCTGCCTCCGGATACCACGGAGGAGAATATCCAGGCGCGTATCCGCGGCATCATCCTCATGGCCATCAGCAACAAGTTCGGGCGCATCCTCCTCACCACCGGCAACAAGAGCGAGATGGCCGTGGGCTATGCCACCCTCTACGGCGACATGGCCGGTGGCTTCGCGCCCCTCAAGGACGTGCCCAAGACCCTGGTCTACCGGCTCGCGCGCTACCGTAACCGGATCTCGGCGGTGATCCCCGAGCGGGTCCTGGAACGCCCGCCCTCCGCCGAACTCGCCCCCGATCAGAAGGACGAGGACAGCCTGCCGCCCTACGAGGTCCTCGATCCCATTCTGCAACGCTATATCGAGCTGGACCAGGGGATCGAGGAGATCGCCGTGGCCGGATTCGAGCCCGCGACGGTGCGCCGCATCGCGCGCCTGGTGGACCGCAACGAATACAAGCGCCGTCAGGCCCCGCCGGGGGTGCGCATCAGCCGTCGCGCCTTCGGCCGGGACCGGCGTTATCCCATCACCAACGGGTTCGGTTGAAGGCCGCCTTCGGCCGACCCACACCATTCGCCAAGGGGAGTGACCCAATGAAAAAGATCGAAGCCATCATCAAGCCCTTCAAGCTGGACGACGTGCGCGAGGCCCTCTCGGCCATCGGCATCACCGGCATGACCGCCACCGAGGTCAAGGGCTTCGGGCGCCAGAAGGGCCACACCGAACTCTACCGCGGGGCCGAGTACGTGGTGGACTTCCTGCCCAAGATCCGGCTCGAGATCGTGGTCTCCGAGGACGATGTGGAACGCTGCGTGGAGGCCATCGTGGAGGCCGCGCGCACCGGTAAGATCGGTGATGGCAAGATCTTCGTCAGCGCCGTTGAACAGGTGGTGAGGATTCGTACCGGGGAGCAGGATCAAGAGGCGATCTGAACTCGCGTTACTGCCGGAGAGGCCTCGCTGGCGATGGTTGGCGCGGTGCAGACCGCTCTTGGCCTCTGGCGACCGTCTTCTGTCCCCTGTTACAATCCACGCCGCGTTTTTCCCGACGAGGCCCCCATGTCACTGCAACACTCGGATGTCGAAAAGATCGCCCGTCTCGCCCATCTCGCCTTGAACGGCGACGAGGCGGACGCCTATGCCACGGAACTGTCCGGGATTCTCGATCTGGTGGCGCAGATGGAGCGGGCGGATACGACCGGGGTGACGCCCATGGCCCATCCCCTGGATATGCCCCAGCGCCTGCGTCCGGACGAGGTCACGGAGGGGGACCGGCGGGACTTCTACCAAGCCATTGCCCCGGCCACCGAACGGGGTCTCTATCTGGTCCCCAAGGTCATCGATTGAGGCCCCCATGCACCAATTCTCCCTCGCCCGGCTCGCCGCCGGTCTGGCTGCCGGTGAGTTCTCCAGCCGCGAACTCACCGCGCATTTCCTCGACCGGATCGAACGTCACGATCCCCGGCTCAACGCCTTCGTCACCGTGACCCGTGATGCCGCCCTGGCCCAGGCCGGGGCCGCGGATGCCCGATTGCGGGCGGGGGAGGCGGGCCCCCTCACTGGTATCCCCCTGGCCCACAAGGACATCTTCTGTACCGAGGGGGTGCGCACCAGTTGTGCCTCGCGGATGCTCGATGGTTTCACCGCCCCCTATGACGCCACCGTGGTGGAGCGCCTGAAGGCAGCGGGCATGGTGATGTTGGGCAAGACCAACATGGACGAGTTCGCCATGGGTTCGTCCAGCGAGACCTCCTGGTACGGCCCGGTGAAGAACCCGTGGGATCCGGCGCGGGTACCCGGGGGGTCGTCCGGCGGCTCGGCGGCGGCGGTGGCGGCGCGCCTGGCCCCGGCCGCCACGGGTACCGATACCGGTGGTTCGATCCGTCAGCCTGCGGCCCTTTGCGGTCTGAGCGGGCTCAAGCCCACCTATGGCCGGGTCTCGCGTTGGGGAATGATCGCCTTCGCCTCCAGCCTGGATCAGGGCGGCCCCATGGCCCGCAGCGCCGAAGACCTGGCCTTGTTGCTCCCGGCCATGGCGGGTTTCGATGAGCGCGACTCCACCAGCAGTCCGGAACCTGTGCCTGACTACCCGGCCCAACTGGACGAGGACGTGAAGGGCCTGCGGGTCGGCCTGCCCAGGGAATGGTTCCGCGAGGGCCTGGACGCCGGGGTGGCGGCCTCCATCGAGGAAGCGCGTCGGGTATTGGAGGGCCTGGGGGTGGTCTTCCGCGACATCGACCTGCCCAACAGCGCCCTGGCGGTGCCGGCCTATTATGTGGTGGCTCCGGCCGAGTGTTCCTCGAACCTGGCCCGTTACGATGGTGTCCGTTACGGATATCGTTGCGAGGCCCCGCGTGACCTGGAGGACCTCTACCGCCGCTCCCGCTCGGAGGCCTTCGGGGCCGAGGTGAAGCGGCGTATCATGATGGGGACCTATGTCCTCTCGGCGGGCTATTACGACGCCTATTATCTAAAGGCCCAGAAGATACGCCGCCTGATCGCCGATGACTTCCGCGCCGCCTTCGCCGAAGTGGATCTGATCCTGGGGCCCACCAGCCCGACCCGCGCCTTCCGTCTGGGCGAGAAGACGGCGGACCCGGTGACCATGTACCTCTCCGATATCTATACCATCGCCGTGAACCTCGCGGGCCTGCCCGGACTGACCGTGCCGGCACCGATGGCCGGTGGCTTGCCGGTGGGCCTGCAATTGGTGGGCGACTATTTTCAGGAGGGGCGGTTACTCAATCTCGCCCACCGCCTGCAACGGACCACCGATTGGCACTTGGCGACCCCGCCGGGCTTCGACTGAGGAAGGGGAGGTAACAGATCCATGCAATGGGAGACCGTCATCGGACTGGAGATCCACACCCAGCTCCTCACCCGTTCCAAGATTTTCTCGGGCGCCCCCACCGCCTTTGGGGCCGAGCCCAACACCCAGGCCTGTCCCGTCGATCTGGGGATGCCGGGAGTGCTGCCGGTGCTCAACCGGCGGGCGGTCGAACTGGCGGTGCGCTTCGGCACCGCCATCGGCGCGGAGATCGCCCGCAGGTCCGTCTTCGCCCGCAAGAACTACTTCTATCCGGATCTCCCCAAGGGCTACCAGATCAGCCAGTACGAGCTGCCTGTGGTGGGGCGGGGAGCGGTGGAGATCTCGTTGGAGGACGGCTCCACCAAGACCATCGGCGTGACCCGCGCCCATCTCGAGGAGGACGCCGGCAAATCCCTGCACGAAGACTTCCAGGGCATGACGGGCATCGACCTCAACCGTGCCGGGACCCCCCTGCTGGAGATCGTTTCCGAACCCGACATGCGCTCGCCGGCGGAGGCCGTGGCCTATGCCCGCAAGATCCATCAGCTCGTGCGCTACATCGGCATCAGCGACGGCAACATGCAGGAGGGCTCCTTCCGCATGGACGCCAATGTCTCGGTGCGCCCGCGTGGGCAGCATGCCCTGGGGACCCGCACCGAACTCAAGAATCTAAATTCCTTCCGTTTCCTGGAGAAGGCCCTGGCCTTCGAGGTGGAGCGCCAGGTCGAGGTGATCGAGTCGGGGGGGGCGGTGGTGCAGGAGACCCGCCTGTACGATGCCGACCGCGATGAGACCCGCCCGATGCGGGGCAAGGAGGAGGCCAACGACTATCGTTACTTCCCCGATCCCGATCTCCTGCCTTTGGAGATCGATACCGCCTTCATCGCGGCCGCCACCCGCGACCTGCCCGAATTGCCCGATGCGCGGCGGCGGCGCTTCGTGTCTCAGTACGGACTCAAGGACCATGACGCGGGCGTGCTCACCGCGAGCCGGGAACTGGCGGATTTCTTCGAGGAGGTGACGGAAGTCTGCGGCGAGGCCAGGCTGGCGGCCACCTGGGTCATGGGCGACCTGGCCGCGGCCCTCAACCGGACCGCCCTGGAGATCCAGGGATCGCCCGTGGATGCGGCCATGCTGGGCGGGCTGTTGCAGCGCATCCTGGACGAGACCCTCTCCGGCAAGATCGCCAAGCAGGTGTTCGAGGCCATGTGGGCGGGCGAGGGCACGGCCGACGAGATCATCCAGGCCCGCGGGCTCAAACAGATCAGCGACAGCGCCGAACTGGAGGCCATCGTCGACGAGGTCATCGCGGCCAATCCCAAGCAGGTGGAGCAATTCCGCGCGGGCAAGGAGAAGTTGTTGGGCTTCTTCGTGGGCCAGGTGATGAAGGCCACCCGCGGTCAGGCCAATCCCAAGCAGGTGAACGCATTGTTGCGGAAACGCCTCCAGGGATGATGGCGCAAGGCGCGATCCGGTGTCATAGCGCAGCGGAGACGAGGGTTACGGCGGTGCGCAGAAGATCCCTATGCATATATCGGATCATGGCCCGTTGCACCTGCGGGTGATTGCTCGTCATGGTCTCCGCTATGGGTCGCTTCTGCACCTCGTCCAGGGACAAGTAGGGATACCTTACGGAACACGAAAAACCCACCTGCGCCGAGTATCCCGTCTGTCAGGATGCCTTGGAGAGAGGGGGGGGCTTTTCTTCCTCAGCGATGGGGTCGCTCTGATCGGAGCGATGGAATTCCACCAGATGCGATCCGGTGGCGATGAGATCGCCGTCTTCGAGGAGGCGGGACTTTGTCTGCATCGGCTCGCCATTCAAGAGCACACGTTGGCTTGGATCCAGGATGAGGAGTCGGTAGCCGTCGGCGCTTCTGGAGATGGCCGTTGGTGTCACCCCGTCGCTACGTAGGCCCAACAGGGGTAGGTCGATGTTCACGGTATGCCCGCGCGCGGGGCCTCCCACGAAACGGAGGTAGGCCTGCCCCCGAGGGGGTGTCTGCCTCAACGTTCCGGTGGCTGGGGCCGTTCTCGTCTCGAACTCCGTGGGAAAGAGGAGCGAGGGGGGAGGCTCTTCAGCGCAGTATTTCAGCGTCTGTCCACCGATCTGGATCAGATCCCCGTCGTTCAGGAATACGCTGCGGATCGTCCGTTCATTGACGCGGACGCCACTCCTCCCCTGCAAGACGGTGAGCATGCAACCATGCGGACCCGAGACGATGCGCAGATGGTGCTCGCTGATCTGGGGACCGTCGATACGGGCGGTGTCGTCCGCCCCGCATCCGACGGTGATGAAGCCCCGGTCCGGGATATGCAGTTCCTTCATCTGTTCGCCGTCGAACCAGGTCAGCCTTGCCATGTTCGTCTGTCTTGCAACGGTTGCGCGCCCATGTCCTGGGTCCTGAACCATTCTTGTTCACCATTCGGTTCAAGGTCAATCATTTCCATTCATTTTCCATGAAAAAAGAAAAATCTGACGCCGGCACCTCCTTGAGGACCATGCGATGGCGCCTCCCTGCAGCACAGGTGCGACGACCACTACGACTGGGTAGAAGGTCATGTGCCACGGAGACACATCCCAGAGGGATGCCCGATCCGCATTTGTTACTGGGCCTGAAGCCCGCTATCCTAAGACGTTTACTCTGGATCGGGAGCAGGTGATGGCGCCCAAGACCCTGTACGAGAAGTTGTGGGATACTCACGTGGTGAGGACGGATCCCGACGGCACGGCGCTTCTCTATATAGACCGCCACCTGCTGCACGAGGTCACCTCGCCCCAGGCCTTCGAGGGCCTGCGTCTGGCCGGGCGCAGGCCCTGGCGGCCCGGGGCCAATCTCGCCACGGCCGACCACAACGTCCCCACCCGGGAGCGCGCGGCGGGCATTCCGGACCCGGTCTCACGCCTCCAGGTGGAGACCCTGGAGCGCAATTGCCGTGAGTTCGCGATCCCGGAATTCGGCATGCATGACCGTCGCCAGGGCATCGTCCACGTGATCGGGCCGGAGCAGGGGCTGACCCTGCCGGGGATGACCCTGGTCTGCGGTGATTCCCATACCTCCACCCACGGTGCCCTCGGTGCCTTGGCCTTCGGTATCGGCACTTCCGAGGTGGAGCACGTCCTCGCCACCCAGTGCCTGATCCAGAAGCGCGCCCGGACCCTGCGCGTTCAGGTGGATGGGACCCTGGCCCCGGGGGTGACCGCCAAGGACCTGATACTCGCCATCATCGGCGAGATGGGCACCGCGGGCGGCACCGGCCACGCCATCGAATTCGCCGGGGAGGCGGTCCGCCGGCTGTCGGTCGAGGGGCGCATGACCCTGTGCAACATGGCCATAGAGGCGGGCGCCCGGGCCGGTTTCGTGGCCGTGGACGAGACCACCCTCGACTATGTCCGAGGGCGGGCCTACGCCCCCAAGGGCGAACTCTGGGAACGCGCCGCGGCCTCCTGGCGTCGCTTGCACAGCGATCCCGGGGCCCGCTTCGATCGCGAGGTGCGTTTGCGGGGGGATGCGGTGGAACCACAGGTGACCTGGGGGACCTCGCCGGAGATGGTGGTATCGGTGAGGGCCGCCGTTCCCGATCCGGAGGCCGAGGCCGATCCGGTGAAGGCGGCGGGGATGCGCCGTGCCCTGGAGTACATGGATCTGACCCCGGGAACGCCCATTCAGCAGATCGCCATAGACAAGGTGTTCATCGGCTCCTGCACCAACTCGCGCATCGAGGACCTGCGGGAGGCCGCGGCCGTCCTGCGCGGTGGCCGGGTTGCGGCCTCGGTGAAGCAGGCCCTGGTGGTGCCGGGTTCCGGCCCGGTCAAGGCTCAGGCGGAGGCGGAGGGGTTGGACCGGGTGTTCGAACAGGCGGGATTCGAATGGCGTGAGCCCGGCTGCTCCATGTGCCTGGCCATGAATGCCGACCGTCTGGAGCCCGGCGAACGCTGCGCCTCCACCTCGAATCGTAATTTCGAGGGGCGTCAGGGGGCGGGCGGGCGCACCCATCTGGTGAGTCCGGCCATGGCCGCCGCCGCGGCCCTGGCCGGTCGTTTCGTGGACGTGCGGACCCTGGGGGATTGAGCGTGGAACCCTTCGACATCTCTACAGCCATCGTCTGCCCCCTGGACCGGGCCAACGTGGATACCGATGCCATCATCCCCAAGCAGTTTCTGAAGCGGATCGAGCGCACGGGGTTCGGCCCGAACCTGTTCGACGAGTGGCGTTACCTGGACCGGGGCGAACCGGGCCAGGACTGCGCGACCCGGCCGCGGAATCCCGACTTCGTACTCAACGACCCCAGATACCAGGGGGCATCCATCCTCCTGACGCGCGAGAATTTTGGCTGTGGCTCGTCCCGGGAACACGCCCCCTGGGCCTTGCTGGACTATGGCTTCAAGGTGATCGTGGCCCCGAGTTTCGCCGACATATTCTTCAATAATTGCTTCAAGAATGGGATATTACCCATTGTTTTGGATGAAACAGTTATCGACGAACTCTTCTCCAAGGCGACCCGCGAACGGCCCTTGGAGATGCGGGTGGACCTGGAGTGTCAACGCCTGGTCCTGGACGACGGAACCGAGATCCCGTTCGAGGTGGACCCCTTCCGCAAACAGTGCCTGCTGGAGGGACTGGACGACATTGGCCTGACCCTTCGGCACGAGGCGGAGATCCGGGCCTATGAACGGCGCCGGCGGGAAGAGGCGCCCTGGCTGTTTCAGGACCTCGCGGAGTGACCCGCCCCCTGGGGAATGCCGCCGCATTCGCCTCTGCGCGCCCGCTTCCGGGGCGGATGTAGATAAAACGTAGTCAGGAAACAATCATCAGAGATTCAATCAGGTGAAGAAACTACTGATCCTCCCGGGTGACGGGATCGGCCCCGAGATCGTGGCCGAGGCGGTGCGGGTCCTGGAGGCCCTGCGCGAACGGTTCGGCCTGGCTCTGGAGTGGGAACAGGCCCTGGTGGGCGGCGCCGCCATCGACGCCACCGGAGGTCCCCTGCCCGAGGAGACCCTGAAACTGGCCAGGGAGGCGGATGCGGTCCTCCTGGGCGCCGTGGGCGGCTACAAGTGGGAGTCCCTCGACATCTCCATCCGTCCGGAGAAGGGCCTTCTGGGCCTGCGTGCCGGCCTCGGGCTGTTCGCCAACCTGCGTCCGGCCCTGCTCTATCCACAACTCGCCTCCGCCTCCACCCTCAAACCGGAGGTGGTGGCGGGGCTCGATCTGATGATCGTGCGCGAACTCACGGGCGGTATCTATTTCGGCCAACCGCGTGGTATACGGACCCTGGAAGGCGGTGAACGGGAGGGCTTCAACACCCTGGTCTACCGGGAGTCGGAGATCGAGCGTATCTGCCGGGTGGCCTTCGAAATCGCCGGCAAGCGCGGCCGCCGGGTGTGCTCGGTGGACAAGGCCAACGTCTTGGAATGCACCGAACTCTGGCGCGAGGTGGCCACCCGTACCGCAAACGACTACCCGGACGTGACGCTGAGCCATATGTATGTGGACAATGCCGCCATGCAACTGGTGCGCGCCCCCAAACAGTTCGACGTGATGGTGACCACCAACCTGTTCGGCGACATCCTCTCGGACTGCGCCTCCATGTTGACCGGTTCCATCGGCATGTTGCCCTCGGCCTCCCTGGACGCGGCGGGCAAGGGCATGTACGAGCCCATCCATGGTTCGGCCCCGGACATCGCCGGACAGGATCGGGCCAACCCCCTGGCCACCATCCTCTCGGTGGCCATGATGCTGCGTTACACCCTGGACGCGCCCTGCCTCGCCGACCGCGTCGAAAGCGCGGTGGACCGGGTCCTGGACCAGGGGTTGCGGACCCCCGACATCCATACCGAAGGCACCCGCGAGGTGGGTACCCGCGCCATGGGCGAGGCGGTGGTGGCCGCCCTGGAGGGATCGTCGTGAACCTGAAACGAGTGGGCTTCGTCGGCTGGCGGGGCATGGTGGGCTCGGTGCTCATGGCGCGTATGCGGGCGGAGGACGACTTCCGCCTCATCGACGAGCCCCGGTTCTTCACCACTTCCCAACTGGGGCAGCCCGGCCCTGACATCGGCAGGCCGGTCCCGCCCCTGCAGGACGCCCGTTCCATCGAGGCCCTGATGCCCATGGAGGCCATCGTCACCTGCCAGGGCGGGGGCTATACCCAGGAGGTCTATCCTGCCCTGCGCGCCGCGGGCTGGAACGGTTATTGGATCGACGCCGCTTCCAGCCTGCGCATGGCCGATCACAGCCTCATCGTCCTGGATCCGGTGAACGGTGACCTCATCGAACGCGCCATCGCCTCCGGCACCAAAGACCTGATCGGCGGCAACTGCACCGTGAGCCTCATGCTCATGGCCCTGGGGGGGCTGTTTCGCGCCGGGCTGGTGGAATGGGTCAGCGCCATGACCTATCAGGCCGCCTCGGGCGCCGGGGCGCGCAACATGCGTGAACTCATCGCCCAGATGGGGGCGATTCACGCCGCGGTGGCGGCGGAACTCGCCGACCCCGCCCGCGCCATTCTGGATATCGACCGCAAGGTGACGGCTCGGTTGCGCGAGCCCGGTTTCCCCAAGGAGGCGTTCGGCGCGCCCCTGGCAGGCAGCCTGATCCCCTGGATCGACCGCCCCATGGACAACGGCCAGACCCGGGAGGAATGGAAGGGTCAGGCCGAGACCAACAAGATCCTGGGCCGCGAGGACGATCCATTGCCGGTGGACGGCGTCTGCGTGCGCGTCGGCGCCATGCGCTGCCATAGCCAGGCCCTGACGGTCAAACTGACCGCCGACGTTCCCATGGACGAGATCGAGGACCGACTGGCCCGGGCCAACGACTGGGTGCGGGTGATTCCCAACACCCGCGATGCCACCTTGGAGGCCCTGACTCCGGCGGCGGTCAGCGGCACCCTGGAGATCCCGGTAGGGCGTCTGCGCAAGATGAACCTGGGCGCTGAGTATCTGGCCGCCTTCACCGTGGGCGACCAGCTCCTGTGGGGCGCGGCGGAACCCCTGAGGCGGGTGTTGCGGATCTTGCTCACAGTCTGACAGGCCGGCGATAGATATATTTCTGAAAATAATCTAGAGTCGCTGGCATACTCGTTGCGTCTGGATCTTCGGTTCATCGGGTGGGTCCTCCGTGCGCCCTGGGGCCAAGCAGGGTGACGGGCCATAGGGTGCCAATGGCAAGGCGTCGTGATGCCATCCCGATTGGTAAGGGGTCCCTGTGGAGCCGATCATCCAGAGGTGACGGGTATCCTTTATCGGGGGAGTCACTTGGGAGATTGTTAAGGATGTTGCGGAAATCGTCCCTGGCCATGGCCGTTGCATGGACTCTGGGGCCTGCCTCCTGCTGGGCGTTGAGTCTCGGTTCGTTGGAGACCCACTCGGCCCTCAATCAGCGTTTCGATGCCGTCATTCCGGTGCGGGATCTGGATCCGGCGGATATCGACGGAATCAAGGCGGGCATTGCCTCGGCAGCGGACTTTGCCCGGGCCGGGCTGGACCGACCCTATCTGTTGCAGCGGCTTCGTTTCAATCCGACCGTGACGCCCGATGGCCGGACCGTCATCAGGGTGACGTCCCAGGGAGCCATTCGCGAGCCCTTTCTGGATTTCCTGGTAGAAGTGGTCTGGCCCAAAGGCCGTCTGCTCAAGGAGTATACCGTTCTTCTTGATCCCCCGGTGACCACGGGACGCCAGTCCCCTCCTTTGGAAGCGCCACGCACGGCCGCAGGGAAACTGGCCCGCGGCGCCGTTACCGTTGCGGCGGCATCGCCCGCTGTGAAGGCCCCGGGCGGTGGGGTGGGCCAAGCGCGTGTCTATGGCCCCGTCCGTCCCGGACAGACCCTGTGGAGCATCGCCAAAGGGCTCAACGTGCGCGGGGCCACTACCACGCAGGTCGCCTTGGCCTTGTTCCGCGAGAATCGGGATGCCTTCGTCGGGGGTGACATCAATCGTCTGAGGGTGGGGGCCCGGCTGCGGGTACCCCAGGCCGTGACTGCGATCCCGGCTGGTAAGGCCCGTCGGGAGTTCCTGGATTTGATCCGAGCCCAGGGTCGATCGAAGACCGGTCCGCATCCTGGTTCCCCGGCCAAGCGGGCCGAACTGCACATCGTGACCCCCTCGAAAAAAAAGGCCCCTGAAGAGGGCGCGATCGAACAGGTCAAGAGTGACCTGATGATCGTGCGTGAGGCCGGTGAGAGCACTCGTCAGGAGACCCAGGACCTGCGTAATCGGATCCAGGAACTGGAGGCGCAGCTCGCCGATATACGCCGCCTGCTGGCCCTCAAGAATGATCAACTGGCACGCTTGGCATCCGGCAAAAGGACCTCCCCGTCTGCTCCGGAATCGGTTTCGGAGCGACCGCCCGCGGTGGTTCCTCCCGTGGTGGGTGAGGCCGATGTCGCCACGGAACCCCCCCCGCCAGCCGCTCCTCCCACCGAGTCTGCCGGCCGGCAGGTGCCCACGCCACTTCAGGGGCCTCCGGCCCAGGCCGCTTCTCCGGAGGCGACAGCGCCTGTGGCCGCCGTTCAGCCGGAGTCGCCAACGGCACCCCCTCATCCCGTCGCTCCGGAGGTCGAGCCCGCAGCGTCGGTGACGCCACCCGAGCCGGGGATCCTGGATCGCCTGCTCGGGGATACGACCCTGCTTGGGGTCGTCGGGGCCTTCGCGGTGGTCATGCTGGCCCTCATCTGGTTGTTTGTCCGGCGCCGCCGGGAGGCAGAGATCCAGCTTCAAGAGAGTATGCTCATTCATCCCGAAGCAATGACGCGTTCTGGGGGAGGGGCGGATCCGGATGCCCCCGAGGCCCGCGCGGGCCTGAAGGAGGTCGATGAGACCTCTTTCATGAGCGATTTCACCCCCAGCGACATCGATGCCCTGCACGAAGAAACGGGTGAGGTGGATCCGGCCTCCGAGGCGGATGTGTATATCGCCTACGGACGCTATCAGCAGGCCGAGAGCCTCATAGCTCAGGCCTTGGAGAAGCAGCCGGAGCGGGTGGACCTCAAACTCAAACTGTTGGAGATCTATTTCACCACCCGCAATACCGCGGCCTTCGTGAAGCTCGCCGAAGAGATGGGGGCGCAAGGGGTGGCCAACAGCGAGCCGGAGGCCTGGAAGAAGGTGGTCGAGATGGGTAGAGAACTCCTGCCCAGCCATCGTCTGTTCGGTGGCCAGCGGACCCCCGAACCTGCTGCAGCCAGCACCCGCCCGGCGGCAGCGGCGGTCGCCGGGGACCGAGTGGCTCCCGACACCACGGCATTGCCCACCGCCCTGGATATAGAGGCCGAGGTGTCGGAACTGCCCAGTGTGGGTACGCAGTCCGGGACGGTCCAGGACGAGGGGGAGGCATCGGTGGGCGGGAGTTCCAAGGAGGCCAAATCGGGCGATCTGATGGATGAGCCGCCATCCGGGCCCCCGAAGACCCTGCAGTCACCTTCGGAACTCGATATAGATCTCGATGATCTGGCCTCTCTGGACGATATCGATTTGGGAGACATCGACCTGGATCGGCTGTCCGAATCTACGGATGCGACGCCAACTCAGGAGACACATCCATCGACCACCGGATTGGAATCGGGATCCCCGGCCGTGTCCTCAGCACCTCGGGCGCAGTCGTCGGATGCGGTATCCGAGGTCCCGGATATCGACCTCAGCGATCTGGAAATGGGTGAAACTGACGTGGTCTCCAAGGCCGAGGTAGGCTCCCTGTCCGACCTCCTTCAGCCCGTGTCCGAACATGTGGAGACGGATGCGGGATCTCCTTCGGCGGCTGACTCGGCTGGCGCTCGGGACAACCAGGAAGAGATCGAGACCAAGCTCGATCTGGCCCGGGCCTATCTCGAAATGGGCGATTCCGAGGGTGCCAAGGAGATCCTGGTGGAGGTCGCTGAGGAAGGGAACGCGCAACAGCGCGACCAGGCCCGGGATCTCCTGGAGGATCTTGGTTGAGGACGAGCGGAGCCTCTTGCCCCTCAGGCCATTTACCCCGCTATGCGGGGGTTCGTTGCGTCTGAGTGTGGGAAGGGCGTGAGCGGGGCGGGCGAACGCCTCGCCATGGGAGTCGAGTACGACGGCGGCGGCTTCCATGGCTGGCAGACCCAGAGACCCGGGGTGCGGACGGTGCAGGACTGCGTGGAGGCCGCGTTGTCCCGGGTGGCCGACCATCCGGTGAAGGTCCATTGCTCTGGGCGGACCGATACCGGGGTGCACGCCGAGGGGCAGGTGATCCACTTCGATACCCGCGCCTCGCGCCCGCGGCGTTCCTGGGTCCTGGGCGGCAACACCTTTCTCCCCCCCGATATCTGCATCCGCTGGGCACGCCCCGTCTGCACTGACTTCCATGCCCGCTTCAGTGCCCAAGGCCGGCACTATCGCTACGACATCCTCAACCGGCCCACGCGCCCGGCCCTGGGCCGCGGGCGGGTGGTGTGGGTGCATCGTCCCCTGGACGCGGAGCGTATGCACCGGGCCGGCCAGGTCCTGGTGGGGCGCCACGACTTCAGCTCTTACCGCGCCCTGGGTTGTCAGGCCAAGAGCCCGGTGCGCGAGGTGTTCTATCTGCGCGTGACCCGCGCGGGCGAACGCATCCGCCTGGAGATCGGCGCCAACGGCTTTCTCCATCATATGGTGCGCAACATCGCCGGGGTGCTCATCGCCATCGGCAAGGGAGAGCATCCCGTCGGCTGGGCCGCGGAGGTTCTGGCCCTGCGCGACCGCACCCTGGGCGGGGTCACCGCCCCGCCCCAAGGCCTGAGCCTGGTGCGGGTGGACTACCCGGCCCGTTTCGGGCTCCCGGAGGCCGAGGATATCTGCTTGAATCCATGGTAAAAGATGCGCACTCGGGTTAAGATATGCGGCCTCACTCGGCGGCGGGACGCGCAGGTCGCGGTGGGCGCCGGGGCCGACGCCCTGGGCCTGGTGTTCTATCCGCCCAGCCCCAGGGCCGTCACCCCGGAGCAGGCCCGGGAGGTGGTGGCAGGGCTGCCACCCTTCGTCACCCGGGTGGGGCTGTTCGTGAACGCCGGGCGCGAGGCCGTGGCCGAGGTCCTGGATCGGGTTCCTCTCGACCTGCTCCAGTTTCACGGCGACGAACCCCCCGAGGACTGCGCGGGGCACGGCCGCCCCTGGATCAAGGCCGTGCGTATGCGCCCGGGGATCGACCTCCACACCCTGCGCGGGCGCTACGCGGGGGCCGCCGCCCTGCTGCTGGACGCCTATCGCCCCGGGACCCCGGGAGGGACCGGCGAGGCCTTCGACTGGGCGCTCATCCCCCCGGACCTGGCGCCGGAGATCGTCCTCGCCGGCGGCCTCGCCCCGGCCAACGTGGGCACGGCGATCCGGCGGCTGAGGCCCTACGCGGTGGACGTGAGCGGAGGGGTGGAGCGGGCCCGGGGGATCAAGGACGCGGCGAGAATCGAGGCATTCATGCGCGAGGTACGTAGTGCAGACAGCGACACCTGAGGGCGCCTACGCGCTCCCCGACGAACACGGCCATTTCGGTCCCTATGGGGGGCTGTTCGTGGCCGAGACCCTGATGCAGCCCCTGGAAGAGCTGCGTCAGGCCTACGAGAGATACATCCACGATCCCGGCTTTCAGGCCGAGCTGGACGCCGACCTGCGACACTACGTGGGCCGTCCCTCGCCCATCTACCTCGCCGAGCGCTGGAGCCGCGAGCTGGGCGGGGCGCGTATCTTTCTCAAGCGCGAGGACCTCAATCACACCGGCGCGCACAAGATCAACAACACCGTCGGCCAGGCCCTGCTCGCCCGGCGCATGGGCAAGACCCGCATCATCGCCGAGACCGGCGCCGGTCAGCACGGGGTGGCCACGGCCACGGTGGCCGCCCGCCTGGGCCTGGAGTGCGTGGTCTACATGGGCGCCGTGGACATGGCCCGGCAGGAGGCCAACGTCTACCGGATGCGCCTCCTGGGGGCCGAGGTGGTGGCCGTGGAGTCCGGCTCGCGCACCCTCAAGGATGCCCTCAACGAGGCCATGCGCGACTGGGTCACCCACATCGACGACACCTTCTACATCATCGGCACCGTGGCCGGTCCCCATCCCTATCCGGCCATGGTGCGGGAGTTCCAGGCGGTGATCGGGCGCGAGGCGCGGGAACAGATGCAGGCCCTGAGCGGGCGCCTGCCCGATGCCCTGGTGGCCTGCGTGGGCGGCGGTTCCAACGCCATCGGTCTGTTCCATCCCTTCCTGGCGGACCCGGACGTGGCCCTCTACGGGGTGGAGGCGGCCGGGGAGGGGCTGGAGACCGGCCATCACGCCGCCCCCCTGTGCGCCGGCCGGCCCGGGGTGTTGCATGGCAACCGCACCTACCTCATGGAGGACACCGACGGCCAGATCATCGAGACCCATTCCATCTCCGCCGGCCTCGACTACCCCGGGGTCGGGCCCGAGCACGCCTGGCTCAAGGACAGCGGCCGTGCCCGCTACGTCGCCATCACCGACGACGAGGCCTTGGACGCCTTTCACGCCCTCACCCGTACCGAAGGCATCATCCCCGCCCTGGAGTCCAGTCACGCCCTCGCCTACGCCGCCAAGCTCGCGCCCACCCTGGGCCGCGAGCGGACGATCCTGGTGAACCTCTCGGGCCGCGGCGACAAGGACATGCACACCGTGGCGGCGCGGGAGGGCCTGTGCCTGTGAGCCGGATCAGCGACCGCTTCCAGACCCTGCGCGGGGCCGGGCGCACCGCCCTGATCCCCTTCGTCACCGCTGGCGATCCCGACCCTGGGACCACCGTTCCCCTCATGCACGCCATGGTGGGGGCGGGCGCCGACCTGATCGAGTTGGGGGTGCCCTTCTCCGACCCCATGGCCGACGGCCCGGTGATCCAGCGCGCCAGCGAGCGCGCCCTGGCCCAAGGCATGAGCCTGCACCGCTGCCTCGACCAGGTGCGGGCCTTCCGCCGCGACGACGCGGAGACCCCGGTGGTGCTCATGGGGTATCTCAACCCCATCGAGGTCATGGGCTACGACAGCTTCGCAGAGGCCGCCGCGGAGGTCGGAGTGGATGGCGCCCTCACCGTGGACCTGCCCCCGGAGGAAGGCCACGACCTGCTCGAGGCCTTGCGTGGGCGTGGGCTGGACTCCATCTATCTCCTCGCCCCCACCAGCACGGGCGAGCGTATCCGCCGGGTGTGCGCGGCCGCCAGCGGGTTCGTCTATTACGTCTCCGTCAAGGGCGTGACCGGCGCCGCCCATCTCGATCTGGACTCGGTGCGCAGCCATCTGGACGCGATCCGCGCGGCCACCGATCTGCCCATCGGGGTGGGTTTCGGCATCAAGGACGCCGCCACCGCCGCGGCCATGGGCAGGCTGGCCGATGCGGTGATCGTGGGCAGTGCCATCGTCGGCCGGATCGAGGCCCTGCAGGACCGGCCCGCGGAGGTCCCCGCTGCAGCAGGGGCCTTTCTCGCCGAACTTCGCCGGGCCTTGGGGACATGATGGGCAAGGCCTTCGGGCCCGGCGTTTCCCTGGACCCCAGATGAGGACCCTGAGATGAAATTCGAGGCCGGCGAGGCCGCCATGAGCTGGTTCCAGAAACTGGTGCCCAGCCGCATCCGTACCACCGGCGACAACAAGCGCACGGTGCCCGAAGGCCTGTGGGACAAGTGTCCGGGGTGCAATGCCATCCTCTATCGGGCGGAGATGGAGCGGAATCTGGAGGTCTGCCCCAAGTGCGGCTATCACAACCGCATCGGGGCCCGCCGGCGCCTCGACCAATTCCTGGACGAGGAAGGGCGTGAGGAGATCGGCGCCGAACTGGAATCGGCCGATCCCCTGAAGTTCAAGGACAGCAAGAAATACAAGGACCGCCTCTTGCAGGCGCAGAAGAAGACCGAGGAGAAGGACGCCCTGGTGGTGATGCAGGGCCGTCTCAAGGGCCTGGACGTGGTGACGGCGGCCTTCGAGTTCGCCTTCATGGGGGGCTCCATGGGCTCGGTGGTGGGCGAGCGCTTCGTGCGCGCGGTCAAGCGCTGCCTGGAACTGGGCATCCCCCTGGTGTGTTTCTCCGCCTCGGGGGGGGCACGGATGCAAGAATCCCTGTTCGCCCTGATGCAGATGGCCAAGACGTCGGCCGCCCTGGGGCGCCTGCGTCAGCGTGGCATCCCCTTCGTCTCGGTGATGACCGATCCCACCATGGGGGGGGTCTCGGCCAGCCTGGCCATGCTCGGTGACCTCAATATCGCCGAGCCCAACGCCCTCATCGGGTTCGCGGGGCCGCGGGTGATCGAACAGACGGTCCGCGAGACCCTTCCCGAGGGCTTCCAGCGTTCCGAGTTCCTGTTGGAACACGGCGCCCTCGACATGATCCTCGACCGCCGGGAACTGCGCGAACGTATCGCCGATCTCCTCGCCATCCTCACCCACCGCGGCTGAAGATGCGCTTTGGCACCCTCGCCGACTGGCTGCGCTGGCAGGAGGGCCTGCACCCCCAGGCCATCGAGCTGGGTCTGGAGCGGGTGGGCCGGGTCTGGCGGCGCTTGCGGCCGCATGGTCTGAAGACCCCGGTGGTCACCGTGGGTGGTACCAACGGCAAGGGTTCCTGCGCCGCCTTCATCGAGGCCATCGCCACCGCCGAGGGTTATGCCGTCGGCCTCTATGGTTCCCCCCACCTGTTGCGTTACAACGAACGCATCCACATCCGTGGGCGTGAGGTGAGCGACGCCGACCTGTGCATCGCCTTCGCCGGCGTGGACGCCGCCCGTGGCGACACCCCCCTCACCTATTTCGAGTTCGGCACCCTGGCCGCGCTGAGCCTGTTCGCCGCGGCGGACCTGGACCTGGTGGTGTTGGAGGTGGGGCTCGGCGGGCGCTTGGACGCGGTGAACATCGTGGACCCCGACGTGGCTGTGGTCACCTCGGTGGGCCTGGATCACTGTGCCTGGCTCGGGGACGGCATCGACGCCATCGCCCGCGAGAAGGCCGGCATCTTCCGTCCCGGCCGGCCGGCGGTGATCGGGGCACGGGATGCGCCACCCGCCTTGATCGACGCCGCCGCGGCCCGAGGCGCTCGGATCCTGCGTGCGGGGCACGAATTCCGCGCCGCCTGTGGTCCTGGTGGCTGGACCTGGCGCGGTCCCGGGGCCACTCGTGGCGGACTGCCCCGGCCTGCGCTGGGGGGCGGCCATCAACTGGCCAACGCCGCCAGCGCCCTCTGTGCCCTGGATGCCTTGCGCGGACTCCTGCCCGTGGGGCCCGAGGCGATCCGTGCAGGCCTCACGGGGGTGCGCCTGGCGGGCCGGCTCCAGGTCCTGGAGCGGGACCCCTTGGTGCTCCTCGACGTGGCCCACAATCCCCCCGCCATGGAGGCACTGGTCCAGGCCCTGGAGACGATACCGGGAGCGGGGGGTTGGCATCTGGTCTTCGGTTGCATGGCGGACAAGGACCTGGACAGCATGCTCGCCATTCTGGCCCCGCGGGTGGAGGCCTGGTATCCCTGCGATCTGGAGGCCCCCCGCGCCGCCGCGGCGAGCGCCATCACGGCGCGCATACAGGGGCTCACGGGGGTCCGGCCGCGCCCCTGGCCGGATCCGCTACAGGCCCTGGCGGCGGCGCGGAACGCGGGCCGGCGGGTCCTGGTCACCGGCTCGTTCCATACCGTGGCGGCGGTGCTGGCCACCCATGGCGAGCGGCGTGAACCCGCCGCGGGCTGAAGGGCTGCGCGTCCTCACCGCCGGGCAGCGCCTGGAACTGCACCGTGGCGGGCGCCTGCTCCGTGCCTGGCCCGTGTCCACCGCCCGCAACGGCCTCGGGGAACGCCGGGGTTCCGAATGCACCCCCCGTGGCCGGCACGCCATCCGCATCCGCATCGGCGAGGGCTGTCCCGAGGGGGCGGTGTTCGTGGGGCGTCGATTCAGCGGCGAGATCTGGAGCCCGGCCCTGGCCGCGGCCCACCCTGGGCGTGACTGGATCCTCACCCGCATCCTCTGGCTCACCGGGCTGGAGCCCGGGTTCAACCGGGGCGGTGCGGTGGACACCCTCAGGCGTTTCATCTACATCCATGGCTGTCCCGACAGCGAACCCCTGGGCCGGCCACGTTCCCATGGCTGCATCCGCATGCGCAACCGCGACATACTCGATCTCTTTCCCCGGGTGGGGAAGGGGACCCGGGTGGAGATCCTCTGAGTACCTTGTATGCGGGAGCGGCCTTCGGGTGCGCTGTTCCCTCAGCGCTGGCCGATCGCTGAGCAGCGTCCGGATGTTGGATTCGCGGCTGGCCGCTAAAGGAATGGCAGTCCCAGCCGAGAACGTCTTCGTAGTGGTCAACAATTCTGTGGTGATGTTGATGGCGGAGGTCGAACAGCAACCCATTCAATTCCAGATCGGGGACCGACTGCAATTGCAGCGGTTTCCGGCGGATGTCCCGGAACGCTACGTGGTGCGGGTGATCGGCTCCCTGCCTGGAAAGAGCTTGGTGGTGACCAACCCCACCCTCAACGGGCGCCTGATCCTGGTGCGCCCCGACCAGAAGTTCACCGTCCGTGCCCTGGAAGGGAGTGCCATTTTCGCCTTCGTCAGTTCCGCCATCCAGATCTATGCCAAGCCCTATCCGCACATGCACCTGGCCTATCCCGAGGAGCTGGAAAAGGTGGTGGTGCGCAACGCCCTGCGTGCCAATACCGATGTGCCGGCGCTGGTCCGTAACACCCGCCTGCCCGAGTCCCGGGAGCACGTGCGTTCGGTGCGTATGGTGGATCTCAGTCACACCGGGACACGCCTGCTTTCCAAGGCCCCGCTTGGTGCCGAAGGTGAGATGTTGATGCTGCGTTTCTCCCTCAACGTGTGTGGCGCCGACGAGAATATCGGCGTCCTGGGAGAGATTCGTAGCATGGGAAAACGCCAAGTGAAAGGGGACGCGCTGGGGTTCTGGAGCGGGATCCAATTCAAGAACGTCAACCGTTTCCAGCAACTGGTGTTGGCGTCGTACGCCTTGGAGCAGTGGGCGGGAAGGCACTTGGGACGGGGGGGTGGATAGCCTGCTTCGCGGGTGTGCCCTGTTTGCCTAGCATTTGTGCCGGGATCCGGGCCGGTGAGGCGCCGCCGGGCCTTTCTCCAGTCGATGCGACAAGCCGTACGGGTGTGCGTGCGCCCGTGACGTGTGGGCGTGGGTTGTGACGTGGGCGGTGATGATCGTGCCAGCTCGCTGAGCTACTCCGACAGCCGTACGACTTCGGCAGATACAGTGGAACCCCCGATTATCTCTCTCCCTGACCCAGTCCCGCCAGGGTCGCGAAGACCGACTCCCTTCCCAACAATATCCTCGATACCAGATCCGCCCCCAGGATGCTCAGCGTCCCTGGCAGGATCAATTCCACCCGCCCGGTCAGTTCCAACAAGGCGCTGAGCGCGGCCAGGGGTGCTTGCAGGGTGGCCCCCATCATGGCCATCATCCCCGCCAGGGGATAGAAGGCGTAGGCGGCCGTGCCACCACCCGTCACCAGTACCCCGAGGGTGCCACCGAGGGCCCCGCCGATGACCAGCGAGGGACCGATCAGGCCGCCGGGGACCCGCAGGCCGATGCAGGCGGCGGTGGCCGCGAACTTGGCCGCCAGGACCGTGAGCAGAACGCCCAAGGGCAGGCCCTGGGCGAGGATCCGGGTCAGGGTGTCGTAGCTGATGCCCATGATCTGTGGGGCGCCCAGGGCGAGGAGGCCGGTGACCGCCCCGGCCAGGGTAAAGGCGGTCGGAAACCCCCAGTCCGTGGTGCGTGCCTGCAGGTATTCGATCAGGGCGATGAAGCCGCCCGCGATCAGTCCGGCGAGCGGTCCGAGCAGGAGCATCCAGCCCAGGGCCGCCAGGGGCAGGGGGCCGGGCAGGGGGACCGCAAAGGCGGGGTTGGAACCGTAGGCGAGGCGGCCGAGGACGGCGCCGGTGGCGGAGGCCAGCATCACCGGCAGGAAGCGCTCGGGGGTGTAGCGCACCTCCAGGACCTCCATCACGAACAGGATGCCGGCCAAGGGGGTGTTGAAGGCCGCAGCGATGGAGGCGGCGGCGCCGCAGGCGGTGAGGGTGGCACGGTCGGGGAGGTCGATCAGGCGGCCGAAGAGGCTGCCGACGGCGGCACCGATATGGACACCGGGGCCTTCGCGGTCCACCGAGAGGCCGGCGACGATGGCGGTGCTGCCGGCGAGGAACTGGGTGAGCAGGTTGGGGGCGGGGAGGCGGTGGCCTTCTCTGAGACGCTTGAGGACATGGACGATGCCTACATCGGTATATCTCCGGGGGAAGCGCGAGAACGCTGCCCCAAGGACGAGTCCGCCGAGGATGGGCAATATCAGCCGAAGCCATGGGGGCAGGGCCTCGTAGGCGCCGAGTTCGCCGCCGGGGAGGAAGCCGGCCTGGGTGCGCTCGACCACCCAGCGGAAACCGAGCACCAGGCCGGCGGCGAGGCCACCGGTGGCGAGGCCGCCGAGAATCGCCGCCAGGGTGCGGCTGTCACGGGCGGGATGTGTCCCCACCCCGTGTCCGGTCAACGCCCGATGGCCCGCCAGGTGCGGGCGATCAGGGCCTTGCGTGCCTCGGCATTGAGCGGTCCGTGGTGGTATGCGAGCACGCGTCCGCCACGATCGAGGAGCAACACGTCGTAGCTGTCGTCGTCGAGACCCCAGAGGGCCACGAGGCGCTTGCGGAGGTCCTTGATGTAGAGGGTACGAGGATAGGCCTTCTGTTTCTCGTCGAGGAGGCCTTCGAGCACGAAGTCGGGCAGCCAGGTGGCGGCCATGTTGATGACGGCGACGGACTGGAAACGATCGAGGGGAAAGCCCTGGGCACGCAGGGCGTGCTCCAGTTCGGGATTGTCGCCGCGGGCGTCGGGATCCACGTAGAACAGGATGTGGACCTTGCCGGTCAGCTCGTCGCTGCGCCAAGGACGGCCGTCCAGCCGGCCGCCATCGGCCCCGCTCAGGGTGAGGCGGGGCAGGGGCTGTCCGAGGGGCGGGGCGGCCATGAGCGCCAGGGGCCAGAGCAGGGCGAAAAGGATCCCGGGCCTCATTTCTTTTTCTTCTTGGGCGGCAGCAGGTCGGTGATGCTCCCCTCGGCCATCTCGGCGGCGAGGCCCAGGGTCTCGCTGAGGGTGGGGTGGGGGTGGATGGTGAGGCCGAGGTCTTCGGCGTCGGCCCCCATCTCCAGGGCGAGTACCGCCTCGGCGATGAGTTCGCCGGCGTTGGGGCCGACGATCCCGGCACCCAGGATGCGCTTGCTTTCAGGGTCGAACAGGAGCTTGGTGAGGCCATCCTCGCCGCCGATGCCCAGGGCTCGGCCACTGGCGGCCCAGGGGAAGACGCCCTTTTCGTAAGAGACGCCTCCGGCCTTGGCCTGCTCTTCGGTGAGGCCCATCCAGGCGATCTCGGGATGAGTGTAGGCCACGGAGGGGATGGCCAGGGGGTCGAAGCGGGCGGGCAGGCCGGCGATCACCTCGGCGGCCACCTTGGCCTCGTGGGTGGCCTTGTGGGCGAGCATGGGATTGCCCACCACGTCGCCGATGGCGAAGATATGGGGGACATTGGTGCGCATGTGGTCGTCCACCGGGATGAAGCCGCGTTCGTCCACCCGTAGCCCGGCGTTCTCGGCCCCGATGAGGCCGCCGTTCGGGGTCCTGCCGACGGCGACCAGGACCCGGTCGTAGGTCTCGCGCTCGGGCGCGCCGTTGCCCTCGAAGAAGACCTCCAGGCCGCCGCCGCGGGCCTCGATGCGGACCACGCGGGTCTTGAGGAAGAGGTTGCGGTATTTCTTCTCGATGCGCTTGTGCAGAACCCGCACCAGGTCCTTGTCGCAACCCGGCACCAGTTGGTCCTGGAGTTCCACCACGTCGATGTGGCTGCCCAGCGCGGCGTAGACGGTACCCATTTCCAGGCCGATGATGCCGCCGCCGATCACCAGCAGGCGCTCGGGGACCTCGGCGAGGGTCAGGGCGTCGGTGGAGTCCATCAGGCGCGGGTCGTCGTGGGGGAAGCCGGGGATGCGTACCGGGCGCGAGCCACAGGCGACGATGGCGTGGTCGAAGGCGATGCTGAGGCGGCCTTCGGGCTGGGTCACCTGCATGCGCTTGGGGCCCTGAAAGCGGGCGTTGCCCTGCACCACCCGCACCTTGCGCTGTCGGGCGAGGCCGGCGAGGCCCTGGGTGAGGCGTTTCACCACCCGGTCCTTGTGCCGGCGCAGGGCCTCCAGGTCGATCTCGGGTGGCGCGAATCTGAGCCCCTTGTCGGCCATGTCGGCGGCCGCTTCGACCACCTCGGCGGCGTGGAGCAGGGCCTTGGAGGGGATGCAGCCCACGTTCAGGCAGACCCCGCCCAGGTCGGGGAAGCGTTCGATGAGGATCACGTCGAGGCCCAGGTCGGCGGCCCTGAAGGCCGCAGTATAACCCCCGGGGCCGGCGCCGAGGACCACCACCTGGGCGCGCAGGTCCGGGGTGCCCGGCGGTTCGGGGGCCGCCCCGGGGGACGGGGCCGCCGTCGTGGCCTCGGGGCCGGGGGTGGGTGCCGCGGCCTCGTCCACCTCCAGGTCCACGATGGGATCCCCCTGGGAGACCTTGTCCCCCACCCGCACATGCACGGCCCTGACCCGGCCGGCCTGGGGGGAGGGGATCTCCATGCTGGCCTTGTCGCTCTCCAGGGCGATGAGGGGGGCCTCGGCCTCGACCGAATCACCGGGGCCCACCAGGACCTCGATCACGTCCACGTTCTCGAACTCCCCGATGTCCGGCAGGGGGATCTGGACCACTTGGCTCATGGGAATGTCTCCGGATTCGAACTGATGGGTGTGCCGCGGGTGCCTCGTGCCCGCCCCTTCCTCTGGGAGAAGGGGGGCATGCGTCTGGGGGGGCGGTCTTCGGGGCCTGCGGTCGTCACAGCAGCAGACGGCGGATGTCGCTCAGGAGGCGGGTCAGGAGGGTGGTGAAACGTACGCCTTCGGCCCCGTCGATGACGCGGTGGTCGTAGGACAGGGACAGGGGCAGCATGAGCCGGGGCTGGAAGGACTCGCCGTCCCAGACCGGTTTCATGGTGGCCCGGGAGACCCCGAGGATGGCCACCTCGGGGGCGTTCACCACCGGCGTGAAGGCCGTTCCACCGATGCCGCCCAGGCTGGAGATGGTGAAGCTGCCGCCCTGCATGTCGTCGGGGGCGAGCTTGCCTTCCCGGGCCTTGGCGGACAGCGTCATGAGTTCACGGGCGAGGTCGAAGATGCCCTTGCGGTCCACGTCGCGGATGACCGGCACCAGCAGGCCGTTGGGGGTGTCCACGGCCACGCCGATATGTACGTAACGCTTGAGGATCAGGTTTTCGCCGTCGGGGGCCAGTGAGGCGTTCACCTGGGGCATGGCCTTGAGCGCGGCGGCGCAGGCGCGCATGAGGAAGGGCATGAAGGTGAGGCGCACCCCGTCGCCATCGGCCTCGGCCTTGTGGGCCTTGCGGAAGGCCTCCAGCTCGCTGATGTCGGCCTCGTCGAACTGGGTGACGTGGGGGATGTTGAGCCAACTGCGGTGCAGATGGGCCCCGGAGAGGCGCTTGATGCGCGACAGCGGCTGGCTCTCGGTCTCCCCGAAGCGGGCGAAGTCCACCTCCGGCAGGGGGGGCACCTGGAGGCCGCCGGCGGCGGCCGGCGGCCGGCCCTCACCCGCCAGGGCGCGCTGGATATAGGCCTGGACGTCGGCCTTGAGGATGCGCCCCTTGGGGCCGCTGCCCTGGACCTGAGACAGATCGGCGCCCAGTTCCCGGGCGAAGCGGCGCACCGCGGGACTGGCGTGGGGCTTGCGGCCGGACGGGGCCCTGGCCTGGGGCACCGGTGGCGGCGCCGGGGGCTTCTCCCCGGGGAGGCGCGGGGCCGGCCGGGGCGCGGGCTCCGCTTCAGGGGGCGCCGTCTCCCCGGCGGCGGATTCCGGTGGGGCGCCGGCGGAGGGTCCCGCCTCCGCCTCGGCCTCCACCTCCAGATGCATCAGCAGGTCACCCTGGCTGACGCGGTCCCCCACCTTCACCTCGATCTCCTTCACCACCCCGGCGAAGGGGGCCGGTATGTCCATGCTCGCCTTGTCGCTCTCCAGGGTCAGGATGGGGTCTTCCACGGCCACCCGGTCGCCGGGGGAGACGGGGATCTCGATGATCTCCACGTCGGAGAAGTCCCCGATATCGGGGAGCCGTACTTCTTTCATGGTCGCCACGGGCCTGCCTCCGCCTTATACCGTCACCGGATTGGGTTTGTTGGGGTCGATGCGGTATTTCGCGATCGCCTCGCCCACCTTGGATGGGGACAAGGCGCCTTCGTCCGCCAGGGCCTTGAGGGCCGCCAGGGCCACATAGTGGCGGTTCACCTCGAAGAAGTTGCGCAATTGCGCGCGGGTGTCGCTGCGGCCGAAGCCATCGGTGCCCAGGGTGTAGAAGCGGCGGCCGTTCAACCAGGGACGGATCAGGTCGGGCAGGGTACGCATATAGTCGCTGGCCGCCACCACCGGGCCGGGATGGCCTTCGAGCGTCTCCTGGACATAGGCCTTGCGCGGCGGTTCGTCGGGGTGGAGCAGGTTCCAGCGATCCACGTCGAGGCCCTCGCGGCGGAGTTCGGTGTAGCTGGTCACACTCCAGCAGTCGGCGATGACGCCGAAGTCGACGCGCAGCAGTTCCGCCGCCGCCAGGACCTCCCGGAGGATGGTGCCGGAGCCGAACAACTGGACCCGCGGTCCTTTGCCTTCACCCGCGCGTATCCGGTACATCCCCTTGAGGATGCCCGCTTCGACCCCCTCCGGCATGGCCGGCTGGGGGTAGTTCTCGTTCATGGCGGTGATGTAGTAGAAGATCCGGTCCCGCGCCTGATACATGCGGCGCAGGCCGTCGTGTACGATCACCGCCAGCTCGTAGCCATAGGCCGGGTCGTAGGCCACGCAGTTGGGGATGGTTGAGGCCTGCAACAGGCTGTGGCCGTCCTGGTGTTGGAGTCCTTCACCGGCGAGGGTGGTGCGTCCGGCGGTGCCGCCGATGAGGAATCCCCGCGCCTGGATGTCACCGGCGGCCCAGGCCAAGTCGCCGATGCGCTGGAAACCGAACATGGAGTAGAAGATATAGAAGGGGATCGTGGGTACGCCGTGATTGGCGTAGGCGGTGGCCGCCGCCATCCAGGAGGCCATGGCCCCGGCCTCGTTGATGCCTTCCTGGAGGATCTGGCCCTTCTTCTCCTCGCGGTAGTACATCACCTGGTCGGCGTCCACGGGGGTGTAGAGCTGCCCCACCGAGGAATAGATACCGAGCTGGCGGAACAGGCCCTCCATGCCGAAGGTGCGCGCCTCGTCGGCGACGATGGGGACGATGTACCTGCCGATGGCCTGGTCGCGGGTGAGGAGGGTGAGCAGGCGCACGAAGGCCATGGTGGTGGACATCGCCCGCTCCCCACTGCCCTCCAAGAGGGCCTTGAAGGTCGCCAACGGCGGGATCTCCAAGGTCGGGGCGCGGTCCCGGCGTACCGGCAGCGACCCGCCCAGGGCCTGCCGGCGCTCCATCATGTATTCGAGTTCCGGGCTGTCGGCGGCGGGCTTGTAGAAGGGCGTGGCGTTGAGCGCCTCGTCCGAGATGGGGATGTTGAAACGGTCGCGGAACTGGCGCAGGGCGGCCTCCCCCATCTTCTTCTGGGAATGGGTGATGTTCTGGCCCTCCCCGGCCTCGCCCATGCCATAGCCCTTGACCGTCTTGGCCAGGATCACCGTGGGCTGGCCCCGATGGTGGGTGGCGGCGTGATAGGCGGCGTAGACCTTGAGGGGATCGTGCCCGCCGCGGTTGAGGCGCCAGATGTCCTCGTCGCTCAGGTTGGCCACCATGTCCGCCAGCTCCGGGTACTTGCCGAAGAAGTGCTCACGGGTGTAGGCGCCCCCCTTGGCCTTGTAGGCCTGGTAGTCGCCATCCACGCATTCCTCCATGCGTTTGAGGAGCAGGCCCTTCTTGTCGCGGGCGAGCAGGGGATCCCAGTAGCTGCCCCAGATGACCTTGATGACGTTCCAGCCGGCCCCCCGGAACAGGGCCTCCAGTTCCTGGATGATCTTGCCGTTGCCGCGCACCGGGCCGTCCAGGCGTTGCAGGTTGCAATTGATCACGAACACCAGATTGTCCAGGCGTTCCCGCGCGGCCAGGGTGATGGCGCCCATGGACTCGGGTTCGTCCATCTCGCCGTCGCCCATGAAGGCCCAGACCTTGCGCCCTTCGGTGGTGCGCAGGCCGCGGTCTTGGAGATAATGCATGAAGCGCGCCTGGTAGATGGCCTGCAAGGGCCCCAGGCCCATGGAGACGGTGGGAAACTGCCAGAAGCCCGGCATCAGCCAGGGATGGGGATAGGACGAGAGGCCCTTGCCGTCCACCTCCTGACGGAAGTTGTAGAGCTGTTCTTCGGTGATACGCCCCTCCAGGAAGGCACGGGCATAGATGCCCGGGGCCGAGTGGCCCTGGAAGAACACCAGATCGCCGTCGTGGTCCTTGCTCGGTGCGTGGAAGAAGTGGTTGAAGCCCACGTCGAAGAGGGTCGCCACCGAGGAGAAGCTGGCGATGTGACCGCCCAGTTCCGATGTCTTGCGATTGGCCTGGACCACCATGGCCATGGCGTTCCAGCGGATGAAGGAACGGATCCGCCGCTCCATCGCCCGGTCGCCGGGGAAGGGCTCCTGCTGGGCCTCGGGGATGGTGTTCACATAGGCCGTGTTGGCGCTGTAGGGCAGGTGGGCACCCGAGCGCCGGGCCTTGTCGATGAGCCGCTCCAGGAGGAAGTGGGCGCGTTCCACGCCCTCGTTCTCGAGGACCGTCTCCAGGGCATCCAGCCATTCCTGGGTCTCTGTGGGGTCGATGTCGGGTCTGGTGATCATGGCGTTTCCAGAGGAGACGCCCGCCGGGGCGCCTTTAGGGACGAGAAAACGGCTGGATTATACCCCCCGTGCCTGCGATTTCAGCATCGGCACTTCCCGGAGGGATGCGTGGGATTCGGGCAGGATCCGGCGGTCGGTACCGTCTTCCGGGTTCGCACCCTCTCCCCACCCCTGCCTCCACGCTGGGGGAGATGGACGGCCCCTCGCGGGGGTGGCGAGCGGTGGGGGTGGGAGCCGTCAAGGAGGCGGTAAAGAAAAAGGCGCCGGCCGAAGCCAGCGCCTTTGCGAGATCCGGAAGGGAATCAGGGCCTTGCGGCCTTACTTGGACTCAGAGGATGACGGGGTCTTCGGCGCTACCGGAGCGACCGCGTAGGGATAGGCATAGGGATAGCCCCAGCCATAGTACGGGTAGGCGTAGGGACCCCACCAGGGGCCGTAGTAGTCATATCCGCGGCCCCAGCCGCGACCGTGCGCGCCGGCGCTCATGTTGAAATCGAAAAAGCCATCTCCCCACCAGTCGTCACCCCAGCCACGGTCCCACCAACCGGGGCCCCAGCCCCACCAGGCACTTGCACTGGAAGTGACGCCCATGAGAGCGGCAACGGCAGCAGCAGTCATCAACTTCTTCATTTTGTTCTCCTCCCAACACGGGCAGATATGGAAACAGATCAAAGTGACACCAAGAAGAAAGACCAACTTTGGACTTTCGATTACATAATATTAGCGAATAGTGAAACGTCAAGTAGAAATTTTCGAATCGTGAGCCTCGGCTGATAAGCGACGTTTATGACTCGGCAGGGTCGACTTGGGATGGGAAGTTGGGGTGTCCTCCACAGACCCCGGATCTCGGCTCACCGATCAGGCCATGCCCCACGGGCGTTCGACTGCTCGGACCCTTGGACGGATCCTTTGCAAGGAACAGCCAGGACCTCATCCTTTGAACTGCCTTATTGCATCTTCGACCGCTCCGTCATACTCCACCGTCCCTTTACTCATTAAGACGACTCTTGAGGCGATAGCAAAGGCCTCATCTCGATCATGTGTGACATAAAGCAAGGTAAACCCAAGCTTGCGCTGGAGCCCGAGGATCTCTTGCCGCAGTCGGATATTCAAATCGAGGTCGAGGCTCGAAAGCGGTTCATCCATCAGGAGCACCTTGGGTTCAAGCGCGAGCGCCCTTGCAAGCGCCACCCGCTGCTGCTGCCCCCCTGACAGTTCGGCGGGCCTCCTGTCCGCGAAACCAAGCATCCCCACCAGGTCCAACACCTTTCGGATCTGCCGCTGCCTTTCAGTCCGTGCGAGACCCTTGGCCTTCAAGCCAAACTCGATATTCCCCGCGACGCTTAGATGGGGCCAGAGGGCAAGGTCTTGAAACACCATGCCAAGGTGACGTTGCTCCGGTAGCTTAATAATCTCACCCGCTTGGGCGACCACCGATCCCGCGATGGAAATGAAGCCCGCATCCGGCGCGATGAAGCCTGCGATCAACCGGAGGATCGTTGTCTTACCACAGCCGGATGGGCCGAGGATGGTGATACGTTCCCCCTCATCGATTTCGAGGGAGACATCGTCCAGGATCTTTTCCCCGCTATAGAGCTTCGAGACAGAATCAAGGTGTACGATCTTCATCCGATCACCGCTTTCTTTCTCATGTCAGACACCATCCACAAAACGCCTGGCGGCAGCAATGTGGCGGCAATCATAACCATGCAAAGCGCGGCAATGAGTTCCGGAGATCCATTGGCCATAAGGGTGAAGATGCGTATCGGCAGGGTTTCGTGTCCGGCTGGATAAACCAGCATGGTGATCCCGGTATCCCGCAAGGAAAATATATAGCCCACCAACCAACCGGCCAGCAGGCCGCGCCGCGCCAACGGGGCGACAATAAATACCATACGGCGAAACCATCTCGCTCCTGCAATCTGTGCGGCCTCTTCCATGGAGGGAGGGATCTGTGCAAACTGGGTGACCGAGATCCGGCTGGTGAGCGCCGTATACTTGGCGAGATAGCCAAAGATGATGATCCACGGAGTACTGTAGATAAAGTTCGTCCATGGCGTGTTCCACAGGGTGATAAGGCCGATGCCGATCACCGTGCTTGGAAGGGCGAAGAGAAAGATCGTCATTGAATCCACGGATCGCCAAAATCTGAATGCCTTGGTTTGTATCAGATAGCCCGTGAAGAAACCCAGAACGGTGAGAAGACTAGCCCCGATGACGGCATATATGAGGCTTCGCAGTAGACTGTCTCCAGCCCTGCTCAGCGCCTCCACATAGGCGGTCAGGCCAGCCGACTGGATGACCAGCACGACGACAGGCACGAACACTACGACGAGTCCGATGATTGCAACCAATAAGAGCAACCCTCTGCGACGGGCCCCCAGCCCTATCAGGGCTTGTCCGTCGAGCCCGGGAGAGGGGCGCAGTTGATAGGTCCTGTCACGCAGAAATACGCCTTCCACTAGAAGGAGTACCATGGTAATGGCGGCAAGCGGGACGGCCGCAGCCGTGGCCGCCTTGAAGTTGTAGAAGGCGGAAAACTGCGTGAAACTTTCCACGGGGAAGACATCATAGCGCAGAAAATTCGGCACGCTGAACTCCCCGAAGCTGAGGAGGAAAACCAGCATGGCAGACAGCAACACGCCGGGCAGGATGAGTGGGATCGTGATCTCCTGCATTACCCCGCGCCATCCGGAAACCAGTCTCCCGGCCTCTTCCAGGCGCGGGTTGATCGTCCGCAGGAAGACCATCGTGAGGAGCATGGGTATGGGTAAAAAGACCGAGAAGAGGACGATAACACAGCCTGGTAAGCCAAAGAGCATGGGGGCTGTCGCCCTGATGACAGCGGTGCCGAGCAGTTGCGCCAGGAGACCTTCGCTTCCCAGAAGATCAAGCCAGGAGACGGCGATTATGTAGGGAGGAATGAGCAGGGGAACAACAAAGAGCACCCTAAAGAACCGGCGAAAGGGCAAGTCCGTTTTCCCAAGGAGTATTCCCAGGGGCACTCCGATTGCAGTGGTCAATGCCGTGACCAGGGAAGACAGTATCATGCTGTGCCCCATGAGTATCCATTGGTGTGAGGATACCAGCAGCCCCCCATAGGATGCCAAACTAAGGTGGCCATCCACAACCACGCTCTTCATCAGCATCGAGAGAATGGGAAGCGTCCCGATCATAAACAGCAGGATCACGGTAAGCCCAAGGCATGCACGTCTCGCCATCTAAAGCCCCATCCATGCTTTCAGGAAAGGCTGGAGTTCAACCATTTTTCTTGCAACATCGGCGTAGTCCACCCGCATAATCTTGATTGCGCTTATAGGCTTCAACTCGGATGGTGTTCGAACTCCGGGATGCAGGGGAATCTGAGCACAGTCGGCAAAGGCGAGCTTTCTTTCGGTTTCGCGCGAAAGCAGGTAATCAATGAGACTTCTCGCCGCCCGGGGGTGGGGACCCCCCTTGATAAGCACGACCGCGTTGGGCACGATGAAAGACCCTATGCCGTTTTCCGCCTGGTCCGGATACACCATGGTCACGGGTTTCCCTTGGCGCATACGATTGACGGCATCGTCGCTATCCACGAGGCTGAAGTCATACTGTCCCGCAGCGACGAAGTCTGCACTTTCGCCATTGCTCGTCGAGATTGCCACACGGTTAGCTTTTATCGCCGCCATGAAATCGCTTGCCTGGTCATTACCCCAGATCGTGAACAGGGCGGCGATCTCTGCGGTTGTGGTCCCAAAGAGGGGATTGGCGATGACCGATCGCCCTTTCCAATGGGGGTCTGTGTAGGCCAGGATACTCCCAGGACGTTCCGTTAGGCCCTTGTTTACCACAAGCACCCTCGCCCTGGCGGAAAAACCAGTCCAGTATCCATCGGGATCCTTGAAGACGGGGGGGATATCCTGCGCAAGCGGAGATACATAAGGGGCCGAAATCCCCTTTTGCTTGAGGACCTCGGCCCGGATCGGCTCATTGGCCCAGTACACATCCGCCTGTGGATTATCCTTCTCCGCAATGAGGCGGTTCATGGCCCCGGTGCTCTTGGCCTCCTCCGTGTCGTAGACCGCCGTGACCTCGATGCCGGTCTCTTTCTCGAAATCCCGCAGTATGGGCTCCGAAAAGACCTGGTCCTCGGAGACGTAGACGACGACAATCCGGGTATTGTTCGGTGCCTGTGTATAGTGCCAGGTGAGCAGGCCGCCGATCAGTACACCCAGTGCCGCCAAGGAGACAATGACTTTTTTCAGGGGAGTGGCCTCTAGTGCTTCCACGGTGTTACCGTGAAATCGTCAAAAGACGTAACGGCATCGGCCTTTGTCCACAGACCCACTCCGCCGGCCTTCGCGAAAAGATCGTTGCTCCCCGTAAGTAGTTTTCTTCCATTGAGGTAGCCCTCGAATCGGTTGCCGTGCTGAACGATCTTCAACCTTTGCCACTGCCCTGCGGGGAGGGCGATTCTCGTATCGGCCAATGTCTTGCGGGTACCGTGGTGGACGGTATAGATGCGGAAGTTGTTCTCTAAAGGATTGAAACGGGCGATGTAGTAGTTGTTCTTGTCCTGGACCCGCCATATCAGGCCTCCACCCTGGTCTTCTTCTCCTGCGATGGCCTTGAAGCGAACGTCGATCTCACCGTCCAGGAAGGAGATACGGTCCGTCCAGCAGATATTGAAGGTTCCTCCGAACCTATGATTGGGGCGGGTCATGGCCAAAGCATGCTCACCGGAAGGCGCGGTCTTGTCCACGATGACCTGCCAGGTCGGCAAGGGACCCCTGGAATTGGTTGCGTCGACGTGCCAGCCGGGGGGAAGTTTTCCAGTCGGCACATCGTCGAAGTTCCATGATGCCTCGGTTGCTCTGCCTACGCTTGCCGGTTCAGGACCCATGTCGGTCTGGAGATGCGATCCCTGGCAACCCAGTGCAATAGCCAAGAATCCCCCTGCAGACAGGGCTGTGAGTACCTTTCGTGTATCAAACATGAACATTCGCTCCGTTCTCTCTGGTTTCTCCCGGCAGCCGCGATCATCATCTGGGCCACCTCCTGGTCATCCTCTATTTGAGGGCCGGGATGGTTCCATCGGGGATTTGAATTGTCAAGGAAGTTGCAGGAACGACGCGAGGCGATCTGTATGTCGCATAGGCGTGCTGTCGGAACGACGGTGAAGGGCCCGATCCGGTGGAATGCGTGTTCGTTATCGCATCCGATGCGGTGGGCCAGGCATTCGTGGTCAGTCGGAAGAAGACACATGGATTCGAGCGGTGTTGCAGTGCTCGCATCACCGCGGGCATGAAATGTCAGAATGGGTATACTGTGTTCATAGCGTATGCGCATATAAAAAAGGCTTGAGAGGGCGTGAGACTATGCCATATGAAGATGTTGTCTCATTGCCGAAATGTGGCATGGCATTGAACACAATAGTCCATGGTATCATGTAAGCCCTGAAGGGCCTTCGCCATATCTCTGGTTCTTAATGTCTCGGCCAGATCGTCTGCGCTTCGGTGGAACTGGAGGCCGATCGCCCGGAAGTCTTCATTTGGAAACATGCCGCACATTCGTTTCATGTCCTCAGTCAAACCGAGTTTGCGATGGGCGACCGCGGATGCCCTGTCGAAGTCTCCTTTAGCGAGGAGGCCGATAATCTCCCGTAATGCCTCCACATGGGATCTCATGTTCGCCAATTGCTGGGCCTTCATGCGATGAGGGAGATTGAGGGAAATCCGCTTGTCATTCGTGTTGTGATCCATCGTCACGGGGTGGTCTGGGATCAGCTCTTTGCCGGTCTGAGCATAAACCGTGATCAGGGACATCAGAAAAAGAAGCGCTATGGAGAGGATGCGTGTGTACATAGATACTCCGAGGTCGTAATGCATGGTGGACGCCATTCCAGTGTCTGCGATGGCCGCATGTCTGTGGGGATGAGTATACCCGTTGCGCGTGAAGGTTTCGTTTTTCGACGTTGTTCATCGGCCCCTGGGCAAGGCGCGGAAGCGAGTCATCGCGGGGACTTTGGCGAGCTTTCGCCATACTGCCCAGGGGTGCGAGGGGCGGCCGCAGTCGCGAGGAGTGGCACAGGGAGGTGTCGTTGACGGACCGAAGGACGGAAATATTCAGGTGCGACGGGTATATATCCTACCCATGGCCGACGTAGAGTTCCTCCGTCAGCCGCCGGTAGCGTGCCAGGATACGCCGCCGGCGTAGCTTGAGGGTGGGGGTGGCGAGGCCGTTCTCCGGGGTCCAGGGCTCGGCCACCAGGGCGACGCGACGCACCTCGGCGTAGCCGGGAAAGCCTTGAATGTGGTCCCGGACGTGGCGCAGCACCGCCTCGCGCAGGCGCGCGTCGGCATAGACGCTGTCATTGGCGGGATCCAGATGCAGGTGCTCCATGAGATGGCCGAGGGCCGCGCGGTTGGGTACCACCAGGGCGCTCAGGTAGGGTCGGCCTTCGCCCAGCAGGAGCACTTGGTCCACCAACTCGTCGAGGGCGATGCTGTTCTCCATGTCCGCGGGCGGGACCTTCTCGCCATTGGCGAGGACGATGATCTCCTTGAGCCGCCCGGTGATGTGGACGTAACCCTGGGAGTCCAGACGCGCCTTGTCGCCGGTGTGCAGCCAGCCGTCGGCGTCCACGAGGTCGTGGGTGGCCTCGGGGGCATTCCAGTAACCGGCGGTGACGCTGGGGCTGCGGGTGAGGAGTTCGCCGTTTGCCGCGATCCGTATCTCCACGCCCTCCAGGGGCGGGCCGACGCTCTCGGGGACATTGGCCTCCAGGGGGTTGGCGGCGATGACCGGACTGGCCTCGGTGAGACCGTACCCTTGCACCACGGGAATGCCCAGGCCGATGAACAGGCGCGCCACCTCGGGCGCCAGGGCGGCGCCACCGCAGACGGTGAAACGCAGGCGTCCACCCAGGCGCGCACGCACCCGGGCGCCCACCAGGCGGTCGAGAAGGGGGCGCAAGAGCAGCCGGGGGCGCCAGCGGGCGCGCCCCTGGTCGTGCAGGAAGCCTTGCCAGCCAGTGGTCACGGCCCGCTCGAACAGGCGCCGGCGGAGCCTGCTCTCCGTCTCCACCTTGGCCCGAAGGCGGCCGTAGACGCGCTCGAAGATACGCGGCACCGAGATCATCAGGGTCGGGCGTTGGCTTTGCAGGTCTTCGGCGAGCTGGGGGATGCCACGGGCGTAGATCACCGCCGCCCCCGCCACCAGGGGCAGGTAGTAGCCCACGGTGCGTTCGAAGGTGTGGGACAGGGGCAGGAAGGACAGGAAGCGGTCTTCGGGGCGGACCTCGAAGCGTTTCAAGGCCGCCTGCACGTTCCACAGGAGGTTGCGGTGGCTCAGCATCACCCCCTTGGGGCGCCCGGTGGTGCCCGAGGTGTAGACGATGGTGGCCAGGTCGTCGGCGGAGGCGGGGCCGGGCCAGGGGAGGGTGTCGGCGACCGCGGGCAGCCAGTCTGCGACGGCGCACAGCGGCCCCTTGGTGGGGGTCGGTGCGAGGGAGACCACCCGCCTCAGTCCCGGCGGTGGGGCCTGGCGGCGGATCAGCCCGCCCCAGGCGTCGGCGCTCTCCACGAGGAGCAGGCGGGCACCGGAATCGGCCAGGATCCAGGCGACGTTCCGGGCCCGGTCGTTGGTGTAGATGGGCACCACCACCAGGCCGAGGCCCTGGGCGGCGAGGTCGAAGGCCATCCACTCCAGACGGTTGCGACACATCAGGGCGACGCGCTCGCCGGGGGCGAGGCCCTCGGCCGCCAGGGCCGCCTGCCAGCGGCTCAACAGGACGGCGGTGGCCGCCCAGCTATAGTCCCGCCAGGTGCCGCCTTCGTACTGGCGGTAGGCGAGGGCATCGGGGGTCGCGGCCAGCCGTTGGCGGAAGATGCCAGGCAGGGTGCTGGCCGGGGTGATGGGGATGGCGTGGGGATTGAGGTTCATGGCGTGTTCCTCGTCCAGGGGCATCGTGCGGGGCCCTGCCGGGCAGGGCGGACGCCCGGCCACCCGGGGTCGGCATGAATGTGGTGTCCGTGGCGGCGTTCCAGGCGTTCCAGGCGCGTCTCCACGGCCTGGATACCCTGGGCGCGGGCATCGTGCAGGGGGCCGCCGCGGAAGGGCGGGAAACCGGTGCCGAACAGGACTCCGGCGTCCACCAGATCGGCATCGGCCACCACCCCTTCGCGCAGGCAGGCCATGGCCTCGTTCACCAGGCGCAGGATCAGACGCTCACCCAGGTCGGCAGGCACGCGGTAGCCGCGTGGGGAGCGGGGTTTCCGCGCCCGCCCGTCGATCCAGGCATAGAATCCGGCGCCGGACTTGCGTCCCAGGCGGCCGGCCCGGACCTGCCCGGCGAGCAGGGGGGGCAGGGCCTGGCCCAGGGTCGCGGCCAGGCGTTCGCCCACTGCCAGGCAGATGTCGAGACCCACCCGGTCGGCCAGTTCGATGGGCCCCACCGGCATCCCGAAGGTGGTGGCGGCATGGTCCACCGCAGGGGCGGGTACGCCCTCCTCCACGAGTGTCACCGCCTCCAGGAGGTACGGCAGGAGGATGCGGTTGACCAGGAAACCGGGGCTGGAACGCACCGGCAGGGGCAGGCGGTCGAGGTGGCGCACGCAGGCCAGGCCCTGTGCGAGGGCCTCGGGGTCGGTGCCGGGGGTGTGCACCACCTCCACCAGGGGCATGCGCGCCACCGGGTTGAAGAAGTGCAGGCCGAGCAGCCGTCCCGGCCGTTCGAGACCCTCGGCCAGGGTCTCCAGGGGGATGCTGGAGGTGTTGCTGGCGAGCACCGCGGAGGGTTTGACGCGGGGTTCCAGACGCGCGAAGAGGGCCTGTTTGGCGGCCGCATCCTCGAAGATGGCCTCGATCACCAGATCGGCCCCTTCGACGCCCCGGCCGCGGGGGTCCGGTTGGAAACGGTCGAGGGCGGCCTGCACCCGTAAGGGATCCTTGAGGCGCCGCCGGAAGAGGCCGTCGGCGTGTTTCATGGCGCGCCCCAGGGCCGCGGTGTCGAGGTCCTCCAAGGTGACCTGGAGGCCCTGCAGGGCGCACCAGGCGGCGATGTCGCGACCCATGACGCCCGCCCCCACGACGTGGGCGCGACCGGGGATGAAGGTCGTGCGGTCGCCCAGGGACTTGAGCCGTTCCTGCAACAGGAACACCCGGATCAGGTTCTGGGCGGTATCGCCCGAGATCAGGCGCGCCACCTCGCGGGTCTCGCTGCGGTAGAGGTGCAGGGGCCGGCCGGCGTGCCGTCGCCAGTGGCCGAGCAAGGCATAGGGCGCCGGGTAGTATTCAGGTGGGGCCTTGGCCGCCAGTCTGCGTGCCAGCAGCGCGGCCACCAGGGGCCGCAGCGGGGCGGTCGCGGGCAGGCGCCGCAGCAGCCGCGGGCGGTGGCGGGGGGGTGGGGCCTGCAACAGGCGGTGGGCGGCCTCGCGCAGTTGGCGCCGGGGCACGGCCAGGTCCACCAGGCCCAGGCGGCGGGCGCTGCGGGCGTCCAGGGCGCGCCCGGACAGCATCATCTCCAGGGCCGGCAGGGCGCCGAGCAGGCGGGTGGAACGCACCGTGCCGCCGTAACCGGGGAAGAGGCCCAGGCGCACCTCGGGGAAGCCGAGGCGGGTCTCCGGTTCGTCGCTGGCGATGCGGTAGGCACAGGCCAGGGCCAGTTCCAGGCCACCGCCCAGGCAGTAGCCGTGGATGAGCGCCAGGCTGGGGAAGGCCAGGGACTCCAGGCGCTGGAAGATCGCGTGTACCCGGCGGATATGGGCCGCGGCCAGCGCCGGGTCGCGCATCCCGGCGAAGCCGTGGACGTCGGCCCCGGCGATGAAGCCGGCGGGTTTGTCCGAGAGGATCACCAGGCCCCGGGGGGCCTCCTGGGCGATCTGCACCAGGCGGTGGTCGAAGTCCTCCAGGATCTCCGGGGTGAGGACGTTGGCACCGGCCCCGGCGCGGTCGAAATACAGCCAGACGATCCCGTCGGGGTCGCGTTCGTGGTGAAGATGGGTGCTCATGACGATGACTCCCCGGCGGCCACCAGGACCGCGCCGCCCTGGCCTCCGCCGATACAGATGGAGGCGACACCGAGGCGGCCTCCCGTATGTTGCAGGACCCGCAGCAGGTGGAGGACGATGCGCGCCCCGCTCGCGCCCACCGGGTGGCCCAGGGCGATGGCGCCGCCGTCCGGGTTGAGGCGTTGGCTGGGGATGGCCCCGGGTGAGCCGTCCAGGCCGGTCTCGCGGGCCATGAAGGCGTCGTCGGCCCAGGCCGCGAGACAGGCCAGGACCTGGGCGGCGAAGGCCTCGTTGATCTCCCAGGCGTCGATGGCGGCGCTGCTCAGGCCATGGCGGGCGAACAGGGGGGCCATGGCGTACACCGGTCCCAGGCCCATGCGCGCAGGCGCCAGGCCGGCCCACTGGCTGTCGAGGAGGCGTCCGAGCACGGGCAGGTGGTGACGTCGCATCGCCGTCTCCGAGGCCAGCAGCAGGAGCGTGGCGCCGTCGGAGATCTGTGCCGAGTTGCCGGCGCTGACCCGGCCTACGGGGCGGTCGAACACCGGCGGCAGTCGGGCCAGGCGTTCCGCGCGGGTATCGGGACGGATCCCGTCGTCGGCCGCGTAGACCCGGCCGTCGCGGGCGAAGAGGGGCTCCAGTTCCTCCCCCCAGTCGGCATCCGCGGCGCGCCGGTGGCTCTCCAGGGCGAAACGGTCCATGGCCTCGCGGGAGATCCCGAACTCACTGGCCAGGACCTCGGCGGTCTGGCCCATGGACAGGCCCACGACCGGGTCGGTGAGGCCGTGCAGGAGGGCCGGCACCGGGTTCAGCCAGGCCGGACGCAGGGCCACCAGGGCGCGGGCCCGCGCCGCCGGGGTGCGGGCCCGCCGCCATTGGCCGAGCCAGGCCGCCAGGGCCTCGCTCAGCAGCAGCGGGTGGTGGCTCATGGCCTCGGTGCCGCCGGCCAGGACCAGGTCGGCGCGGGCGGCGGCGATGTCGCGGGCGGCCTGGTCCACCGCCTGCATCCCCGAGGCGCAGTTGCGTTGCACGGTGAAGGCCGGGCAGGCCTCGCCCGCGCCCAGACGCAGGGCCACCACCCGGGCGATGTTGGCCTCGTCGGGTCCGGAGGCGACGCAGCCCAGGATCACCTCGTCCAGGGCCGTGGCGGGGAAGGGCTGGCGTACCAGCAGGGGCCGCCCGGCCGCCAGGGCGAGGTCGGCGGCATGGAAGGGGCCGGGCCGGCCACGGGCCTTGAGGAAGGGGGTGCGTGAACCGTCCACCACATAGACGGGGCGGTCCGGCGTGGGTGTTCGGGGCATGGCCTTCAGGCGGCGCGGGCCGTCTCCTCCTGACGTTGGGGGCCGGGTTCCCGCAGGTAGCGGTGGCCCCAGTGAGTGAAGGCATCGACCGCCGTCACCCGGTCGATGAGGTGTTGCAGGTGGGTCAGGGCGGCGGCCTCGGAGGCGTCCACCAGACCCCGTTCCAGGGCCTGGCGGGCCTGCGCAGCGAGGTCGCCCGAAAGGCCCGCCGCGTGGATGCGGCGTTCGATGGGGGCACAGCGGGTGCTCTGGCGCAGGGCCTGTTCCAACAGGGCCGGGCGGGCCGTGCGTGAACGCGGCAGGTGGATACCGGCGGTCAGGCGCTCACGCGCCGCTCCGGGCCGTAGCAGGATTCCGGCAACGGCAGCCTCCAGGCGGTCGTCCGGGGGGCGGCGACGGCGCCCCAGGGGCAGGGCCAGGCGGCGGAGGACCGACCCTGTGCCTGAGGTGGGCAGGTTACGGGTGAAGCCGTCCAGGGCCTGCTCGATGCGGTAGAGCCCGTCTTCCAGGGCCCAGCGCGCCAGGGGCAAGTCCTCGCTGGGGCGGTCGTCGTCCTCGAAACGCTTGAGGACGGCCGAGGCCAGGTAGAGGTGGGCGAGGGCGTCGCCAAGCCGTGCCGACAGGCGTTCGTGGCGCTTGAGGCCGGCTCCCAGGGCGAGCATGGCGATATCGGCGCAGAGGGCGAAGGCGGCGCTCAGACGGTCCAGTTCACGGTAGCCCCAGGCCAGGGGGCCGGCCACCGGGGCGCGGCGCCCGAGTCCCAGGCCACGGCCGAGACTGCGCCCGAGATTGGCGGCCAGGAACCCCAGGTGCCCGACCAGGGCCTGGCTGAAGGCGGCCAGGCCGCGTTGCGGATCGGGATCGTGCAGGGCGTGCAGCTCGCTGAGGGCCCAGGGGTGGCAGCGCAAGGCGCCCTGGCCGAACAGGATCAGGCTGCGGGTGAGGATGTTGGCCCCCTCGACGGTGATGGCGATGGGGATGGCCTGGTAGGCGCGGGCCATGAGGTTGGCCGGTCCCAGGCAGATGCCGGCGCCGCCGAGCACGTCCATGGCGTCCTGGACCGCCTGGCGGTAGCCCTCGGTGAGGTGGTACTTGACCAGGGCCGAGACCACCGCCGGGCGTTCACCCTCGTCCAGGGCGCCCAGGGTCAGGGTGCGGGCGGCATCCATGCGGTAGGTGAGGCCGGCGATGCGGGCCAGGGCCTCCTGTACCCCCTCGAAGTGGCCGATGGGGCGGCCGAATTGGCGGCGCACCCCGGCGTAGGCGCCGGCGTCGCGGCTCGCGGTCTTGACCGCGCCCACGCTCAGGGCGGGCAGGGAGATGGCGCGGCCTTCGCCCAGGGTCTCCATGAGCATGGCCCAGCCGCGGCCGATCCCGGCCCGGCCGCCGACGATGCGGTCCAGAGGCACGAAGACCCCCCGGCCGTGGATGGGGCCGTTCTGGAAGGGGATCCCCAGGGGGATGTGACGGCGGCCGATCTCCAGTCCCGGGCAGGTGCGCGGCAGCAGGGCCAGGGTGATCCCCAGCTCTTCCCGGTCGCCGAGCAGGTGTTGGGGGTCTTGGAGTCGGAAGGCCAGGCCGATGAGGGTGGCCACCGGGGCCAGGGTTATGTAACGCTTGTGGAAATCCAGGCGCACGCCCAGCACCCGCCGTCCGTGCCAGCGGCCGTGGCAGACCCGGCCGTGGTCGGGCAGGGCGGCGGCATCGCTGCCGGCACGCGGCCCGGTGAGGGCGAAACAGGGGATCTCCTCACCACGGGCCAGGCGCGGCAGGTAATGGGCCTTCTGTTCGCGGGTGCCGTAATGGAGCAGCAGTTTCCCCGGGCCCAGGGAGTTGGGGACCATGACGGTGACCGCCGCGGCCACGCTGCGGCTGGCGATGCGCATCACCACCTGGGAGTGGGCCAGGGCCGAAAACCCCGAGCCGCCGTAGCGGGGCGGGATCACCAGGCCGAAGAAGCCCTCGGCCTTGAGGTAGTTCCACACCTCGGTCGGCAGATCCTGATCCCGGTGCATGATGCGCCAGTCGTCGAGCATCTCGCACAGGTTTGCGGTGGGGCCCTCGATAAAGGCCCGCTCGTCGGCGGAGAGATGGGGCGGTGGCAGGCTCAGGAGACGTTCCCAATCCGGCCGGCCGCTGAACAGCTCGGCGTCCCACCAGACCCCGCCGGCCTCAAGGGCCTCGCGCTCGGTGTCTGACAGGGCCGGGGCACGGCGCCGCAGGCGGGCATGGAGGGGGCGCACCAGGGCCTGGAGGAAGGCGGGGGGTGATGCCAGCGTCTCGGGGCGGGTCCACATGTCAGGTCTCCTCGGGGGTCTTCACGCCGCCGTCCACCAGGGCCGGGCGCGCGACCGTTTCGGTCGGGATCTCCTGGGGGGCGTCGTTGTACATCACCCCGTCGCGGTTCCAGGGCAGGCGTCGGTACAGGGCCAGCTCATCCAGGCCCAGGAAGGGGTACTTGATGATCTCGAAGTAGGGGGAGTAGTCGAAATCGCTGGGGGCGAACAGTTTGGGGTTGCGTTTGAAGAAGCGGATGCCGCCGTCGCCGCCGCGGTCGATGAAGGGCAGGATCGGAAAGTCCACCTGGTTGAAGGACTCGGCGATGAGGCTCGAACAGAGGGTGCGGGTGGGCTCGCCCGCGTTGTGCTGGAACAGGGTGGAACGCCAGCGCCGCGGCAGCAGCCCCCAGGGGAACAGGAAGCGGGCCAGGTCCAGGACGTGGCGCATGTCGTAGCCGCGGCCCACCAGGGAGACGGCGTGGGCGACGATGCGCTGGGCATCTTCCGGGGCCAGGCCCGCGGGGCGGCAGATGCGCACGTGATCCTGGCGGTACTTGGCCAGGGGCGCGATCAGGGTCCCCTCGCCCATGAGGGCCTCGATGATCAACTGTTCCTCGGGATCACCCTCGAAGTGGCCTTCCACGGCGGCGCGCAGGCGGGGTTCGCGCAGGTCGAAGAGGCGGCCGATATAGAGGGCGGCATGGCTCCAGGGACTCTGGGTGACCATCCGGATCACCTCGGAGACTCGGCTGCGTCCCTCCACCAGGATCACGTCCGCCGGGCGCAACTCGAACCGCAGGCGGTCGAAGTCGCACAGCGGCGTGGGGGGTGGCGGGCCATCCCGTACCAGCCAATGGGTGAGGTGGCGTCCCAGCCAGTCGATGGGGGAGCGCATATTTCCGACCTTTCTGCTTGGTTATGAGTTTAGACCGGTCGGCGGGCGCTATTATTGCATCCAATCTCAGGGGGAATTCTCCGCCGTGTTCGCCGGGCGTGCCAGATCTCAAAGAAGGTTATTGATCAGCAAGATATTTCTATCTGTATCGAGCATCGCGGTGACGGCGCTGTCCGCCGCAGGTCGGGTATACTTGGGCTGCGGAGGCCGTCGATGGTTCGCGGCCGTGCCTGGTCCCCGTCGTGGCGACGAGGATGTCGTGCCGCGGGCGGTGGCATCGCGCAAGGGCCGCTGGTCCATTTCCACTTTGCAGCCCAGGTCAGGAGTCGCGCCATGTCGAAGATCGAAGTCAGTTTTCCCGGAGGCAAGCAGGTCCATGCCCACGTGGGGAATTTCGTCATCGAGACCGATCAGTCCCCCAAGGCCGGGGGGCAGGGTACGGCACCCGAGCCCTTCGATCTCTTCCTCGCCTCCATCGCCAGTTGCGCCGGGGTCTTCGCCCTCAATTTCTGTCATGCGCGGGATCTGTCCACCGCGGGCCTGGGCCTGAGCCTGGAGATCGCGGAGCGGGACCCCAAGCGCAAGCTGATCACCCGGATGGTGCTGCATCTGCGTCTGCCCCGGGGCTTTCCGGAGAAATACCGCGCCGGGATCCGGCGCGCCACCGAACTCTGTGCCGTCAAGCGGCACCTGCGCGAGGCACCGGAATTTCAGGTCCGCATCGAGGAGTGACCCGGACGGGGAATCATGGCTTCGAAGTGCCCAACAGGCGCCTCTCCGCCTCCCGGTACTTGGCCGCCGTGCGTTCCACGATCTCCTGGGGCAGGGCCGGGGCCGGGGGCCGTTTGTCCCAGCCCAGGGTCTCCAGATAGTCGCGCACGTACTGCTTGTCGAAGCTGGGCGGGTTGACCCCGGGGCGATAGGCGTCGGCGGGCCAGAAGCGGGAGGAGTCGGGGGTCAGTGCCTCGTCGATGAGGTACAGGGCGCCGTTCTCGTCGACGCCGAATTCGAATTTGGTATCGGCGATGATGATCCCCCGGCTAAAGGCGTAGGCCGCGGCCTCGCGATAGATACGCAGGGTGGTGTCCCGGACCCGGCGGGCCAGTTCGGGACCGATCAAGTCCACGGTGGCGGTGAAGTCGATGTTCTCGTCATGGGCGCCGGGGCCGGCCTTGCTGGAAGGGGTGAACAGTGGTTCGGGGAGGCGCTCGGCGAGGCGCAGACCGGGGGGCAGGGGGATCCCGCAGACCTCGCCGGAGGCCCGATAGTCCTTCCAGCCCGAACCGATGAGGTAACCCCGCGCGATGGCCTCCACCGGCAGGGGGTGCAGACGCCGTACCACCTGCGCGCGGTCACCCAGGCCGGCGCGCAGTTGCGGGTCGGGTACCGCCGCGGAGAGAGGGATGTCGGTGAGGTGGTTGGGGATCAGGTGCGCGGTCCGGCCGAACCAGAAACGGGACAGGCGGTTGAGGACCTCCCCCTTCCCGGGGATGGGCTGGGGAAAGACCACGTCGAAGGCCGAGAGCCGGTCGCTGGTGACGATGAGCAGGTGCTCGGCGTCCAGGGCGTAGATATCGCGGACCTTGCCGCGGCCCAGGAGTTGCAGGCCCGGCAGTTCCGAGGAGTACAGGGTTGAAGACATGGTCACAATCCGGGACAGGGGATGGTCTCGGAGTATACTTTAACAGTCCGCTCGATTTTCGCCTGTGGACACAGACGAACGCAGGAGCGGCTTGAGCTGCGGTTGAGAGTGGCCCTTCAGTGCGGGGGTCATCGCGGCCGAGGCGGCTCCCACAGCGCGGGGGCGTCACGAAACGGCAGAAGATCTTGCTTTATCGAGGTATACCCGATGCCTGTACCTTCACCCCGAGGGCGCGAGCGATGAATACCAGGAAGCCCCCGGCCGGGACGGGCCCGACGCCTTTCCAGGCGGCCTTCCACGGGGCCTTCACCTCGGCCCTGCGTTGGCCGCAACTGGACGATCTCTGGGCCCGGGTGCGCGCCCGGGCCGGTGAGGGCTGGTATATCTATGCGGTGGGCGAGGCCCTGCCCGAGGGGCCGTCGGAAGCGGCGCAGGTGGAACGGTTCATCGACGAGATGGATGCCCTGCTGCGGCGGGAGCACCAGGAGGCCTATTGCGGTATCGTCTACGCCGACGACCTCCGCCACCCGGGCTTCATAAAGATATACGATCCCAACAATCTGGGCGTATCCTGCGGCTACAGCGACAACCCCCCGCCACCCGGTTGGTTGCTCACCCTGATTCCACCCGAGGAGGTGGGCGATGGCCGGCTCAATCCCGGAGGGCGCCGGCGGTGGTGGCAACGCCTGCTGGGCCGCTGACCCGGCTCGCCAAGGAGATCCTCGTCCTGGGCTCGGTGGCCTGGGACGAGGTAGTGCGGCTCGATACCCCCTTGGCGGTCGGCGGCCACAATCAGGGCCGTTGGGAGGGGTGCCGTATCGGTGGGGGCGCGGCCAACACCGCCATGGCCCTGGCGCGCGTGGGTGATCGGGCGCGCCTGGTGAGCGCGGTGGGGCGGGATCCGTCCGGGCGTGCGCTGCTCGGTGACCTGGCCGCGCAAGGCCTGGATGTGAGCGCCGTGGGCGAGGGCACGGAGACCACCCGTTCTCTGCTGCTGCTCGACCCCCAGGGGGAACGGACCATCGTCAATCTGGCGCGCGCGAAGGTCCGCTGGCCCGGGGATCTGGCCGACTGGGCGGCCGACGCCTGTTATGTGCGGGCCGCGGATCCGGCCCTGGGCGCGGTCTTGGCGCGGCTCGCCGAACGTATGCCCGTGGTGGCCCACATCCCGCCCGTGGAAGAGGGGCTGAGGCCGGTGCCGATCCTCGTGGGTTCGGTCTCGGACCTGACCGCGGAACAACGGGCGCACCCCTTTGCCCTGGGTGAGCGGGTGGCGGGAGAGCGCCTGGAGTGGGTGGTCATCACCCGCGGCGCAGAGGGGGCCGTGGCCTACGGCCGTGACGGCACGATCGAGTGCCCGGCCCGGCGGGTGCGGGTGGTGGACGGGACGGGGGCGGGCGATGTCTTCGCCGCCGGCCTGGTCTACGGTCTGGCACGGGGCTGGCCCATGGCCCATGTGCTCGAGGTGGCGGTGTCCTGGGGAACGGCGTCGGTCACCTATGTGGGGACCATCCCCCCGGAACATTTTCCGCGGCCCTTGGCCATCCGGCGCCCCTGACGATTCCTCCCTGTGCAGCCACCCAGGTTTTCCGTAGCGACATGCAACCCCACGGGGGATCCATGCCATGACCGACGAGCCCTTCGCCTCCCTGTGCAGCATCCGTGACTGGATACGCTGGGGTGCGAGCCGCTTCAGCGCCGCGGGGCTGCACTTCGGCCAGGGTACCGACAACGCCCTGGACGAGGCCGCCTGGCTGGTGCTGCACGCCCTCCATCTGCCCCAGGGACTGGATGGGGGCTGGCTCGACGCCCGCCTGACCCTGGAGGAACGCCATGGGGTGTACGCCCTCCTGGAACGGCGTCTGAAGGAGCGCATCCCGGCCGCCTATCTCACCGGCAGCACCTGGTTCGCCGGCCTGGAGTTCGAGGTGAACGAGCAGGTCCTGATTCCGCGTTCGCCCCTGGCGGAACTGATCGAGCAGGGTTTTCATCCCTGGTTCGCGGTGGACGCCATGACCTCGGCCCTGGACCTGTGTACCGGCAGCGGCTGCATCGGCATCGCCCTGGCCCAGCACTTTCCCCATCTACGGGTGGACCTGGCCGATGTCTCCGTCCCCGCCCTGGAGGTGGCCCGCCGCAACCGCGACAGGTACGGCCTCGAGGGGCGGGTGGAGATCCTCCACTCGGACCTGTTTGAGGCCTTGGCGGGGCGGCGTTACGACCTGATCCTGTCCAATCCCCCCTACGTGGATGCCGGGGAGATGGCGGCATTGCCCGCGGAGTACCGGCACGAGCCGGCCCTGGGCCTGGCCGCGGGTGCGGATGGGCTCGATCTGGTGCGGCGGATGCTGGCCGGGGCGGGGGACCACCTGACACCTTCGGGTGTTATGATCGTCGAGGTGGGCGCCAGCGCCCGGGCCCTGACCGAGGCCTATCCGGAGATCCCCTTTCTCTGGCTGGAGTTCGAGCGGGGCGGGGAGGGCGTCTTCCTGTTGAGCGCCGAGCAGATCGAAGAATACCGGACCATCCTCAAAGCGAGGTAACTGTTCAGTCCCCCCGCCTTTTTCCCCTCACCCTGGCCCCCTGCCGGCCGCTGGCGCGGCGCAGGCAGGTCCCCCGCTGGGAGAGGGAATTCTTGTAGGGGGGGACTGAACAGTTACACAGCGAGAGCGGAGAACGAGCAATGAGCCTGAGGCGTGCCAAGACCGCCGCGGAATATGCCGAATGGGTCCAGCAGGCCCTGTTCGAGGTGGAGGACCTGCGCAACTGCCTGGAATACGACATGGAGGAACTGGGCCGTTTCCCGGGCTACCTGGAGCCCCTGGAGGCCTCGGTCCGGGCGCTCCACGACGCCATGGTGGAGGGCCGCTACCGCTTCGGGCGCGAGGACCTGCCCTTCATGGAGATCCTGGCCCGCTATGCCGACCAGATCCCCTTTCAGGACCTGCTCAAACAGATCAACGAGACCCACCGCCATGGTCTCGACGTCGACAGCGCCGGCTGAGACGGCCACGGAGATCCCATGGACCAAAGCATCGTCTTCGACCTGGACCTGATCCACAAATACGATCGGGCCGGTCCCCGTTACACCTCCTATCCCACCGCCGTGGAGTTCCACGAGGGCTTCGGCGAGACGGCCTATCGCCGGGCCTGCGAGCGCAGCAACGCCGAGGCGCGTCCGCTGTCGCTGTATTTCCACATCCCGTTCTGCGATACGGTCTGCTTCTATTGCGCGTGCAACAAGATCGCCACCAAGGACCGCCGCCTGGCAGGGCCCTATCTGCAACACCTGGACCGGGAAATGGCCTTGCAGGCGGCGCTGTTCGATCCCGGGCGACCCGTGGACCAGCTCCACTGGGGCGGCGGCACCCCCACCTTCATCAGCCACGACCAGATGCGTTGGCTCATGGAACGCACCCGAGAGCACTTCCGCCTGCACGAAGACGACAGCGGTGAATACTCCATAGAGATCGACCCGCGCGAGGCCGATACCTCCACGATCCGCCTGTTGCGGGAGATCGGCTTCAACCGCATGAGCATGGGGGTGCAGGACCTGGATGAACGGGTCCAGCGGGCGGTCAACCGCATCCAGAGCGAGGCGCGCACCCTGGAGGTCCTGGCCGCGGCGCGTGCCGAGGGCTTCCGCTCGGTGAGCATGGACCTCATCTACGGCCTGCCCTACCAGACCCTGGAGAGCTTCTCCCGCACCCTGGAGCGGATCATCGAGATCGGTCCCGACCGGCTGTCGGTATTCAACTACGCCCACCTGCCCGAACGCTTCAAGCCCCAACGGCGGATCGATGCCGAACGCCTGCCCCCGCCCCAGGAGAAGCTGGACATCCTCCAGACCGCCATCGAGCGTCTGGGCGCCGCCGGTTATGTGTTCATCGGCATGGACCACTTCGCCCGCCCCGACGACGAACTGGCGGTGGCCCAGCGCAACGGCACCCTCTACCGCAACTTCCAGGGCTACAGCACCCATGCCGACTGCGACCTCATCGGCCTCGGTATCACCTCCATCGGCAAGGTGGCCGACACCTACGCCCAGAACCTCAAGGCCCTGGAGCCCTACTATGCGCGCCTCGACGAGGGCCGCCTGCCCATATGGCGGGGGGTGGAACTGGATCGCGACGACCTCGTCCGGCGTGACCTCATCACCCGCCTGATCTGCCATTTCGAACTGCGTTTCGCCGACATCGAACGGGCCTGGGGGATCGATTTCCAAGAATATTTCTCCGCCGATCTGGAACGCCTCGGGGAGATGGCCGCGGACGGCCTGCTGACGCTGGACGACCAGGGCATCCGGGTGGCGCCCAAGGGACGCCTGCTGATCCGCAACATCTGCATGGCCTTCGACCGCTACCGCCAGGCGGGCCAGGGCCAGACCCGGTTCTCCAAGGTCATCTGAAGGTGGACGTCCTGGATGAGCGCATCAGCGCGGACGTCCATGACATCCCCTTCCATTTTCGTGCCGGCGTCGCCCGGCATCCGCGGCGTGCGTTGATACGCGGCCCCCTGGGGCCCCTGAGCTTCGCCGAACTGGACGGACAGAGTGATGCCCTGGCCGGCGCCCTCACCGCCGCCGGCCTGGAGGCCGGCGACCGGGTCGCACTCTACGCCCCCAACGGGATCGAGTTCATCCGCGGCTACCTGGGCATCCTCAAGGCCGGCGGGGTGGTGGTCCCGCTCAATACCCTCCTCAATCCCCGCGAGCTGGCCTATATCCTGAGCGACTCGGGGGCGCGTCTGTTCCTGTTCCATCCCGCCCTGGGCGCGTCGGCCCAGGCCGCCGCCGCGGCCCTGGAGGCCCCTCCCCGGCGCCTCGACCTGAGCGCCCTGGGCGGTGGCCGGGAGGTGCCTGCCGTGGCGGTCGATCCCTGGCGCCAGCCCGCCGCCATCCTCTACACCTCCGGTACCACCGGCCGCCCCAAGGGGGCCGTGCTCACCCATGCCAACCTGGTCACCAACACCCGTTCGGTGATGGCCGCCCTGGAGCTGGAGCCCGGGCGCGACAACCTCCTGGTGGTGCTGCCCCTGTTCCACGCCTTCGCCGCCACCGTGGGCCTGCTCACCCCCCTGCTCCACGGCCTCGCCCTGACCCCGGTCCCGCGCTTCGAGCCCCGTCTGGTGGGTGAGTACATCGAGGCCGGCGGGGCCACGGTCTTCCTGGGGGTGCCGAGCATGTACGGCCTGTTCCTGCGCCTGCCCCCCGAGGGACGCGCACAGTGGCGCCCGGTGCGTCTCTGCGTATCCGGTGGCGCGGCCCTGCCCGAGGCGGTGCGCCAGGGGTTCGAAGAGGCCTTCGCCGTCCCGATCCTGGAGGGTGACGGTCCCACCGAATGCGGTCCCGTGACCTGCGTCAATCCCCCGCGCGGGCCGCGCAAGGGGGGCTCGGTGGGACCACCCGTGCCGGGAGTGGAGATGGCGATCCATGACGACGCGGGCCGGCCGCTGCCCGTCGGCGAGGTGGGCGAGGTCTGGGTACGCGGTCCCAGCGTGATGGCGGGGTACTGGGGCCTGCCCGAGGCCACCGCCGAGGCCTTCGCCGGGGACTGGTTCCGCACCGGTGACCTCGGCTACCGCGACGACGACGGCTGGTTCTATCTCGTGGACCGCAAGAAGGATCTGGTGATCGTCAACGGTATGAACGTCTACCCGCGGGTGATCGAGGAGGTCCTGCACCGCCATCCGGAGATCGCCGAGGCCGCGGTAGTGGGGGAGCCCCATCCCCGTCAGGGCGAGGTCCTGGTGGCCCACGTGGTCCTGCGTTCACCGGGGGGGCTGGACGTGAAGGCGGTGCGGGCCTGGTGCCGCGAGCATCTGGGCGCCCATGAGGTGCCGCGCCGGGTGGAATTTCGCGGGGCCCTGCCGCGCAATGCGGCGGGCAAGGTGCTCAAGCGCGAACTCAGGCGGGTGGGGGAGATCGAGCGGGGGGTGCGCTGATGGGCTGCCAGCGCCCACGGGAATGGGCTAGAGGTTCCCTGGCTGGACGACCGTTCATTATATCGGAGGATTACTGGTGAGAAAAGGTATATTTTCATATTGTTGAAACGTATTTGTGCAGATCAAGAGGGAGTCCTTTCTCCGATATTCACCCCTGCCGTAGGGGCTATAGTTCCGATCTGGCCAAAGGACTTCAGTGCCCCGGTCCTTGCCGGGTATCAATGACTGCCCGGTCCCGCCGATACCGGGAGAGGTTCCCAAGACCGTCCACCGCAAACAGGAGTCGAAAGGTATGCAAATGCAATTCTCCATGAAACCGCTGGCCGTGACGCTGCTGTCCGCCGGCCTCCTCGCCGGTTGCGTCAGCAATCTGCAACGGGGGCTCGATGCCGGCCGTTCCGGCAACTACCAGGCCATGCTCTCGGCCTGCGAAATGGCGGCCAAGGAATCCAATGCGGACCCCGAGGCCTTCAAGTGCATCGGTGACGCCCAGATGCGCCTGGGCAACCGCAGCGCGGCCGAGACCGCCTATCTCACCTATCTCGACCACGTGTCCGATTCGGTGGAGGTGCGTCTGATCCTGGCCAATATGTATCTCGCCGACGGGCGTCTGGCGGCCGCCCAGAAGCAGGCCGAGGAGGCGGTGAAATACGATCCCTCCGCCTATGAGGGCTACTACTACCTAGGGGAGATCCACCGTACCAATGGCGCCTGCAAGGCCTCGAAGGCGGCCTATGACCGTGCCCTCGAGATCTATCCCCAGTACGACGCCGCCAAGGCGGGCCTGGAGAAGCTGGCGAAGGTCTGTCCCCCGGAGAAGAAGGTCAAGATCCACGTGAGGCCGCGGGTGCGGCACGAAAAGGTCCTGCGCGGTGGCGGTAAGGCCCTGAGGGAAGGGGAATGGTAGGCCGGCGTGTTCGGTTCGGCCTGGGCCTTCTGCTGGCGGCCGCCGTCTCGCCGGCCCCGGCGGGGAACCAGCCTTTGATGGAGCAGGCGCGGCAGCGGGCCTTTCTCCTCAACCGCGCCGTGATCCAGCACTTGGCGGCCCTTCCGCGGACTACCCGCGTGCAGTTCGAGGCGCGGGTGAAACCCTTGCCCGATGGCCGTTGGCAGGTGGTGATCGACGCGGTGAACGTCCAGGGGCCGGTGGAGAACGGGCACTTCCCCTTCGCCGGCACGGCGGCCGACGCCCCCACCGAGTACGTCACCTTCGAACAGATCCCGCAGACGGGGTCATCCGAACCACAGCAGCAGCATTGATACGACAGGAGAGACAGTCATGAAACGAGTCATGTTCGAGCGCGTCCTGGGCCTCGCCCTGGTCGCCCTGATCGCGGCGCCCCTGGCGGCGTCCGCGGGCAACCGCTCCCTGATGACCATCCAGAAGGCCAAGGATCTGGCCCGTCGCGCCATCGTCGAGAGCGTGGTGGGCCTGAAGATCAAGAGCCGAGCCCTCTGGGCGAGCCAGCCGTCGGACTACTACGAGATCGAGTCCAAGGTGGCGGCGGCCATCAAGGGCATCAAGTTCGAGCGTATCCAGTACGACAAGGAGAAGGACATCGCCAAGGCCACCGCCTACATCCGCGTGGGCCAGGTGTCCAACATCATCGGCAAGCCGGTGGATTTCGGCGACATGGTGATCCGGCGCGTGGCCTTCGCCACCTCCACGCCCAAATACATGCCCGCCCTCAAGGCCCTGCGCGCGGCTGAACTCAACGCCTATGACGAGATGGCCAAGGTCATCGTCGGCCAGAAGATCAAGTCCAAGAGCCGGGTGCGCAACTTCGTGTTGCAGAACGACGAGGTGCGGACCAAGGTATTGGCCGCCATCTGGGGTGCCGAGGTCAAGGAATACGGTTGGACGGAAGACGGCAACGCCTTCGTGACCCTGCGTCTGAATGCCCGTTGGGTGCACGACATCGTCGGGCAGACCATCAAGTACACCAAGGACAACTATATCGAGGTCACGGGGTATGGTTCACCGGTGGACGACATGAACGATACCGGCAGCGGCGCCGGGGAGAACCTGGTGCGGCGCAAGAGCACGGTGGAGGCCGCGAGCTTCGACATCCCCGCCCAGGGCGAGGTCAAGGCCGCTCCCGAGCAGGAGAATACCGGACCGGATACCGGCGGGGCCGCCCTGGTGCGCTGAGATCTCCGCCGAGATCCCTGAAGAACAGGGGACGGAAGGCCGCGTGAAGACGTCGTCTTCCGTCCTCATCCCCCGTCTCCAGCCCGGATCCTCCCATGAACAGATTGCTGACCTTCGCTCTCACCCTGTGCCTCTCCGGTCTCGCGGCGGCGGGCTGTCCCCAGGGCCAGCGTGCGCAGCTGCGGGTGGAGGTGGATGCCCGCCCCCGGGTGCTGTCCGCCACCGATGTGCGTGACCAGGCCGCCGACCTGTTCGACGATCAGGGCCTCGCCATCGTCCAACCCGATGTCGCCCAGCGTGCCCTCCTGCGCCGGCAGAAGGAGCTGATCGCCATGGGTGATGCGGTGGGGGCCCTGGAACTGGCGCGCAAACTCGGCGCCAACTGGCTGGTCAGCGTGCGGGTCAAGGGCCGTCAGCGGCCCATTCAAGGGCTCGCCGCCGGCCTGTACAACGTGGATGCCCGGGCCGTGGTGGAGATCGTCTCCGCCGATTCGGGACGCGAACTGGCCAAGGCCCGGGGCAGCCGGCGCAAGCCCGGCCTCGGCCTCGGCGCGCAGTTGCCGGCCCTGCTGGAGGCCCTGTTGCCGCGGGTGATCGACCAGGCCGTGCGGGAGGCCTGTGCCAAGGTGCCGGTCCGGCCTCAGGAGGCCGCCCCCGAGGCAGACGAGGCCATGCCGGCCGCGGGCGCCGCCTCGCCGGTGGATTCACTCTGACCCTTTCAGGAAACCCACTCCATGCGTACTCATCGGTGGCTCTCTCTTCTCCTGGCCCTGCTGCTCGCGGGCCTTCAGCCCATGGCGGCGGCGGAATCCGACGACCATCCCATCATGACCGTGGTGGCGGAGGGACTGTCGGACGCCAACTTCTACAAGGACCGGCGGGTGGCCTACGACGAGGCCCTGAAGGACGCCAAGCGCCAGGTCCTGGACAAGGCGGTGGGCGCCTTCGTGGACTCCCGTACCCGGATCGAGAACTACCAGCTCATCTCCGACACCCTGGAGACCCGCTATCAGGGCTTCATCAAGCGCCTGGTCAAGGTGGTGGACGGTGGTCCCCAGCCCGATGGTTTCTATCACGTCTGGATCAAGGCGGAGGTCTACACCCAACCCCTGGCCAAGAGCATGGCCAAGTTCACCAAGGCCGAGCGTCGGCGACTCATCCGCGCCCACGGTAACCCCACCTTCGCGGTCAAGATCGACGTGATCTCCGACGAGAATGACCGCATCATCCAGCGTTGCGACGTGTGCGAGACCGAGATCGCCGACCGCCTCACGCGCTTCGGTTTCAAGCTGGTGGACTGGGACTGGGCCCAGGAGCAGTTGCGTAAGCGCAAGGAACTCATGCGTATCGAACAGGGTGATCTGGAGGCCGCCCGCTATGGAGTGGGCAAGCAGCCGGTGGACATCATCGTCACCGGCCAGGTGAAGTTGCACCGCAATGCACCCGTGGAAGTGGCGGGGATGCGGGTACGCACCGTCTCCCTCACCAGTTGGGCGGTCAAGGCCATCGCCACCCAGACCAGCGAGGTGATCTTCAGCCGCAACTTCCGGCCCCACCGCAAGGCCTTCAACGACGAGGACCAGGCGATCCTGGCCGTGGGGCGCATGGCCGGGCGGCTGTTCTCCAAGGAGGTGTTCAAGGACTACGTGGCGGCGCCCACCCGCACCCTGACCCTTTCCATCTTCGGCCTCTCCAAACGCCGTATCGCCCAGGACCTGAAACGCGACATGCTCGCCGCCCGCTCCATCGTGGGGGCGCGCTTCAAGGACTACATCCGGGGCGCCGAGGCCGTGTTCGAGGTGGACTACGTGGGCACCCGCGAGGAGTTCGCCGACTTTCTCGAGGGTGAGATGCTCACCGCCCTGAACCGGAAGTACGGCCGGGGAACCTTCGCCATCATCCGCGAGAGCGGCGATCTGGTGGAGGTGAAGGTGATGAAGCCCGAGAACGTCACCCGCGAACGCATCAACCAGGGACCGACCCTGGCCATGGCCGTGGCCACGCCCGAACGGGCCAAGCAGGTCATCAAGTCCCAGGAGACACTGGCCAAGGTGGCGGCCTACAACGACGATCTGCCCAATCAACTCGACGATCTCTGAACCATGAAAAAGCATGTCTTTCCTGCGCGGGCACTCTCCCGCGGGCTGTTGTGTGTGGTCCTGGCCCTGGCCCCGGTGATGCCGGGGCTCGCCAAGGGCCTGTTGCGGGTGGCCGTGATGCCGGTGGAGGCTGCCTCGGGGGTGAGCCCCAATCTGCGCGAGAAGGTGCGCCTGGAACTGGAGAGCCAACTGGTCAAGAGCGGCAAGGTGGAGGTGATCGAGCGGGCCAAGCTGGCGAAGATCAGCGAGGAGATGAAGCTCAGCCTGCAAGGGGTCATGGATCCGGCCACCGCCCAGCAATTGGGCAAGCTCACCGGGGTGAGCGTGTTCCTGTTCCCGCGCATCACCAGTGCTTGGGCGAGCCAGCACCGGGAGCACCAGGACCTGATCGACGAAGACGAGGTGACGGTCAAGGCCGGCTTCCAACTCGCCTTGAAGCTGGTGCGGACCGAAACCGGGCGTATCCTCGCCGCGGAGACCGTCTCCGGCAGCTTTCGCAGGACCCGAATGGAGTCCGAAGGGGGCATCCCCTCGCGCGGCGGGGCCTTGGCCGCGGCCCGGGCGGCCGCGGTGAAGCGCGCCGGCAGCGTCATCCTCGGCGCCCTCTATCCGGTCAAGGTGGCCCACTACAACCCCAAGACCGGGGTGGTGGTGCTGAACCGGGGCAAGGGCAGCCTGCGGGTGGGACAGCGGCTCAAGGTCTATTCCCAGGGCGAGGCCATCATCGACCCCGATACGGGCGAGGTGCTGGGCTCCGACGAGGAACAGATCGGCCTCATCAAGGTGACGGCGGTGCGTGCCCGGTTGTCCAAGGCAAGGATTCTCAAGGGTTCCGTGGAGCGCGGGGCGGTTTGCAGGTAGCCTATACCATTGCCCCGGGGCGTCTCACGACAAGAAAAACACAGGGGGTCACTATGCACGGGATCTATCGGGGATGGACGGGGCTGAGGGGCTTTGCCCTGTTTCTGGTGGCCGCCTTCGTCATCGGCTGCGTGGCCACCGAACACCGGGAGAACATGGAAAAGGCGCAGATCGTAGGCGCATCCCGCGGCCTCGCGGCCGAGGTGGCGATGTTGGAACAGGACGTGCTCACCGATCCCGACGCCCAGGGTGTACGCCACATCGACCCCGCCACCGATGTCATCAAGCTCCTGGAACTCGGCGCCCTCTATCACTATGCGGGCATGTATGAGCGCAGCAACGAGGCCCTGGAGATCGTCTACGCCCACTATGCGCCCAAGGAGATGCTCACCGACATCAATCTCCAGGACACCCTCAAGGCGGGGGTCAAGGCGGTGCTCTCGGAGGGCATCGCCGGGTCCTACGACCTCTCGGGCTACGAGAAGGTCTTCCTGCACACCCTCAAGGCCCTCAACTATCTGATGCTCGACGACCTGGAAGGGGCCATGGTGGAGATCCGCCGGGGCGAGTATCAGCAGTCCCGGATCGAGGACGAATTGGAAGAGAAACGCCAGGAGGCGCACAAGGAACGCGACGAGCACGCCGACCTGTTCGAGCAGGCCGATCCCGAACGGCTCAACCGGGCGCAGAGCCGCTTCATGGCCAAGGCCCGGCTCTCCGACGAGGAGAAGCGCTTGATCGCCGGCTTGAAGGACGGCTACCGCAACGCCATGACCTACGCCGTCTCCTCGGTGGGCTATGAACTCAGTTGGGGCGAGGAGGGCGACAGCGTCCTCGATGACGCCGCCATCGACCTGAGCAAGTCCTTCGGCCTCTTTCCCAACCCCGCGGTGGGCGACCGTTACCTGAGTTGGGCGATCTACCGCCAGCGCCTGAACACGGCCTCCGAGCAACCGGTGATCCAGGCGATCCGCTCTATCTACCCGAGCATATACCAGGACGCCAGACGTCACCCCGGGGAGATGAAAAACGTCCATGTCTTCCTTTCCACCGGCAGCAGCCCGCGGGTCAAGCCCTTGATCCTGCGTCTGCCCAACCCGGTCTCGGAGACGATATCCAAGGTCGTGATTCCCCGCTACGAGCGCATCCCGGACCAGAACTACCAGTTGGAGATCGAGTCCGCGCACCAGCGGGGGCCGGCGGCCAAGGAACTGGACTTCGACGCCCTGGCCCTCAAGAGCTTCGACGACAAGCTGCCGGCGATGTATTTCCGCATCATCACCCGTCTGGTGGTCCAGACCATCGTCGACAAGCAGTTGAAGGACAAGATGGGCATGTTCGGGCAGATCGCTGCGGCGGTGAAGAACGAGCTCCTGGAACAGCCCGATACCCGCAGCTGGACCGCCCTGCCCAAGGCCATCCACTACGGGGCCATGTATGCCCGGGGTGACGAACTGACGGTCCGGGTGCGTGGCCAGGGTGGACAGGTCCTGTTCAACAAGCGCTACCCCGTGGCCGGGGACGAGGTCCTGTTGGTGGACATCCGCAAGGTGGGCGATCACTTCGAGGACCACATGGTGGCCATCCCCGCCCGATTCCCCCAAGGGAGCGGTAAGCGTCATGGCCGGGCCGGGGCCGGCGGGACGCGGCGCATGGTGCGTTTGCTCCAGGCACGGCTCAACGCCCTGGGCTATCCGGCGGGAGTCGCCGACGGCCAGGCCGGCAGGCAGACCCGCGCCGCGGTGCGCGCCTTCCAGAAGGATCACGGCATGACCGTCACCGGTCGCATCGACAGCGCCCTCGCGGATAGCGTGGCCGGCGCCTACCGCGATCTGGTGCGCGAGGTCCAGAGCCGGCTCAATGCCCTGGGCTACGATACGGGGACCCCCGACGGGGTCCCCGGACAGCGTACCCGGGAGGCGGTGAAGTCCTTTCAGCGGGCCCAGGGACTGACGGTCTCCGGGCGCATCGACACGGCCCTGTTGCAGCGCTTGCAGCAGGCCCAGTGAGCCTTTCCCGGCCCCGGGCCCGGGCGGTCCGGGGCCGGGCCATTCCAAAAGGAGCGTATCGACATGAGCTTGAGATCCACTGCCCTCGTCCTCGGCGCCGCCCTCGTCCTCGGCGCCTGTCAGACCACCGAGTCCGTCTATCGCAACCCCAGTGCCGAGTCGGAGGTCAAGACCACCCGTTGGCAGGCCCATGACCTCCAATCCACGGCTCTGGCCATGGTGGACTCCTTCCTCAACGATCCCTATATCGTCGGTGACGACCAGCCGGTCATCCGCTTCACCGGGATCAAGAACAAGACCAGCCAGCACATCGACACCAAGGCCCTGTCGGACCGCATCCGCGCCTATCTGATCCGTTCCCACCGGGTGCGGGTGCTCACCGACTGGGATGCCGACAAGGGGCAGCGCAAGAAGGCCCGGGCCGAGGCCAAGTACTCCCATTCCCGGGCGGTGGACCGCTCCACCCGGCGCAGCCTGCGCAAGAGCAAGGCCGCCGGCTATCACCTGTTCGGAGAGATCAGCGAGATCCATCAGACCGACAGCAACGCCACCGAGCGTTCCTACCAGATCATCATGAATCTGCATGACATCGAGACCGACGAACTGATCTGGTCCGACATCAAGGACATCCAGAAGGTCAAGCAACGCAGCTTCTTCTGACGACAGCGGTCATCGGCGCGGAATGGACCCGGGGTCGATTCCGGGTCCGGCTGCTTCATGCTTTGATCTTCACCCGCTTCAGCCGTGGGGGGCCGCCGGGGTCATCGAGACCGAACTCAGGCGCATGGCCCTGGCCGCGCCGACAGGCGGGGGAGGCAGACCGAAAAAAGAAAAGAATAGGAAATCCAACCGTCTACGTTGAAATATCGGACCGTTCTGAGCCCCGGTCAAGGCCGCGCTGAGTGTCGTCCAATGAGAGACAGGAAGGTCGGAAGGTAGGCTGGGTGGAGGGAAGTTCTGGGCGGCGGTTTTTCAGGACAAGAAAGATCGGATCGCGCACGACAGACCATAGAAGGATCCGCGGCTGCCGAGGCGCCACTTACCAGCTTATGCGCTGATCGAATTCGAAATCGGGCTCCGGCTCGGCGGGCGGGTCGCCCGTAAGCCGTTCTTCATCGAGAAAATCGGCCCCGCCGTCGTCCTCCTCCCACTGCGGGGGAGCGCGCGCCGGGGCGATCGGCGGCGGCTGGGCGGGTTCGCCTATGTGGTTCAGAATTCGCCGCACCGGGGACGCCTCGGTGATGAAGGCAATGATCCGCATCTCGGTCCCGCACTGGGGACAACTCAACGGGGAAGCTGCATAGATACGGGACAGCAGTATCGCCTAGAGATAGCGGGCGGGGGAACGGTGCGGCGTCTTGCTGGACTCTTCGTCGGAAGCCGCCACTGGCGGCGACTGCTGCGCGGCGGTGGCCGCGGAGGCCAGAGCAGTAACGGCGGCCCGCAGGGGCACGCTGGGAGCCAGAACCCCGTAGTCGCGGTGCCGGCGTTGACGCGGCAGTGGGACCAACGCGGCGATGCGCTCGATGAACTCCAGTGGCGAGAGGATGAGCTGGGTGCGGCCATCGGGACCGGGTTTGGGTAGGTGGTAGATCAGGCGGTGGGCATCGAACTCTTGAAGCCGTTCGGCGGCGAACGCAGGGCGGGCGCAATAGCGCAGCAGCCGCTCAAGCCCGCGCCGATCGTCGGCCGCAATGCGCGCCGTGGCGTCCAGCGAGAACCCGCCGCCGTGGTCCCACAACTCCATCTCCTTACGGTCGTCCTTGTCGAGTATCCCGCCTCGAACAAATGCGCGCAGGATGCGACGGCGGACCTTGGCCTGTACCGCCTCGGCGTCGTACCCATCGAACTCAGCCACAGCGATGAAGCGTACTCCGTGGTCCGGATCGGGCTCGAATACCCCGTGATGACGCAGACGTGAAAGTGCGTGTGAAGGTTGAGCGAGGAGCCGAAACGGTGGATAAAAGCCACCGCACCGGCGCGCGCATCCGGCCCCGCTCCGGGGCTATGCGTGCGCAGGTGACGCTCGATCTCGTCCAGGAAGATGCGCAGGGCAGTATTCAGGGCTTCGCGGTCATGGTGGAGGTGATAGCGCAGCCGCTTGGGCAGGGACAGGACCCACTGGCGCACCGGCCGCGGGGGCAGGACATGATCGACAAGGTGTGTCAATACCGACCCAAGATGTCCCCTTTTCAGCGGTTTGAGATGTCCGGTTTTCAACGATTTCAACTTGGCTGACCAGGCCGCCTGAGGTCGCTCATTCGTCTGCTTTGTCTTCGGACTTCTCGATGGGTTGGGTGATCAGCCCAGCCTTGCGCTTTTCCTTCAGGCGGAAGCTCTCGCCCTTGATGTTGAGGGTGGTTGCGTGGTGCAGCAGCCGGTCCAGGATGGCGGTGGCGATCACCTGATCCGAGAACACTTCGCCCCAGTCCACGAACCCCTTGTTCGAGGTGAGGATCATCGCCGCCTTCTCATAGCGCCTCGCCACCAGACGGAAGAACAGGCTGGCCTCCTGGCGGTTCAGCGGCAGATAGCCGATCTCGTCGATGATCAGCAACTTGGGGTAGGTGAACTGCTGCAGCTGCCGTTCCAGCCGATTCTCCGCCTGCGCCCGCTTGACCCGGGTCATCAGCTCTTCGAGCGTCAGGAACAGCACCCGGTGGCCAGCCTCGGCGGCCTTGACCGCCAGGCCGATGGTCAAGTGGGTCTTGCCCACGCCCGGCGGCCCCAGCAGGATGACGTTCTCGGCCCGCTCGACGAAGGCGCCACCTGACAGTTCGCGCACCACCTTGCGGTCGATGGAAGGCTGAAAGCTGAAGTCGAACTGCTCTAGGGTCTTGATCCAGGGCAGCCGAGCCTGCTTGAGGCGGCTCTCCAGGCCCTTCTGATGCCGCCCGTTCCACTCGGTGGCCAAGGCCTCGGCCAGGAAGCCGCGATAGTCCAGCTCCCGCTTGGCGGCCTGCTCGCACAGGGCGTCGAGGTTGTCCGGCAGGTATTCCATCTTGAGCTTGTGCATCAGGCCGTTCAGTTCCATGTTGCCGCCTCCTCGTAGGCCGTCAGGCTACGGGTCTGAA
>JALSSC010000073.1 GCA_026984455.1 Chromatiaceae bacterium
GGAAAACCGCGAGTTTCGCGAACGACTCGAGCATAAAGAAGAAGTGATGAAGGGGATCCTGGCCGCCCTCGGGGGATGAGGGTGACGGCCATGGGGAAATGGTAACCGTTCAGCCCTCATCCTTATATGAAAGGGGGGTTCCGGGAGGATTTAGGCGATAAGCCCCGAAAGCCCCCCCTTTTCCGAAGGGGGGGAGTGAACGGTTACGGGAAATATGTCCCCCTGGGGGTCACGCATTTCGCCATGACCGTCTTGTTTTATGAGCCTTTTGCGCTGTACGTAAGCCCGTAGCCCGTAGGGCGGGAAAGCGATAGCGCATCCCGCCGTTGCCGCGAAAGACGCTTGCACCGACCTGAATCCACTTTTGTCACAGTGGCTTCCCGGATCGCCTGTATGAACTCCGAAACGTGAGTTCTATACCCGTCGCACGTGAATATTTCCGTCCTTCGTTCCGTAGACGGCACTTCTCTGGGCCACTCCTCGCGACTGCGGCCGCCCCTCGCACCCCTGGGCGGTGTGGCGATCAAGGGGATGTCAGGGCACAGACAATGCGTTTGTCATGGCGACGGCGGGATGCGCTATCGCTTTCCCGCCCTACGGGCTGGGTGTGGAACGCGCCCAAAACAAGGAACTGATGGTCCAGTCCGAGACCGGCAAGGGGCATGCCGCCGGCTGTTTCCTCGACGGCATCATGACCGCCACCGGTTGTATACCCGTCGCACGTGAATATTTCGCCACTGCGGCCGCCCCTCGCACCCCTGGGCTGTGTTGCGAAAGCTCGCCATAGTCCCCGCTATGACTCGCTTCCGCGCCTTGCCCAGGAGCACGAGGAACACCCTCGAAAAACGAAATATTCACGTGCGACGGGTATACCTATGGCAAATCCAATATCCAGAAACTCTATTACAACAAGATGGCCTTTACCCTCATCGACATGAAGGGCAAGCGGGCGGTACGGGTCTCCCTGAAGCCGGATTTCTTCGAAGGGGCCTTGAACTCGCCCTTCGTCCAGCAGCGGGCCCAGGGGGTAGAGCCCCAGGACATCGCCCCGGAGGTGGTGGACCCCCTGGTGGAGCGCATCCTCTCCCTGCCAGAAGATCGATTCCTGGAGATCGGCGAGATCCAGGCCGTGGCGCCACCCAAGGCCCAGGGGACCTTCGAGACCCGCCGCTGTGCCCGCTGTGGCGAGGTGACCTCCGTCAACCGCCTGCGGCTGACCGAGGCAGGTGAATTCGTGTGCATCCCCTGCTCCGGGTGGGACGCATGAAGGAGGTCCTGGTCCCGACAGATTTCTCCGAGGTCTCGGAGCAGGCCCTGGATCACGCTGTGCGGGCCGCCCCGGTGCCGGTGACGGTGGTCAAACCTAGACACCTGCACAAACACCTGCTGCGGCACGGGCAGGCCCTGGGAGACACACGATGACCCTCCCGCTGGAGACCTATGCCCTGGCCACCGGCCTCATCTTCGTCGTCTCCATCCTGTTCTCCATGCTCGGCCTGGGGGGCGGGATGCTCTATGTCCCCATCTTCAAGTGGCTCGGCCTTCCTCTGAAGGCGGTGGCCATCCCCCTGGGGCTGTTGCTCAACGGGGTGACCACTCTCTCCGCCTTCATCCGTTACGCCCGCGAGGGTCTGGTGGACTTCCGGGGTGGCCTGCCGGCCGCGGCGGCGGGCCTGATCCTGGCCCCGGTTGGCGCCCACATGGTCCGGTACGTCCCCCAGGAGACGCTGATCGTCCTGTTCGCGCTGGCGGTCAGCATCGCCGGCCTGCGGACCCTGGCCCAATCCCGGAAGGGCGAACCCAAGGCCCTGGCCGGCAAGGGCCGGCGCACCCTGATCGGGACCCTGGTGGGCGGCGGCGCCGGATTCATCGCCGGCCTGCTCGGGGTCGGCGGGGGCTTCATCATCGCCCCCATGCTGATGGAATTGGGTTATCCCACCAAGAACGCGGCGGCCACCACCGCCTTCATCGTCACCTTCTCCTCCTTCTCGGGCTTCCTCGGCCATATGGCCGAGGGGCGGTTCGATCTGCTCCTGGGCGGCCTCGCCCTGATGGCCGTGATCGCCGGCTCCCAGCTCGGTGCCTGGTTCATGTCCAACAAGGCCCGGCCCAGTTGGGTCAAGACCCTCTATGGCGTGGTCCTGCTCGCCGTCGCCGTCAAGCTGCTCTACGGCATCCTCGCTTGAGCGGCCAAGGACCACGATGCCATCTTCCGTGGCCGCCACTGGGCGGAGGCCCATCGCCCCATCGCCATCGACCAGGCGATCCCCGCCTGAGCCAAGCGGCGAGATGAACCAGCTCTCCAATCACCCGGTCAATAACTTCCTGATACGCCTGCATCCCACGCGCACCCGGTCGCGGTCCGCCCCACCCAGGACATCTCCCGACCCACGGGGACGACGGGGGGATCAAGACAGCGCCCAGGCGATGGAGAAGGCAAACAACAGCAGCAGCCAGAGTACGGCGTTGCGTACCGCGGGGTCCCGCGCCAGGCCCCAGGCATAGAGGGCCTTGAGCAGGTCGTTGCTGCCGCTGGCAATGAGGACCGCGCTCACCAGGACGTCGTGATCCAGGGCGAAGTGGCCGGCGAGGAGCGAGAGGATGAAGGGATCGATATCGCTGAGACCGGTGAGAAAGGCCAACAGGCCGAGGCCCTGATCGCCGAAGCGGGCCACGATGTATTGGGTGAGTCCGGCGAAGACCACGAACAGGAGGGCGAAGAGGATGGCGGTGGACAACTCCAGAGGATGGCGTACCCGCTGCGGTCCCACCGGCTCCGAATCCCGGGCGCAGCGCCGGTAGAGGAACCAGGCCAGGGCCAGCGAGGCCAGCAGGAACACGCCAAAGGGCAGGGCCAGGGCCAGGGCCATGCCCCGGTGGCCGAGGAGCAGGATCAACAACCACAGGCGCAGGTACATCATGGCCGTGGCCAGGATCAGCGCCGGTGAGACCAGCGCCCCGCCCGCCTCGCGCACCCGCCGGGCGAGGACCACGGTGGCCGCGGTGCTGGAGTAGAGCCCTCCCAAGACCCCGGTGAGGAGGGGACCGCGGTTGGGGAAGAAGTAGGTCTGGGCCAGATAGCTGAGGTAGGAGATCCCCGAGACCACCACCACCGCCATCCACACCTGTTCGTAGGTCACCGTCACCATGGGGGCGATCTGCCGGTCGGGCAGCAGCGGCAGCACCAGCCCGGCCATGACCAGAAACTTGGAGAAGGTCAGGGCCTCCTCACTGCGAAAGGCCTCCGAGAGACGACGGATGCCGGACTGCTCGCCGAGCATGAGGATCAGGATCACCACATAGACGGCGAGGAACCATAGGGGCAGGACCTGGGTGATGGGTCCGACGAGAAACACCAGCAGGGCCAGCAACAGGCCGAGCAGGGACGCCTCCTGCTCGCGCAAGCGGCGGCGGTAGAACATCACCAACAGCACCCCCACCACCAGGAGACCCAGGAGCAGATAGTGCCCCCGGGGCGCGAGGGCGTAGAGGACGAAACCGAACACCCCCAGGAGGGTGAAGGTACGGGTGGTGCCGAAGCCCAGGTCGCGGTGTCCGCTGCGCCGGTAACTGTGGTACTCCAGCCCGATCAAGAAGCTGAGCGCCACCGTTATGACGAAATGGATCAACAGCGGGGGTAGGCCGGAGAGGTGGTCTGACATGAAGGTTACCTGGGTCCGGAGGTCGGTCTCGGGATAGAGTCTACACTCGCGGAACCCTTCAGCGTCACCCAACCGTGCGAGGTCTCGAAGACGACGGCAGAGACGAAAAGCGGACGCCGGATGTCCTGATGGGCGGCGGGGCGTGGATGGTGTGAGGCGCCCCCCACCGGATCGCGCTTGTGCCACTTGCGGAGGGTGTGCCGATGGACCCCGTACGTCCGGGCCAGGACCGTGGCCGGCCGGTCGGAGGCCTGGATCCCCCGTCGCAGCTCCCGAGTAGGGGAGTAGGGGAAGGGGAGTAGGGGACATCCCGATTGTACGACCCACCCTTGCAGCCCCCCCCGGCCTCTGGAAGAATGCCTGCCAACCCTCGCCCACCCCCTTCGTCGTATGTCATCACTCTGGTTCAACCTGGCGGCCATCGGCGCCGGCATCGCCCTGCTCGTCTGGGGTGCCGACCGCTTCGTCCTCGGTGCCGCCGCCCTGGCGCGGAACCTGGGGGTCTCCAGCCTGGTGATCGGCCTCACGGTGGTGGGCTTCGGCACCTCGGCCCCGGAGATGCTGGTGTCCGCCCTGGCGGCCCTGGATGGCAATCCAGGGGTGGCAGTGGGCAATGCCATCGGCTCCAATATCGCCAACATCGGCCTGATTCTCGGTGCCACCGCGCTGGTCGTCCCGCTGCGGGTCCATTCCGGGGCGCTGCGGCGTGAATACCCCCTACTGCTCGGGGTCTCGCTGCTGGTGCCGGTCCTGGCCTGGAACCTGCGGTTGGACCGCATCGACGGGGTGATCCTGCTGGTCCTGCTGGTGGGCATCACCCTGCTCATGATCCACTGGGCGCGCCACGGCGACAGCCAGGATCCCCTGGCGACCGAGACCGCGGCGGAGATCCCCGAAGGGCTGGACACCCCACGCTCCCTGCTCTGGCTGGCCCTGGGCCTGGTGGTGTTGTTGATCGCCTCCCGTGCCTTGGTCTGGGGTGCGGTAGGCCTGGCCCAGGCCTTCGGCGTGAGCGATCTGGTGATCGGCCTGACCATCGTCGCCATAGGCACCAGCCTGCCGGAGCTGGCCGCTTCCATCGCCGGAGTGCTCAAGGGTGAGGACGACATCGCCATGGGCAACGTCCTCGGTTCCAATCTCTACAATCTCCTTGCGGTACTCAGTATCCCTGCCTTGATCGCCCCTACAGACCTCGACCCGGAGGTCCTGCGTCGCGATCTCCCGGTGATGTTGCTCATGACCCTGGCGATCTACTTCTGCGGTCGCGGTCTCCATGGCCGCCAGGGCCGCATCCAGCGCTGGGAGGGCGCCCTCCTGCTGATCGCCTTCGCCGCTTATCAATACTGGCTCTATTCGGAGACCGGCTGAGACATGGATGCCCAAGCGCGTGACCGAATCCAGGAGCTGGGCCGTGGGGTGATCCGTACCGAGGCCGAGGCGGTGGCCGCCCTCGCCGGGCGCATCGACCACGCCTTCGCCACGGCCTGTGGCCACCTGCTGGCCTGCACCGGACGCATCGTGGTCCTCGGGATGGGCAAGTCCGGGCACATCGGCGGCAAGATCGCCGCCACCCTGGCCAGCACCGGCAGCCCGGCCTTCTTCGTCCACCCGGGCGAGGCCAGTCACGGCGACCTGGGCATGATCACGTCCAAGGACGTGGTCCTGGCCCTGTCCAATTCCGGTGAGACCCAGGAGCTGCTCACCATCCTGCCCCTCATCAAGCGTCTGGGGGTGCCCCTCCTGGCCCTCACCGGCAATCCCCACTCCACCCTGGCCCGCGAGGCCGACGTGAATCTCGATGTCAGCGTGACCCGCGAGGCCTGTCCCCTGGGACTCGCCCCCACCGCCAGCACCACCGCCGCCCTGGCCATGGGCGATGCCCTGGCGGTGGCCCTGCTGGAGAGCCGTGGTTTCACCACCGAGGACTTCGCCCGTTCCCACCCGGCGGGCAGCCTGGGCCGTCGTCTGTTGATCTACGTGGACAGCATCATGCACAAGGGCGACGCCATCCCCCAGGTGCGGACCGACGTCCTCCTCTCCGAGGCCTTGGTGGAGATGACCCGCAAGGGCCTGGGTATGACCGCGGTGGTGGACGAAGAGGGCCGGGTGCAGGGCATCTATACAGACGGGGACCTGCGCCGTACCCTCGATCATCAGGTGGATATTCACACCACCCGGGTGGCGGAGGCGATGACCCCGAATCCCAAGACCATACCCCCGGGGATCCTCGCCGCGGAGGCCTTGAAGCGTATGCAGGAGGCCAGGATCAACGGCCTCCTGGTGGTGGACCCGGAGGGGCGTCCCCTGGGCGCTCTGAACATGCATGACCTGCTCCGCCATGGGGTAATGTGAGGACTGACCGATGCAAGACATCCTCGAACGCGCACGTGCCGTCCGTCTGGTCCTGTTCGACGTGGATGGGGTACTCACCGATGGCAGCCTGTTCATCGGCGACGATGGCCAGGAATACAAGGCCTTCCACTCGCGCGACGGCCACGGTATGACCATGCTCATGCAGACTGGGGTGGAGATCGGAGTGATCACCGGGCGCCGCTCGGAGGTGGTGAGCATCCGCATGGCCGGCCTGGGGGTGAAGCACGTCTTCCAAGGCCGCCGCGACAAGCTGCCCGCCTATGTGCAGTTGCTCGGTGAGCTGGATCTGAAAGATCGTCAGGTGGCCTATGTGGGCGACGACGTGGTGGATCTGCCGGTGATGCGCCGGGTGGGTCTGGCGGTGGCGGTGGCCGACGCCCATCCCCTGGTGGCGCGTCATGCCCACTGGCAGACGCGCCAGCCCGGCGGACGCGGCGCCGCACGCGACCTCTGCGAATTGATCATGGAGGCCCAGGGCACCCTGGAACCCATGCTGAACGGCTATCTCGAACCGTGATCGCCACGCGCACCTGGGCCTTGGGCCTGATCCTGGCGCTCCTGGCCGCCGCCTCCTGGTGGCTCGCCCGTCAGCAAGGCCCGGCGCCACTGCGCATTCCTGCTGCGGCCCATACCCCGGACTATTGGGGCGAAGGCATCCGCGCCCTGACCCTGGACGCCCACGGCCGGCCCCATCAGCGTCTCCAGGCCACGGCGAGCCGCCATTTCCCGGATGACGGCAGCACCGAGCTGGAACGGCCCCGCCTGCTCATTTATCGCCCTGAACGGCCGCCCTGGCATATCCAGGCCGAACGCGGCTGGGTCTCCCAGGACGGTGGCCTCATGCTGTTGCGCGGGCAGGTGCGGATCGACCGTGCGGCCGCACCCGGGGTACGCCCGGTTCACCTGGTCACCCACGACCTCAGCGTGCGCCCGCGTGATGAATATGCCGAGACCGATGCCCCGGTGCGCATCGAGAGTCGGGCCGACTGGATCACCGCCACCGGCCTGAAGGCCTGGTTCCACCCGGCTGTACGGATTAAACTGCTGGCCCGCGTGCGCGGCCACTACGAGGAATGACATGCCCCGGAAGATCCCGACGCTCATGCCCCCGGCCCCGCCCGCCCCCGGGGGGCGATTGGGGCACGGCGGGCTTGGCGCGGCCCTGAGGCTCGTCACCCTCACCCTCCTGCTCTGGAACGGGACCGCCGCGGCCCTCAGCAGCGACCGCCGCCAACCCATCGACATCGAGGCCGATGGCGTCGAATTGAACGAGGCCAAGGCCCAGAGCACCTATACAGGCCGGGTGGAGATCCGCCAGGGGAGTATGCACCTGTGGGCCGACCGCGTCCTGGTCCGTCATCGCGCCCGCCGCCCACAACACTTCCTGGCCACGGGCAAACCGGTGAGATTCGAGCAGCAGCTCGACGACGGCGGCCTGGTCAAGGCGCGCGCCCGGCGCATGGAATACGACATCTCCAGCGAGGAGATCGTGCTCCAGGGCCAGGCCGTGCTCGAACAGGGCAAAGACCGTTTCGCCAGCGATCGCATCGTCTACGACCGCAAACGCGGCCTGGTCAAGGCCGGGGCACGCGCCAAGGGCCGCCAGCGCGTCCACATCAGCATCGACCCCGACCGATGAGCCTCCTGGAGGCCGAGCACCTGAGCAAGGCCTTTCGCGGCCGGGAGGTCGTGCATGACGTCTCCCTGCGCCTGGCCGGGGGCGAGGTGGTGGGCCTGCTCGGCCCCAATGGCGCCGGCAAGACCACCAGTTTCTACATGATCGTGGGCCTGATCCCCATGGACCGTGGGCGGGTCGTCCTGGACGGCCGGGACCTCAGCCACCTGCCCTTGCACGCCCGTGCCCGCCGTGGTCTCGGCTATCTTCCCCAGGAACCCTCGGTGTTCCGCAAGCTGAGTGTCGCCGACAACCTGCGGGCCGTACTGGAGGCCCGCCGCGGCCTGGATGCCGCCGCCATCGCCGAACGCACCGAGTCCCTGCTCCAGGACCTGGGAATAGCCCACCTCCACGACAGCCGGGCCATCGCCCTCTCCGGCGGAGAGCGGCGCCGCCTGGAGATCGCCCGGGCCCTCGCCGCCAACCCCGACTTCATGCTCCTCGACGAGCCCTTCGCCGGGGTCGATCCCATCGCCGTGGCCGAGATCAAACACATCGTCACCCACCTGCGGGAACGCGGCATCGGCGTGCTCATCACCGATCACAACGTGCGTGAGACCCTGGACATCTGCGACCGCGCCTATATCCTCAACGAGGGCCGCGAGATCGCCCATGGGGGCGCCGAGCACCTTCTTGCCGATCCGATGGTGCGCGAGGTCTATCTGGGGGAGCACTTTCGCCTGTGACCGTAAGTCCCGGGTTGTACCCGGCGGCGTCGCCGCCGGGGATTTCACCGTTGTGCGGGCCGCTGCTCGCCGTCCCGAGTGGCGGCAGGTCCGTGCCTTCGGCCCTGCCGGGTACAACTCGGCGCCCCCAGGTCGCTGCCGCTTTGCTAAACTGATGGGTATGATCCTTGCACCCCACGTCATGGCGGAAGAACGCACCGCAGGGCCCTGCCTCCGTCCTCGGGCTTCCCTCCGCCGTCCTCCGGCGCCGCGCCCATGAAACAGACCCTGCAGCTCCGGCTCGGCCAACACCTCACCATGACACCGCAGTTGCAACAGGCCATCCGCCTGTTGCAACTGTCCAGCCTCGATCTTGAACAAGAAGTGCGGGAGGCCCTGGAGAGCAACCCCCTGCTGGAGACCGAGGAAGAGGCACGGCAACGCGAGCCGCGCGGCGAAGAGGCACCGCCTCCACCCAAGGAGGCAGACGCGGACGCCGAGGTACGTCCCGAACGGGACACCTTGAACGAAGATCTGCCCGTGGACAGCGAATGGACCGATATCTACGACAGCTACCAGCCGCCCGCCTCCGGCAGCGCCGGGGAAGACGCCGGTCTGGACATCCTCGCCCGCAAGAGCGCCGCCACCACCCTCGACGATCACCTCCGCTGGCAGCTCAATCTGACCCCGCTCAACGACCGCGACCGGACCATCGCCGAGGCCGTGGTGGAGGGCATCGACGAAGACGGCTACCTGACCCAATCCACCGAGGACCTGCGCCTCGCCCTCGGCGGGGACTACGAGGTAGACGAGATCGAGGCCGTGGTGCACCGCGTCCAGTCCTTCGACCCCCCAGGAGTGGGCGGGCGCGACCTTCGCGAGTGCCTCTTGATCCAGCTCCGGCAGTTGCCCGAGGACACCCCTGGCCGCGATACCGCCGTGGCAATCTGCGAAGACGAATTCGAGTCGCTGAGCAAGCACGATCTACCGGCCATCCGGCGCAACCTGAAGCTGGCCCCGGTCGCGCTCGAAGGCGCCCTGCGGCTGCTCCGCTCGCTCAATCCCCGCCCCGGCTCGGTGGTCGCCGAGAGTGAACCCCAATACGTGATCCCAGACGTCTTCGTCACCCGCAGCGGCGACGGCTGGCGGGTGGAACTCAATGCCGAGGCCCTGCCCCGGCTACGGGTCAACGCCGACTATGCGAGCCTCATCCGGCGGGCCGACCAGGGTGCCGACAACACCTTCATCAAGAACCACTTGCAGGAGGCCCGCTGGTTCATCAAGAGCCTCGCCAGCCGCAATCAGACCGTGCTGCGCGTGGCCACCAAGATCGTCGAACTGCAACGGGGCTTCCTCGAACACGGTGAAGAGGCCATGCGCCCCCTGGTGCTGCGCGACGTGGCCGAGGCCCTGGAGATGCATGAATCCACGATCTCCCGGGTCACCAATCAGAAGTATATGCACACCCCGCGCGGAACCTTCGAATTCAAATATTTTTTCTCCAGTAGCGTGGACACGGCCAGCGGCGGCGGCTGTTCCGCCACCGCGATCCGCGCCTTGGTCCGGAAGCTGATCGCCGCGGAGATGCCGGAAAAGCCCTTGAGCGACAACAAGATCGCCCAAATTCTGGGCAACCAGGGTATAAAGGTCGCGAGGCGCACCATTGCCAAATACCGCGAGTCGATGGGCATCCCCCCGTCGAGCGAGCGCAAGCGTCTGGCCTGAAGGCCGGCCCATCGCGGCCGCGGCGCAGACGTTCCTTCACGACGCAACAAGGAGTCGAAACATGCAAATCAACCTGACGGGTCACCATATCGAACTCACCGACGCCCTGCGGGACTACGTCGACAGCAAGTTCGAGCGTGTCGCGCGCCATTTCGATCACGTCATCAATGCCCACGTCATCCTGAGTGTGGAGAAAGTGAACAAGAAGGCCGAGGCCAATCTCCAGGTCAACGGCGCCAAGATCTTCGCCGACTCGGTCCACGAAGACATGTACGCAGCCATCGACGGGCTGATTGACAAGTTGGACCGTCAGGTGCTCAAGTACAAGGAAAAGAAGAATCCGCGCAAAGGCAGCGGGATCCCCGAGACCCCGGAGTCCTCCGAGTCCTGAGCGCATCCCCAGCAGACAGGGTGTACCATGTTCCCTCCTAATTTCATCGTCACCGACCGCATTGAGAGCAACGACGACATCCAGAGCAAGAAGCGGGCGCTCCAGCGCCTGAGTGAATTGCTCGCCTCCAGTGCCCCGGGGCTGGATCCACAACGGGTGTTCGACCATCTGCTCGAGCGCGAACGGCTGGGCAGTACCGGGTTGGGACATGGCATCGCCCTGCCCCACGCCCGGATGCCCGAGCTGGATCGGGCGGTGGGGGCCTTCCTCCGCCTTCCCCAGGGCATCGGCTTCGATGCCATCGACGACCGCCCGGTGGACCTCGCCTTCGCCCTCCTGGTGCCGCAGGAGGCTACCGAAGAGCACCTTCAGCTGCTTGCCAAGCTGGCCTCCATGTTCGGCAACCCCCGTCTCACCGAATCCCTGCGCCGGGCGGAAGACACCGAGGCCATTCTGCGCCTGATCGAGGAAGGGGAGGCCCTGCCCGCGGGGGCCGTCTAGGCGGCATGCTCAGTGTACGCGACCTGATCGACCGCCTGAGCCGACGCCTGAGGTTGCGTCCGTTGGGCGATTGGGGCCTCGAGGCCTCCCTCAAGGGCGACTTTCCCGAGGCCTCCCAGCAAGCCCTGTTAGGCCCCCTCAACTGCATCCACCCCAACCGCATCCAGATCATCGGCCATTCGGAACTGGTCTATCTCGCCGACCTGGGTGACCATGCCTACCGCGAGACCCTGGACAAACTGTTCGAATGCCGCCCGGCGCTGGTGATCTTCACCGACGACATCGAGGCCGCGCCGGAGTTCTTCGATCGCGCCAAAGAGACCGGGGTTGCCCTGGCGGCGACACCGCTGCCCGAAGCCGAACTCATCAGCAACCTCCAGTACCACCTCACCCATGCCCTCGCCGACCGCATCACCATCCACGGGGTCTTCGTGGAGATCCTGGGCATGGGCGTCTTGCTCACCGGCGATTCGGCCGTGGGCAAGAGCGAACTCGCCCTGGCCCTGATCTCCCGCGGCCACCGCCTGGTGGCCGATGACGCCCCTCAGTTCGCCCAGATCGCCCCCGACATCCTCCAGGGGATCTGCCCGCCGCTGTTGCGCGATTTCCTCGAGGTGCGCGGCCTGGGCATCCTGAACATCCGCGAGATGTTCGGGGACAGCGCGGTCCGACGGGCCAAGGACCTGCACCTGATCGTCCACCTCAGGCGCATGGGAGAGACCGACCTCAACCAGATGGACCAGCGTCTCGACGGCAGCCATTCGCAACGCGACATCCTGGGCGTGGAGGTGCCCGAACTCACCCTTCCGGTGGCCGCCGGACGCAATCTCGAGGTCCTGGTGGAGGCCGCCGTCCGCCACCATTCCCTGCGCATGCGTGGTTACAACGCCAGCCAGGACTTCGCCGAACGCCAGGCGCACATGATCGAGGCGTCCACCCCTGCCCGGGGGGATGCATGAACGCCGTCGAGGAACTCGTGGTGGTGACCGGCCGCTCGGGCTCGGGCAAGAGCATCGCCCTGCACACCCTGGAGGATCAGGGCTGGTACTGCATCGACAACCTCCCGGTATTCATGCTCGAAGGCCTGGGGCGACAACTCCTCGGCCGCCGGGATGACCGTTTCGAGCGCACGGCGGTGGGCATAGACGCGCGCAGCGACCCCGACGGACTGGCCCGGCTCCCGCGCCTGGTCGGGGACTTCGCGGACCAAGGCGTCCACTGCCGCATCCTCTATCTGGACGCCGGCCCCGAGGTGCTCATCCGGCGTTTCAGCGAGACCCGCCGCAAGCATCCGCTGTCGCGCGACGGTCACCCCCTGGCCGAGGCCCTGGCCCTGGAGCAGCGGCTGCTGGAGCCCATCCGTCTGGCCGCGGACATGGTCATCGACACCAGCCGCAGCAACGTCCACCAGTTGCGTGACCTGGTCCGGGAGCAGATCCTGGGCAGCACCGGAAGCGCCCTCATGACCCTGCTGGAGTCCTTCGGCTTCAAACACGGAGTCCCCGGAGACGCCGACTTCGTTTTCGACGTGCGCTGCCTGCCCAACCCCCATTGGCAGACAGAACTGCGCCCCCTCACCGGTCTCGATGACGAGGTGCGCACCTATCTGGAGGACCAGGACGACGTGATCCGCATGCGTGCAGATCTTCTCGGTTTCATCGAACGCTGGCTGCCCGCCTTCGAGGCCGAGGGACGCAGCTACCTCACCCTGGCCGTGGGCTGTACCGGTGGCCAACACCGCTCGGTCTATATGGTGGACTGGCTGGCCCACCGGCTCGGCGAGGCCGGCCGCCAGGTACGGGTGCATCACCGGGAGCTGGCGTGAGCGTCGGGGTCCTCATCGTCACCCACAACGAGCTGGGCTCGGCCCTGCTGGAAACCGCCACCCGGATGCTCGGTTGCGGCCCCCTGGTCACCGAGACCCTGGCGGTCACCAACGAAAGCGATGTGGACCTGCTCGGCGGCCAGGCCGCCGCCATGGCCGCCGATCTGGACCAGGGCGACGGGGTCTTGGTCCTCGCCGACATGTTCGGCTCCACCCCCGGCAACATCGCCTGCCACCTGGAACACCCGGGTCGTATCGAGGTCATCACCGGAGTCAATCTGCCCATGCTGGTACGGGTTTTCAACTACCCCCACCTGCCCCTGACGGAACTGGCGCAGAAGGCCTTCGAAGGCGGGCGTACCGGGGTCCTGCGGGTCTGTCCGCGCGAGGATGGAGCGGGATGATCCGCAAGTCCGTCGATATCGTCAACCGTCTCGGCCTGCACGCCCGGGCCGCGGCCAAGTTCGTACAGACCGCGGGCAACTACCAGAGCGAGATCCGGGTCTCGCGTGACGGTCAGACGGTGAATGGCAAGAGCATCATGGGGGTGATGATGCTGGCCGCGTCCCAGGGCAGTGAAATCGAACTAGAGGTCTCGGGAGTAGACGAGGCAGAGGCCCTGGCGGCCCTGGAACGACTCATCGCGGAGCGTTTCGGAGAACCCGAATGACCTGCGCCTGCCTCGGCATCGGCATCGCCAGCGCCCACGCCGAGGCGCTGGGGCCGGCCTGGGTCCTGCACCGTGGGGATGACGAGATCCAACCGCGCCGGATCGCCCCGGCCGAGGTGGAGAGCGAGGCCAGACGTTTCCGCCGGGCCGTGGACACCGCCCGCCAGCGCCTGCAGAGGATCCGCGCTCGCATTCCCGAGGGCACCCCGGCCGACATCGCCGAATTCATCGACGCCCACATCCTCATGCTGGGCGACGCGGCCATCGCCGAGGCCCCCCAGGAACTCATCCGCGAACGCCTGTTCGCGGCCGAATGGGCGTTGCAGGTCAAGCGCGACGCCCTTCTCCAGGTCTTCGACGAAATGGAGGACCCCTATCTGCGCACCCGCAAGGACGACCTTGAACACGTCGTGCGGGAGATCCAGAAGGCCCTTCTGGGCGACGAGGGCAACGGCCTCGATCAGGACCTCGACGGACGTATCGTCATCGCCATCGACCTGGCCCCGGCCGACACCATCCTCCTTCACGACCGCGGCGCCGCCGCCTTCGTCACCGAGTACGGCGGTCCCATGTCCCATACGGCGATCCTCGCCCGCAGCCTCGGGATCCCGGCGGTGGTGGGGGTGCGTCACGCCACCCGCTATCTGCGCGCGGAAGAGACCCTGATCGTGGATGGCGGCCAGGGGGTGGTGCTCGCCCACCCCGACAGCCTGGTGCTGGACCATTACCAACACCGCCTGGAGCAGGCGCGGGCGCACCACGCGGTCCTGCGCCGCCTGCTGGCACGGCCCTCGCGCACCCGCGACGGGGTGAACGTCGAACTGCTCGCGAACGTGGAGATGCCCGGGGACCTGGAGCGGGCGCGTGACAGCGGCGCCCGGGGCGTCGGCCTGTACCGCACCGAGTTTCTGTACATGAACCGCGAGCGGCCACCGGACGAAGAGGAGCACCTAGCCGCCTACCGGGCCATCCTGGAAGGGGCCGAGGGCCTGCCGGTCACCATCCGCACCCTGGACCTGGGCGCCGACAAGGGGCTCGAAGGCGGCGAGATCCGTTGCCCGCCGGCCTACAACCCCGCCCTCGGCCTGCGCGCCATCCGCCTGTGCCTCAAGGAACCCGAACTCTTCCGGCCGCAACTGCGGGCTATGCTCCGCGCCGCCGCCGAAGGCCCCCTGCGGATCATGCTGCCCATGCTCAGCCAGGTGAACGAGGTCCTCAGCGTGCGCCGGTTGTTGGAGCAGCTGCGTGGCGAACTCCATCGCGACGGCCTCGATTTCGCCCCCCAGGTACCCCTGGGCGGCATGATCGAGGTCCCTGCCGCGGCCCTCTCCGCACCCCTGTTCGCCCGCCACCTCGACTTCCTCTCCATCGGCACCAACGACCTCATCCAATACACCCTCGCCATCGACCGCACCGACGACGAGGTCAACTATCTGTTCGACCCCCTGCACCCCGCCGTCCTGCGCCTCATCCACCTCACCATCCAGGCCGGCCAGGCCCATGCCATCCCCGTGAGCATGTGTGGCGAGATGGCCGGCGACGCCCATTACACCCGCCTCCTGCTGGGCCTCGGCCTGCGCCAGTTCAGCATGGAGCCGCACGGCCTGCTGGAGGTGAAGGAACAGGTCATGGCCAGCAACGCCGCGGAACTGCACCACCTCGCCCAACGCCTGGTGGCAGGGCTCGACCGGGAGGACTACCGGAGGCATCTGGAGCCGTTGCTGCAAACGGCCAGCTAGGAGGATAGAAAACGCTCCAGAAACAAGCGATATGTCTCGCCGGGGAGGCGGGCGCGAAGGCCTGGCCCGGGGCACCCGTGGAAGTGGCGTTAGCGCAGCGTGAGCCAACAGAGCATACGGACCCGCCACCCTTCACCGCGGGTCCCCACGGCCCCCCAGGGGACCCATGCCCGTACGCAACGGCTACGCAGCGCACCGCATCGGCCCCCTGCCGACTTCACTCCAAGCGCGCCAGCACCTGTTCCAGCCCCTCTTCCAGGGGCGCCTGCACACAGTGCAACGCCGCCCCCTCGGCCGGCCGCCAACAGATCTCGGCGGCGTGCAGAAACAGGCGTTTCAATCCCACCGCGCGGACGTGCCGATTGGCCTCGGGATCCCCATATTTTCCGTCACCGAGAATGGGATGCCCCACATGGGCGGTATGGACACGGATCTGATGGGTCCGGCCGGTGACCAACTCCGCCTCCACCAGGGTGGCATCACGAAAGGGCCGCACCACCCGGAAGCGGGTGCGGGCGGACTGTCCCGTGGGATCCACCCGCACCAGGCGCTCACCGCCACGAACCTGGTGCTTGCGCAAGGGGGCGTCCACCTCCGTCCGACGGCGTGGCCAGACCCCGTGCACCAGGGCCAGATAGCGCTTCTCCAGGCCCTGCTCACGCAACTGCCGGTGCAGCCAGCGCAGGGCCGAACGGCGTTTCGCCAGGAGCAGGCAACCCGAGGTGTCCCGATCCAGGCGGTGCACCAGCTCGAGGCCCTGTTCCTGCGGCCGCAGCACCCGCAGGGCCTCGATCACACCATGGCTGAGACCACTGCCACCGTGCACCGCCAGCCCGGCCGGTTTGTTCAACACCAGGACCCGGTCGTCCTCATAGAGCACCGCCCGTTCCAGGAACTCCAGGCGCGGCGCCGACGGACGCGGACGCGGGTCCAGACGTACCGGGGGGATACGGATCCGGTCGCCCGCCTCCAGGCGCCGCCCGGGCCGCGCGCGGCCGCCGTTGACCCGCACCTGGCCGGTGCGCAAGAGACGATAGACCAGGCTGCGCGGGGCGCCCTTGAGCTGACCCAGGAGAAGATTGTCAAGGCGTTGCCCGACCCGTTCAGAATCCACGACCATCTCGCGAACGGCCGATTTTTTTTTCGTGGAATCGTGCATTTAGGGAATGTTATCAGGTTTTCGGATTTGCCGCCGGCGGCTTCAATTGCTATATTCGCGGGGCATTCACCGACAGCGGTGGATCTGTCCTGATCGAAGCGGTCCTTGGCCGTCACCCGTCAGGGCCCGGATTTTCGTATGTGGTCACTCCAAACTGCACTCCACATACACAAGGGGGGCCGTACGGTCCCGCTCGAACAACGAGGTCGCCGACGGCGACCGCTCGATTGGCAAGATGCACGCGCCCACCGCCCACTGGGGAAGCGCGGCCCGGCCTCCGGTCGGCGGCCAACGAGGCAGAACATTGCGAGCCCGTTCCTGGCGCAGGTTTGAACCAGACCCCATGGGACGGGCCTCCGGAAGCGCCTGCACCCGACCGGTGAGGCCGTCTTCCAAACGGTGATTACGAACAACGAGGCCGGATACCGGCCCGAAGAGATCCCGGCCGCGCCCTGAACCGCGGCCGTGCGTCGCGCGTGCTTGCCGCCCTGCCCCGCTGTCCCCGTCGTCTCGGGATGCCCCGACCGTTTCCGCGTGCATCCCGAACACAGGGATCTCAGATGAAACGTATGCTGATCAACGCGACCCAGCCTGAAGAGCTGCGGGTCGCCATCGTCGACGGTCAGAGACTCTACAACCTCGACATCGAGAGCCCCGGCCGGGAGCAGAAAAAGGCCAATATCTACAAGGGTCGCATCACCCGGATCGAACCCAGCCTCGAAGCCGCCTTCGTGGAGTACGGCGCCGAACGCCATGGTTTCCTGCCCATGAAGGAGATCGCACGCAGCTATTTCACCCCCGAGGCGGTGAAACAGGGCGGCCGGGTACCCATCAAACAGGCCGTCAAGGAGGGCCAGGAACTCATCGTCCAGGTGGAGAAGGAGGAACGCGGCAACAAGGGCGCGGCCCTCACCACCTTCATCTCCCTCGCCGGCCGCTATCTGGTGCTGATGCCCGACAATCCACGGGCGGGCGGGGTCTCGCGGCGCATCGAGGGCCAGGACCGCAGCGAGCTGCGCGAGGCCATGAGTCAGCTCACTCTGCCCGAAGACACGGGCCTCATCATCCGCACCGCCGGGGTAGGCAAGAACGCCGAAGAACTCCAGTGGGACCTGGACTACCTGTTGCAACTCTGGCGCATGATCGAGACCTCGGCCAAGGAACGCAAGGCCCCCTTCCTGATCTATCAGGAAAGCAACGTCATCATCCGCTCCATCCGCGACCACCTGCGCAACGACATCGCCGAGATCGTCATCGACGACCCTGCCATCTACCAGCAGGCGGAAGAATTCATCCGCCGGGTGATGCCCCACAACCTCAAGAAGCTCCGCCTCTATGAGGACGAGGTGCCCCTGTTCACCCGCTACCAGATCGAGAGCCAGATCGAGACGGTATTCCAGCGCGAGGTACGCCTGCCCTCGGGTGGGGCCATCGTCATCGATCACACCGAGGCCCTCACCTCGGTGGACGTCAATTCCGCCCGCGCCACCAAGGGCGCCGACATCGAGGAGACCGCCTTCAACACCAACCTGGAGGCCGCGGACGAGATCGCCCGCCAGCTGCGCCTGCGCGATCTCGGCGGGCTGTTCGTGCTCGACTTCATCGACATGGGACCGGCACGCCATCAACGCGAGGTGGAGAACCGCCTCAAGGAGGCCCTCAAGCAGGACCGTGCCCGCGTCCAGGTGGGACGCATCTCCCGCTTCGGTCTGTTGGAGATGTCGCGCCAGCGCCTGCGTCCCTCGCTGGGCGAGGGCAGCCTCGAGCCCTGCCCGCGATGCAGCGGCCAGGGCACCATCCGCAGCACCGAATCCCTCGCCCTGTCGGTCCTGCGCATCGTCGAGGAGGAGGCCATGAAGGAGAGCACCGCGCGCATCGTGGCCCAGTTGCCGGTGGAGGTGGCCACCTTCCTGCTCAACGAGAAACGCCAATCCATCCTCGAGATCGAACAGCGCCAAGGGCTCTCCGTGATCCTTCTTCCGAACCCTCATCTGGACCGGCCGCACTACCGCATCGAACGCATTCGGGCCCAGGATCTGCCCAAGGCGGCGAACGTCGGACCCTCCTACCAAGAGATCCCGGCGCCCGCGGACACCCCGCCCGCCTTCGCCCGCACCGATACGCCGCAACGCGAGCAGCCGGTGGTGAAACCCCTGACCCATGCCACCGCCATGCCCCAGAGACCAGACATCACGCCGCGAATGGCCAAAGGCGCGGAGGAGCAGCCCCTGCAACCCTCCGAGGGCCTGCTGAAACGCATCTGGACCAGCCTGTTCGTCGGCTGGTCACACGAACAGGCCGAGAGCGGCATCGAGGAAAGGCCCAAGGAACAGGCGAAGGCGCAGGCCGCCCCTGGCGGGGGGCGTACGCGCAACCGCGGCCGTGGCAATCGCCGCCCACGCCCCGCCGGGGCCGGAAGCGGTGAAACCGCTGAACAGGCGACCGGCACCGGCCCGACGCCCGAGGCCAAGGAGGCCGCCGCTACGGAAGGTACGCCCCGGCGCCCGGGAAGCCGCCGGGGCCGGCGCGGGGGATCCGGCTCGCGCCGGGGGCGCCGGCCGACGGCCGAGACCGCCGGCGAGGGGAAAGATAAACAGACCTCCACCGCCGCGAAGGAGCAGACCCCGAGTCCCGCGAGCGAAGGCACCGAAGACAGGCCCAAGCCCTCCCGCCGCCGGCGCTCCAGTGGCGGCCGGCGGCGAGACAGCAATGGGGGGAGCCCGTCGCGCGGAGAACAGGCCGAGGCGTCACCCAAAAACGAGACCCCCCAGAAGAGTGGCGGCGCCGAGGTCACCCCGGCGGCCTCGTGTGCTGACGAGGGAAAGACCAGTGAACCGAGGAAGCCCCGCTCATCCCGGACCAGGAGACCGGCGCGGGAGACCCCGCCGACTGCCGATGACGGCGGGTCGTCATCCACGGCGTTGGCCGTGACCGCCGAGGTGACAGTCGATAGAGGCGCAACCAAGACACCTGCTCATCCGGCATCGGAAAGACCTGAAGGGGCGGCGAGGCCCCTCCCGTCTGCCGAGGGTCCACCACAACGGTCGGCGGCCACGGAAACGACCCAGGCTGCACCCGTCGCCGCCGGGACTTCCAAGACGGTCGAAAAGAGTTCCACCAAGGTGCAGGCGGCCGATACGCCGGCCCCACCGCGGCCGAAGCCGGACGTGACGCTCAAGGACGACTGAGTACGCTTCCGTCTGGGATCCCCGAGTGGGATTCGGTGGCACCCCGACCCGGTCAGGCCCACACTGACCACCATGGCGAGCGAAGCGAAGGCGCGGGGTCTCGGTCAGGCGTCGGCGCAGTCTACGGGTAGAGGGCCGTACAGAGAGCCCATCTGACATCCCGTAGAGTCATTGCGGGGGTCATGATGGCTCAGCGTATGAGGGCTTTGCCGCGATGTGCCATACGGAGTCGTGACGGCCGCCGGACGATCGGGATCTGAGGGGACGTCGAAAACGTCCTTCCTGGACTTTTTCAGCCGCGGAACCCGAGAATGCGATTTCTGGGCTCCTTTCTTTTCAAGGACACGCGGCCATCGCAAATGTCGGTACATCCATGTGCCTCACGCAGCCCGCCGAAGGGCTCCGTCCTTCAACGGTCTGCCGCCAATGGCCGTCGCCTTGGCGGGCCGGTCTTGCACCGGGGCGTACAAGACCCCTGTCGTGGCCGCGATACCCCGGAACTGGCTGAATCCGACTGCGGTCCGGGCAGGCACCCGCCGGCAGGAGACCTGGACGGACCTGTCCGCAGGCCCCCTTCAAGTCTCCTGCCAGGCGGCCGCTGACCCCTACTATGGAAATTCTGGACAACCCGGTTGCCCTCTCCTCCCCCGTCACTACCCGACCCGGCGTCGGGCCGGGGCCGGCAGGGCTTCGTCTCGGACAGATCCTGGACGCCCTGGTCACCGCCACCGGCGTGGACGGCCTCACCCGTCTGCGGGTAGGGAACAGCGATCTCCTGGCGCGTACCCAGACCCCCCTTCAGCCCGGCCAGCGGCTGCACCTGGAGGTGATCGAGGGTGGCGCGGTCCCGCTGCTGCGTATCCGAGACGCCGCCGACCCCCAGACCCCGGTCGTGGCGGCCCTGCGCCGTGTCCTGCCGCGCATGGCCCCCCTGGCCCAGGTCTTTCAGGCCCTCGGTGGGCTCGCGGCCGAGGCCGAAGCAGCCCCCCCCCTTCTGCGCGACCTGTTGGCCCAGGTGCGGGAACGCTTGCCCCGCCCCGAGCAGGCCATGGATCCGCAGGGCTTGCGCCGGCTGATGTCCGAGTCCGGACTGTGGCGAGAGGCGAGTATCGCCCACGGCCGGCCACCCGTGGCCGATCTGAAACAGGCCTTGGCCCAGGCGGCCGAACGGGTACGCGCGCAGGCCCCGGCTGCGGACGCGCAGGCGGGCCAGGCCGAGCAACCCAGGCCCCCCGCCGGGCCCGCCCCTCCCGCCCCTGGCCGCCCCGTCCCCACCGAGCGGACCGGCATGGGCGTCCCCAGCCGTCCCCCCGCAGGTGGAGCGAGCACGGGCACCCCATCTGCGACCCCGGCGGGCCCGCCCGCAACGACCACAACCACCCGCCACCCCGCGGGGACCTCCCCTCCTCAGCCCACGGGCACCCCTCGGGCAACTGCGGGCACGTCGCCTCCGGCGCCGGCGAATCCACCGCCCACAACCACAGCGACCCGTTCGCCGGGGGCCGATGCTCCCCCTCGATCATCCGACACCACCACGACCGCCGGCCCAACGCAGCGCCCGGCCGCCCCCCCTGCGGCCCCGGTGGCACCCCATGCGCCCCCCGCTGCGGCGGCGGGCCGGCCGGTACCGGCCCCCGCCATACGGGTGCGGCTGCTGGACTCCCCGGTCCAGACGAAAACCCAGGGGAACGATCCGGTACCGACACCGTCTCCCGCCCCCGCCGCTCCCCGCCCTCTGCCAGAAGAGATGCGCGCAGCCATGGCATCCAGACACCTTCCCCGCAAAGCAGAGGATCCGCGGCGGGAGGAACCGACCTCTTCCACCCTGCGCCTGCTGCGGGCGATCGAGGCGCCGCTGGAGTCCGCCCTTGCCCGAGTCCGTTACCATCAGTTGGCCTCCCTGCCCGGCCACGACCCCAACGTCCAGGTCTGGCAGTTCGAGTTTCCCCTGGCGAGCGGCGAACGACTCGAGGGCCTGCGCCTGCGTATCGAGGAACAGGAGCGCAGCCATGCCGACCCCGCGGCCCACCGCTGGAGCGTCACCCTCGATTTCGACTTCGCGGCCCTCGGCCGAATCCAGGCCCGCGTGGGGCTGCAAGGGGAACGGGTCAGCGGAACCTTCTGGAGCGAGCGCTCCGATACCCTGGCCTTGATTCAGGGGGAGATGGAACGCCTGCGCGCAGCCCTGGAATCCAAGGGTCTGGAGGTAAGCCGCCTGGGCGCCCATCGCGGACGCGGGCCCGCCGACACCATGGATCCTGTCCCCGGACCGCTGCTGAGCGAACGGGCATGAAAGGGCGCCCTCAGGATCCGCCGGAACTCGCCGTCGCCCTGCACTATGACGGCCGCAACACCCCCCGGGTGACCGCCAAGGGCGAAGGCCTTACAGCGGAGCGCATCCTGGAGCTGGCCGAGGAACAGGGAATACCGTTACACGAGGACCCCGATCTGGCCCGGGTACTGGCCCAGATCCCACTCGGGGAGGAGATCCCCGAGGCCCTCTATGTCGCGGTGGCCGAGGTGATTGCCTTCGCCTGGTTTCTCAAGGGCCGAGTACCCGACGATTACCGGCCCGATGGACGGAAGGCCGCCTTGCCTGCCTTGACCTATCGTCAGAACCCCACTCGCGACGGCGCCTGATTCCCGTTCAATAACGCCTTGTCAGGCGTGGCCCAGAGAAGTGCCGCTTACGGACAAGGGACGGAAAACCCAAGTGGCAACAGTCTGTGCTCAGGCCGTATCGGCCCACAAGGCCTTGAGCCCATCCGCCAACAGGGGCGCCAGTTCGAACCTGTTGGTCACATGGGGCACACTGTCGCTGCTCCAGATGTCGGCCACGCCGGCCGCGTGCAGGCGTCCGAGGGCATCAGCGTCGAGCAGGGCGTGGGTGACCATCACCGAGACACGCGCCGGCCGGCCCGGCCCCAGGGCCCGGGCGGTCTCCTCCAGGGTGCGTCCGGTGCTGGCCACATCGTCCACTATGACCACGTGGCGATGGGCCACGGGGAGGTCCTCGGGGAGCTGGATCTCCACTTCGCGATCACCCAGACGGTGCTTGTGGGCGACGCCGTAGTCGAGCCCGTCCCAGGCGGCGATGGCGCCCACCCACTGCGCGGATTCCGCGTCCGGCCCCAAGAGGACCGGACGCTCCGCCAACTGGCGCAGGAATTCGCCCATGCAGCCGGTGGCGTGAAGGGCCATGGCCGGGTCCACGGGGATCGCCTCGTGGAGGTGTTTCACCCGGTGCAGATGGGGGTCCACGGTGACGACGGCGTCGAACCAGGGGGCGAGCCATTCACCGAGGATACGCTGGCTTACGGCCTCGCCGGGCCGAAAGGCCTTGTCCTGACGCATGTAGCAGAGATAGGGGGCGAGCAGGGTCAGATGACGGGCACCGGCGGCGCGGGCGGCTCCGGCGGCGAGGAGGAGTTCCACCAGTTTGGTATTGGGCCGGTCGAGGCTGCGACAGAGCACCACACGCGCCGGCAGATGGGGCGGAATCCGCACCCGGGTCTCGCCATCGGGAAAGCTGTGCAGATCGGCCTCCGCATAGTCCAGTCCGGTCCGTTCGGCAAGGCGCTGGGCGGGGTCGCGGTATTCGGGAAAGCTCAGCAACAGGCCATTCATGTCGGTCCTCATTCGATGCGGTAACCCGAATCACGGACGGCGGCCTCGCGGGCGAAACCGAAGTCGGCCGGGAATTCGGCATGGATACGGTACAGGGGCTCGCCGGCGCGCACCGAATCGCCCAGTTTGCGCAACAGGTCGATACCCGCGCCCTTGTCCATGGGCGCCCCGGCGAGGCGGGCGATGCGGGCGATGCGCAGGTTGTCGATGGCGGTGACCCGACCGTCCACGGCGCTGGGGACCGCCTCCACCAGGTGTCCCGGCGCGGGCGGATGGGGATTGCGGCCCTGCGCCTCGCAAATGGCCTGGAAGCGCGCCAGGGCACGTCCCGAGTCGAGGATGTCCCGCGCCAGACGATAGCCGTGGCCGCCCCGCACGTCTGGGTCGAACTCGATGATGCGTCCGGCCAGGTGCAGGGATTTTTCGCGCAGATCCAGGGGTGCCCGGGGATCGTTTTCGAGGACCTGCATGAGGTCACGCGCCTCCAGTACCGGACCGATGCCGCGCCCGATGGGCTGGCGGCCGTCGCTGAGCACCGCCTCCAGGTGCAGGCCCGAATGTTCACCCACGTATTCGAACAACTTGCGCAGGCGCAGGGCCTCAGCCTGGGTGCGGACCTTGGCGGTGGGGCCCACGGGGATGTCGATGAGCAGGTGCGTGGACCCGGCGGCGAGCTTCTTGGAGAGGATGGAGGCGGTCATCTGCCCCGGCGAATCCAGGGACAGGGGGCGTTCCACGGCGATCAGGATGTCGTCGGCCGGGGCCAGGCGGGCGGTACCGCCCCAGGCCAGACAGGCGCGCTGGGCCTGCACGATCCGGCGCAGGCGCTCGGGCGGCAGGTCCACCCGGGTGAACACCTCCATGGTGTCGGCGGTGCCCGCGGGCGAGGTGATGGCGCGGCTGGAGGTCTTGGGCATGAGCATCCCGTGGGCGGCCACCATGGCCGTGACCAGGGGCGTGGTGCGGTTGCCGGGGATGCCGCCGATACAGTGCTTGTCGGCCACCAGGGGCTCGCCCCAGTCCAGGCGTTCGCCGGTCTCCACCATGGCCCGGGTGAGGGCCAGGACCTCTTCCCGCTCCATCCCGGTCTCGGCGCAGGCCACCAGGAAGGCGGCCATCTCGATCTTCGAATAGCGGTTGTCCACCAAGTCACGGACGATCGCCAGGTAATCGGCGGCCTCCAGGCGCTCACCGGCGATCTTGCGATGCACTCCGTGCAGGGAGGCGGGCGGCTGGGCATGGCGGACGCGCACCTGGGTGCCCGCGGGCAGGGCCAATTGGGAGAAGGCCTGCTCGGACAGGCCCAGCTCGCCGGGCGCGCAGAGGGCGGGATCGTCCACCACGTTGAGCACCGCGATCACCGGGCGGCCGTCCTCCGCCTGATGGATCTCCACCTTGCTCAGGGCCTGGAAGCCCTCGCTGCGGTACAGGGGGCAGTCGCGGTGCAGATAGGCCACGTTCTCGTGGTAGGTGTCGATGGCGACGGCACGCAGGCTGAGGGCGCTCAAGGCAATACGGATCTGGTTTCCGGGGAAGGTGCGCTGTTTCAGCGAAGCATATACCCGTCGCCGACGGATTTCAGTTTTTATGGGCCGCTCCGCGGGCCCTGGCCAAGACACCCGATAGACAGAAAGGTCAGGTACGATGGGTATAACCCCATTCCGAGACACTCGTCAGCCTTTCGCCTATGCTTGGGGGAAGGGGGTAATTCAGCCTCCTGCCCCCGGCAAGGGGAAACACAAGAGACGGAGACCTCCGCCCGGCGCGCAGGCGGTGCCGGAACCTGGGCCCCGTCCGCAGGAGGACGCCATGAATGCCGAATCCCTGAATCTGGAACACTTGGCCGCACGCCTGGATGCCGATCGCAGCGCCCTTCTGGACGACTGGATGGCCGCCCTCGGCCGCCTCGGTGCCCTCTATCCGCCAAACGATCCCAGCGCCGATCTGCGTGCCCAGACCGCCGAACTGCTCAACCTGCTCCTCGCTTCGATCCGCAGCGGCGAACCCCAGGGCCCCGAACGGGATGCCTGGCGGGCCCTGTACGAACACATCGGCAGCATCTCCATCGATTGGGCCCGGCGCGGTGCCTCACCGGGGGAGATGGCGGCCCGCATCCGCGCCTTCAAGGCCGCCAGCCGTAACCGCCTCGAAGAACTCGGCCTGCTACGCCGCGAGGACACCTGGTCCCACCTGTTCGATCTACACGACATCCTCGACCGGTTGGTGGATTACATGCTGGACACCTACGCCGCGGGCCGCGACGCCTACATCCGCCAGCAGGCCGACACCATCGCCGACCTCACCACCCCAGTGACGCCGATCTGGGATGGGGTATTGCTGCTGCCCCTGGTGGGGACACTGGATTCGGTACGCGCCAAACGGGTGATGGACACCGTCCTGCACAGCATCCAGGCCAATACCGCGACCACCCTGTTGCTCGACATCACGGGGGTACCGGCCATGGATACCCATATCGCCGGGCACATCATCAAACTCACTCGGGCGACCCGGATGATGGGCTGTGAAACCATCATCACCGGGATTGCACCCGAGGTGGCCCAATCCATGGTCCACCTGGGTATCGACCTGGGGGACATTCGCAGCCGGGGGCGTCTTAAGGAAGGCCTCGCCGAGGCCCTGGCGCGACATCCGGGCCCTGACCTGCCCGGCTGATGGACGGCCCGGCCAGCGCCACCCTCTATACCCTGGGGGCCTGTCTCGTGGTGAGGCTGCCCGAGGTGGTGGGCGCCGATACCCTGAGACGGACCACGATCGACGTCCTCGACCGCCTGCGCGCGGGGACTTCGGCCCTGATCGTGTTGGACCTGGAAGCGGTCACGGTGCTCGATCGCTGGGACCTCGACGAAGTGGGCGATCTGGTCCAGGCGGTCGCCCTGATGGGCCGCCCCACTGCCATGACCGGGGTGGGGCCGGGGATCGCGGCGGTCATGGCGGAGCGCCCGGAACGGGTCACCGGGCTGAGATTCCTGCCCGATCTGGAGGCCGCCGCGGCCTATGCCGGGAGACTCGCTTGACGGCCCCATCACCCCTGCGGCGGATACCCATCCTCGTCGAATCCGACACCGGCGTGGCCACCATGGAGGTCAGACGGGTCGCTGCCCGGATGGGTTTCCCGGCCAGCGAACAGACCGCCATCGCCACCTCCGCAGCAGAATTGAGCAATAACATCCTGCGCCATGCCGGCGGTCAGGGAGAACTCCTGGTGCATACCCTGGAGTCCGACGAAGGCCGCGGCCAGGGTATCGTCCTGGAGTCCCTGGACCGGGGACCGGGGATCGAAGACCCGGAAGGTGCCCTGCTCGGCGGCCACAGTACCGCCGGAGGCCTCGGCTGGGGCCTGGCCGGAGTACGCAACCTGATGGACGAGTTGGAGATCGCCACCGCCCCGGGAGGTGGGGCCAGGGTGCTGGCCAGGAAGTGGCTGGACCCCGCCAACGAACCCCGCCAACCCTGGGAACTCGCCCGGGTCCCCATCGGCAGCCTGGACGATCTCCTGTGGCTGCGTCCCCGCCTGCTCGCCATCCTCTCCGATCTCGGGGTGGCCAAGACCGAAGCGGCGGCGGCGGTGGCCGACCTCTCCGAGAGCCTCCGCCAACGGGGCGAGGAGATGGATTGGGGGTTCCATCTGCGCCTGTATCTCGACCCCGACCATAAACGTCTGTGTGCCGACATCGGCGACCCGAGATCCTCCCCCGCCACCCCCTGGCGCTGGCCGGTGGAACCGGACCAGGCCCTGCGCGAGGCCGGCTGGCTGTTGCGCCGGCGCGCCGATCTGCGCCGCCACAGCCAGGACGAGTTGCTCCAGCGCCTGGCGTTCCAGCACGACCGCCTTCGTGACCGCGAACGCAACCTGCGCCGTCTGGCCCACTACGACGAACTCACGGGCCTCGCCAACCGCGCCCTGTTCCTGCGGCAATTGGAGCAGGCGGGGGCGAGGGCGGCACGCCTGAACTCCTCCCTGGCCCTGCTGTTCCTCGATCTCGATGGCTTCAAGCAGGTCAACGACCGCTTCGGCCACACCCAGGGTGACGCACTCCTCACCCAGGTGGCGGCCCGCCTGCGCCAGCTGGTACGCAACGGCGACCTGGTGGCGCGCCTGGGCGGCGACGAGTTCTGTGTGCTCTGTCAGGGCGACACCGAGCCCGCGGCCTTGGCCATGCTCGCCGGACGTATCCTCGCCGGGTTGCGCCCACCCTATCGTATCCAAGGGCGGGAAAGCTATTGCACTGCCAGTATCGGCATTGCCCTCTATCCCAACGACGCCAAGGATACGAGCGCCCTGCTGCGCCATGCCGATGCCGCCATGTACCAGGCCAAACAGGCCGGCCACGACCGCTACCAGTTCTTCGACCCGGCCCTGGACGCCCGCACCGGTGCCCGTCTGGAACTGGAACAGGCCTTGCGTTCGGCGGTGCGCGACCAGGCCTTCGAACTCCACTACCAACCCATCACCGACGTGGCCGGGCGGCCCTATGCGGTAGAGGCCCTGCTGCGCTGGCCCGGTCACCAGGAGGGGCCGGAGGAATTCGTCCCGGTGCTGGAATCCACGGGTCTCATCATCCCTCTGGGACGTTGGGTCCTGGATCGGGCCGCCAGCCAATGCGCGCAATGGCGACGGGACCTGGCCCCCGGGCTGCGGGTCTCGGTCAACCTCTCCCCACCCCAGATCGAGGCCACCGGATTCCTGCGCTGCGTCGAGGACGTCCTCGCCCACAGCGGACTGGCCGCCGAGGGACTGATCCTGGAGGTCACCGAGCGCCTCCTCCTGAGGGACCGTCCGGCGACCCGGGAGGCCCTGCGCGGGCTGCGCCGTCATGGCATCGCCCTGGCCATCGACGACTTCGGCACCGGCTACGCCTCCCTAGGTTATCTCCTGCGCCAGCGTTTCGATCTGGTGAAGATCGACCGCGCCTTCGTGGTGGGGGCCGTACGCGAGCCGGCCACCGCCTGCATCGTCGAAGGCATCATCCACATCGCCCATGGGCTGGGCCTGGAACTCATCGCCGAAGGGATCGAGGGGGGGCGCGAGCGGGACCTCATGGCACGGCTCGGCTGTGGGTTGTTGCAGGGTTATCACTACGCCCGGCCCATGGACACTGCGGCGATGTCCGCCTGGTTGCAGGCCCGGGCAGGGATCGATCCCGCGCTGGAGCCACAGCCTTGAGACCAGGAACCTTTCCCAGGGCGCGCGGTCTCTCGGGTGCGTAATCACCAGCCTTTTCGTTAAGGAGACCGACCATGAAGACCCTGCTCCAATCCTCCGCCCTGGCCCTCGCCCTGGCCCTGGGCGCCCCCCTGACCGGCCTCGCTGCAACCCCCCCAGCCGCCCCGGCCGCATCCCAGGCCCAGAATGCCCCTGCCTGGCTCGGGGTGAGCATCCGTCCCGTGCCCCCGGCCCTGGCCGCCCAGTTCCCCAAGGGTGTACCCGGGGATCAAGGCCTGTTGGTGGTCCAGGTGGCCGCGGATTCGCCGGCCGCCCAGGCGGGTATACAGCCTTACGACATCCTCCTGGCCTATGGCGACCAGAAACTCTACTCCCCCGACCAACTGGTACGCCTGGTGCGTGACGACGGGCCCGGGAAGCAAGTGAGACTGCGCTTGATACGCAAGGGCCAGACCCAGGACGTGGAGGTGACCCTGGCCAGCCGCCCGCCACAGATCAGGGCAGCACAACCCCAGCGCCCAGCGCTGCGTCATCTGCAGCCCCGGCCGCCCATGCACCACGCCATGCCCGGCCCCGGGGGACAGTTCTCCCAACACTGGGAGCGCTTTCAGGCCTTCTCCCTGGAGCGGACCGGTGAGGACAAATACAAGGCGACGATCGACTACCAGTTACCCGACGGGACCAAGAAACACCTGGAGTTCCAGGGCAGCCGGGAGGAGATCCGCCACCAGGTCATGGGCACCCAGGACCTGCCCGACGCGGAACGGCGGCAGATTCTCAATGCCCTGGAAGGCCGTGGCGTGCAGATCCCCTTCGACGACCTCTTTCATCCCTTCGACTGGGGCCATTGGGGCTGGCCGCAAGGCTTCGAGAACTGGCCTGGGGTGGATTTCTGATTTATACCCGTCGCGCGCAAATATTTCGCTACTGCGGCCGCCCCTCGGACCCCTGGGCGGTGTTGCGAAAGCTCGCCATAGTCCCTGCGATGACTCGCTTCCGCACCTTGCCCAGGAGCACGAGGAAAACCCTCGAAAAACTAAATATTCACGTGCGACGGGTATACTGTCTGAACGAAGACCCCGTTGTCGTTCAGACAGGCTCCGGGGCAAAGAGGCCCCGGCATTCTCCTACTGCGACCAGCGGTTGAAAAATGGAAGGAAGGGGGAGACCGCGTCTTCCCCTTCCGACGGCACCCAGGGAGGGGGTTTTCTGGCAAACACGACTTAGCGCAAGTATCGGCCCTCCGGGGCCGATCTTTTTCTGCCCCCGGGGCTATGATTGAGTGGCATCCGGTTAATAAAGGAGACCTCACCATGTCCGACCCCTCCCCCGACCTGGAAAAAGAAATCGCCGCCCTCAAGGACGATGTCGCCCGCCTGCGCACTGACATCACCCACCTCACTGAGGCCCTCAAGAGCACCGCTGAAGACTACGCGGATGCTGCCCGGGAACACACCCGCGCGCGTGCCGAGGCCGCCCGTGCCAAGGCCCAGGCCCAGATCGACGAGGCCATCGGCGCCGGTCGGGAACAGATCGGTGCTCTAGGCAACCGGGTCGCCGAGCGACCCCTGGCGAGCCTGCTGACTGCCGCCGGGGTGGGCTTCATCCTCGCCAAAGTGCTGGACCTCGGGGGTCGCCGCTGAACGGCCTCGCCGAACTACTCATCGGCATCGCCGAGCTGCTGGAGGCCGAGGGGCGCGATCTGCGCCACTGGAGCTTTCGCACCGGCTTGGCCTTGCTCTTGATCGGCGTGGTGGGCATCCTCGCCCTGGCGGGCCTCGGCTTCCTGATCGCCGCCATCTATCTGTTTCTGGCCCAGTTCGTAGGGCCACCCTGGGCGGCCCTGCTCATGGCCGTGGTGGCCCTGACGCTGGCGGGAGGCATCCTGTGGAGCGCATTTCGAATGATCCGTTGAGCGTGGACGAGGCCAAGGCCCGCCTGCGCACCCTCGCAGAGCAGGCCGGTCCCGCGACCTGGATCCGCGATCATCCCTGGGACGCCCTCGCCCTGGCCTTCACCGCGGGCCTCCTGGCAGGCGCCGAACCGGCCGCCCGCCGCCCCCTGGCCGAGGCCCTGGCGCAGGTCCTCGCCAGAGGCATCGTCAGTTCCGCCACCCAAACCACCCACAAGGATCCCCAATGAAGAAGAACGACTTCTCCATCGGCAAGCCCGAAGGCAAGCCCACCATCGAGATCAACAAGAGCAGCAAACGCCGCCTCTGGCAGCACCCCAACTTCACCCTGCTCCTCTATCTGCTGTTCATCCTCTTTTCCTTCCAGATATGGCAGGGATACCAGACCGCCAAGCAACAGGAGATCCCCTACAGCGAGTTCCTCAAATACGTGGACAAGGGCGCGGTGGCCGAGGCAGTGGTGACCGACAAGCTCATCACCGGCACCCTCAAGGAGACCGACCCCAAGACCGGCAGGCCCAAACGCTTCATCACCGTGCCCTTGTGGCACGGCGACCTGGCCAAGGAGCTGGAGGCCAAGGGGGTGCGCTACAAGGCCCGCCAGAGTGACGACTGGCTGAGCAACTTCCTGTTCAACTGGGTCCTGCCTTTCGGCCTGTTGTTCCTGCTCTGGGGCTGGTTCGCCAACCGCATGGGCACCATGGGCAAGGGCTTCCTGAACCTGGGCAACAAGGTCCACATCCACCCCGACTCCCTGCCCAAGGTCACCTTCGAGGACGTGGCCGGGGCCGAGGACGCCAAACAGGAACTCAAGGAGACCATCGAGTTCCTCAAGGCCCCGGAACGCATCCAGCGCCTGGGCGGACGGATGCCCAAGGGTGTCCTCCTGGTGGGCCCCCCGGGGACCGGCAAGACCCTACTCGCCCGCGCGGTGGCCGGTGAGGCCGGGGTACCCTTCTTCAACATCTCCGGCTCCGAGTTCATCGAGATGTTCGTGGGGGTGGGTGCGGCGCGGGTGCGCGAATTGTTCGAGCAGGCCCGGCAGAAGGCCCCCTGCATCATCTTCATCGACGAGATCGACGCCATCGGCGGGGCGCGCGGGATGGGCCCCATGATGGGCGGCCACGACGAACGCGAACAGACCCTCAACCAGCTCCTGTCCGAGATGGACGGCTTCGACCCCTCCTCCGGGGTGGTGGTGATGGCCGCCACCAACCGTCCCGAGATCCTCGACAAGGCCCTGCTCCGCGCCGGCCGCTTCGACCGCCAGATCGTGGTGGACAAGCCGGACCTGGAAGGCCGCGAGCAGATCCTCAGGCTCCACACCCGCAAGATCCGCCTGGCCCCCGACGTGGACCTGCGGGTGGTGGCCCAACGCACCCCCGGGATGGTGGGCGCCGATCTGGAGAACATCGCCAACGAGGCCGCCATCCGCGCCGTGCGCGAGGGCCATGACCAGGTCACCATGGCCGACTTCGAGGGTGCCATCGACCGCATCCTCGCCGGTCCCGAAAAAAAGACCCGGGCCCTCAACCCGGAAGAGAAGCGGCGCGTGGCCTTCCACGAATCGGGCCACACCCTGGTGGCCGAATTCACCCCTACGGGTGAACCGGTGCACAAGGTCACCATCATCCCCCGCGGCATGGGCGCCCTGGGCTTCACCCTACAACTGCCGGTGGAAGAGAAGTTCCTCTCCACGGAACAGCAGCTCAAGGACCAGATCGCCATCCTCCTGGGTGGCCGCAGCGCCGAGGAGATCGTCTTCGGCCAGGTCTCCAGCGGTGCCCAGAACGACCTCGAACGGGCCACCGAGATCGCCCATGCCATGGTCACCCAACTGGGCATGAGCGACGAACTCGGCCCCCTGGCCTGGGGGCGTATACGCCAGCTCCAGTTCCTCCCCGGCCAATCCCAGGAAGAACGCAACTACTCGGACGAGACCGCGCGCCTGATCGACCAGGAGACCCGCCGCCTGGTGGAAGAGGGCCGCCAGCGGGCCCTCGAGATCCTCCAGCAGCGGCGGGAGCTGCTCGACCGCCTGGCCGCCGAACTGGAACGCAAGGAGGTCCTCAACGGGGACGAGGTGAAGCGGATCCTGGCGGCGGATGCGACCGCGAAATCCTAGGACGGGCTGTGCCGACCGGCGCCTTTCGTGGGAAGGGCTCCCGCCGCGATGAATCTCGCACCGAACCGCCTCTGTGCGAACGGCATCATGGCTGAATCCGCCCCCACGGACACAGGAAGCGGCCCCGGGCACGGCCCGGGAGGAGGAGAAGACCCGGGGGCCGAACGGTTACGTGCCACCCCTGGTGAGCCCGGCCCCACTCTGCCGGGCTGATACAAATCATAAAGATGAAGGGCGGAGGCTGAACTTTTCAAGTTCCTGGCACTCTGATTGGTTGACTGCTAATCACAAGGTGCTCCGGGACCGCCGGAGTGATACAATTCAATCCACACCAAATTACTGGGGTATGTGCCATGACCGAATCCAAGGGCCTCCTTGCCGCTCCTGCCAGTGCCGGGAGCCTCGATGCCTATATATCGGCCGTCTATCAGGTACCCATGTTGAGCGCCGAAGAGGAACACGCCCTCGCCACCCGTTACCGTACCCACAAGGACCTGGAGGCCGCGCGTCGCCTGGTGCTCTCCCACCTGCGTTTCGTGGTCCGCATCGCCCGCGGATACGGCGGCTATGGCCTGCCACTGCCCGATCTGATCCAGGAGGGCAATATCGGCCTGCTCAAGGCCGTGCAGCGTTTCGACCCCGCTATGGGGGTGCGCCTGGTGTCCTTCGCAGTACATTGGATCCGTGCCGAGATCCACGAGTACATCCTGCGCAACTGGCGTATCGTGAAGGTGGCCACCACCAAGGCCCAACGCAAGCTGTTCTTCAACCTGCGCAGCGCCAAGAAGCGTCTGGGCTGGTTCAGCCATCAGGAGGTGGAGGACGTGGCCCGGGAACTCGGGGTCAAGCCCGAAACCGTGCTGGAGATGGAGTCCCGCCTGTCCAATTACGATCTGGCCTTCGACGGCACCGACCGTGACGAGGACGAAAAGACCGCAGTGCCCTCCGCGTACCTCCCCGATCTGAGCAACGAGCCCTCCGGATTGCTGGAACGCGCCGACAGCGAGTCCTTCGAGCAGGACCGTCTGCACGAGGCCCTGGAGGAACTCGACCCACGCAGCCGCCACATCCTCGAGGCGCGCTGGCTGGGCGAAGGCAAATCCACCTTGCACGAACTGGCGGCCGAATACGGGGTCTCGGCGGAACGCATCCGGCAGATCGAAAAAAATGCCATGAACAAACTGCGCAAGCGCCTGGGACCGGCCCTGGCCGCTGCCGCCGGTTGATCGACACCACACCAAGGGGGGGGAGAAGAGTGACACAAGACCAGGATATAGGCGTCATCACCGCGCTGATGGAACGCATGGTGAAATACCGCCTGCCACGGGTACTCGCCATCCGCGAGCGCGTAGAGGGCGGGGCGGTCCTGGAGGAACAGGAACTGGAGTTCCTGGAGCGGATCCTGGAAGACGCCCAGAAGGCCGCGCCGCTGTTTCAGGATCATCCCGAATATGGTGGTGTGCTGGGCAAAGTGGTGAGCCTCTACCGGCACATCACTGCCAAGGCCCTGGAGAACGAACAGGCACGATTTCGCGATTGACGCATGCCTGCCTTGGAAGGTCAACCGGGGTGAACGCGGAGCCTTTTGCGCTGTGCCGCTCATCGGGCGCGCAACCGCCCCGGCTGGGGGGGTGGGGCGGCCGGAAGAAGGGGGAGAAAAACGGCCGACCGTGCCAAGTTCATGCCGGATGAGGCGATTGTTGC
>JALSSC010000074.1 GCA_026984455.1 Chromatiaceae bacterium
GAACGCCTGGTCCGGGTGGAGGAGACGCTCAAGCATCAATTGATATTGATGGAGCGCGGATTCCAGCTCATGGAGAAGCGCTTCGAGGCCGTGGACAAGCGCTTCGAGGCCGTGGACAAGCGCTTCGCGGAGCTCCGGGAGGACATGAACCAGCGCTTCCTGGTCGTGGACAAGCGTTTCGAGGACATGAACAAACGCTTCGAGGCCATGGACAAGCGCTTCGAACACCTGACCAGGCGCATCGATCGGTTCATGTTCTGGTCCCTGGGTCTCACCTTCACCGCCTTCCTCGGGGTGATCGCGGCGGTCCGCTATCTGATCCAGGCACAGGCGGGATAGTTCAACCCACTAGGCCGCTGGGCCAAATGCGGAAAATCCTCCCCGGCATACCGGCGATGCCACCGCAACCCCTTGCAAAGCGCCTCCATTTAGGCCAATCTCCCGCCCCGTTCCACCCACCCGGCCCCGCCAGGGATTACTCAAGATGTCCGACACCCCTCCCGGCCTGCCCCAGTACGTGGTGGCCTTCTGCGTGAGCCTACTCCTCTGGGTGCTGCTCACCGGCACCCTGGATCCCCAAGAACTCGCCGCGGGCGGGGCGGTGGCGCTCCTGGTGCCGGCCGTGGCCGGCCGACGCCTGGCGATCTTGAACGGGATGCGCCTGACCCTGGCCGCGCCCTGGCACCTGCTGCGTTACCTGGCCTATTTCTGCGTGGCCCTGTTCCTGGCCAACCTGGACTTGGCGCGGCGGGTGCTCTCCCCCTCCCTGCCCCTGCATCCAGGGGTGGTGGCGGTGCGCACCGGGCTACGCTCGGACCTGGGCCGCCTGCTCCTGGCCAACAGCATCACCCTGACCCCGGGCACCCTGTCGGTGGATGTACGCGACGACCATATCCTGGTGCATTGGATCGACGTCTCCCCGGGAACGGATCCGGAAGCGGCGACCCGGCGCATCGCCGCCAGTTTCGAATCCCGTATCGAGGGTTTCCTGCGATGAATCTGGCGGAACAGAGCGCGGCCCTGCTCATGGGCCTGGCGATCTTCCTGGGCCTGATCCGGATGATGGCGGGTCCCACCAATCCCGACCGCCTGGTGGCGGCCGACACCCTCACCGTCATCACCACCGTGGCCCTCACCGGCTTCGCCGCCCTGTTCGCCAGCCCCCTCTACCTGGACGTGGCCCTGATCTACGGGGTGCTGTCCTTCGTGGGGATGGTGGCCCTGGCCCGGGCGATCGAGGGCAACCGCTCATGAGGGCGCTCGCGGACACCTTTCTGCTCGTCGGGGCGGCCTTCGCCTTCCTCGCTGCCCTGGGCCTGATCCGGATGCCGGACGTGTTCAACCGCATCCAGGCCGGAACCAAGGCGGCCACCCTGGGGGCCATCACCTTCCTGATCGGCGTGGGCCTTCTGCACCCCGAATGGTGGACCAAGCTGGTAGCCATCGGCGGCTTCATCCTCCTCACCAACCCGGTGAGTTCCTCGGCCCTGGCGCGTGCCTTCCTGCTGGCCGGGGTGCGGCCCTGGCACGCCCCGGGCGACCACGTCCGGGACGCCCTCCCGGGCCCAACAGAGGACTGACTCATGTATTGGATGGTCCTTTTGGTGCTGTTCGTGACCATCACCGCCGCCCTGGCAGTCCTGCTGGCGCCCAATCTGCTGGCCGCGGTGGCGGCCTCCTCCGTGGTGTCCCTGGCCTTGTCGGTGCTGTTCGTGATCCTGCGGGCGCCGGACGTGGCCCTCACCGAGGCGGCGGTGGGCGCCGGCCTGAGCGGGGTGATCCTGGCCCTGGCCCTGCGCCGGCTGGGGCTCTGGGGGTTGGGCGACGACAACCGACCCGCCCCCGCGGAGGGTTCCGGGGATGCGTAACCTCACCACCCTGCTGTTCGCCGCCGGACTCGGCTTCCTGCTCCTGGTCCTGGCCGCGGGCCTGCCCTACGGCCACCCGCCCATGCTGGTGGGCCAGGGCATCCTCCAGCAGGCCCCGGCCACTACCGGGGCGGCCAATATCGTCACCTCCGTGGTGCTCGCCTACCGCGGCCTCGACACCCTCGGCGAACTGTCCATTCTGTTCGCCGCCGCCGCGGGGGCCGGCCTTGTCCTGGGCGGGCACAGACGGCGACGGCGCCCCGACCCCGACGGGGGCTTCATCCTCATCGCCGGTGCCGACCTGATGTTCCCCCTGCTCCTGGTGGTGGGCCTGTACGTGATCCTGCACGGCCACCTCACCCCCGGGGGCGGCTTCCAGGGCGGGGTGATCCTGGCCGCGGCCTTCTTCCTGCCCCTCCTGGGACGTCCCCGCGAGGCCCTGGACCACACCGCCATCTCCTGGATCGAGGGCCTCGCCGGGGCCGCCTTCATCGCCATCGGCCTGTGGGCACTGTTCGCCCGGGGCGACTTCCTCGCCCCCATGCTGGGCAAGGGGGTGTTGGGCCAATTGTTCTCCGCCGGCACCCTGCCCCTGCTCTATGCCGCCGTCGGCCTGAAGGTGGGGGCCGAACTCTCCGGGCTGCTCGCCGATCTGGCGGCCACCGAGGCCAGGGACCCATGACCCCTCCCCCCATCGAATTTCTGCTCTATGGCGGCGCCCTCGCCCTGGTGGCCCTGGGGTTGGCCGGCCTGGTCATGGCCCGCCACCTGTTCCGCAGCATCCTCGCCCTGGGGATCCTCGAGGCGGGGGCCAATCTGTTGCTGGTGCTGGCGGGCTACCGCGCCGGCGGGGTGGCGCCCATCCTGACCCCCGGGACCCTGGGCCAGCCCATGGTGGACCCGGTGCCCCAGGCCCTGGTCCTCACCGCCATCGTCATCGGCGTGGGGGTGCAGGCCCTGGCGTTGGCCCTGGCCCTGCGCGTGCATCAGGCCTACGGCACCCTGGACGTGGCCGAGGTCCGGGGGCGCATGGAGGCGGACACGGACGCCGCCGCCGGACTCGAACCCGAGACCAGCCGCGACCTGCCCGCCGTGGAGCGCCCCTCGTGAATGCCGTCGTCCTGGCCGTCGCCCTGCCCCTGCTCGGGGCCTTCCTGACCCCCAGCCTGGCGCGCCTGTCCCTGCCCCTGGGGCGTCTCTTCGGGCCGGGCCTGCTGGCATTCTGCCTCTGGCTGCTGTGGGGGATCGCCCGGGCGCTGGGCGACGCCACGGCGGGCGTGGCCTTGGGGGGCTTCGCCCCACCCCTGGGGATCGCCTTCCATCTGGACCGCCTGGCCCTGCTCTTCGCCCTCGCCGTCCCGGCCATGGTCCTGGCCCTCTGGCCCTGGGGCGGCCGGCCGCGGGAGTGGTCGCTGACGCTGGTGTTGGCGGCCGCGGCCACGGGCCTGGCCCTCTCCGGCGACCTGTTCAACCTCTATGTGTTCTACGAACTCCTGGCGGTGGCCAGCTACGGGCTGATCGCCGCGAACCAACGCCCCGCCGCCCAGGCCGCGGCCCTGCGCTATCTCCTCTTGAGCGCCGCCGGATCGGCCCTCGCCCTGCTCGGCATCGCCCTGGTCTATACCCAGACCGGCACCCTCAACCTGGCCCAACTCGCCCTCCTCGCCCCGGTCTCTCTGGACGGCCCCCTGGGCCTGGCGGCCTTCGCCCTCCTGCTCCTGGGGATCGGGGTCAAGGCCGAGGCCTTCCCGGTCAACACCTGGGTGCCCGAGGTCTATGCCACGGCGCCCTCCCGTCTGGCGGGGCTGCTCGCGGGACTGGTCTCGAAGCTGGCGGTGCTGGTCATCGTGCGCCTGTTGCTGGTGGTCTTCCAGCGGCCCGAGGCCACGCAACTCATGCTCGTCCTCGGTGTTCTCGGCATCGCCTGGGGCGAGCTGGCAGCCTGGCGGGCACGCGACCTGTCACGTCAGCTCGCCTGGTCCTCGGTGGGGCAACTGGGGATCGTCTTCGTGGCCTTCTCCCTGCCCGGCGAGACCGGGGTCCTGGCGGGGCTGGCGGTGGCCTTGCACCACCTGCTGGTGAAGCCGGCCCTGTTCCTGCTCGCCCGCCACTGGAACGGCGCCCTCGAAGGCCTGCGCGGGGCCGCCCGCCGCGCCCCCCTGGCAGGCGCCCTGTTCGCCCTGTTCGCCCTCTCCTTGGTGGGGGTGCCGCCCCTGCCCGGATTCTGGGCCAAGTTCGTCACCCTGAGCGGTCTGTTCGCCCAGCCCGGCCCGCTCTGTTCCCTGGCCGCGGTGGTGATCCTGACGGCCACCCTGGTGGAGGCGGCCTATCTGTTCCGCACCCTCACCCTGCTGTTTGGCCCCGGCGGGGAGGAACCCCGCATGGCCCCCCACGGGGCCCTGGATCTCGGTACCGCCACCGCCTTCGCCGGGCTGCTCCTGGCCGGGGTGATCTGGCTCCAGCCCCTGACCGGTGACCTCCACGGCATCGCCCGCCAGGCGGTGGACATGGACACCTATGTCGATACCGACCTCCCCACCCCGAGGCCCTGAGGAGCCCCTTGCGCATGACCCCTTTGGATACCCTGTTCATCCTCTCGGCCTGTACCCTTGCGGTGGCCTGGGCCTTCGGACGGCGGCCCGCCGCGGGCGGCCTGATCGCGGTCCTCTACGGCGGCCAGATCCTGGCCCTGGCGAAGATGTCGGGCCTGGCCTCCGGGGCGCTGACCATGATCGCCGCCAGCCCGAGTTTCGAGGTCCTCGGTCAGGCCCTGTCCTGGCGCTTCGACGGCCCTGCCTGGTTCTTCGCCCTCATCACCCTGGGGGCGGCCTTCGCCAGTGCCTGGTTCATGGCCGGCGAGTGGGGCGAGGGCTACCGCCGCAAGGGCGGCCGCCTGGGGCTGTTGCAGGTGGCCCTGGCACTGAACGTGAGCAGCATGTTGCTGCTCCTGGCCTCGGGTGACCTCCTGAGCCTGTTCATCGGTTGGGAACTGATGAGCTGGGCCAGCTTCCTGCTCATGCTCTCCGCCGGTGGAGTGGCGGTGCGCTGGGCCTTCAAGTACCTGATCTATGCCCTGGGCGGGGCCATGGCCCTGCTCGGCGCCCTGGCCTGGATCCATGCCCAGGCCGGATCCCTGCAATATGCGGCGGTGGCCGGCCTCTTCGCCACCCTCTCCCCGGGCCAGGCCTGGACCCTGGTGCTGGCCTTCGCCGCGGGCTTTGGGATCAAGATGGCGCTGCTGCCCTTCCATCTGTGGCAGGGTCCGGCCTATGCCGAGACCCCGGGGCCGGGCTCCGCCTTCCTCGGCGCCATCTCTTCGCGCATGGGGTTGTTCGGCATCCTGGTGGTTCTGGTGCATCTGGCGGGCCTGGACCTGCTGGACCGGCTCCTGATCCCCTTCACCCACCTCGACGCCCGCGACCTCCTGGGCTGGGTGGGGGCCTTCACCCTAATCGTGCCCACCTTCATCGCCGTGCGCCAGCACGACGCCCGGCATCTGCTCGCCTGGCACGGTATCGGCCAGGGCGGCTACATGCTCATCGGGGTGATGCAGGGTGACGCCCTGGGCAGTGCCGGGGGCCTGCTGCACGTGTTCAACTATGCCACCTACCAGGCCGCCCTGTTCCTGGTGGTGACCGCCGTGGTCCACCGCACCGGTACCGCCGACCTCAACAAGCTGGGCGGCCTGGTGACGCGCATGCCCCTGTCCTTCCTGGTGATGCTGGTGGGAATCATCGGCCTGGCGGGGCTGCCGCCCATGAACGGCTTCGTCTCCAAGTGGCTCATCTACCGCGACTTGATCTCCAGCGGACGGCCCTTGATGTTCGTGGCCACCGTGATCGGCACCCTGGGCACCATCATCTCGGTCTACAAGCTCATCCACAATACCTTCCTCGGCCAGTTGCGGATGGAGCACGAAGACATCCGGGAGGCCCCCTGGTCCATGCTCGCGCCCATGCTGGGGCTGATCGTCATCGTCTTCCTGACCGGCCTGATGCCGGGCCTGGTGCTGGACTGGATCGCCCCGGTGCAGGCGGCCCTCGGCCTCCCCGTGCTCGACCACAGCCTCGGCGGTGTGGACCTGCCCAACGGCGGTCTGGACATGCTCTGGGTGGTGGGCCTCCTGTTCGCCGGCTTCGGGGTGGGCGCCCTGCTGTTCCTGGCGGGCAACCGGCACCGCTACGTGCACCCCTTGGACAACTACGCCGGCGGCCACTTCCTCACCACCGAGGTGCGCTACCACTACAGCGACGACTTCTACCCCGGGCTGATGCACCTGATCGGCGGCTGGTACCGTGGCAGCATCCAATGGCTGGAGCGCGCCCTGGTCTCGGCGCTCGATTTCCTCGCCCAGTGGAGCCAGGCCTGGTTCCGCTCGGCCCAGCCGGCCCTGTGGCTCCTCGGGGTCACCGTATTCGCCCTCTGGTGGGTGGTCTGAATGAACCTGACGAACCTGGCGGCCCTGGCCGCGGAACTCCTGCTCATGCCCTTGCTGGCCTTCAGCATCGGTCTGTTCCTGGTCCTGCTGATGCGCAGGATCGGCGCCCGCCTGCAGCGCCGGGTGGGTCCCCCCTTCTTCCAGCCCCTGGCCGACATCGTCAAGTTCTACGCCAAGGAGACCCAGATCTCCCACGGCCTGATCCACGACATCGGCATCGTCATGGCCGTGGGCGGCTACGTCGCCGCCGAGGCCCTGCTGCCCATGCCGGGCATGAACGGCCTGGCGGACAAGGGCGATGTCCTGACCCTGATCTATTTCCTGATGATCCCCTCCCTGGGCCTCGCCCTGGGCGTGGGCCAGTGCGCCAACCCCAACGGCTCCATCGGCATCTCCCGCGCCCTCACCGCCATGGTGGCCTACGACATCCCCTTCGTGATCGTGATCTTCGGCGTGGCCTGGCACTATGGCACCACCAATCTGGTGGACATGATCGCCATGCAGCAGGCCGCCGGTTGGGGCCTCTGGGACATGCCCCTACTGGCCGTGGCCGGGTTGCTCTCCCTTCAGGGGATGTTGGGCAAGCAGCCCTTCGAGATCTACGTCGCCCCCGCCGAGATCGCCACCGGCCCCATGGTGGAGATGGGGGGCAAATACATGGGCGGGCTGTTCGTGATGCAGGCCTTTCAGCTCTACACCGCCGGCGCCCTCTACGCCACCCTGTTCCTCGGCGGCGGCGACGGCCACTGGCCCACCTTCCTGCTCCAGGTCTTCGTGGTGATGGCCATCCCCATGTCCATCGCCTTCCAGTTTCCCCGCTACCGCACCGAGCAGATGATCTCCTGGTTCTGGCGCTGGCCGGTGGCCCTGGGGCTGGCCGGGATCGCCCTGGTAATGCACTTCTGAAGGATATGTCGCATCGGGCCCGTGATGGCTTCCCCACCCGCCGCGGGAGGCACAGGGACCAGCACTCGAACCACTTCCCCGCATCCGTGTCCGGAATTTTTACAATACCGCTGCCGGAGCCCATCGAGGACGCCCTGGCCAAGGGATAATCAACTTATAAATCAACCTGTTAGGATTATTGGCCCGACTTATGCCTCAATAACCGTATCACCTCCGATGCCGTGGTTCGTGTGCAGGACACCCGGCATCGCAGGGCACCGGGGGTCACTTATCGTCTGTGGTTCTAGAGGAATTCGTCATGAAAAGATTGCTCAGCCTGTCCGCTCTCATCCTCTCTCTGTGCAATGGGGGCGCTCAGGCCACCCTGGTCTATTCCAACAACTTCGACGGACCTGCCTACACCGCTCCGGGTGTGAGCGCCAGCGGCCCATCGGGCGGGTTTACCGGCTCCGTAACGGGTGGCCCCTATACCGGATCGAACGGCAAGAGCTGGAGCGGCAGCTATTTCGGCAGTGGCGACAGCTCCACCCTGACGCTCAGCAACCTACCCGGCCATACCCAGCTCAGCATCGACATGATGCTGGGCTTTCTGAACTCCTGGGACAGCCGCAATGGGACGGTTACCCCGGATAATCTGGAGGTCTGGATCGACGGCACCCTGGTGCTGGACATGACCACCGACAATGCCAGTGGCTCCGTGGTGGACTTCGACGGCGGTACGCTGGTGGTGGACAACGGCCAGATCGACGGCTCGACCTTTTACTCCGACGACTTGGTCGATATGGCCACCGCGCCGGCCTTGACTCTCGCCCACAGCGCCTCCACGCTGACCCTCCAGATCGCCCCCTCCGGCAGTGGATGGCAAGGTTGGCCGGACGAGGGCTGGGGTATCGACGATCTGCGCATCCATGTGACAGGTGGAGGTGGCGCCAGCGTTCCCGAGCCCGCGGGCCCCGCCCTGTTCGGCCTCGGTCTCGTGGGTATGGGCCTTGCCCGCCGTCGCGCCCGTGTGTGAGGTGTCCCAGCGGCCGGCGCGGGCGCATTCAGGGCCGTAGGGCCGGAACCTGCACTCAAGGCTGGGTGCCGGCGGGAATGGAATCCGCGGCGGCGGCCTAGCATACCCGGTCACCGCCCTCGGCCTTGGCCCGATAACAGGCGCCGTCGGCGGTCTTGAGGGCCTTGTCCGGGGCGGGGGCCGCGCTGTCCAGGGCCACCGCCCCGATGCTCATCCCCAGCCGGAAGCGCCGCCCCTGCCACTCGAACCGCCAGTCCCGCAGGGCCTGCAGGAGTCCCTCGATGACGGGGCCGGCGGCCTCGGCGTCGCAGCCATCCAGCAGGAGGCCGAATTCATCCCCGCCGAGGCGGGCGAGGGTGTCGCTGCGGCGCAGATGGCGCTGCAACAGGTGGCTCACCGCCCGCAGGGCCTGGTCACCGGCCGCGTGTCCGGCACTGTCGTTGACCGGCTTGAAGTGGTCGAGATCGATATAACAGAGGACGTGACCGCATTCCCCGCCGCGCGCCGTCTCGATGCGGCCGGCGAGCCGCTGGGTGAAGGCGCGCCGGTTGGGCAGGCCGGTGAGGGCGTCGTGACGGGCGAGATGATCGAGCCGGCGGCGTCGGGCGCGCTCCTCGGTGACGTCCCGGAACAGGACCACCGCCCCCCGGAGTCGCGCCCCTTCCACGAGCGGACTGGTGGTGAACTGGACCGGCAGCGGGTGGCCGTCCCGCCGCCACAGGACCTCGTCGTCACCGCTGCGGCACTCCCCGGCGGACAGGCTGGCGAGGATCGGGCAGTCCTCCGGGCGACAGGGTCTGCCGTCCTCGTGGCGCGCATGGATCAGGGGATGGAGTTCGCGTCCGAGCAGATCCGCCGCCGGATAGCCCAGCAGGCGTTCCGCGGCGGGATTGACGAAGGTGCAGCGTCCCTTCCGGTCGAGACCGAAGATCCCTTCACCGCTCGCCTCCAAGAGCAGGCGCAGATGGGCGGTGGCCCGCCGCACCTGCCGCTCGAGGTCACGCTCATGGTCGCGCAGTCGGGCGAGGACCAGACGGTGTTCGTTCACCAGGGCGTGGAGCAGCAGGGTGGTGGCCCCGGCGATGGCCAGGAAGCTCTCCAGCCAGAGGAGGGAGACATCCAGCCGCGGGCCGGTGAAGGGGCCGTAGCCGCGGGCGGTCCCGCCGACGGCGATCAGAGCCAGGAGGAAACCGCCCAGGGTCAGTTCGCGGCTGCCCAGACGGTAGGCCGCCCAGACCATCACCGGGAGCAGGGAGAAGGCGATGGGGATGTCCGGGGCCTCGGCGAGACCGCGACTCCAGAACAGGAAGACCCCGAGGCCGGTCTCCACCCCCAGGATCGCCAGGCGTTCCACAAGGCCGCCGGCGCCGCGCCCCCCGCCGGATCCGGTCCAGGTCAGCAGCAGAGGGGCGCCCATGAGGGTGCCGACGCAGTCGCCCAGGTACCAGGTGAGGCCGTGGAAGAGGGCATCGCCCGCGGAGACCAGACCCGCCAGGACGAGGCTCGTCGTCCCCAGTGTGGCGCTGATCGAAGGGGACAGGACCGCGCCCCAGAGGAGAAAGGCGAACAACGCCCGGGGACCCGAGAGGACGCCTCTGACGCAGTCGCAACGCCGGGCGAGGGAGACGGCGGCGGCCCAGGCCGTCAGGGCGTCACCGAGGCCCATGCCCAGGGCGGCGCCCCAGGGGACCCCATGGTGGATCACCGCCGCCATCTCCCCCGCCGCGATGGCCGGCCACAGGCGGAGACCGTAGCGTAACAGGGCGGCCAGGGCGAGACCGGCGGCGGGCCAGAAAGGGCTCGCGGTGCCCTCGGTGAAGGCGAGGGAGAGGCCCCATTCCGCCCCCGCCCAATAGGCGAGGCTCAGGGCAAAGGCCGGGATCATCGTCTTCCAGGGGCCGGAAATGCGGGAGACCGGGGGCATTTCAGGGCATGTCTTTGGCGTCGGGCTCTGCGTTTGTCAGCGGTCTGGCGAGGCGACCGATTCCTTGAGAATGCCGCGACGGGCCCCTATCCGCAGGTATCCCCGAGAACTACATGGTCGGGCCGGAATAGGCGTCTACACGGGCGGGGGGTATATTCTTCCAGACGATCTTCGTATCGATATGGGAATGGGATTGAACCTGACCGATGGATGGTGCGCGCAGATCGTAGGTGAATTGCACGAAGGTCCCATCCGTGCGTAACAGGGCACGCACTTGCTGAATGATCCTCTGCACCGTCGGCGCGGGGAGCGAGCGCAACGGAAGCCCCGATACCACGGCCCTGACCCTTTCCGAATCAGCCCCCAGGAGTTCTTGCATCCGCGCCGCGTCGCCCTCTATCACCCGTATCTCGGGAAACTTCTCGCGCAGATGCGCCGCCAGTGCCGGGGACCGTTCAATCGTGACGAGTCGCCCCGGCGCCACACCCTGTTGCAGCAGGGCGTGGGTTATCGCACCGGTGCCACCGCCCAATTCGACGACCAGACCCTCGCTGTCCCTGCCATCCACCATGGCCGCCATGGCCTTCGCCAGGTACGGCGAGCTGGGGCAGGCCGCACCGATCGCACGTGGATTGACGATGATCTCCTTCATGAAAACGGCATAGGATCGCAACCTGTTCAGGCGCCTGTCCGAAGGCCGTCTGTCCTCGTTGTCTTTCCGATAGACGAAGGTACTCATACTCATGCCAAGATCCGGTGCTGTCCGATTTGTTTTCCACACTGATACCGACCCCGCCCCCGTCCATGCATTCTCCTTCTTCGACGCGGCGTCTTCCCACTGGAGAAGGCCGCGGGAATATTAGCACAGCTTGATGCGACAGCCCCAGTTCGCTTGTCCTGCCACCTGGACCCTGGCGACGGAGGCCCCTGCCACCCTGCCCGGCCTGAGACCGATGTCCCCGCCTCCGGCGATAGGGTATCCTTGAAGCCCGCCGACAACCGACCCCAGGTTCCATGGACAACCTGCAAACCCTGCTGTACCAGCTACAGCACGCCCACTGGAGCTGCCCTGTCGTCGGCCTTCTGTTCGTGCTCGAATCGGCACCCTTGATCGGACTGTTCATACCGGGTGTGCTCCTGGCGGCCGCCCTGGGCGCCCTTGCCAGCCAGGGCAATCCGGAATTGGGTGGTTTGGTCGCCTGCGCGGCCCTGGGCGGCCTCCTTGGCGACCTGATCGGTTACTCCCTGGGGCGTCTGGGCCGGGACGAATGGCTGCGCGGGCGCGAGGGATCGAGACGCAGATCCCGCTACAGGCGCGCCGAGCGCCTGTTGACCCGTTTCGGCCCCTGGGCCATCCTCCTGGGGCGGTTCCTCTGGGTGGTGCATCCCGCCGTCGGGGTGATCGCCGGTGCCGGCGGGGTCTCGCTCAAGCGCTATCTGGCAGTAGACCTCCTCGCCGTGTCGCTCTGGTCGCTGGCCTACTTCGGCATCGGCTACCTGGGGGCGGGGGTCTGGTTGGCCGAGGAACTTCAGCTGATGAAATCGCTGGGGGTCCTCGTCCTGATCGTACTGCTGGTGCTGGTCCCTGTGCTGCTGGGATCGGAGAGACGCCGATGATTCCCCTGGCCATCCGCACCACAGAAAAACGCCCTGGAACCGGACTCGCCCATTGCTTTCCCGAACCCCAGGCGCAAGATGCGCTCCATGCCCGTCGCACGTGAAACCGACACGGGGCCTCTGCGGCCCTCCCTTCATCCCTAGCCCGGAGGACCTATGAACGCCCATCCCCTCCCCGTTCACCTCGTCGCCCTCTTCGACGACCAGGCCACCGCCACCCGGGTGGTGGAACGACTCATCGAGGACGACTTCCCCATGGACCGCATCTCTGTGCTGCACAAGCGCGGCAGCGGCCATGGCGACGACCCCTTGGGCCTGAGCTTCACCGGTGCCGGCCAACGCATGCAGGTGTGGGGTGAACAGGGCCTGCTCTGGGGGGCCATCGGCGGGCTTCTCGCCGGCCTCTCGGGGCTGTTCCTGGTGCCCGGCATCGGCGCCCTCCTCGCCGCCGGGCCCATCACCGAGGCCCTGGGCTGGGCCGTCGCGGGCGGCGCCACCATGGCCGGGGCCGCGGCCCTGAGCGAAGTGGCCACCGCCTTTCACCGCCTGGGGCTGCCCAAGGAGAGGCTCGAACACATCGAGAAGGCGATTCAGGACGGGCGTTATGTGCTCATGCTCCACGCCGAGCCCGGCGAGATCGAGCGCCTGCGACCGCGGGTCGCCATGACCGGCGCCAAGGAAGTCATCCTGCTCTGATGGCGGATGCCCTCGAGGCCCTGCGCCGCGAACACCGCCAGTGGCGTGACGAACACGCCCAGTGGCGCGTCAACCTGGATATCTGGCAACGCCAGATATCCCGTGCCGAGGCCATCGCCTACGAACTGGAGACCGCCCTCCCCCAAGGCGCCCCCCTACACGGATTGCGGAGCGACATCGAACGCCATGAACAGGCCCTGACGACCCACGAACGGCGCCTCGACCAGTCCCCGGACGAAGACCTGACGCGCCTGCATAGCGAACACCAGGCCCTGCGCCAACGCCACCAAAGGCTCCGTGAGCGCTATCTCGACTTTCGCCGCCGTCACCATGAAGGCATGGCCGAGATCCGCCGCCTGATCCGCCTCCTGGACCGATGACGCCCGTGGGAGCGGCTTCAGCCGCGATCCGGCGTGGCCGCTCCGTGCAGGAGTCATCGCGGCCGAAGCCGTTCCCACCTTGTCACCCGGAGGGCGAAATGCAGTGAACTCCTGTGGTCGCCGCTGTCGTATGACCCCATGAACCGTCCCCTGCGCCTCGTGCTCAGCGGCCTGGTCACCGGGCTCGGCGGGGGCCTCGTGAGCCTCGGTGGCGGAACCCTGCTGATCCCACTGCTCACCGAGTGGCTGGATATGACCCCCTTTCAGGCCCGGGGTACGGCCCTGGCCGCGGCCTTCTTCACCTCCGTCAGCGGGGCCATCGGCTATGGCCTGCACGGCAGCGTGGATTGGCGCACCCTGCTATGGACCGGGATACCGGCCCTGATCTGCGCGCCCCTGGTCGCCCGCCTGTCCGCACCCTGGTCACAGGAACGGCTGCGCCGGGCCTTCGGGGTGGTGGTCCTCCTGGGGGCCTTCGCCCTGCTACTGAAAGACGATGCCCACCGGGGATTCGCCAGCGATTGGCCCTTGGCCTGGATGATATGGGTGGGGTCGATCGCCGGAGCGGTGGCCGGTGCGGTGGGGGTCAGCGGCGGACCCGTGCTCGCGCCGCTGTTCGTGCTCGGCCTGGGTATGCCCCAGGCGCTGGCCCAGGGCTCTTCGCTGGCCGCCCGCCTGCCGGCGATCATCGGTGGCGTCGCCGAGAACCAACGTGAGGGCAACATCCACTGGCGCGCCCTGCCCTGGCTCGCGGCCGGGATCGTGACCGGCACCTGGGGCGGCAGCCTGATCGCCCTGTACCTGCCCGAGCACGGCCTGCGTATCCTGTTCGCCCTGTTGCTGGTCCTGCTGGGGCTGCACGAGATCTTCGGACGCCCATTCCATCCCCAGCACAGGCACAGGGCCCATGGGACCTATCCCTGAACCGGAGGCGCGGTGGTGCCCCACAGGGGCCCCTTTGGTGGTGGAGACGGCTTCGGCCGCGACGGCTCCTGCACGGAGTGGCCACGCCGGACCGGCGCTGAAGCCGCTCCTTGTATACCCGTCGGCTGTCCAGGCTGACGGCAGGCGTGCCCAGCCCGCAGGCCGAACCGTCCCTCAGTCCGCCGCCTCGAACCGGGCACTGCCCGTCGCCCGGTCGATGCTCAGCTCCAGCTCGGCGTACTCGGGCTGCGCCTGAGAGGGGGTCGGGTCGTCGGCGCAGCTGCAGCCGGTGACGATCCCCTCGTAGAGGACCCCCACCCGGGCATGGATTCGTGCCGGGGCCTCCCAGGCCCTCAGGACCAGGATCCGGAACCCGTCCCCCGCCACCCGCTCGCTGTGCGCCAGGCCCGCCTGGAGCGGCAGCCGCGCCGCCTCCAGGGCCTCCAATTCGGCCTTGAGCACGGCCGGGAAGGCCGGGTTCCCCCAGGCCCGTGCGGATTCGCGCAAAAGGATCATGCCGCTCTCCACAATACTCGGGCCGTCGATCGAAACGCCCCCCGGCGTCACGTCCGGGGGCCCAGGGCGTCGGCAGGGTCCGGCCCCTCGCGACACCCGCCGGCCTGCATCATAGCCCAACCCGGGACGGGCGCCGATCTTGCCCCGGCCCCCGCCTGGCGGCATGATGCCCATCCCCACCGACATCAACGGAGGAAAACGCCATGCACGTGACCCTGGTCCACGTCTGGGTCAAGGCCGGCCGGGAGGAGGCCTTCATCGAGGCGACCCGCCGCAACCACCTGGCCTCGGTGAAGGAACCGGGCAACCGCCGCTTCGACGTCCTGGAGGATCCCGCGGAACACGGCCATTTCCTCCTCTACGAGGCCTATGCCAGTGCCCTCGACGCGGCCGCCCACAAGGAGACCGGTCACTATCTGGCCTGGCGCGAGACGGTGGCCGACATGATGGCCCGCCCGCGCCAGGCGGTCCCCCTGCGCGGCCTGTTCCCCGGGGACTGAGCGATGCCCGCCGCCATCCCCCCCTTCCAGGTCGCCCGCCTGCCGGCCATCGAGTTCGGCCGGGGGACCCTGAGCGCGCTGCCCCGGCACATCGCCGCCTACGGACGCGAGGCCCTCCTGGTGACGGGGCGCCGCTCCTTCCCGGCCTCGCCCCATTGGCCGGCCCTCACCGCCGCCCTCGCGGCCTTGGAGGTGAACTGGCGACGGATCGAGGTGAGTGGCGAGCCGGCCCCCGAAACGGTGGACGAAGCGGTTCGCCGCCACCATCAGCAGGGCATCGCGGTGGTGGTGGGCATCGGCGGAGGCAGCGTCCTGGACGCCGCCAAGGCCATCGCCGGGCTCCTGCCCTCGGGGAATTCGGTGATGGATCATCTGGAGGGGGTCGGCCGGGGGATCCCCTACCGGGGGCCCGCCACCCCCTTCATCGCCGTACCCACCACCGCCGGCACCGGCAGCGAGGCCACCAAGAATGCGGTCCTGTCGCGGCGGGGCGCGCACGGCTTCAAGAAGTCCTTCCGCCACGAGGCCCTGGTGGCCCGCCTGGCCCTGGTGGATCCGGATCTGCTCGCCACCTGCCCGGCGCCGCTGCTGGCCGCCGACGGCATGGATGCCTTCACCCAGCTCCTGGAGTCCTGGGTCTCGCTCGGCGCCAGCCCCTTCACCGATGCCCTGGCCCGGTCCGGTCTCGAGGCCTTCCGCGAGGGCTTCTGGCCGGCCTGGGAACGGGGGGACCCCAGTGGCCGGGAACGCCTCGCCTACGCCTCGCTCTGCTCGGGTATCACCCTCGCCCAGGCCGGACTCGGCTCGGTCCACGGCCTCGCCTCCCCCTTGGGGGCCTTCTTCCCCATCCCCCATGGGGTGGTCTGCGGGACCCTGGTGGCCGAGGCCACCGCCGTCAACATACGCGCCCTCGAGGCCCGCGCCCCCGATGCGCCCGCCTTGGGCAAGTACGCCGCCGTGGGGCGCCTCCTGAGCGGGCGGGCGGGGGCCGACGACCGGGCCGCACGCCGGGCCCTGGTGGATCTGCTGCGGCAGTGGGTGGAGCGGCTCGCCCTGCCCCGCCTCTCCGCCTTCGGGGTCGCGGAGAGCGACCTCCCCCGCATCGTCGCCCACAGCCGCGGCGGGAGCATGCGCAGCAATCCCCTGGAACTCAGCGACGCGGAACTCGCCGAGGTCCTCCGGGCCCGCCTCTGATCCCGCGCGGACCCGGCCCGTCTCACAGCGATCCGGTCCGCCGCCATCGTTCCGTCGCCACATAGATCACCGGCAACAGGTTGAGGGTCAGCAGGGTGCCGGCGGTGAGGCCGCCGAAGAGCATGACGCCCAAGGGCTGGAGGAGCTGCGGGCCGGCCCCCAGGCCGAGGGCGGCGGGGATCAGGGCGAGCAGGGTGGTGAGATGGGTGAGGATCATCGGCCGGGTGCGCAGGCGCGCGGCCTCGCGCACCGCCTCCACGGCCGACCGGCCCGCGCGGCGCAGATTGCGAGTGAAGGTGAGCAACATGATGCCGTTGTTCACCGAGACCCCCACCAGGGTGATGAAGCCGATGGCCACGGTCAGGTCGAGTTCCCGATGGGTGAGGAACAGGGCCAGGGCGGCGCCCATGAAGTCCAGGGGCAGCTTCACCAGGACCACCAGGGGGTCGAGGAGGTTGCCCAGTTGCAGGGCGATGATGCCGTAGACCAGGATCACCGAAGCGAGCAACACCCAGAGCATACGCACCCCCGTGTCGATGAGTTGACCGTATTCCCCGGTATAGCCCACCTGGATGCCCGCAGGCAGGTGCAGGGCGGCGATGGCGCGGTCCAGGTCCTGGAGCACGCTCAGGGGGTTGCCCTCGATCTCCGCGCTCAGGGTGAGGGTGCGCAGGCCGTGCCGGTGCTCGATGCGGGGATGGCTGGCGCTGCGCCCGATGGCCGCCACCTGCCCCAGGGGCACCAGCTCCCCGCCGGTATCGGGCACCGGCACCCGCGCCAGGTCGTCCAGGCGGTCGCGCTCGGCGCGCGGGAAACGCAGATAGATCCCCACCGGCCGCTGCCCGCGGATCACCTCGCTCACCCGCTCCCCCTGCAGGGCCTGGCGCACCGCCCGCGCCGCGTCGGCGGCACGCACCCCACGCAGGGCGAGGCGCGCGGGATCGAGGCGGATCACCACCTGATCCACCGGCACCCGGGTGTTGTTGACCACGTTGGTGAGGCCGGGGAGCGAGCGCGCCGCGGCCTCGACGCGGGCCGCCGCGGCATAGAGGGCGTCGAGATCCTGGCCGGAAACGCTGATCCCGAACAGCGCGGGTAGGCCCGAGAAGGATTCGTCCAGCTTCTCGCTCGTGGGTTCGCCGACGCGCCCGACCACCCCGGGCAGGGCCGCCAGCAGGCCCTCCAGGCGGTGCGCCGCCGCCAGCGCGTCCAGCGCCCGGTGGCGGTCCAGGCGCACCACCAGTTCGCCCGCGTCCGGGCCTTCCAGGTAGAAAGAGGATTCCGGCGAGCCGGTGCGGCGGAATACCGCCTCGACCCCGGGCATCCGGAGGATGCGCCGCTCCAGCTCGTCACCGAGGCGGTTGCTCTCCCTGAGCGAGGTGCCGGGCGCCAACTGATAGCTGAGCAGCAGGCTGGTCTCGTCCAGCAGGGGCAGGAAGCGCACCGGGTTGAAGGCCAGCAGGCCGAGGCTGCCGGCGAGGACCCCCGTGGCCAGGACCGCGGCGGCCAGGCGGTGGCGCAGGAGGTGATCCAGCAGCCACAGATTGGCCCGTTCCAGACCGGCCACCAGCCGCGCCCCCGGGCCCGGCCCCTTGCCCGCCACGGCCGCCGCCGGGCGCATCCAGTGAGCCCCGGCGAGGGGGATCAGGGTCAGTGACAGCAACAGGGAGAAGAGCAGCAGGACGCTGAAGGTGAAACCGAAGGGGTGGAACAGGCGCCCGGCGAGACCGCCCACCAGGACCAGGGGGGCGAAGGCGGCGAGCAGGGTCAGGGTGCCGGCCACATCGGCGCCGAGGATCTCGCGGGTGCCCGAGAGGGCCGCCTGCCAGGGGGACCGCCCGAGGCGGCGGTGGCGGTCGATGTTCTCCAGGACGACGATGGCGTCGTCGGCCACCATGCCGATGGCCACCGTCATCGCCCCCAGGGTCATCAGGTTCAGGCCCAGGCCCAGGGTGTGCATCACCCAGAAGGTCCCCAGGACGGTGAGGGGGAAGGTGCAGGCGATCACCAGGGTGCTGCGGTTGCGGCCGAGGATGAAGAGCACCGCCAGGATCGCCAGCAGGGCGCCGGCGAGGAGGTGGTTGCGCATGTTGCGATAGGCCAGGCCGATGATCTCGGCCTGATCGTAGAACTTGCGCAGACGGGCCCCCGGCGGCGGCTGCATGTCCGCCAGGGCGGCATCCACGACGCGGGACACGTCGAGGGTGCTCGCCCCGGGCTGCTTCTGCACGCTGAAGGCCACCGCCGGCAGGCGGTCGGTGGTGACCACGTAGTGTTGCGGCTCGGCCCCGGCGTAGACCCGGGCGATGTCGGCCAGGCGCAGGGGCCGCCCGTCCTCGCCACGCTTCACCACCAGATGGCGCAGGTCGTCCAGGCGGCGCAGGCGGCCGTCGGTACGGATCAGCAGGTCGCGGCCCTGATCCTCCAGCCAGCCGCCGGTGTCGAGGACGTTGGCGGCGCGGATGGCGGCCGCCAGGTCGGCGGTGGAGAGCCCCGCCTGGCGCAGGGCGACGGGGTCCGGGGCCACCCGCCAGGCGCGCACGCCGCCGCCCATCACCTGGACACGGGCCACCCCGGGGAGGCTCGCCAGGCGGGGCGCCAGCTCGTATTGGGCCCAGGCGCGCGCCGCCAGGGGGTCGCCCCCGGTCAGGGTATAGGTGGAGACCATGGCCAGGGAGGTGCCGATGTTCTCCAGTGCGGGCGCGGCCCCGGGCGGCAGGGTGGCGCGCACCTGGGCGAGGCGTCCGTACACCAGTTGCCGCGCCTGCAGGGCCGACACCCCCCACGTGAACTCCACGGTCACCTGGGAGAAACCGGGGGCCGAGGTGGAGCGCACGCGCATCAGGTCGGTGAGCCCGAGCATGGCGTTCTCGATGGGCCGGGTCACCAGTTGTTCCATGTCCTCGGCCGTGCCCGCCGGGTAATGGGTGATGACGTTGATGAGGGGATAGTCCAGGCTCGGAAAGAGGTCCACCGGCAGCCCGCGCAGGCCGGCGATGCCGCCCACGGCGATGAGAACGGCGCCGAGGAGGGTGGCGAGGGGGTGACGGAGGAGACGTTCGAACATGCCTCAGTCCACGAACCGGATCAGGTCCTTGAGATCACGGTAGAGCCACTCGTAGGCGTCCTCCACCAGCACCGCCTGCCCGGCCTTCAGGCCCGAGAGCACCGGCACCCGGCCCTTCTCCACCGGGCCCACCCGCACCGCCACCGGGGTGATGGCCCCCGCCTTCGCCACCAGGCACCAGGCACGCCCATGGCGGGACACCACCGCGGCCTCCGGCACCCAGAGCACCGGCCGCGGCGCGGCCCGGTGTACCACCCTCACCCACTGGCCGTCGCGCAGGCGCCCGGCGGGATTGTCCGCGCGGTAGCGGATCAGGCGCAGGCCGGTGCCGGGGTCGATCCCGGGCGCCCCCGGCAGACGGCTCAGGGCCAGCCGCGCGGGGCCACGCACGACCTCGGTCTCGCCCCCCCTCCAGGCCTCCAGGTCGCCTTCGGGCACCCCCACGGAGACGAACACCCGGGCGAGATCCTCCAGTTCCACCAGGGGCGTGTCCGCATCCACCCAGGCGCCCACCGGCGGGGGACGATTGCGCACCACCCCCGCAAAAGGGGCGCGCAACACCCCGAGTTCCGCCGCCAGGGCCTGTACGTCCGCTGGATCACGCAAGCGGCGGTCCATGGCCTTGCGCTCCGGCGGCGAGCCCAGGACCGAGAGATCCGCATACAGCCGGTCCCAGGCCGCGCTCAGGGCGGCCTCCAGCGAGGCCTGTTCCTGCAGGGCCGTGAGCAGATCATGGCGGGGCACCGTCCGTCCCTTGTCGTTGCGGCGCAGGGTATCCACCCAACGCGCCGCGACCCGCGCCTTGTGGCGGGCGTTCAGGTAGGCGGCCAGCCCCTGCACCAGACGCGGGGCGTGGAAGCGCACCAGGGCATCGCCCTTGGCCACCGCGCGCCCGGGGGCGACCTCGCTGGCGGTGACCCGCAGGGGAAAGGGCAGGCGGGTGCGGCTCTCGGCCCAGGCGGCGACGCGCGCGAAGGCCTCGCGCCGCGCCTGCCAAGTCCCGGCCTCGGGCAGACGGGTGGCGGGCGTGGCCGCGGACGAGGAGAGCGGGGCGCCGAGGAGCAGACAACAACAGAGGAAGACGGACAGGGAAACGAAAGGCATCGCGACAGATCTCATCCCGCAGATTCGAACCCCGGCAGGATAACACCCCATTCTCTCCGCCGGCCTCGCCATCTGGCAAGAGACGCCATCATCGTTTGGAACGCACAGCGGCCTGCCTCGCAGGAGCCGTCGCGGCTGAGGCCGCTCCCACAGCACAGTATGCTATCTTCCCGATCCGAGGCGGTGAACGCTCATCAGTCCCTCACCCCGCCCCACCCGGAGACCCCCGCCATGCCCCGCGCCCTCGTCCGCCCACTGCTCGCCACCCTGCTCTGGCTCCTGGTCCAGGGCCCGGCCCTTCAGGCCCGGACCCTGGACGACCTCCAGGCCGAGACGGCCGCCCCGGCGAACGCCACGGGGCCTGTGCCCGAGGCCGCGGCCCTGACCCGCTGGGCCGACACCTTCAGCCAGGAGGGCGACTGCGCCACCGCCTTCGCCCTGCGGCGCAAGGCCCTCGCCCCCCAGGCGCCGGCCCGCGCCTGGGCACAACTGGCCGCCGACGCGGCCTGCGCCGGGCGCTGGCCCGAGGCCAGCCGGGCCCTGTGGCGGGCCCTGCACCCCGCCCCCCAGTCCCCACCGGACGGGGCGGTAACCGCTCAGTCTCCCCTACAAAAGTTCCCTCTCCCAGCGGGAGACCGGCCTGCGCCGCGTCAGCGGCAGGCAGGGGGCCAGGGTGAGGGGAAAGGGGTGGGCGGGGCTGAACGGTTACACCGGGCGCGGCTCTGGACCTCGCTCGGACGCAGCCTGGAGAAACGCAGTACCTGGCGCGACGATTGGCGGGACGCCGCCCGCGAGAGCTACCGCCGAGCCCTGGCCCTCGCCCCCCTGAAGGAGGCCCGTGGCCGCCTGGAGGCCCTGGGCGACGACGAGCGCCCCCTGCAACTGAAGGCCCACTATGTGGAGAAGGGGCCTGCCGGGCCGCGGATCTGCATGGTCTTCAGCCCCGGCCCGTCCACGGACGAGGGCGTGCACTATGGCGACTACGTGCGCTTCGATCCCCCCTTCGCTGGCCGTTTCGAGGTCTCCGGCGACCGCCTCTGCGGCGAAGGGGGAGACTGGGGCATCGCCTACCGGGTCCATCTGCGCAGCGGCCTGCCGGGCCGCGGGCAACCCCTGGACCGGGATCAGGAATTCACCGTCGCGCCGGTCCACCGCGATGCCGATTTCTGGTTCGACGGCCCGGCCTATGTGTTGCCACACCGCACCCGGCCGGCCCTGACCGTCCAGAGCGTCAACCAGGGGCGGGTGGATCTGGAGCTGTTTCACGTCCACGAGCGCAATATCCTCTCCCGCTTCGTCCAGGAGCGTTTCCGCCGCTCCCTCGGCCGTTGGGACCTGCGCCGCCTGCGCGACCGCCTGGGCGAGTCGGTGTGGACCGGCCGCGCGGACCTCTCCGGCCGCCCCGACCGGGTCCACGGGAGCACCCTGGAACTGCCCCGGGCGATCCTCGCCCAGACCGGTCTCTACGTGCTGGCCATGAAGGCGCCCCGCGGGCCGGGCGAGGCGCCCGGGAAGGTGCGCACCCTCTGGCTGGTGGCCAGCGACATCGGCCTGACCGCCTACCAGGGCCGCGACGGCCTGACCGTACAGGCGCGCAGCCTCGCCAGCGGCCGGCCGCTGGCCGGGGTGGAGATCGGCCTCTACGCCCGCAACAACACCCCCCTGGCGCGCATCCTCAGCGATGCCGACGGCCGGGTCCACTTCGCCCCCGGCCTGATGCGCGCCCGCGGCGGGCGCCGGCCGGTGGAGGTCACCGCCTTCGGGCCGGAGCGGGGCTTCAGCTTCCTCCGCCTCGTCCGCCCACCCCGGGATCTGGCCGATCGCGGGGTGGGCGGACGCCCCGCGCCCGGCCCCCTGGACGCCTTTCTGAGCCTGGACCGGGACATCTTCCGGCCTGGCGAGACCCTGCATCTCACCGTGCTGGTGCGCGACGACCGGGGCCGGCCCGTCCCCCCCCTGCCCCTGCATCTGCGCCTCACCGATCCGCGCGGCCAACCGGTCCGCGAACGGGTGCTGCAACCCGGGCCCGATGGGGCCTACGTGGAGGCCCTGGACCTCCCCGAGGGGGCGCGCCTGGGGCGCTGGGAACTGGCCCTGCGCAGCGATCCGGGGGCCGCCCCCATCGGCCTCGCCCATTTCCAGGTGGCGGCCTTCCGCCCGCCGCGCATGGAGGCCCATCTGCGCGCCGACGGCCCCCTGCGACCCGCCAGGCCCTCGCACCTGCGGCTCGACGCCCGCTATCTCTTCGGCGCCCCCGCCGCGGGACGCGCGGTGCATGCCTCCCTGCGCCTGGAGGCCGACCCCGAGCCCTTTCCCAAACATCGCGGGTTCCATTTCGGTCCCGCCCCCTTGCCCGAGCGGGTGGAGACCCTGCCCCTGGCGGACACCCGCACCGACCCCCAGGGAGCGGCGCGCATCGAGGTCCGCCTGCCGGCCGGTCTCCAGGCCCCCTACCCGCTCCGCGCCCAGGTCCGGGCCGAGGTCCTCGACGTGGATGGCCGCGCCCTGCCCGTGCACCGCGACCTGAAGGTCCGCCACCTGCCCCTGTATCTGGGCATCCGCACCCTCGCCGGGGGCGAGCGCCTGGCGGCGGACAGCGAGGCCGTCCTCGAATTCCTCGCCCTCGACGCCCAGGGCCGCCCGGCCCACCCCGCGGGCCTGCACTGGCGGCTGTCCAGGGAGGAGGTGGACTACCAGTGGTTCGAGCGTGAGGGACGCTGGGACTACCGGCGCATCGTGCATCATCGGCCTCTTCGGGACGGCCCCCTCGGACTGGACCCGAAGGGCCGGGCCCGGGTCACGGTGGCTCTGCGCCGGGGCACCTACCGGGTGGAGGCGCTCGACGCCCACGCCCAGGTCCTCGGCGCCCTGCGCATCCAGGCCGGCTCGGCGGCCGCGGCGGGCACCCCCGACAAGGTGGCCCTGGGGCTCGACCGCCCCCACTACCGCCCGGGCGACCGCGCGCGCCTGCGGATCGACGCCCCCTTCGCCGGGGAGGCCGCCCTGGCGGTGGCCGGCGAGGGCCTGGACGCCCTCCGCAACCTGCACCTGAAACGCGGCCGCAGCGAGGTGGAGGTCCCGGTGGGCGGCGACTGGGGCGCCGGACGCTACCTGTTGCTCGACCTCTATCGGCCCGGCGACCGGGGGGGCGGACCGGCACGCGCCCTGGGGGTGATCTGGCTCGCCCTGGATCCCGCCCCCCACCGCCTGCCCGTGGCCTTGCAGATACCGGAGCGGGCGCGTCCGCGCAGCCGCCAGACCGTCGGGATCCGCATCCCCGGCCTGGGCGCGGGCGAGACCGTCCACCTGGTCCTGGCGGCGGTGGACGAGGCCGTCTTGCAGATGACCGGCTTCCAGGCCGCCGATCCCATCGCCCACTTCTTCGGCAAACGCCGCCTCGGCCTGGAACTGCGCGACCTCTACGGCGACCTCATCGCCGTCCCCGACCGGGCCGGCGGCCTCCGCAGCGGCGGCGGGTCGGCCAACGCCGCCCGCCGCGGGGCGCCCCCCGCAAACGTGCGCGTGGTCTCCCTGTTCCGCGGCCCCGTCGCCGTGGACGCCCACGGAGAGGCCCGCATCGCCCTCGATCTGCCCGCCTTCGACGGCCGCCTGCGGCTCATGGCCCTGGCCTGGAGCCGCACCCGCATGGGCAGTGCCCAGGCCCCCCTCCTGGTCCGGGATCCGCTGGTGGTCTCGCCCAGCCTGCCCCGTTTCCTGGCCCTGGGCGACCGGGCCGGGATCCCGGTCCTGATCCACAACCTGGAGGCGCCCCCGGGCCGCTACCACCTGAAGCTCAGCGGCGACCCGCGGGTGGCCGTGGACGGCCCCGCGGATATCGCCCTGGAACTCGCCCCCGGAGGGCGCGCACTGGCCCGCTTCCAGCTCCACGCCCTGCGCCTGGGCGAGGCCCGCCTGAGGCTGAGCGTCAGCGGCCCCCAGGGGCCGGTCCGCGACCTCCCCCTGACCCTGGGGGTGCGCGGGCGCTATCTGCCCGTGCGGACGCACCGCTACGGACGCATCCCCCCCGGCGGGGTGCTGCGCCTGGACAGCGGCCTGCTCGCCGACCTCCAGCCCGAAGACGCCCGCCTCGACCTGGACCTGAGCCCCCGTCCCGGCCTGCCGGTGGCGGGCCTGTTGGAGGCCCTGCAACGCTATCCCTACGGCTGCCTGGAACAACTGACCAGCCGTGCCCTGCCCCTGTTGCAACGCCCCCGCCTGGCCGCGCGCTGGGGGCTGGCGTCCATGCCCGACCGGGCCCGCCGGATCCTCGTGGCCATCGACCGCATCCTGGAGAAGCAGACCCCGGGGGGAGGCTTCGGCCTCTGGAGCGCGGACGACGACCCCGAACCCTGGCTCAGCGCCTATGCCCTGGACTTCCTGCAACGCGCCCGCGAGGACGGCTACCCAGTGCCCGATTTCTTCTACGAACGGGGCCTCCGCTATCTCCAGGGCCAGGCCGCGGACGCCGCCGCCACCCCCGAGGCCTACGCCGCCCAGGCCTACGCCCACTACGTCCTGACCCGCGACGGCCGCGCGCGGGCCGAAGACCTGCGTTATCTCGCCGACCAGCGCGCCGCCCTCCTGCCCACGCCCCTGGCCCTGGCCCAACTGGGGGCCGCCCTCGCCCACCAGGGCGACCTGCCCCGCGCCCGCCGCCTGTTCGCCCAGGCCATCACGGCCCCGCGCCGCCCCGGCGACCTCGACGACTACGGTTCCCTCCTGCGCGACCGCGCGGCCGTCCTCCACCTACTGGCCGAGACCGGACAGGACCTGGCCGACCCGGCCCCCCTGTGGGCCGATGTCAACGCCCGGGTGCGCCGGCGGGCGGCGCTCTCCACCCAGGAACAGGCCTGGCTGGTGTCGGCCGCCGCCGGGGTCGAGACCGGAGGCGGGATGACCCTCGCCCAAGGCGAGGCCGCCCCGCGGACGCTCGACCATCCCCTGCACCTGCGCCCCGACGCGGCCGCGCTGCGCGCCGGCCTGAGGCTGCGCAACCTGGGGACGACCCCCATCTGGACCCACCTCGGCCTCCGGGGGACCCCGCGCAGCGCCCACCCCCCGGCGCGCCCCGCCTTCTCCGTGGAACGCCGCTGGTACGACCTCCAGGGCCATCCCCTGGACCCCGCCGCCCTCGCTCAGGGCCAGCCCCTGGTGGTGGTGTTGCGGGTGCGCGCCTTGGACCGCGACGCCCATCGCGCCCTGGTGGTGGACCTGCTCCCCGCCGGGATCGGGATCGACAACCCCGACCTCGGCCGGGCGGATGACCTGGAGGGCCTCGCCTGGCTCCCGGAACTCAGCACCCCCCGCTATCTGGAGCGCCTGGACGACCGGGTGGTCGCCGCCCTCGACCTGCCCGAGGTGGACGACCCCAAGGCCCGATCCGACCACTACCTGGCCTACCTGGCGCGGGCCGTGACCCCCGGGGTGTTCGCCCTGCCGCCGGTGGAGGTGGAGGACATGTATCTGCCCGGCCGCCGGGGGATCTCCCAGGGGACGGATGAGATGCGCATCCAGAGGTGAGATGGCCGCCCCCGCGGGAACGGTGCCCGATCTCCGCCGCGCCCGGTGGCGCCCGGCGGCGGGGGCCCTGGCGCTCCTGCTCCCCGCCCTGTGGCTGGCGTGGCGGGCCATTCCGCCCCTGCCGCCGCCATCGCTCGCCTGGTCGGCCCGCGTCCTGGACCGCGCCGGACGGCCCCTGCGCCTGTTCACCACCGCCCGGGGCTACTGGCGTCTGCCCCTCGACCTGGAGCGCCTCGACCCGCGCTTCGTCCGCGCCCTCCTGACCATCGAGGACCGCCGTTTCTTCCACCATCCCGGGGTGGACCCGCTGGCGATCCTGCGCGCCGCGGCCCAGGCCCTCGGCCGCGGACAGATCCACTCCGGGGCCTCCACCCTCAGCATGCAGGTGGCCCGTCTCTTATACCCGTCGCACTTGGGTTTTCGGTATTTCGAGGCTGTTCCTCGTGCCCCTGGGCAAGGCGCGGAAGCGAGTCATCGCAGGGACTATGGCGAGCAATCGCCACACCGCCCAGGGGTGCGAGGGACGGCCGCAGTGGCCGAAAACCCAAGTGCGACGGGTATACACCCCAGGAGGCATGGCTGGGCGGCCAAGCTCCATCAGGCCTGGTACGCCCTGCGCCTGGAGCGCGCCCTGTCCAAGCCCGACATCCTGCGCCTCTATCTGGAACTCGCCCCCTACGGGGGCAACCTCCAGGGCCTGGCCGCCGCCAGCCGCTTCTATTTCGGCCACGGCCCGGAGCACCTGCGCCCCTCCGAGACCGCCCTGCTCCTGGCCCTGCCCCAGGCCCCCGAGGCGCGCCGCCCCGACCGCCACCCGCGGGCCGCCCGCCGCGCCCGGCACGCCATCCTCCAGCGCCTCGTCGCCGCCGGCCTGCTGACCCCCGACGACGCCGCCCTGGCCGACCGTCAGCCCCTGCCGCGGCGCCGCCCCGCGCCCTTCGACGCCCCCCACCTGGCGGCCCGCCTGGCCCGGGGATACAGCCGCCGGGACCCCATCCGCACCACCCTGGACGGCGGCCTTCAGCGCCGTCTCCAGGACCTCGCCCGCCGCCTCCAGGGGCGGCTCCCGGCCGGCGACACCCTGGCCCTGCTGGTGGTGGACCACGCCACCCGCGAGGTCCTCGCGCACATCGGCTCCGGCGATTTCCTCAGCGCCGGCCAACTGGACCTCACCCGCGCGGTGCGTTCCCCCGGTTCCACCCTCAAGCCCTTCATCTACGGGCTGGGCTTCGAACTCGGCCTGATGCACCCCGAGACCCGTTTCGTGGATCGCCCGCCGCCCCCCGGCGCCTACGCCCCGGCCAATTTCGACGGCCGCCACCACGGCGTGGTGAGCCTGACCCAGGCCCTGATCCTGTCCCTCAACACCCCCGCCGTGGCCGCCCTCGCGCGTATCGGCCCCGGCCGTCTGAGCCAGCGTCTGCGGCGCCTGAACGTGGACCTGCGCCTGCCCCGCGACGCCCGCCCCGGGCTGCCCATCGCCCTGGGTGGGGCCGGGTTGCGCCTCGAGGACCTGGCCGCCCTCTATGCCGCCCTGGCCGAGGGCGGCCGTTATCGCCCGCTGCGCTTCACCCCCGGCGGCCCCGATCCCGAGCGCCGCCTCCTCTCCCCCGGGGCCGCCTGGCAGATCGACCGTATCCTGGCCCAAGTGCCCCCGCCCCAGGGCTTCGCCGACGACCGTCCGATCCGCTACAAGACAGGGACCTCCTACGGCTACCGGGATGCCTGGGCGATCGGCTACGACCCCCGCTACACCGTCGCCGTATGGGTGGGCCGCCCCGACGGCGGTTATCACCCCGGGGCCAGCGGCGCGCGCCGCGCCGCGCCCATATTGTTCCAGGTCTTCGCCTACCTGCCCCGGAGCCGCGCCACGCCCACCAACCCACCCCCGGGGCTGCTCGTGAGCGATCACCGCCACCTGCCCCCGGCCCTGCGCTGGCTCGGCCCGGCCCCCGGGCAACGCCAGGCCCGCATCCTCTACCCGCCGCCCGGGGCGCGTCTGAGACTGCGCCCCGGCGAGGCGGTCGATCTCAAGGCCCAGGACGGCCATCCCCCTTACCGCTGGCTGGTCAACGGCCGGCCCCTGGACGGCCACCGCTGGCTCCCCGACGGTCCCGGCCGGCATCGCATCCGGCTGCTGGATGCCGCCGGGCGGGGGGACGTGGTGGAGCCTTGGGTGGATGTGGGGGGGTGAGGGGCTTGGGCGGGGGACGGCTTTCAAGCCGATGGAGTGTAGTGCAGCGGAACTCAACAACTGAGCTATCAGGGGCGTCGGCAGCGGGGCGGCGCCGTCCGGAAGCACCCTGACGGCGAAGGATTTTCTGGCTTTTTACCGCGCCGGTCTCCGAGGGGCGAAGCCCCGTCCGCTGCACACGGGGTTCTTCTCGATCCCCGGAAAGGAGACATCCACCACCGGGCGCCGCTCGCGCCACGCCTGTTCCAGCATCTGCGGCAGGCGGTGCAGGGTCTGGGGGCCGAACACCAGGTCCACATAGGGCGCCCGCTCGCGGATCGCCTCCCCCTCCTGACTGGCCACGCAACCGCCCACCCCGATCACCAGATCCGGACGGCGCGCCTTCCAGGGCCGCCACCGGCCCAGTTGGGAGAACACCTTCTCCTGGGCCTTCTCGCGGATGGAGCAGGTGTTGAGCAGGAGCACATCCGCCTCCTCCGGCCGGTCGGTGAGTTCCAGGCCGTGGGCCGCGCGCAGGCCCTCGGCCAGCCGCGCCGAGTCGTAGGCGTTCATCTGGCAACCGAAGGTCTTGATGTAGAGCTTGCTGGACATGGCGCGGGGGTATGGGGAGGGGATGGGAGTCTAACGAAAGGAGGGGTGGCGGTCCAGGGGGGGTGCCGGCGGGCCCAGAGAGGCCATCGGGAAACTTCCGCTTGTTGGGGCTGGGGAGGCTGTGCTAGGTTCGGATATCCTTTGGACTTATGGGGATAGTATGAATCTATCTAGACTCGGACGGGAGAGAATCCATGCGATCTGGGAGCCCTGAGCATCGTTTGGGAAAAATCATGGAAGACAGATGCGGCGTCGGGTCAACTGGTGGACATTGCTATAAATTTCATGTCCTTGATGGCATCACTCCGGTCCTGGCATGGAGAACAAACAGGGGGTGGCCCGAAGGCCAATATGGGCATAGGCGGATTCTCCCTAACCCGGGATGGGACGATTCCGGGTAATCCGAGGTTTGGGGGAATCGGTACATTTCACTGGTAGCTGTAGGAAAACATTATGGATCTACAAGTGATTTTAAATACTTTTGCAACAGATGTATTTCGTAGGCAAGCAGATTACGATTACATCGCTGCACGAATGAACTATCGAATGCAACTAAGGCAACAGTTTTTGTGGTCTGCTCAGCAAGCAGTAGAAAAATACTTGAAATCAATACTTCTATATAACGGAAAAAGCGCAAGGTATTATCTTCAAGAAGGCTCTTTAAAGAAAAAAGAATTTGGTCATAATCTTTCTGCGCTAAATCATGAGGTATCAAAAATTGATTATTTGAAATTTAAACTGCCAGAATGGTCACAGCAATATATGGAGTATCTATCTGAGTTAGGTGGGTTTAATAGGTACTTAACAAAGAGTTCTTATAATACCCCAGATGCTATGCATAAAGTTGATGAATTGATTTGGAATATCCGTAGGTATTGCCAGTACATTGCAGATAGAGGAATTGGGTGTAGACATGAAGTGCCGGGAATGAAGGAAGCAGTTATAAGTTCCATCAATAATCCTGGCTACAAAACAAAACCTGTTGCATTTAAACTATTCAACGGGGAGCTAGAAAAGATTCTAGAAAGGCCACATAAAGATCCAGCCAGAAAAGCACTTGTATGGGCAAACTTATTTTATGGGAAAAGAAATAGAAAATCTGTCACATTTCGCTCCATGTCATCCAGTGAAATCCCACCACAGCATAGAGATTGGTTTGAAAGTGAAACAAACAGAGAGACTATTTCCGAATATATACGATTATAAAAACAGCTAACAAGGCGCTCCAGCCGACCCATTTCCGCGGCGCTCGTTTGTGGCGATTGCCACAAGCCTCACGCCGCTCCAATGGTCGGCTGAGCTAAATCGATAGGACGGACCGCTTGCACGGTCCGTCCTATCGGGCGAGATGTTGAGTTCCGCTTTGCTCCACTCGAACGGCTTGACAGCCGCCGCGCTACGCGCTCCGCCTATCAAGCCGTTCGAGCGGAAATCCGCTCCGGATCTCCGAATGCTTCGCATTCTCCAATCCGGCACGGATTCCGCTCAACATCTCGTCCGTTATGCTTATAAAACGAATATCTAGGTATCATAATGGCTAAGGAAATACAGTCAACGCTACGCGAAATAGTAGGCAAACTCAAGATAAAGGAAATAACGTATTTTGTTGGCGTTGTTGCTAGCCCGTTTGTAATTATCTACTCGTTAAATAAGTACATTGGATTTTCAGATAATGTATTTGAACTAATACTCACTTCTACAATAAGCGGTACTTTCCTTCTGCTTATGATATTTATTGTTGTGAGGGAGGTAATGTCTGGCAGAAAAGAAAAATATGCCAATATCACTGAGCAGATACACTACTGTTCCCATATCTCACGAGATATGCCGTCATATTTGAATGAAATAGATCCATCTGCTCTTGATGAAAAGAGCAAGAAGCATGTATTTTCTGTTACAACAAATTCAATAGTAAAGATTCTAGATAGAATTGCTACCATCTATTCTATGATAACTGGAACACGCTGTAGAGCGTGCATCAAGACCATATACAGAAAGGATAATAAGTTATATGTAAGGACTTTGGCGCGAGACATCATGTCATATGAGAGCAACTCAAATACAGACAAAGAGCGATACAATAATAATAAGGGTGCTATCGAAGAAAATGAAGATTTTGACATGCTGTATGATGACAATACACCGGGGGAAAGCTATTTTATATGTAACAATCTTATAAAAAGGAGAAACTACACCACCAGCAGTTTCAAAGTTTATGGGGAGCCAGACAAAGAGTTAAGTTGGTATGACGTCATGGTGTGTAAAAGTTGGCCTCTTCCATACAGGAGTTCAATTGTCTGGCCCATCCAGCAAAAGGAGAATAGGTTTTTGCGCTTTGATGAAATAGGATGCATTGGATTCTTGGCTGTGGACAGTGAGTCGAGAGGGGTATTCCATAAGAAATGGGATCCATGGCTAGGTGCGGTATTGCAGACTCTCTGTTTCATCCAATCAATAAATTATTTTCCATTGTTGAGTAACTAACCGGAGCAAATAGAAATGAAGAGTAATATAAGAAATAATATTCGGTCTCACCCAGAAACCTATAGTTATGATTTGGAGCCTGCGATTAATCATGGAAAAAGGGCTGTAAAAATATTAGTCAAAGACGGATGGTTCGCAGGAAAAAGTGCATTCATAATTACAATGCCAGATAGTGTGTCTGGTTTCTTCCCTGAAGTTGGAGTTCCAAGTAGATTGAACAAGCCAATTAGAAAAAGCATAACAAAGCCATAAACTCGGACGCCAAAAAGCTACGCTTCGCTCCACTTTGTGGCGCCGGTTATGGCAGGCGTTAGAAGCAATATGTGGCTAAGATGAGTATTGAACTGAAAGGTCGCTGGAAGAAAGGCTTCGCCTATGATTTACATACCCTTGATAGCGTGTATATGGGTGTTGACGAGTATGGTCACCATCGGTGGGACACAACCCGAAGCGAGATGGGGGAACTAGTTTATAAGTTGAAATACCAAGGAAACACATCAGTTATTCCAAGGATTGTTGGTCGTCTGGGAATATACAAGGGGCTGGATACTATGGATACTATGGATGCTATAATTCCCATACCGTCAACTAATAGGCACCGCATTATTCAGCCTGTTTACGCGATAGCAAGAGAATTAGGAAAGCGTTTAGGTGTGACGGTAATTGAGGATGCTTTAGAGAAAGTCGAAGGCGGTCCAGAGCTAAAGAATGTTGATGACCCAAATGAGCGAGAAAAGTTGCTGAAAGAACACATGAGATTGACTGATAAGCATAATCTATCTGGCATGAACATACTTCTACTAGATGATCTCTATAGATCAGGCACAACGTTAAAAATAGCTACCGATATACTCTATGACAAGGCACTCTGTAAAGGCGTGTATGTCCTGACCATGACGAAAACGCGGAGCAGAAGATGACTACTGTTTTTATCTCTGGGTCCAGGAAAATTTCCAGGCTAAATCAACAAATTCGAGATAGGTTAAGAAACATCCTGGCGCAGCAGTATGAAATTGTTATTGGTGATGCTAATGGCGCTGATAAGGCCGTACAAAAATATCTGTTAGATGAAAAGTACCGGTATGTCACCGTGTACTGCTCCGGCAATACTTGCCGTAATAACTTGGGCAAGTGGAGTGTCTTAAGGGTTGAAGTAGATGCAAATCTGAAAGGGAGAGATTTCTACGCAGAAAAAGATAAGAAAATGGCTGAGATAGCGGACTACGGTCTAGTATTGTGGGATGGAAGAAGCCCAGGCTCTTACAGTAATATAATGGAATTATTGAAAAGGAGAAAGAAGGTTCTTGTTTATTTCTCTCCAGAAAGAAGCTTTCTTAGCATATCTAAGTTGGAAGATGCAACCAAGTTATTAAGTAAGTGTGATATTACGTCGCAAGATGAGATAAAAAGAAAAATAAAGTTACCCTCATTGATAAAAGAAATAGAGAGCGTGGCTCAAGGCGCTTTTGGCTTCTAACAATTCCGTAAACTCGGACGCATTTTCTGTTCGCCACGCTCACTACAAATGCGCCGGTTACGAGAAACGTTATCTTGCAATAGATTGTCCCTTATGAAGCAAGTGAACAAGTCGATTGAAAAAGGCGTCATTCTCAAAGCTTGTGAAGAGATACTATAAGATACAGATACTATGGCAGATACTATGGGACACCCAAGATACTATAGATACTATGGGTAGATACTATGGGACACCCATATATTTGACTCTATCCCCCTCCCGGTCTAACCTCCCTCTCACCCCCACCCCCAACCCCCCGAGCCCCCC
>JALSSC010000075.1 GCA_026984455.1 Chromatiaceae bacterium
AGTGGCCTTCCCTGAAAAACGCCGTGAATACCTCCCTGTAGGCTTGACTGCGGCATCCCTGCCGCAGACATTTTCAGGGAAAGCCACTGGCGCGGTTTTCAATGACTTGAGTGGTTGGATGACGTGGTCCTGTTGAGTCCGCAAATCGGGCTTGACCTCGCCCGTTCGTGTGGATTTAATAAGCGGCTTCTGCGGCCAGGTAGCTCAGTTGGTAGAGCAGGGGACTGAAAATCCCCGTGTCGACAGTTCGATTCTGCCCCTGGCCACCATTTGAAATCAGCCAATTACGCGATTCGACGCCCCGGCAGGTCCGGGGCGTTTTCGTGTCTGGGCTGCCCATGGGCTGCCTCGGTGGTCAATCCCGACCATCCCGAATCACCGCCTCCAACAGGAGGCCCCATGCCCGGCAGGCCTCCTCGCCCCCCATCCCTTCTTCGCCATCACGCGGCAGCGGTCCCTGGGACTGCCGCTCGGCGGCCCCGAACGCAGCCTCGATCAGCTTGTCGGCACCTTCCTCCTTGATTCAATGGGTGCGGAACCGGCGCAACGCCCGGGCGATGGTGTCGAACCCCGACGTCCCTGTTTGCGGTACTCCGGCGGGACGGGGGTGAGGTCGCCGGCCTGCAGCCGGCGGAGACTGTATCCGAATGAATCGGTTATGCTCGGGCGCTCTGTTTCCGCTGGGGGTGCGCTTGTCATGAACTACACCGTGGATCTGCTCGATACCGAGACCCTGTACGATGGCTTCCTGAAACTGAATCGCTACCGCCTGCGTCACGCCCTGTTCGCGGGAGGGACGAGCCCCGTGTTGGTACGCGAGCGGATAGAGCGCCTGCGCGCCAGTTCGGTGCTGCTCTACGACCCGGACCGGGAACAGGTCGTGCTGGTGGAGCAGTTCCGCATCGGCGCCCTGGGACAACGGCAACGGCCGTGGCTCTTGGAGACCGTGGGCGGCTACATCCCCGCGGGGGAGACCCCCGAGGAGGTGGCCCGGCGCGAGGCCCTGGAGGAGACCGGTTGCCGGCTCACGGCCCTGGAGCCGATCTGTACCTTCATGGTCAGCCCGGGGACCTCGGTGGACCGCATCCATCTCTTCTGTGGGCGGGTGGACGCCTCGGCGGCCGCGGGGATCCACGGCCTGGAGGAGGAGGGGGAGGACATCCGGGTGGTGGTGATGGAGGTGGACGAGGCCCTGGCGGAACTCTATGGTGGGCGTGCCGATTCCACCTCGCTGATCATCGGCCTGCAGTGGCTGGCCCTGCACCGGGAGGCCCTGCGCCGGCGCTGGCCGACGGCCGGCGGGGGGATGGACTGAGGGCCTGCGCCGTCGCCAACCTTACGGGACGTGCCCCTACCCGGCCTGGGGGATGTAGCTGTCGGGGAAGAGCACCGTGGGATGCTGCTGGATGGGGTCGGTGGCGGGGAAGTCCAGGGTGTAATGGAGGCCGCGGCTCTCCTTGCGTCGGCGGGCGCTGGAGATGATGAGCGCGGCCACGTCCGCGAGGTTGCGCAGTTCGAGCAGGTCGTTGCCCACGCGGAAGTCGCTGTAGTAGTCGACGATCTCGTGGCGCAGCAGGTCGATGCGACGCTGGGCGCGGGCGAGGCGTTTGTTGGTGCGCACGATGCCCACGTAATCCCACATGAAGCGGCGCAGCTCGTCCCAGTTGTGGGAGACCACCACCTCTTCGTCCGAATCCGTGACCCGGCTCTCGTCCCAGGGGGGCAGGGCGGGGGTGGGGCCGTAATGGGGGGCGCGGGCCTCGATGTCTTCGGCCGCCAGGGCGGAGAACACCAGGCATTCCAGCAGGGAGTTGCTGGCCATGCGGTTGGCCCCGTGGAGCCCGGTATAGGCCACCTCGCCGATGGCGTAGAGGCCTTCCAGGTCGGTGCGGGCCATGTGGTCGGCCATCACCCCGCCGCAGGTGTAGTGGGCCGCGGGGACCACCGGGATGGGCTCGGTGGTGATGTCGATGCCGAACTCCAGGAGGCGCTCGTGGATGCTGGGGAAGTGCTCCAGCACGAACTCCCGGGGCTTGTGGCTGATGTCCAGATAGAGGTGCTCCACCCCCAGGCGCTTCATCTCGTGGTCGATGGCCCGCGCCACCACGTCGCGCGGGGCCAGCTCGCCGCGTGGATCGAAGCGTTCCATGAAGCGGCTGCCGTCGGGCAGGAGCAGGTGCCCGCCCTCGCCGCGGACCGCCTCGGTGATGAGGGCCGACTTGGCCTTGGGATGGAAGAGGCAGGTGGGGTGAAACTGCATGAACTCCATGTTGGCCACTCGGCAACCGGCGCGCCACGCCATGGCGATGCCGTCGCCGGTGGCCACGTCGGGATTGCTGGTATAGAGGTACACCTTGCTCGCCCCGCCGGTGGCCAGGGCGGTGAAGTGGGCTGCGAAGGTCAGCACCCGGCCGCTGCCCTTGTCGAGGACGTAGGCGCCATGGCAACGCGGTTCCCGCCGGCCCAGCTTGGCCGCGGTGATGAGGTCCACCACGATGTGGTTCTCGTACAGGTCCACGTTGGTGCGCGCCCGTACCTTGGCCTCCAGGGTCCCCTCCACGGCCTCGCCGGTGGCGTCGGCGGCATGGATGATGCGGCGGTGGGAATGGCCGCCCTCGCGGGTGAGGTGATAGCCCCCGCGGGGATCGCTGCGGCGGGTGAACTCCACGCCTTGATCCAGCAGCCACTGGATGGCGGCCGGCCCCCTTTCCACCACCAGCCGCACGGTGTCGGGGTCGCACAGCCCGGCCCCCGCGGCGAGGGTGTCCTGGACGTGGGACTCCACCGAGTCGGCGGCGTCCAGCACCGCCGAGATGCCGCCCTGGGCATACAGGGTGTTGCCCTCCTTGATCTCGCGCTTGGCGACCACCGCGATGCGCAGGGAGGTGTCCAGGCGCAGGGCGAGGCCGAGGCCGGCGGCCCCGCTGCCGATGATGAGTACGTCGTAGACCTTGGATTCGGGCATGGTTCGGGTCCGGGGGTGGCTGTCAGGAGAGGGGCGAGGGGGTGGAATATGCCCCCATCCCCCCGGGCTGGCAAGGGTATGGCCCTGCATCCACGCCGCCGTGTCCTCATATTCCGGCGCACGGGTATACCCGTCGCACGTGAATATTTCGTTTTTCGAGGGTGTTCCTCGTGCTCCTGGGCAAGGCGCGGAAGCGAGTCATAGCGAGGACTATGGCGAGCTTTCGCAACACCGCCCAGGGGTGCGAGGGGCGGCCGCAGTAGCGAAATATTCACGTGCGACGGGTATATAACTTCCCTTCCCCCCATCGGCGCGTCCAGCGTGTAAACTCTCCCCATCCTCCGTGCCCCTCCAGGAGGCCGCCATGCCATTGGACGACCTGCTCGATCTGCCCCGCGAGCGCAACTACACCAGCGATCACCCCTGTCATCGCGTGGCCGAGTATTGGTCCCTGAAGATCTTGCTCGAATTGGGTGGGGTGCGCGGCATGACCGGCTATCCGAAGAATCCCACCTTCGACGGTGCGGTCCTGCGCGCCGTGGGGCTCGGCCAACTCGAGGACGAGCCCCTGTCCAAGAAGGAGTTTCTCGCCGCCCTCGGCGACCGCCTGGACGCTCACCGGGCGCGGCCGCCGGGTATCGCCAAGCCCCTGGGCAAGAATCTCTCCCGTCTGGGCAAGCACATCGGCCTCAGCAAGCTGGAACGCCGCATCCTCGGCCTAGCGGTGATCCTGCAGAGCCATCAGGGCTTCGACGACGTGGCCGATACCCTCGGTACCCTGTCTACCGGGCGGGTGAAACAGGTCCTCGCGGTGCTCCTGGATACGTCGCCCGGAAAGGTGCGCAGGGCCCTCGCCAGCCATGGGCTGCTGTTGCGTTCAGGGATCCTCGATCTGAACAAGGACGGGGCCGAGCGCCTGAGCCTCAAGCTGCGTCCCGCCCCTGGCCTGGTGGACGCCCTGCTCGAAGCACGGCAGGAACTCCAGGATATCCTCGGGCGTTACTTCCGCGCGGCCCCCGCGCCCGAACTCGAGCCCGGCGATTTCGCGCACATGAAAGAGGACTACCGCCTCGTCCACCGCTACCTGGCCCGCGCCGCCGAGGCCCGGATGGCGGGGGTGAACCTGTTGCTGTATGGCCCCCCCGGCACCGGCAAGACCGAGCTGGTGCGCACCCTGGCCGGGGACCTGGGGCTCGAACTCTACGAGATCCGGACCGAGGACGAAGAGGGCGATCCCATCGCCAGCCCCCAGCGGTTCTCGTCCTATCAGCTCAGTCAGCAGGTATTGGCGCGCAAACACAAGGCCTTGATCCTGTTCGATGAGATCGAGGACGTCTTCCAGGATCAGATGCTGCCCTTCTTCGGACGGTTGCCGGCGGACGACAAGCACAAGGCCTGGGTCAACCGCCTGTTGGAGGAGAACCCGACCCCGGCCATCTGGATCAGCAATCAGATCGAGCCCATAGATCCCGCCTTCATCCGCCGTTTCGACGTGGTCCTGGAACTGCGCACGCCGCCCCGGGGCGAACGCCGGCGCATCCTCGCCCGCCACATGCGGGGCCTGCCGGTGCGCGACGAATGGATCCAGCGCGTGGCCGAGAACCCCGATGTGGCCCCGGCCCTGGTCTCGCGGGCGGCGCGGGTGTTGAGCGTGACCGGCGGCGATGCGGAGCGGACGGAACGGGATCTCGAACGTCTCCTCGGGCATACCCTCAATGCCATGGGTTACGAGCGTCCCTTGCTGTCCGGGCCGCGGGCACCCACGCATTACAGCCTCGATTTCCTCAACCCGGACCAGGACCTGGAGCGCCTGGTGAAGGGTATCCGCCGGCATGGCAACGCCCGTATCTGTCTCTACGGCCCGCCCGGGGCCGGCAAGACCGAGTTTGGCCGCTTCGCCGCCAAGAGCCTCGACCGGCCCTTGTTACTCAAGCGTGCCTCGGATCTGCTCGGTCCCTTCGTGGGCATGACCGAGGCCGCCATCTCGGGGATGTTCGAGCAGGCCGCGGAAGACAACGCCGTGCTCCTTTTGGACGAGGCCGACAGTTTTCTGCGCGACCGTCGCAGTGCCCAGCAGAGCTGGGAGGTGACCCAGGTGAATGAACTGCTCACCCAGATGGAGGCCTTCGAGGGCCTGTTCATCTGCGCCACCAATCTCATGGACAGCCTCGATGACGCCTCCCTGCGCCGCTTCGATCTCAAGATCCGCTTCGACTACCTCCGCGTCCGTCAGGCCTGGGGGCTGTTCCGTCAGGTACTGGCGGAAAAGGGCATCGAGGCCGACAAGGCCCGCTGGAAGGCCGCCCTGGCCGGTCTCGACCGGCTCACCCCAGGCGATTTCGCCACCGTGGTCCGGCAGATACGGCTGACCGGCGATATCCTGGACGCGGAACGCCTGTTCGGCGGGTTGCAACGCGAGGTCCGTTTCAAGCGCGACGGGCGCAGGCGTACCATCGGTTTCCACGCGGACCTGGATTGATCCCATGGCCCAAGAGATCGAACGTAAGTTTCTGGTGCGGGACGAGGACTGGCGCGAGGCGGCGACCCGTGCCATACCCCTGAAACAGGGCTACCTGTGCGCCGACCCCAGGGTCACGGTGCGCGTGCGGATCGCGGGTGACGCGGCCTGGCTCACCCTGAAAGGGGCCTCGCGGGGGATCTCCCGCAGCGAATACGAGTATTCGCTGCCCCTGGACGAGGCCGAGTCGATGCTCGCCGAACTGGCCCTGTCTGGGGTGGTGGAGAAGACGCGCTACCTGGTCCCACACGCGGGCCGGCGCTGGGAAGTGGACGTGTTCGAAGGGGCCAATCGCGGGCTGGTACTGGCCGAGGTGGAACTGGCGCGCGCCGACGAGCGCCCCGAGATCCCCCCCTGGGCGGGCGAGGAGGTCTCGGGTGACGAGCGCTATTACAATGCCTATCTCGCGGCCCATCCCTTCAGTACCTGGGGCCTGGCGTAACTCAGGACCGGGTCGGCGCTCTTACCGATCAGTCTGCGAAGGCGGTTCAGCCTGTGAGGTCGTCGTCCAACGGCAGATAGAAAAACACGAACCGCCCTCCATCGATGTCCACCTTGAGCTTGGCCCCGTGATAGAGCCCATAGTCCACGTATCCGGGGACGGCCCCGGCCTGGTGGCACTCGCTCGACCCCTGGGGGGCCTCGAAGTCCCGGTCGCGGTCGTACCAGGACAGCAGCATGTGCTCGCCCAGGCGTTCGTCGGCGATGCGTTCGGCCAGGGCCATGGCCTCGCGGTAGTCGGCCGGAGGGGGATCGGGATGGCGTTCCACGATCTCCACCCCGCGGTAGTCGGGGGTGCGACGGCTCGTGGGGCAGGACGGCCCTGTGGGGGTATTCACGGGGTTCAGTCCCATACGCTGACGATGAGGTGGCGGTGGTGGCCTTGGGCGCGGTGTTCCCACAGGTAGAGGCCCTGCCAGGTCCCCAGGGCCAGGCGCCCGCGGCGTACCGGCAGGGTGATGCCATTCTGGGTGAGGACCGTGCGCACATGGGCAGGCATGTCGTCGGGGCCTTCCTGGGTGTGATCGAACAGGGGGTCGCCGTCGGGGGCGAGGCGGGTCATGAACACCTCCAGGTCGCGGCGTACCTGGGGGTCGGCGTTCTCGCACAGGATCAGGGAGGCGCTGGTGTGCTGGACGAAGACCTGGCACAGGCCGGTGTCGATCCCGCTGGCGGCCACGATCTCCTGGACCTGGCGATCGATGAGATAGGTGCCCCGGGCGCGGGTGGTCACCTCGAATCCGGCTTGTTTGACCATGGTGGGCTCTGTTTGAATGGACGGGTATTCCCAATGTTAGCACGAGGACCCTTTTGCCCCAGGCAGCCGCCCCCTTCTTCCATGAGACCCCGGTGGTCCGGCTGCGGGGGGTCGGCCCCAGGGTGGCCGAACGCCTCGCCCGGGTGGGGGTGGAGACCTTTCAGGATCTGCTCTTCCACCTCCCCCTGAGATATGAGGACCGCACTCGGGTGACGCCCCTGGCGGGCATCTATCCGGGCCTCTGCACCCAGGTGGAGGGGGAGGTGGCGGCAGCCGAGGTGCGCGCCGGGCGGCGGACCTCGCTGCAGGTGTTGCTCAGCGACGGCGGCGGGCGTTTGTTGCTGCGTTTCTTCCACTTCTCCAATGCCCAGCGCGCCGCCCTGGCCCCCGGGGTACGGCTGCGTTGCTATGGCGAGGTCCGCCGCGGTCCCACCGAACTGGAGATGATCCACCCCGAGTACCAGCGTCTGGACGCGGGCCGCTCGCCCCCCGGGGAGGCCGGCCTCACCCCCATCTATCCCACCACCGAGGGCCTGCACCAGCTCACCTGGCGCCGTCTCAGCGACCAGGTCCTGGAGGCCCTGGCGGAGAACCCGGCGCGCCTCGCCGATTGGTTGCCGCCGGACCTGCCCCAACTGCGCGGCCTGCCCGGGCTTCATGCGGCCCTGGCCCTGCTCCACCGACCGCCCCCGGACACGGACCGGACGGCCCTGGAACAGGGCCGGCATCCGGCCCAGCGCCGCCTCGCCTTCGAAGAGATCCTCGCCCATCAGATCGGTCTGCGCCGCTTGCGTGCCCAGCATCGGCGCATCCCCGCGCCGGCCTTGAAGGGGGATGGCGCCCTGCGCCGGCGCCTGCTTGCGGCCCTGCCGTTCCGCCTTACCGCGGCCCAGCGCCGGGTGGCGGCAGAGATCGCCCGCGACCTGGAGGCCGGGGTGCCGGCCCTGCGCCTGATACAGGGTGACGTGGGCTCGGGCAAGACGGTGGTGGCCGCCCTGGCCCTGCTCCAGGCGGTGGAGGCCGGTCGTCAGGCCGCCCTCATGGCCCCCACCGAACTCCTGGCGGAACAGCACCTGCACAACCTGCGCGCCTGGTTCGAGCCCCTGGGGGTGGACCCGATATGGCTCACCGGCCGCCTGCGCGGGGCCGAGCGCAGCGCCGCCCTGGAGGCCCTGCGCGAGGGCCGGGCACGGGTGGCCGTGGGTACCCACGCGCTGTTTCAGGAGGAAGTGCGTTTTCAGGCCCTGGGCCTGGTGGTGGTGGACGAACAGCACCGCTTCGGGGTCCATCAGCGTCTGGCCCTGAAAGAGAAGGGCCGCGGGGAGGGCGGGGTGCCCCACCAGCTCATCATGACCGCCACCCCCATCCCCCGTTCCCTGGCCATGACCGCCTATGCCGACCTGGACCTCTCGGTGATCGACGAGTTGCCGCCGGGGCGCACCCCGGTGACCACCGTGGCGGTGCCCGATGGGCGTCGCGAGGAGGTGATCGCCCGGGTGCGCGAGGCCTGTCGCGCCGGGCGTCAGGCCTATTGGGTGTGCACCCTGATCGAGGAGTCCGAGGCCCTGCAATGTCAGGCCGCCGAAGACACTGCCGCGTTGTTGGGCGAGGTCCTGGCGGGGGTCCGGGTGGGTCTGGTGCACGGGCGCATGGCTGCCGCGGAGCGCGAGGGGGTGATGGCCGCCTTCAAGGCCGGCGAGCTGGGGCTGTTGGTGGCCACCACCGTGATCGAGGTAGGCGTGGATGTGCCCAACGCCAGCCTGATGATCATCGAGAACCCCGAGCGCCTGGGCCTGGCGCAGTTGCATCAGCTTCGCGGCCGGGTGGGCCGGGGGGCTGAGCGCAGTCACTGCCTGCTCCTCTACCATCACCCCCTTTCGCGGCAGGCGCGGCAACGCCTGGCCATCCTGCGCGCCAGTCACGACGGTTTCGAGATCGCCCGCAAGGACCTGGAATTACGTGGTCCGGGGGAGGTCCTCGGGACCCGTCAGACCGGTGAGGTGCAGTACCGGGTGGCCGATCCCCTGGGGCATCAAGACCTGCTGCCCGCGGCCCGGGCGGCCGCCGACCACCTGTTGCGCACCGCGCCCGAACGGGCCGCGGCCCTGGAGGCGCGGTGGATGGGGGGGCGCCTGGCCTATGGGGGGGTGTAGATGCGCTGGTCGGCGCTCACAGGGCATTGAAAGCGGCCTTAACCATGCCAATATCATGGATAGATTCGCTCATTCCCCCGCGGAGGCCGCCATGCACGTCGAACCGAGCCACTTCCCCACGAAACACTGGCACCACCTCGAAGACGGGCGGGTGCAGTGCGATCTCTGTCCGCGCGACTGCAAGCTCAAGGACGGCCAGCAGGGCCTGTGCTTCGTGCGCTCGGCCGAGAACGGCCGCATCGTGCTCAACACCTATGGGCGCTCCAGCGGTTTCGTGGTGGACCCCATCGAAAAGAAACCTCTGAACCAGTTCCTGCCCGGCACTCCCGTGTTCAGCTTCGGCACGGCCGGCTGCAACCTCTCCTGTCAGTACTGCCAGAACTGGGATATGAGCAAGTCGCGGGAGATCGACATCCTCGCGGATTCCGCCAGTCCCGAGGCCATCGCCGCCAAGGCCCGGCAACTGGGCGCGCGTTCGGTGGCCTATACCTACAACGACCCGGTGATCTTCCATGAATACGCGATCGACACCGCCCGCGCCTGTCGGGAGCAGGGTATCAAGAGCGTCGCCGTCACCGCCGGGTACATCAATCCGGAGCCGCGCAAGGAGTTCTTCGCGGTCATGGACGCCGCCAACATCGACCTCAAGGGTTTCACCGAGGCGTTCTATCGCAAGATCTGCAAGGGCCATCTGCAACCGGTACTCGACACCCTGGAGTACGTCCGCCACGAGACCGACTGCTGGTTGGAGATCACCACCCTGGTGATTCCCGGCCATAACGACTCCGCCGACGAGATCGAGCGCATGACCCGCTGGGTGGTGGAGCGCCTGGGGCCGGACGTGCCGATGCACTTCACCGCCTTCCATCCCGACTACAAGATGCGCGACGTGCCTCCCACCCCGCCGTCCACCCTTACCCGGGCGCGCGAGATCGCCATGGCCAACGGCGTGCGTTACGCCTACACCGGCAACGTCCACGATCCGGCCGGCCAGAGCACCTACTGCCATCACTGCGGGCAACTGCTCATCGAGCGCGACTGGTACGTGCTCGGTACCTGGAACCTGGACGCCCAGGGCCATTGCAACCGCTGTGGCACCCCTCTGGCCGGGGTGTTCGAGGCCCAACCCGGACGCTGGGGGCCGCAACGCCTGCCGGTGCGGATGGCGGAGGGCTGAGGCGCTATCCGCCGGGGATGGCGTCCGTGCATCGCGCGCAGACAGGCGCGCCATGACGGTTACTGCATCACCCGCTGGATGCGTTGCACCGGCTCCAGGCCGCGCAGGTGGCGTATGAGTCCGGCCAGATGTTGGCGGTCGCGTACCGTGACCACGAAACGCAGGCGGCTGCTGAGGCCGTCTTGTTCTTCGATGCCCACGTCCTCGATGTTGCAACCCTGGCTCGATATGGCCGCTGCGAGACGCGCCAGGACGCCGCGCTGGTTGGTGACGGAGATGCGGATCCCGGTGGGCAGCTCGATGTGCGCCGAGCAGTCCCATTCCACTTGTACCCAGTTGGTGGTGGGTTCGCCCAGATTGTGGCATTCGGCGCGGTGAACCACCAATCCCTTGCCGGGGTGGAACATCCCGCGTATGGCATCGCCGGGGATCGGCCGGCAGCACTTGGCATAGCACACCGCCATGCCTTCGCTGCCCTTGATGGCGAGATGGCCGGCGGTGCGCGGAGTGGGCTGGCGTATGGCCTCTACGTCCTCGCCCACCAGCTGGCGCGCCACCAGCAGCGGCAGGCGGTCGCCCAGGGCGACCTGGCGGCAGAGTTCGTCCAGATCCGGTATCCCCATCTGTTCGATGTAGCCCTGGATGCGTTCGCGGCGGATCTGGTCCAGGGTGATGCCCCAGGCGGCCAGTTCGCTGTCGAGCAGGCGCCGGCCGAGATCGATGGCCTCGCGCCGTTCCAGATTTCGCAGGAAGATGCGGATGCCGGTGCGGGCCTTGGGGGTGACCACGAACGCCAGCCATTCCGGACGCGGGTGGGCATCGGTCTTGGGAATGATCTCCACTGTCTGGCCACTGTGCAGGCGGGTGGATAGGGGCACGAAACGCTGGTTCACCCGCGCTGCCACACAGGTATTGCCCAGGTCGGAATGGACCGCGTAGGCGAAGTCCACTACCGTGGCCCCCTGGGGGAGCACCATCACCCGCCCCTGTGGGGTGAACACGTAGACCTCGTCCGGGAACAGGTCCACCTTGACGTGCTCCAGGAACTCCACCGAATCGCCGACCCCCTGTTGCAGATCGAGGAGGTTGTGCAACCAGTCCGAGGCGCGCGCCTGGATACCGCCGTCGCCACCCTCGGTGGTCTTGTACATCCAGTGGGCGGCGATCCCCGACTGGGACACGCGGTGCATCGCCTCGCTGCGGATCTGGATCTCGAGGGGTACGCCGTGGGGGCCGATGACGATGGTGTGCAGGGACTGGTAGCCATTGGACTTGGGCAGGGCGATGTAGTCCTTGAAACGCCCCGGGACCGGCTTGTAGAGGTTGTGCACCGGGCCCAGGGCGCAATAGCAGGTGTCCATGCGGTCGACGATGATGCGGAAGGCATAGACGTCCATCACCTGGCAGAAGCGCAGGCCCTTGCTCCGCATCTTGTGATAGATGCTGTACAGGTGTTTGCGCCGCCCGAGGACCTCGGCGTCGATCCCTTCCTGGCGCAGGCGCCGCCTGAGGGCCATGAGCACTGTCTCCGTGAGTTCCTTGCGCGCCCCGTGGGCCTCGCGTACGGCGCGTTGCAACACCCGGTAGCGCCAGGGCCAATAGTGGGCGAAGGCGAGGTCCTCCAACTCCTGACGGATACTGTTGATGCCCAGGCGGTTGGCGATGGGGGCGTAGATCTCGAGGGTCTCGCGGGCGATGCGCCGGGCCTTGTCGGGGCGCAGCGCCCCCAGGGTGCGCATGTTGTGCAGGCGGTCCGCCAGCTTGACGAGGATGACCCGGATGTCCTTGGTCATGGCCAGGAGCATCTTGCGCAGGTTGGCGGCCTGGGCCTCCACCCGTGATCCGAAGTGAATCTGGGTGAGTTTGCTCACGCCGTCCACCAGTTGCGCCACCTCGGGGTCGAAGATCTGCGCGAGCTGTTCCTTGGCGGTAGGGGTGTCCTCTATGACGTCGTGGAGCAGCGCCGCCACCAGGCACTTGTGGTCCATGCGCATCCCGGCGAGGATCCGCGCCACCGCCAGGGGATGGTAGATGTAGGGCTCGCCGGACTGACGCCGCTGGCCTTCATGGGCCTCGGCGCCGAACACGAAGGCCCGGTAGACCTCGCGAATCTGCTTGGGGGTGAGGTAGGCCTCCAGTTCGGCGCAGAGGTCGGCAATACGGTATTCGGGCGGCCCTGTGGGCGGGGAGGGCGGGGGTGGGCGTTTGCCTGGCGAGGGGGTCAACGCAAGGCTCCGGGCTGGGTGGGCAGGTCGCGCCCAGCGTATCCCATCATCTCTCTCTTCCTGCGGGAGAGGGGTCCTTCACGGTATCCCCGAGTTTTTTCCTTGCAGGCCTCACGAGGGTCAGGGCGCCTCTTGCTGCCGGTCGGCCTCGGCGCGGATCTCCTCCACCAGGGCCTTCTCCACCGCGCTGATCTCCAGCCCCTCGGGCGGTTCCTCCGGTTCCACGGTCTCGGGGGTGACCAGGCCGGCGGCGATCTCACGCAGGGCGATGACCGTAGGCTTGTCGTTGTTACTGGGCACCAGGGGATCGAGGCCGTGCTCGATCTGACGTGCCCGTTTGGCCGCCAGCAGGACCAGATTGAAACGGTTGTCCACATGCTCCAGGCAGTCTTCTACGGTAATGCGCGCCATCAATACTCTCCTGCCGTGGGGAAGAATCCCCGCGGACCTGATATTTAGTCTGAAAAAGACCCCGAGTCTACCAAAGGTGAGACAGCAGCAGAAAGTTTGCGGGCATTTCTCGTCGATGCCCTCGAACCGGGTTCGGTGGTGGATCCCCACCACGGGTCGGTGCCCGTCCCCGACAATGGCCGTCGGGTAGTGAGGGGCCGGCGGCGAACACCCTACCCAAGCACGGTGTGGAGAATGCGCACAGGCCATCATCGTTCGCCTACCAAGACGAGCGGCGTCAGCAGACGCCGATCTGCGGGCTTTTCCCTACCCTGGCGGGGTCGTCTCTTGTTTTCATGATCTCCACGATTCCACTCTCCGAGGAAGGCGATCATGAGGATACAGCGACGACAGCAAACGGGCTTCACTCTGGTGGAGGCCCTGTTCGCCGGTGGTCTCCTGGGGCTCGTGTTGGGGCTCGGGATCCCCTCTCTGGAGGGCCTGCTGGCCGGCAATGCCATGGTGAGTGAGGTCAATGGCCTGGTCACGGCCCTCCATCTGGCCCGCAGCACTGCCGTGAACCGGGGGGGCGAGGCCATCCTCTGCCCGAGCCCGGATGGGCACAGCTGTCGCCGTGGCGGGGATTGGAGTCAGGGCTATCTGTTGTTCGTGGACCTGGATCATGACCGCCGGCCCGGCCCGGGCGATGTCCTGGTACGCCATCACCAGTCCCTCGCCAGCCATGGCATACGCATCCGCTCCAGCGTGCATCGGCCGCGGGTGGTCTATCGCTACGATGGCTCGTCGCCGGGCAGCAATCTCACCCTGACCTTCTGCGCGGTCCCGGGTGGGACGCCGCCACGGGCGGTGATCCTGTCCAACGCCGGTCGTGTGCGGCTCGACCGGCAGGGTCCCGGCGGGCGGCCGTTGCGCTGTGAGCGTGCTCGTCGCAGGTGAATATACCGCGTTTCGAGGGTGTTCCTCGGGCCCCTGGGCAAGGCGCAGAAGCGAGTCAGGGGAGGGGGACCATGCCGAGCAATCGTCCATCGCCCCGGGGGTGCGAGGGGCGGCCGCAGTAGCGGGGAGTGGCACACGGAGGTGCCCTCTGGAGGCCGGTGGACGGAGATGTCCACCCGGGGCGGGCAAAGGTTCAAGCTTCTTGTAGATCGGCCAACAGGCCGGCCAGGCGCACGGCTTGAGCGGCCTCGCGCAGGGCGTAGGCCCTGACCACCGCCAACACCCGTTCCAGGGCTTGGTCGAGGCGGTCGTTCACCAGCAGGTAGTCGTATTCGGCGTAGTGGGCGACCTCGGCCGCAGCCTCGCCGAGACGACGTTCGATCACCTCGCGGGCATCCTGTCCCCGGCCCTGAAGGCGTTGGCGCAGGGCCGCCGACGAAGGCGGCAGGATGAATATGGAACAGGATTCCGGAAAGCGCCTGCGGACCTGTCGGGCGCCCTGCCAGTCGATCTCCAACAGGATGTCCTGGCCCGCCTCCAGGGGCCCGCGTACCGCGGCCTCGGAGGTGCCATAGAGATTGCCGAAGACCTCGGCGTGTTCCAGGAAGGCCCCGTCCTCCACCATCTCCAGGAAGGCGGCCCGGTCCACGAAGTGATAGTGCACCCCGTCCTCTTCGCCCGGGCGCGGCGGGCGGGTGGTGTGGGAGATGCTCAGATGCAGGTTCGGCTCACGTTCCAGCAGGCCCCTGATGAGGGTGCCCTTGCCGGTCCCCGAGGGGGCGGAGATCAGATAGAGGTTGCCGGGGGGCGGGGTCATGTTGCGCATTCCGGGGGCGGGTTTCTGGGGGCGCGGGGCGCGGGGAGTTCGAATATTTCGGCCAGGGGGATCTCCAGGCCGTCGAGGCTGTCCAGGGTGAGGGTCTCGTCGGCGGCGAACACGCCGGCCTCCGCGAACGCCCCGGCGTGCCGGCGGTAGAGCAGGGCGTAGTGCTCGAGGGGGTCCAGCACCAGGTATTCCTTGACCCCGCTGCGTTCGTACAGGCGCCGCTTCTGGCGCAGATCCTTGGCCGAGGTGCTGGGGGAGATCACCTCCACCACCAGGTCCGGCGGTCCCTCGATATGGGTGTCGCGGATCTGCTCCGGAGTGCAGACCACCAGGCAGTCGGGCTGGACCACGTCCAGGTCGGAAAGATGGACGTCGGTGGGGGCGATGAAGGGGGTACAGTCCTTGCCTGAAAGCCGTTGTCGGAGGTGGAAGAAGACGTTCCCTGTGACTCGTTGATGGCGGGTGGAGGGCGCCGGGGCCATGGCGTAGGCAACGCCGTCGATGATCTCCCAGCGCTCGTCGTCGGGCCAGGTACGGTAGTCCTGCCAAGTGTAGACGGGGTGGTCCTGGATGGATGCCTGGGGAGACATGGGGGATCGCCGTGTGGATCTGGATCGGGCCATGATAACGGGGAAGCCCGCGGGTGCCAAACGGCCCTCTCAGCGCCGTTCGTGCTGGCGGCGGCGCCCCTTGCCCGGATTACGCAGGAGCAGATGCACCGCGCCCGCGCCCCCGGCCCAGGGCGGGGCGGAACAGAAGGCCAGGACCTCGTCGCGCAGGCGCAGCCAGTAGTTGACCTTCTGTTTGAGCACCGGCTGACCACCGGCCGAGCGCAGGCCCTTGCCGTGGATGATGCGTGCGCAACGGATCCTCCGGCGGCGGCATTCGCGCAGGAATTCGTCCAGCAGTTCCCCGGCGTAGGCCACGCTGAGACCATGCAGGTCCAGTTCCAGTGCGGGTTCGAGACGGCCGCGGCGCAGGTCCTGGAACAGGCGCTGTTGTATCCCCGGGCGGCTGAATTCCAGGTAGTCCCCCGTCTCCACCTCCTGTTCGGACAGGTCCGTGCTCTCGCGCTCGTCGTCGAACCGGGGCTGGGGCAGGGGGCGCGGCGGCGGCCGGCGGTGGAAGGGCTCCACCTTGTCGGCGCGCAGTGGCCGGACCTGGTCCATTTCCTTCCGGAACAGGTCCGGGTTCTCGTCTGCGTCTTCGTTCATGTCCATCCCCCTGGCCCAGCGGACTCGCCGGGGAGTATAGCCTTGGCCGGCGGGTTTCCGGACACTGTGGCGGTTCGGGTCCGCCGCACTTGTCAGCCCCTTCGGGGTAGGGTGAAATGCAGCCTCGATTATGAACATCCTCATCAGCAACGACGACGGTTACCAGGCCCCCGGGCTGGCGATCCTGGCGGAGACCCTGGCGCGTAGCGCCGAGGTGACCGTGGTGGCCCCCGAACGCGACCGCAGCGGGGCGAGCCATTCGTTGACCCTGGACGTGCCCTTGCGGGCGGAGCGTCTGCCCAACGGCTTCATCCGGGTACAGGGCACGCCCACCGACTGCGTCCACCTGGCCATTACCGGCCTCTTGGAACGGGAGCCGGACATGGTGGTGGCAGGGATCAACGCGGGGGCCAACCTGGGTGACGACGTGCTCTATTCGGGGACCGTCGCCGCGGCCACCGAAGGGCGCTTTCTGGGGCTGCCCTCCATGGCGGTGTCCATCGCCGCCCATGATCCTCGCCACCTGGCCACGGCCGCGCGGGTGGCCGCCGAGCTGGTGAGTCGTCTGCGCCGCCAGGCCCTGGATCCGGGGGTGATCCTCAACGTCAACGTGCCGGACCTCCCGTATGCGGATCTCAAGGGTTGGCGGGCGACCCGCCTTGGCCACCGCCACAAGGCCGAGCCGGTGGTGGCCGATCGCGATCCGCGGGGCCGGCCCATCTATTGGGTGGGGCAGGCCGGTCCCGAGCAGGATGCCGGGCCGGGCACTGATTTCCACGCCCTGCGCGAGGGCTGCGTGTCGGTGACCCCGCTACAGGTGGACCTGACCCGTCATCGTGCCCTGGACGGACTGGCGGCGTGGATGGAGGCGCCATGAGCGGGCGTCGTCCTCACTTCATGGGCCTGGGCATGACCTCGCCACGCACCCGTGAGCGCATGATCGGACGCCTACGCGAGCAGGGCATCCGCAATCCGCGGGTGTTGCGGGTGATGGCGGCACTGCCGCGCCACCTGTTCGTGGACGAGGCCCTGGCGAGCCGCGCCTACGAGGACAGCTCGCTGCCCATCGGCTATGGGCAGACCCTGTCGCAACCCTACATGGTGGCGCGCATGACCGAGGTGCTGCTGGAGGCGGGCCCCTTGGATCAGGTCCTGGAGATCGGTACCGGCTCCGGCTATCAGACCGCGGTGCTGGCCTCCCTGGCCAAGCGTGTGTACACCGTGGAGCGCATCGAGGCGCTCTCCCGACAGGCGCAGAGGCGTCTGCAACGGCTCGAATTGCGCAACGTGCGCTTCCGCCACGGGGACGGTCACCTCGGCTTCCCAGAGTACGCCCCCTTCTCGGGTATCCTGGTGAGCGCGGCCCCCGAGGGCATCCCCGCGCCGCTGATCGCCCAGTTGGACATAGGTGCGGCCCTGGTGTTGCCGGTGGCCACCGAGAATGGTCAGATCCTGACCCGGGTCAGCCGTACCCTGAGCGGTTATGAACGCCAACCATTGGAGCAGGTGAGCTTCGTGCCCCTGCTCGGAGGCACCCATTGATGCGCATCTTCTCCCCACTGTACGACAAGGCCATGCAATGGGCGCGGCATCCCCATGCCCCCTGGTACCTGGGAGGACTGAGTTTCGCCGAGTCCTCGTTCTTTCCCATTCCCCCGGACGTGATGCTCGCCCCCATGGCCCTGGGGCGGCCGGAGCGGGCCTGGCGTTATGCCCTCGTCGCCACCCTCGGGTCGGCCGTCGGTGGCCTGTTCGGTTATCTCATCGGGCATTGGGCCTTTGATGCCGTTGAGCCCCTGCTGCATGAGGCCGGCTACTGGGCCAGATATCTGGAGGTGCGGGCCTGGTTCGACGAATGGGGCTTCTGGGCGGTGTTTCTGGCTGGCTTTTCGCCGATCCCCTACAAGCTGTTCACCATCACCGCCGGGGTTGTGTCCATGGCCCTGGTACCCTTCTTTCTCGCCTCGGTGATCAGCCGGGGGGCGCGCTTCTTCCTCGTGGCGGGGCTGATGGCCTGGGGTGGCGCCCCCATGGAGCGGGCGCTGCGCCGCTACATCGATCGCGTGGGCTGGCTCCTGGTGGGGCTGGTGATCCTGGTCTGGCTGCTCAACCGGGGGTAGGGGCGGAGGCCGTCCCATGCGTTGGGCGCTGGTCCTCCCGCTGATGGGGCTGGTCCTGGGGGGCTGCGGGAGCCATCCACCGGCGCGCGTGGAGAGCCGTGAAGGGCCGCGCGCGGCGCCCGTGCACACGGGCTGGTACCGGGTGAAACCGGGTGACACCCTGTATTCCATTGCCATGGGGTACGGTCTTAACTATCACCGCCTGGCGGCCTGGAACGGTATCCGGGCGCCCTATGTGATCCGCCCGGGGCAGCGTTTGCGGTTGTTCCCCCCGGCGGGGAGCGGGCCGCCGGGATGGCATACCCCTGCCCGGGCACGGAAGGGACGGGCCACGCCTCCGCCCCCGCGGACCCGGGATGAGACGGTGAAGCGACCGCCGCGGCAGCATCCCGCCCGGGGTCCGGCCAAGGCGCATAAGGGTTGGATCTGGCCGGCCCGTGGCCGGGTGGTGGGCCTCTTTCGCAAGAACGACAAGACGCGCCAGGGGATCAGGATCGACCTTCCGGTGGGGACGCTGGTGAGGGCGGCAGCGGAGGGCGAGGTGGTGTATAGCGGCGCGGCCCTGCGCAACTACGGTAAGCTGGTGATCCTCAGACATGGTGCGGATTACCTCAGTGCCTATGGCTTCAACCGCCGCCTGCGGGTGAGAGAAGGCCAACGGGTGAGGCCGGGCGCGATCCTGGCGGAGAGCGGACGGGCCCCTGGCGGCCGGCCGCTGCTCTATTTCGAGATCTGGCATAATGGCGAACCCACCGATCCTCTCAGGTACCTGCCCCGGCGTTGATGGGAGAAGACGGATGAGGCCCGACGAGACGACAGAACCGGACGCGATCCCGGATCCGGACTCCATGGACGAAGAATTGCTGGTTCCTGGGGAAGAGGATGCCGAGGCCGAGGAGGACTCCGCCACGGCGGTCCAGGAGGAGCCACTGGTGCCGCCTGCAACGCCGCGCCTGCGCGGAGGGGATGCCCCGGCGGACCCCACCCGCCTGTACCTGAACGAGATCGGGGGGGCCCGTCTCCTGACGGCGGAGGAGGAAGTGGATCTGGCGCGCCGCGCCCAGGCCGGGGACGAGGCGGCGCGCAAGCGCATGATCGAGAGCAATCTGCGCCTGGTGGTGAAGATCGCCCGCCGCTACCTGAACCGCGGCCTGCCCCTGCTCGACCTCATCGAAGAGGGCAATCTCGGCCTGATACGGGCGGTGGAGAAGTTCGATCCGGAAAGGGGGTTTCGTTTCTCCACCTACGCTACGTGGTGGATCCGCCAGACCATCGAGCGAGGCATCATGAACCAGACCCGCACGGTGCGCCTGCCCATTCACGTGGTCAAGGAGATCAACGTCTACCTGCGTGCCGCCCGCCAGCTTGCCCAGATGCTGGACCACGAACCCAGCGCCGAGGAGATCGCGGAACTCCTCGATCGTCCCATCGGCGAGGTCAAGCGTATCCTCGGCCTGAATGAGCGTTCTGCCTCTATGGACAGCCCCTACGGCAAGGACAGCGACCGTCCACTGGTGGACATGATCGCCGACGAGCAGGTCCCCGATCCCACTGAAGGGATTCAGGATCAGGGCGTGCAGGCCAACCTGGACCACTGGCTGGCCAAGCTGAATCCGAAACAGCGGGCGGTGGTGGAACGCCGCTTCGGCCTCCACGGTTACGAACGCTCCACCTTGGAACAGGTCGCCCAGGAACTCGGTGTCACCCGCGAGCGGGTGCGCCAGATCCAGATGGACGCCCTGCGCAAGCTGCGCGTGATCCTCGAACGGGAGGGCTTCTCGGCAGACGCCTTTTTCCGGTGATGAGGCCCTGTGGACCTCTCTGCCCCCAAGATTGATCCGGATCAATTGATGCATGTCAAGTGATCTGGGTCAAAAAAGCGATTGAAAAACGCGGGGTTATCCCTCTAACTCATTCATATTTCAAAATATTTTACATGTCTTATCCTTGACTTCCCTCACTCGCTTGTAGTGTCATATCCCGCGCTTTGCAGAAGCGGATGGGGGTGCCCCGCAGGCGCCTTCCGTAGTTCACATACCAACCTGACAGATTGGGAGGGTTCATGGAAGCGGCACTTGAACAAAAGTACAACTTCGACGTTGTGCGTTGGTTTGCCATCATGGCGGTCGTGTATCTGGTGGTCGGGGCGGCGGTGGGCGTCTACATCGCCTCCGAGCTGGCCTGGCCGGTACTCAACTTCGACATTCCTTACATCACCTTCGGGCGCCTGCGCCCCCTGCACACCAATGCGGTGATCTTCGCCTTCGGTGGCTGCACCCTGATGGCCTCGGCCTACTACAGCGTCCAGCGTACCTGCGCCACCCGCCTGTGGAGCGACAAGCTGGCCTGGTTCACCTTCTGGGGCTGGAACCTGGTGATTGTCGGGGCGGTCATCACGCTGCCGCTCGGTCTCACCGAGTCCAAGGAGTACGCGGAGCTGGAATGGCCTCTCGACATCCTCATCGCGGTGGTCTGGCTGGCCTACATGTTCAACTTCCTGATGACCATCGCCAACCGCAAGACCTCCCACATCTACGTGTCCAACTGGTTCTTCCTGGGCATGATGGTGATGATCACCTATCTGCACGTGGTCAACAGCCTGGCCATCCCGGTGGGCCTGTTCAAGTCCTACTCCATCTTCTCCGGGGTGCAGGACGCCATGATCCAGTGGTGGTGGGGGCATAACGCGGTGGGCTTCTTCCTGACCGCCGGCTTCCTCGGCATCATGTACTACTTCGTGCCCAAGCAGGCCAACCGCCCGGTCTATTCCTACCGCCTGTCGGTGATCCACTTCTGGGCGCTGATGTTCGGCTACGTCTGGCTGGGTGCCCATCACCTCCAGTACACCGCCCTCCCCGATTGGACCGGCTCCCTGGGCGCCGCCGTCTCCCTGGCCATGATCATCCCCTCCTGGGGCGGGGCCGTGAACGGCATGATGACCCTCTCCGGGGCCTGGGACAAACTGCGCACCGACTACGTCCTGCGCTTCCTCATCATCTCTCTGGCCTTCTACGCCATGTCCACCTTCGAAGGGCCGGTGATGTCCATCAAGACCGTCAACGCCCTGTCCCATTACACCGACTGGACCATCGGTCACGTCCATTCCGGCGCCCTGGGTTGGGTCGCGGGTGTCTCCTTCGGTGCCCTCTATCACATGGTGAGCCGCACCTTCCACACCGAGCTGTGGTCGACCAAGCTGGTCAATGCCCACTTCTGGACCATGACCATCGGCACCGTGATCTACATCGTCGCCATGTGGGTCTCCGGAATCATGCAGGGTCTGATGTGGCGGGCCTATGACGAGTACGGCACCCTGGCCTACACCTTCGCCGAATCCGTGGAGGCCATGCACCCCTATTACGCCATGCGCGCGGTGGGCGGCGCCATCTTCCTGCTCGGTGGCATCCTCATGCTCTTCAACATCCTCATGACCGTGCGCAAGGCCGCGGTCGAGGGGACCCTGGCCAAGGCGCGTACCGCCGTGGCCACGGCCTGATTCGAAGGAGGTATCGATATGTCGCAGAACAACGCGGAGAAGGGCCTCCAGGCGCGTATGGAACGCAACGTCTGGGGTCTGCTCATCATGCTTATGATCGTTCTCTCCATCGGCGGTATCGTGGAGATCGTGCCCCTGTTCTATATGAAGGACACCATGGAGCACAACCGCTTTCCCGAGATCGTCTGGTCCGGCGTGGGCAAGACCCCCATCGTCACCAAGGATGGCCAGTGGAACTGGAAGAAGGGTGACGGCATCCGCCCCTATACCGCCCTCGAACTGGCCGGACGCGACGTGTATCAGCGCGAGGGCTGCTATCTCTGCCACTCCCAGATGGTGCGTCCCTTCCGTGACGAACGGGAGCGCTATGGCCACTACTCCCTGGCCTCCGAGTCCATGTTCGATCATCCCTTCCAGTGGGGCTCCAAACGCACCGGCCCCGATCTGGCCCGGGTGGGCGGCAAGTATTCGGACGAATGGCACCGCAAGCACCTGCGCGCCCCGCGCTCGGTGGTGCCTGAATCGGTCATGCCCAACTACCCCTGGCTGGAGAAGACGCCCGTGGCCGACGCGGAGACCATTCAGTCCCACATGCGTGGCCTGAGGACCGTGGGCGTGCCCTATACCGACGAGGACATCGTCGCCGCGCCGGCCTTGCTGAAGGGCAAGACCGAGCTGGATGCGGTGATAAGTTACCTTCAGGTGCTGGGCACCATGGCCAAACTGGATGACTCCAAGGACTACCGTGAGTGATCTGAAGGCCCATTTCCACACGGACTGGGCGGCGATGACCCTGAACGACTGGATCGGTACGATCCTGACGGTGGTCGTCGCCCTGCTCCTGGTGGTTGCCTACGTGTACGTGTTTCGTCCGAAGAATCGGGAAAAGCTCGAATCCAGGCGATTCATCCCGATGGAAGAGGACAAGATAGAGACTGGAGAGAAAGATGGCGGAAAATAATCCCTTTCCCGGTGAGAACAACACCGGCCACATTTGGGACGACAACCTGCGGGAGCTGAACAATCCACCGCCGCGTTGGTGGATGATCGCCTTCTGGGCGTCCATCATCTGGTGGGTGGCCTATGGCATCCTGTATCCAACCTATCCCTTGGGTCAGAAGCCCAACAAGGGTCTCCTTGGCTGGACCATGATCAAGGAGTACAAGGAGTCGGTGGCCGAGGTGGAGGCCGTGCGTGGCAAATACGAGGAGCGCCTCAAGGGCATGGATGCCAAGGCGATCCTGGCCGATCCGGAACTGAAGCAGTACGCCTTGGCCTCGGCCAAGGTCATCTTCGGCGACAAGTGCGCCCCCTGCCATGGCGCGGGTGGTCAGGGCAACCCCGGCTTTCCGGTCCTGGCGGACGACGACTGGCTCTACGGTGGTGATATCAATACCATCGTGACCACGGTGACGGGCGGTCGCAAGGGCGTGATGCCGGCCAAGGGCGGCCAGCCCCTCACCGAGGCCGAGATCGACAAGCTCGCCCAGGCCGAGGCCAGTGGCCATATCACCAAGGAGCCCCTATTCCTGCAGAAGGGCTGCATCGCCTGCCATGGCATGGACGGCAAGGGCCTCAAGCCCATGGGTTCGGCCAATCTGACCGACAGCATCTGGCGTTTCGCCCCTGGTGGGGTGGAGAGTGCCAAGTACACCATCACCCACGGGGTCAACGATCCCAACGATCCCAAGACCCGTAACGCAGAGATGCCTTCCTTCCGGGGCAAGCTGAGCAAGGTGGACATCAACAAGGTCGCGGTCTACGTCCATGAGTTGGGTGGTGGTCAGTGATCCGCCGCTACCGTCCCCAGGTTGTCCTGGGTGGTCTTCGGGTCATCCGGGTTCCTGCACAGGAGAGTCGAGATGAATCTGAGCTATGACTATGTATTCTGGCTGTCGATCTTCGGTGTGGCCTTTGCCGTGGTGGTGATGGTCTTCATCGGCTGGAAGGTGACCAAGATGATGAAAGCGGATGAGGAGAGGCACAAAGGGCAATCGTCCTGAACCCTGCTCATGTTCTTGGAAAAAGGGAGGCGCGTCCTCCCTTTTTTTGTTGTTTTCCATTTATTATCATAAAGTTGCCTGTGTCTTTCACGGGCGGTTATTGCGAATCCGCAATGCTGGAACGGTCTCCTTTGGGCTAGTATTCCGCCCTCAATGCGGAACCTCTCAGCATCGCAGGGGTCTCATTTGAGTTATCTCCTTTTCGGGGAGCGGCATGACCTGCTGTTCGCCGGCTCCCGCTGGACACGCCGGAGAATCCTACAGTGAGCGAAAATCAAGCCAAAGCCGCGGCCGGCTCCATGGAAGACATCTACGACGAGGCGGTCCACTGGCACATCAATACCGGTGGGGAGACCATCCACGCGAAGCGAATCCCAGGGAGGTGGCGCACCATCAAGTGGCTGACCGGTTCGGTCTGGCTGATCCTGTTCCTCGGGCCCTACCTGCGCTGGAACGGTCATCAGGCGGTCCTGTTCGATATCCCCCATCGCCAGTTCCACCTGTTCGACATCACCATCCTGCCTCAGGACTTCTGGATGCTCTCCCTGGTCCTGCTGTTCTTCGCCATCCTGCTGGCCGTGGTGACCGCGCTGGCGGGCCGGGTGTGGTGTGGATTCTTCTGTTTCCAGACGGTCTGGACCGACTGGTTCACATGGATCGAGGAACGGCTAGAAGGCCCTCCGCAGAAACGGCGCAAGCTGGACAAGGCGCCCATGGATCTCCACAAGTTTCGGGTCAAATTCGTCAAACACCTGGTATGGGTCCTCATCGGCGCCCTCACCGGAATCAGCTTCGCGGCCTGGTTCACCGATTCCTGGCAGTTGTGGCCCGATCTTTTTACGGGCAAGGCGGGGACCGTCGCCTATGTCCTGGTGGGCATGTTCACCGCCGGCACCTATACCCTGGCCGGTTGGCTGCGCGAGCAGGCCTGTTTCTGGTTGTGCCCCTACGCCCGTATCCAGGGGGTGATGGTGGATGCCACCACCGTCCTGCCCACCTATGACTTCAAGCGGGGCGAGCCGCGCGGCCGGAGGAAGAAGGGTGACGCCGCGGACAAGTACGGCGACTGCGTGGATTGCAAGCAGTGCGTGGCCGTGTGTCCCACCGGCGTGGACATCCGTGACGGCCAGCAGGAGGGATGCATCACCTGCGCCCTGTGCATCGACGCCTGTGACGCCGTGATGGACAAGATCAAACGCCCCCGCGGCCTGATCCGCTATGCCTCCCTGGAAGAGATCGAGGGCAAACCGGTGGATCCCCTCTGGCGGCGCCCCCGGGTATGGGTCTATTCCGCTATCCTGTTGTTGGCGGTGTCCGGCATCGGCTACGGTCTCAGCACCCTGGGGAACATCGCCGTGCGGGTGCTGCACGAGCGCCAACCCCTGTTCGTGCGCCTCAGCGACGGTTCCATTCAGAACAGATATACGCTGAAGATCCTCAACAAGCTCCCGGAGAAACTGCCCGTGACCCTCAGCGTGTCGGGCCCGAAGGGCATCAGACTGGTAGGCGCCGACGGGCCGGTCGTGGCCCACCCGTCCACGGTGACCCCCAAGGTGGTCTATGTGCGTGTGCCCCTGGCCAATCTGAAGGCAGAATCGATGCCCATCGAGTTCCACGTGAGCGCCACGGGTCCGGGAGGCAAGCGCCTGGAGAATTCGCGCGAGAGCGTCTTCATCGGCCCGCGTCATTGACTCTCTTCCCCCTTCGAGAGGTATTGCATGGAGAACCCCCGGAGCACCCCCACCCCCGCCTGGAAGAGCCCCTGGGTGATCGGCTGGGTGGCGTCTGTGGTCATCGTCCTGATGGTCAACGCGGCGATGGTCTGGTTCGCGGTCACGAGCAACCCCGGTCTGGTGGTGAAGGACTATTACGAGCGTGGTCAGCATTACGAAAGGAGCCTGTTGTCGCGGCTCGCCAAGGATCCGGGTTGGTTGATGACCATCAACCTGCCCCAGGAGCTGGTGACGGGGCGGATGCAGCCCATGCGCTTCTCCGTGGTGGACAAGGCCGGGGTGCCGGTGCGGCCGGAGGCGGTGACCTTCCATGCCTACCGCCCTTCGGACGCCTCGCGCGATTTCTCCATCCCCATGAAGGAGGAGGGCGCGGGCCGTTATCGGGCCGATGCCGCCTTTCCCCTCAAGGGGATCTGGGACATCCTGGTGAGTGTCCGTCAGGGAGACGACGAATACAACGTCGGCCGCCGTATCACGGTCCTGGAGCCGCCGCAGACCCCTTGAGCCCGGCGTGAGTAACGATGCCCCCGAGCGGTGTTATCACTGCGGCCTGCCCGTGCCCCCGGAGGCCGCGGTGGCGGCCGAGGTGGGCGGGGCGGCTCGGCGGTTCTGTTGCAACGGCTGTCGTTCGGTGTGCGAGGCCATTCACCGGGCCGGCCTGGAGGGCTTCTACAAGCGCACCCCCGAGGGCGAGATCCTGGGTCCGCCCCCCGAACCCCCGAAAGAACTCGCCCTCTACGACCTCGAAGAGGTCCAGAGCGAGTTCGTCCAGGATCTGGGCGAGGGCCGCGAGGTCAATCTGCTGGTGGAGGGGATCCACTGCGCCGCCTGCGTCTGGCTGATCGAACGCGCCCTGGACGAGACCCCGGGGGTGCAGGAGGCGCGGGTCAACCTCACCGGCAAGCGTCTGCGTCTGCGCTGGGACGACGCCCGGGTCCATCTCTCCACCCTCCTGCGGCGCCTGGCGGACCTGGGCTATGCCGCCACCCCCTTCGACCCCGAGGCCGCGGAGGGCGCGGTCCGCCGCCAGAATCGGGCGCTCCTGTTCCGCATGGCCTTCGCCGGGTTCGCCATGATGAACCTGCTGTGGATCTCCATCGCCCTCTATTCGGGGGCCGAACGGGGCGGGTTCCGCAGTCTGTTCTACTGGGTGGGCTTCGCCATCGCCACCCCGACCCTGGCCTACTCGGGGCTGCCCTTCTTCCGCGCCGCCTGGTCCGGGTTGCGCCACGCCAGCCTCACCATGGACCTGCCCATCGCCATCGGCGCCACCATCACCTACGCCTACTCGGTCTATGTGACCCTGACCCTGGCGCCCGGGCACGAGGTCTATTACGACACCCTGGTCAACTTCCTGTTCGTGATCCTGGTGGGGCGTTTTCTGGAGTCCGTCTCCAAGCGCGAGGCGGTCTCGGCCACTCAGCGCCTGCTCGACCTCCAGCCGCGGGTGGCCACCCGGCTGGACGACTCCGGTGAGCACCTGGTGCCGATCCGCGCGGTGCGTCCGGGAGACCTGGTCCTGGTGCGTCCGGGGGAGCGGGTGCCGGCGGACGGCGAGATCGTCCAGGGTGAGACCCGGGTGGACGAGTCCATGCTCACCGGGGAGTCGGAACCCCAGCCGAAAGGGCCGGGCGACGGCCTGACCGCGGGGACCCTGAACGGCGATGGTGCGGTCCGCCTGAGGGTCGCCGGTACCCTCAAGGACACCGCCCTGGGACGCATCATCCGCCTGGTGGAAGAGGCCCAGGCCAGCAAGGCGCCGATCCAGTGCATCGCCGACCGGGTGGTGCCCTGGTTCGTGGCCGTGACCCTGGGCCTGGCCGCCGTCACCTTCCTGTGGTGGTGGGGCGAAGACTTCGAGAAGGCCCTGATGGCCGCCACCTCGGTGCTCATCATCACTTGCCCCTGCGCCTTCGGCCTCGCCACCCCCATGGCCATCGCCGTGGCCTCCGGGCTCGGCGCCCGCCACGGCATCCTGGTGAAGAACGGCGCGGTCCTGGAGGGCCTGTCGGACATTCGTCACTTCGTCTTCGACAAGACGGGGACCCTCACCGAGGGCAAGGTGCGGGTGGTGGGGGTGCGCTCGATCCATGGCGACTGGCACGGCGAGGGGCCCCTGCCTGACGGCCTCGGCGCGGTCCTGGCCCCCCTCGCCTCCGCCGAGCGGGGCTCCGAGCATCCCCTCGCCGGGGCCCTGGTCTCCCTGGCCGGGGACCTGGGGCTGGAATCGCCGCCGCCCGCCTGGGTGCGGGCCCATCCGGGCCGGGGTATCGAGGCGGAGGTGGCCGGGCATCGCCTGCTCGCGGGGCGCGGGGACTGGCTCCGCGCCCAAGGGGTCGTACCTGCCCCCGGTCTGGAGGTGCCGGGGGACGCGGCCGGGTTCCGGGTGGCCCTCGACGGGCGGGAGCAGGCCTTCGTCCAGGTGGAGGATCCCCTGCGCCCCGGGGCGCGTGAACTCATGGACGCCCTGCGCGCCGACGGGGTGCGCCTGACCCTGCTCTCGGGCGACCGGCGTGCCGTGGCCGAGGCCGTGGCCGCCCGCCTCGGGGGCATGGAGGTGATCGCCGAGGTCCTGCCCGAGGACAAGGAGCGGGTCATCGCGGGTCTCCAGGCCGATGGCCATCGCGTGGCCATGGTGGGAGACGGCATCAACGACGCCCCGGGCCTGGTGCGTGCGGACGTGGGCATTGCCATGGGCTCGGGCACCGACGTGTCCATCGCCAGCGCCGACCTGGTGCTCATCTCCAGCGAACTCGACCGGGTGCGCCTCGCCCTGGCGTTGTCGCGGCGCAGCCTGCGCACCATCCGCCAGAACATCGGCCTGTCGATTCTCTATAATACGGTGATGGTGCCCTTGGCCATGTCCGCCCTGGTCACTCCCCTGGTGGCGGCCATCTCCATGCCCGTGAGTTCCCTGGCGGTGATCGGCAACTCGGCCCGCCTGCGCACCCTGTTCAAGGGGGCGAGGCGGTCTCCCCAACCCCCTGTGGAGAGGTGAACCTATGGACGTCATCTACGGCCTGATCCCCGGCATGATCATCCTCGGCCTGGTGGCCGTGGGGGTCCTGTTCTGGGCCGCCCGCAGCGGCCAGTTCGACGACCTCGACGGTGATGGCCAACGCATCCTCATGGATGAGGACGTCGAGAAAAAGGACGAACACGAGGGTCAGGGACAGGGCTGAGCCGGCAGGATGGGTTGAGGAACGAAACCCATCATCCATACAAAGCCCGGGGGCGCGAGGGCGGCCCCCTGGTCGCGAGATATTCGTGTGCAAGGGGTATAATAGAATGTTTCCCCAACCTTTCGATGCCCCATGCCCGAATCCATCTATCTCGGCGAGGGTCCCCAGCGCGAACGCTATCCCCTCCTCTATGCCATCGATTCCCCGGCGGACCTGCGTGGCCTGGACCCCAGGGTCCTGCCGGAGCTGGCGCGGGAGCTGCGCGCCTTTCTCATCGAGACCGTCTCACGCACGGGTGGGCACCTGGCCGCCGGGCTCGGGGTGGTGGAACTCACCATCGCCCTGCATTATTGCCTGGACACCCCGGAGGATCGCCTGGTCTGGGACGTGGGCCATCAGGCCTATGCCCACAAGGTCCTCACCGGACGCCGGGATCGTTTCCCCTCTCTCCGCCAAAAGGATGGCCTCTCGGGGTTTCCACGGCGCGAAGAGAGCCCCTACGACACCTTTGGCGTAGGCCATTCGTCCACCTCCATCAGCGCCGCCCTGGGCATGGCCATCGCCGCCCGGGCCAAGGGCGAGGGTCGCCGGGTGGTGGCGGTGATCGGCGACGGTGCCCTGGGTGCGGGCATGGCCTTCGAGGCGATGAACCACGCGGGTGTCCTGGACACCGACCTGTTGGTGGTCCTGAACGACAACGACATGTCCATCTCGCCGCCGGTGGGGGCCTTCAGCAGCCACCTCGCGCGCCTCCTCTCCGGGCGCCTGTACACGCGCATGCGCGAGGGCAGCAAGCAGGCCCTCGCCCTGCTGCCCCCTCTCAAGGAACTGGCCGGGCGCTGGGAAGAGCACATGAAAGGCATGGTGATGCCCAGCACCCTGTTCGAGGAACTGGGCTTCAACTACATCGGTCCCATCGACGGTCATGACCTCGACTCCCTGGTGCCCACACTGCGTAACATGGAAGGGATGCACGGGCCACGGCTGTTGCACGTAGTCACCCAGAAGGGCAAGGGCTACCGGCCGGCCGAGGGCGAGCCCGTCACCTACCACGGGGTGACCCCTTTCGACCTCGCCACCGGCAAGATGGAGGCGAAGTCGAAGGCCGGCCCCACCTACACCCAGGTCTTCGGTCAATGGCTGTGCGACCTGGCCGACCGCGATCCGCGCACACACGCCATCACCCCGGCCATGTGCGAGGGATCCGGCCTGACCGCCTTCGCCGAGCGCCATCCGGAGCGCTTCTTCGACGTGGGCATCGCCGAGCAGCACGCCCTCACCCTGGCCGCGGGCATGGCCTGCGAGGGCCTCAAACCGGTCGTGGCCATCTACTCCACCTTCCTTCAGCGCGCCTACGATCAACTCATCCATGACATCGCCTTGCAGGATCTGGACGTGACCCTGGCGGTGGACCGGGGCGGTCTCGTGGGGGCCGATGGGGCCACCCACGCCGGGGCCTTCGATCTCAGTTATGGGCGCTGTATCCCCAACCTGGTGATCCTTGCCCCCTCGGACGAGGGCGAATGCCGGCGCGCCCTGCAGACCGCCTATGCCCACCCCGGACCCGCCCTGGTGCGCTATCCGCGCGGCAGCGGTCCCGGAGTCGATCCGGGCAGCGGCTTCGACACCCTGCCCCTGGGCAAGGGCGTGCTGCGCCGCGAGGGGAGAGGGGAGGTGGCCCTTCTGGCCTTCGGCAGCCTGTTGAGTGCGGCCTTCGCGGTGGCCGGGTCCCTCGATGCCAGCGTCGCCGACATGCGTTTCGTCAAGCCCCTGGATCGCGACCTCATCCTGGACCTGGCCGCCCGCCATCGCCTCCTCGTGACCCTGGAGGAGAACGCCGTCGCGGGCGGGGCCGGCAGCGCGGTGGCCGAACTTCTGGCGGCCGCGGGCCACCCGGTGCCCCTGTTGCACCTCGGGCTGCCGGACCGCTTCGTCGAACAGGCCGCTCCCGCGGAACAGCTCCGCGCCTGCGGCCTCGACCCCGAAGGTATCCTGACGGCGGTGCGCAAGGCCCTGGCGGCGCAGGGGGCGTCTGTGGGATGAGGCCTCGCTGGCGCCGGGTCCGCCTGGTCCTGGCCCTCGCTGCCCTGGTCCTGATACTGCCCTGGTGTTGTGGGCGCCTGATCCTGTGGCGCCTGCCCGAGGCCCTGGCCGGGGTGGTGGGCACGGGGGGCCGGGTGGAGCAGGGGAACACCCGCTCCGGCTATCTGGAGAGCGTGACGGGATGGCGTTTGCGCTGGCCCGGGGGGCTGGTGGTGGCCCTGGACGCCCAGGTCTATCACGGTCCCCTGCCCCTGGACGGCCTGCGCAAAGGCCGTCCGCGGATACGTCCGGCCTCGGTGCTGGGCCACGCCCTGGTGGAGGCCCCCCCTCTGTGGCGTGGTCTGCGGACCGATCTCAGCGGCCGCCTGGACTGGGACGGTTCGATCATGTTCACCTTCAAGGGTCACGACTTCCACCGCGAGGCCACGGCGGGCCTGGCCGGGGTCGATCTCCGCGGGCTCGAACTCGGTTACGCAGGCGGGATGGGCGGCGATTCGGCCGATGTCGGTCTGGATCTCGGCATTGGATTCGACCGCTTCGCCCTGTTCCAGGGTGCGCGCAGGCTGGACCTGGCCGGTGTCAGCCTCCAGGTGCATCACCGCCGTACCCCCGAGGGCCCCTGGGACGGTCTCGATCTCTCCGTGGCCGCCCTGGACTATGCCTTCGCCGGCAGTGGTTATGGCGTCACCGCCCTGGTCTGCCGGGGCCAGCGCACCCCCCGTCCCGCGGCCGTTGCCTTCGCCTGTGGCGGTCAGGGCCCCGGGCGCGAGCCCATCGCCGGTCGTCTGCGCGCCGACCTGCCTGAGAACGACACCTTCGAGGGCTTCGTCTCCTGGTTGAACGCCACCGATCCGTTGCAGAGGCTGAGGCTCCAGAACCTGCTGGTGAGCCAATGGGTCACCAAGGGCGGCCGGGTGCGGGTGGACGATTTCATCCTGCCCACCGCCCTCGGCCGGGTGGAGGGGCGTCTCGACCTGGTGCTCGGGGCCTTCGCCCTGGACGCGGGCAATGCCTGGGATCACCTGCGCGGCCGCTTGTCCCTGGCATTGCCCCGGGGCCTGGCAGAGTTCTGGCTGCGTTGGGGGGACGGCGACCGGCATACCGCCAGGAGGCGCCTGGAGGCCCTGGCCGGATTGGGGCTGATCGACCTGCGGGACGACCGCGTGATTCTCGATCTGAGCTTGCAGGACGGGATCCTTCGGGTCCGGGACAAGAGCTTCCCCATCGCTGTGGTGGCGCGCCTTCTCACACGCCTGGCTCCGGCTCTGCGTTGAGAGCGTGGGCCGGAAAGGTCCGTCGGTGCATTCGAGGAGACCGTTCTGCTCGGAAGACGCCGAAGGCGGCGGTCGCCCGACCCGGTCGTGACCGTCAGGCGATCCCCGCGAGCCTCTCCCGGCCCATCGCCCGGCCTCCATCCGCCGGCCCCCACAAGCGCCGGCAGGCCCCCACCCCCCGCAGCCACTTCCGGCCCAGGGCCTTGCCGCGCCGCTCCAGAGCCGCCGCCGGTCCCACATGGTCGTG
>JALSSC010000076.1 GCA_026984455.1 Chromatiaceae bacterium
GAAGCAGACACCCTGCCTGTGCTAAGCTTTTGCCCATGAGTCTCCAGGCCGAAGACATCGAATTCATCAAGACCCATATTGCCGAATGGCTGGCCGACCAGAGCCTGGCCAGGCCCCCGGCGGTCTACGAGGTGGAGCTGCGCGAACGCCTGGTCCGGGTGGAGGAGACGCTCAAGCATCAATTGATATTGATGGAGCGCGGATTCCAGCTCATGGAGAAGCGCTTCGAGGCCATGGACAAGCGCTTCGAGGAACTCCGGGAGGACATGAACCAGCGCTTCGAGGCCGTGGACAAACGTTTCGAGGCCATGGACAAGCGCTTCGCCGAACTGCGCGAGGACATGGACAAGCGCTTCGAGGCCGTGGACAAACGCTTCGAGGCCATGGACAAACGCTTCGAGGCCATGGACAAGCGCTTCGAACATCTGACCAGGCGTACCGATCGATTCATGTTCTGGTCCCTGGGCCTCACCTTCACCGCTTTCCTCGGCGTGATCGCGGCGGTCCGCTATCTGATCCAGGCCCAGGCGGGATAGCCTGTCATCACCGATGTTATAGCCGTTGCACCTGAATATTTCGCAACTGCGGCTGTCCGCGCACCCCTGGGTGGTGTCGTGAAAGCTCACCATAGTCCCTGCTATGACGCTAGGACTTGCCTCCACGCCTTGCCCAGGAGCACGAGGGAAACCCTCGAAAAACGAAATATTCACCTGCGACGGGTTTATGCTACGGACGCGCCCGGCCGGGCGCACCCCCGGGCTTATGGGGTGGGGATGAGATGGAGGGAGGTCGGAAGGGGAGTGGGCGAATAGATGGATTTCTCTATAGTGCTCGACGGCGTTGGTACTCCAGGATGGAGCGGCGGGCGGGGAGGGAGGTCGTCGCAAGGTCGCTGTGGGGTGGTAAAGAGTTGTCTGCTTCAGAGGAAGGGACGGAAGACTTCCAAGAAAAGATTGTCGAGTATCCCGCCTCGAGCAAATACGCGCAGGATGCGACGGTGGGCCTTGGCCTGCACCGCCTTGGCGTGTCCGGGTGACGCTGCCGCCACCAATCCCGATGGCTGAGACGGCAATCGGAAACGTGATAAAGCAGAATTAAGGTGCAGGGGGGAGAACACCTTCCCCCGAAAACTCCATCGCCGGGAGGTCGTTGGCAAAACCCACCTTGCCTTCGAGGCGATAGGGAAGGGGCGGGTGATCGGGGTCGGAGAGGGCCTCCAGCGGACGGGACGGATGGACCTTGAGTTCGAGGGGGGCCTCGGCGTAGGCCGGGAGATCCAGACCCTGAGACGTCACCGCGTCGGCAAAGGAACGGCCCGCGAGATCCAACCGGAGGCGCAGGCCCAGGATGGGCAGTGGCATGGCGTTGGGATTGCGCACCCTGAGGGTGAGGCGATAGCCCGCCTCAGGATGGGCGGGGTCCGTGGCTTCCGCTGAACTGAGGTAGACCACCGGTGGCTCGATCTCCGGTCGGTTCAACACCTCGGTACAGGCGGCGAGGAACAGCAATGCCCCCGTCAGTGCCGCTCCTATGCGCAATCCCATAGGGATCAAAGTGTCATTCGGCGCCGATCTGCTTCATCAGACCAAAGCTCTTGACGAAAGGGCCGGCCATGCGCGGATCCTTGATCATGCCCTTGAAATCGCCCTTCAGGAATTTGAGCTTGCCGGTGGTGAAGGCCATGCCCATGCCGGCCATGCCGATCCCCTTTTCGACCCACTTCATCCAGTCCTTTTTGTCGGCGCGCATATCCCAGTCGGGCTCCTCTCCGTTGTAGGTGCCGGCGCGCACGCATTCGCCGTTCTCCACCACGAACACTCCGCGGGGTTGCTCCTCATCCTTGAAGCCACAGGTGATGACCGAATTGAAGCCAATCTCCGCGAGCCTGTCCTTGACCTCCGGTTCTGCGTTCCAGGCGTCCTTGAGTTGTTTCATCCATTCGTCGGAAAAGAGTTCTGCCATGGGGTTTCCTCCACTCAGGTCTGGGATACATTGTCTTTTGGGTACATTCTCGCTGGACCTGGAGTCCAGGTAGACGGGATTATGCCCAAAGAAAGGGTGGGCGGTATACCTCGGGAAATCCCGGGGATCAGGGCGCAAGGGTCCGCTCACCGAGGAGACGCAATTGTTTGGCGGTCGCCAGCCATTGGAGTTGACCGCCACCCGCTTCCGGCTCACCTGGACAATGCACCAGGGCGGCCCCGGCCTTGCGCAGGTGGGTGAAGCCCTCGCGGCCGCCGGTGGTGAGCCAGGCCAGCAACGAAGACAGGTCGGGTTCATGTCCCACCAGGGCCACCACCGCTTCCGGAGGTTGGGTCCCGAGCCAGCGTGTGGTCTCGGCCGGGTCGATTCCCGGCGCAAGGGTGGGGAGTTCCACCAGTTCCGGTGCCTCCAGGTAGGTGCGGGCCAGGATCGTGGCCGTCTCGGTCGCACGTACCAAGGGGCTGGTGGCGATGATGTCGATTCGCCGCAGGACCCGGCGTATTCCCTGGGCGCCCCGCTCCATCCGCCGGCGGCCGCGGCCGGTGAGGGGACGCAGATCGTCGTTGGCCTCGGACGCGGCGAAGATGAGCCGGTCTTCGGCGATGGCATGGCGGAGTATGAGAATGTCCATCGTTGGCTCCTGGAGTCTAGAGATCGAGTACCTGTACCACTGTAGCGGAAAGTATGCGTCATCCCGGGACGTTCCGTAACCCCGCCCACTCTGTGTGGAAAATGGCCACTGGTTCACATTTCTGGGTGAGGCCTGGGGCCCTGCAAGGCCAGTGATTGCGTTTCGTCATGGCGTCGCCGTTTGAAATCACCCGGGCAATCTGCTATTTACTCTCCCACGAGTACGGTCGGGACGCGGCCGTCTCGGATCGAAGATCCAAGAGAACAACAATAGCGGGGGCACCATGTCCCCGGTGCCTCTGGCATTCAGTCCCTTCCATTTTCTACGTCCCGAAAAGGGGGAGATCCTATGTTACGAAAGAGCATGGTGTTCGCGGCCCTGGCGGCGGCGGTGACCACGGGCTGCGCGACCGATCAGGCGCCCCAGCCCGCGGCGGCCGCCGCCGCGCCCGCGCCCTCACCGAAGCCCAGCCTGGTGGCGCCCGAGGGCAACATCAACTATCGCGGCCCGGCGGTGGCGGCCGATCCCAGCAAGCCCAAGAACGACTACAACATCACCATCAACTACGAGCTGGGGATGCATTGTACCGGCTTCGACTTCACCTACTGCTGCGTATTGCCGCCCTACAACTCGGTCCAGGCTCAGGTCATCAAGACCGCCACCGGCCGCAAGAAGTACCCGGAACTGCTCGAAGCGGATGAGGACGACCACACCGTGGTGGTGGACGGCAAGAAGCGCTTCAAGCTGGCCTATGGCTTCGTCGGCAACACCTACTCCGAGGGTAACAAGCTCAAGTATTGGGACGTCCCCTACGACGTCAACGGTGACGGCAAGTACACCAAGAACGAGAACGTGGCCAACGCCTACTGGACCCACCTCTACGTCTACAAAGACCTGAAGGGCAGCAATCCCAAGGGTACCAGCAAGGACTCCGAGAAGAAGGTGGTGGGTCTGGACATCCCCGTCCCCAGGGACAACGGTCCTGCCGGCGCCGCGGTGCCCAGCCCCATGCACGGCGGCCATCTGCACTACACGGGCGAGAAGGGCACCATCGTCTTCACCAAGTCGCCGGTCCTGGACAACGTGCCCATCGTCCTGACCAACCCCGGTATCTGGGACGCCCTCGGCCTGCCGCTCACCCCCTTCACCGACAAGGCGGCGGCCCAAGATATCCTGACCCTCACCGAGAGCGACATCCAACCCTTCCAGGAGACCTGGGTGAGTCTGGTGGATGCCGATACCGGACGCCCGGTGCTGGACAGCCACTACGGCCGGCCCATCACCTTCGTGGGCACCAGCCCCATCGACGTGCCCAACTGCGCCAACTGTCATAGCAACGACCGGGCCAACGGCGACAAATATCAGCTCTACAAGCAGGAACGCGCCTTCTGGAAGGGGCTGGGGGCCTCCGACTGGATCGCCAACCTCAAGGCCACCTCGGTCTCCATTCTGCAGATGCACGACGACGACGTCGGCACCCAGTTCCTGAAGAACTACGATCCCAACAGCCGGGCCACCCACAACCGCCTGGGCCGTGATCCAGTGCTGTGCCAGAAGTGCCACGCGGACAATGTCATCGCTGTCCTGACTGCCAAGCCCTTCAAGGATCCGAAGACCGGCAAGACCAAGACCCCGCCGGCCCTGACGGAGGCCATTCATACGGTGCATCTCACCCATGCGCCGAATCCGGACAGCCACGGCCGTACCGGTACCTGTCAGGGTTGCCATCCGGCCCACCGTCAGGACGGCAGCATGTTCGGCTATCCCATCACCCCCGACGGCAAGAACGCCTATGCGGACGGGGACAACCGCGACGCCGCCGGCGGTTGTTACGTGGGCCGGGACGTCCATTCCAACCCCTTCAAGGAGAAGGACGGCGTGGGCACCCCCGAGCACCTCAACGCCATCGGCACCTGGCTGCAGGAGAATGTCTCCATGATCGGCAACGGCAAGGGCGGCAAGGGCCTGTGGTGCACCAACTGCCACACTCAGCTCTCGCGTGAACTCTACCAGCGCGACAACCTGAAGAACGCCTTCCTGCAGACCGGGACGACCCTGCGCAACAAGTCCCTGAAGCAGATCGCCAAGGGCATCGGCGTGAGCATGAAGGAACTCGAGGCGATGATGGACCCCAAGGTGGTGCTGGACGCCAAGGGGAACGACACCCCCGGAAAGTCCATGATCCTGCGCACCTGGGCCAAGAAGCGTCTGGTCCCCGACATCGCGGTGATCGCCCTCAAGGGCAAGGGCCCGCTGGTGACCAAGGACGAAGACGGCGACATCAACGTCAGTATCCTCTCCGCCAACCCGGCGGTGGATCCCAAGTCGTTGTCCTTGCCGGCGGGGGCAACCGGCGCCGCGGCGGTGCCCTACGATGCGGCCACCCAGGGGCGTGACTACTGGTTGTCGCCGGGCGTCCCGCACTGCGCCGATTGCCATGCCGCGCCCTTCGTGGAAGGTCAGGGTGGGGTCGCCTTCCCCATCAACCAGCCCGGCAAGTACAGCGAGATGCGCTATGCCAAGGGGCACGCAGGCCTGGCCTGTCAATCCTGTCACGAGTCCATCCACGGTCTCTACCCGGTGACGCCGCACACCGACCTCACCACCTATCGCCAGGCCCCGCAGTACAACCCGGACGGTTCCCATGGACCCTTCGTGTGCGCGGCCTGTCACGAGGTGAACGAGCACGGTGTGCCCTACCTCGCCGATCCAAAGAAGAAGGACTACTACTGGAAGGGCAAGCCGATCGCCAACGACTATGATCTGGCGGTGCAGTGGATGCACGGGACGGCGCCCGACCAGGGCGGGGCGATCCCGGACGAGGACGACGACTGAGGTCGCCTGCCACCGGTCAGGGACGACCGGGCCCCCTTCAGGCCGGACATCGTCCGGCCTTTTCGCGTCAGACGGCGGTGAACGGAAGACAGAAGGCAGAGAAGGGACCCTATGAACACCACCCACAGAGGTATCGCTCCATGCGATTGAAGCACTCTTTCTCCCGCGGCCTGGCGGCCGCGATCCTCGTCTTTTCCAGTCAGATCCACGCCAACGCCGCCCCCAGGGTGTTGGCCCAGGTGGGGGCCCTTCAGGTCACCGCCGACGATCTCCAACGGGCGGAGGCCAGTTCACCCTTCGCCACCCAGATGCCCTCCATGGAGCCTGAGGATCAGGCCGCCTTGCGCAAGCAGTTGTTGCATCGCTTGGTGGTGCAGCGCCTGTTGCTTCAGGAGGCCAAGGCTCAGGGCCTCGACCGGGACCCGGCCTATATACGTGAGCGCGACGCCTTCCGCCTCGGTATGCTCTATCGCCGCTATATGGCCGACCTGAAGGCCCGGATCGAGATCCCCGCGGATGTCCTCCAGGCCATCCACGAGCAGTACCCGGACGATGCGGATGCCCAGGAGGCCGCCCGTGCCGCCTACCGGGTGGATCGCTTCCGCACCATCAAGGCCTTGACCCTCAAGGCCCTGAAGGGACGTTATCACTTGGTGTTCCATAGCGACCGGATCAGCCGGGACGCCCCTCCGGACACCGTGCTGGCCGAAGGCGATGGCCTGCGCATCACCCTCGCCGATGCCCTGGGCTCCGAGGATCCCAAAGGCGTCACCCCGGCCTGGATCGAGGATCGGCTCTACAAGCGCGCCGAACTGGTCCTGGCCGCCAAGGCGGCCGAGGACGAGGGAGTCGATCTGAGCCGCCGGATGGCCGCCTACGATCGCGAACGCCTGCCGGCCTTCCTGGCCGAGCGCAAGGAGGCGGAATGGGTGCCCGACGACCAGGTGCTGCGGGATTATCTCGCGGCCCATCCGGAATACGCCCGCCTGCGGGAACGTTGGCACCTGGGGCAGTTGGTGGTGCGCACCCGTGGCGAGGCGGAGGCCCTGCGCAAGCGTATCCTCGGGGGGGAGAGCCTGTTCCGCCTGGCCGGCGAGTACAGCATCGATCCCTATGGGCGCAAGCACCTGGGGGACATGGGCTGGGTGAAACAGGGCAGTGGCTATCCGGCCCTGGCCAAGGCCCTCGCCGGCCTGGCCGACAACGAGGTGAGCGCGGTGGTGAAGACCCCCCTCGGCTATCATCTCGCAATGATCGTGGAGCGGCGCCCCGGTGAGACCCTGCCCTTCGTGGCCGTGCGCGAGCGCCTGCGCCAGGCCCTCATCAACGAGCGCATGGCCGCCTATGTGGAGGAATTGGCGGGCAAGTACCGGGTGGCCTGGAAGATCCCCGCCGACGGGGGGAGGCAATGATGAGCCCGCGGTGGGTCTGGACCCTGGGCACGCTCGCGGTGATGGGGGTGGGCCTGGCGGGATATGCCTTCAGTACGGGCCCCAATGCCCCTGCGGCCGCTCCGGGGATGGCCGGCGGTGAGTCCGCTCCGTCCCTTGCCCTGCCGGATCTCACGGGCAGGACCCGCACCCTGGACGAATGGCGGGGTCGGGTGATCCTGCTCAACTTCTGGGCCAGTTGGTGCTCGCCCTGTATGTATGAGATCGACGATCTGATCCGTTATCAGAAGGAGTACGCCGGTCGTGGTCTCCAGATCCTGGGCATCGGCGTGGACGCGCCACGCAAACTGGCCAACGTGCGACGCTCCCTGGGAATCGTCTATCCGGTGCTGGTGGCCGATCCCATGTCGGGGATCCTGGAGCGTTGGGGGGATACCCGGCGCATGATCCCCTACAGTGTCCTCCTGGATCGCCGGGGGCGGGTGGTGTGGCGTTACCGGGGGTTGCTGAACGACGAGGTCTTCGCCGACAAGGTCCTGCCCCTGTTGGCCCCCGGGACCTCGGTCGCCGCGGACTGAGGGATGCCGGGGATCGAGGGCAGGCCCAGGGCCCTCGGGGTGTGGTGGCTGGCGATCCGACCACGCACCCTGTCGCTCTCCCTGACGCCGGTGATCCTGGGGGCGGGGCTGGGCTGGCTCCAGGCCGGACGGTTCGATCCCCTGGTCTTTTCCCTGACCCTGACGACCGCCCTGCTGCTCCAGATCGGGGCCAACCTGCACAACGACGCCGCGGATTTCCGTCGCGGCGCGGACGGACCGGAACGCCTCGGGCCGGCACGGGTGGTGGCCCGGGGCTGGCTCGATGCCGGTACGGTCCACCGCGCCGCCCTGATCTGCTTCGGGCTCGCCGTGCTCTCGGGCCTCTACCTGGTGTGGCGCGGGGGCTGGCCCTTGCTGATGGCCGGCCTCCTGGCCGTGGCGGTGGGGATCGCCTACACCGGCGGCCCCCGGCCGCTCGCCTATCGTGCCCTGGGCGAGATCTGCGTGTTCCTGTTCTTCGGCTGGGTGGCCGTGGCGGGGAGTTTCTATCTCCAGGTGGCCACGGTGTCCGCGATGGCCTTGGCCCAGGGGACCGCCCTTGGCGCCCTCGCCGCGGCGGTCCTGCTGGTCAACAACTACCGCGATATGGATCAGGACCGGCAGACCGGGAAATGCACCCTGGCGGTGCTCCTGGGGAGGCCGCCGAGTCGCCGCCTGTATGGGGCCTTGGTGTTGGCGCCCTTTGCCGTCGCGGCCTGGGAACGATTGTATCTCCCCCTGTTGCTCCTGCCGGCCGCCCTGTGGGCGACCGCGACCCTTTGGCGGCGCCCCCCTGGCGCCTGGCTGAATGGCCTGCTGGCCCGTACCGCCCAGTTGCAACTGGGGTATGCGGTGCTGGTGTTGGCGGATATCTATTGGCGGCAGCCGCTGCTGTGAACCTGGGGGTATAGCGGCGACTCAGATCGCAGCCCGGATGGAGCGCAGCGGAACCCCGGGAGGCTGCCACGCGGGCGCGCCCGCCATGCCGCCCACCATCGGGTCTTTCGCATCTCCGGCCCGCCGTCGCCCGGATTCCGGCCTATGGCCTTCATTCCGGCCACGGCGGCCTGAACCCGGGAGGCGCCGGGCGCGGGGCCTCCACGGCGCTTCAAAAGAGCAGGGAGGTCATGCGCGCCCGGTATTTGCTGACCAGATCCCCCTGATTGCCGAGTAGCTGGAACACCGCGAGGATGGCCTTGCGCGCCTGGTCGTCGCGCCATTGGCGATGGCCCGCCATGATCTTCAACAGGTCTTCGAGGGCGGCCGCGTGGTCACCCGCGAGCACCTCCCGGGCGGCCAGGGCATAGCGGGCCTCGGGATCGTTCGGGTCCTTCCGCAGGGCCGCCTTCAGTTCCTCGGCGGGGGGCGCGGCGGCGGCGACCCTTTGGAACAGCATCCGCGCACGCATGGCCTGCACCTCGGGGTTGTCCTGGTGGTCCAGGGGCAGGCGCCGGAGGCTGGCTTCGGCGGCATCGAACTCGCCCCGGGCGGCCTGGAGACGGGCCTGGGCGAGGAGGGTGCGTGGATACTCGGGATCGTCCCGGGCGGCCTGTTCTATCAGGGCGGCGGCGGCATCCAGCGCGCCCTGGCCCAGGGCGGCCTCGGCCTGCTCCAGGAGCCTGTCGGCCTCACGCGGCAGGTGTTTCTCCACGAAGGCGCGGATCTCGGACTCGGGCAGGGCGCCCATGAAGGCGTCCACCTCGCGCCCGTCCCGGAACAGCTTTACCGTGGGGATGGAACGGATGCCATGCTGCATGGCCAGCTCCTGCTCCTTTTCGGTATCGATCTTCGCCACCAGAAGCTTTCCGGCATAGGCGTCGGCCAGGGACTCGAGGATCGGGGCCAGCATCCGGCAGGGGCCGCACCAGCTCGCCCAGAAGTCCACCAGTACCGGGCGCTCGCGGGAGCCCTCCAGGACCACCGACTCGAACTTATCCCGGGTGACATCGACGATATAGGGTGAAACGGCCATACTGTGCTCTCTCGATAGGGGTTCCGAATGCCCCTCAGATAGGGGCGGCCGCGGTCGTTTTCCAGCCCTGTCCGCCCTTGAATCCCGTCCGGGGGGGACCCATTGTCGGAGGTACCGTTTTTCAACCAGGGACAATCCCATGAACGACGCCTTGCATATCGTCTGTCCTCATTGCGGCAGCGTCAACCGGGTACCCGCGGAAAGGCTCGGCGCCGGCGCCAAGTGCGGCCGCTGCCACGAACCCCTGTTCGTGGGTCATCCCCTGTCAGTGGATCAGGCCCGCTTCGAGAGGCATGTCCAGCGCAACGATATCCCCGTGCTGGTGGACTTCTGGGCGAGCTGGTGCGGCCCCTGCCGGATGATGGCCCCGGCATTCGAAGAGGCCGCGCGGGTCCTGGAGCCGCGCATGCGTCTGCTCAAGGTCAACACCGAGGAGAACCAGGCCATCGCGATGCAGTACGGCATCCGCTCCATCCCGACCCTGATGCTCTTCAAGAAGGGTCAGGAGGCCGACCGTATGTCCGGCGCCCTGGACGCGCGCAACCTGGTGGCCTGGGCGCAACGCCATTTGTGAGTCTGGAGGCCTGTCCCGCTACTTGCGGCGCTGGAAGAGGGAGGACGCGAAGGCCACCAGTCCGCCGACGATGAACGCCCAGATGAGGTCCGCGAAGAGGCTGCCGTGAAAGGCCACCTCCAGGGCCAGATCCTGGGTCTGGAGAGATTCCATTGGGCGCCTCCTTATACAGTGGGTCCCGCGGCATCTTCGATAGGGGGAGACCCCCTGTCCGGGGGGACATGCCGCTCATGTCGGGTCGGCCACGCCGCGCCACCGGCGTTGACGGCGGATCCGCGGTTCAGGGCGGGGGGGTGGCGGCGAGGGTCTCGTTCATGTCCGGGTTCCTGATGGCCGCGGGTTCGAGCGCGGGCCGGTGGGGCCTGCCCTGTGCGTCGCAGAGACTGTGCCAAGTCCTCCAACTACGGATCTATCATTTTGAAAAGCAAGGCATAGGTCATCTCTCCAGCGGGATCTGCCGGGCCGTCTCGTGGCGGACCGGTGCCCCGTTGCGAAGGGATCTTCACGTTTCGTTCAAGTGGTTCATCACCCCGGCGTGTCCGGGCACCCTGAAATTCCGTGGGCGACGGGTATAATCGTCCGCTTTCCACCGCACACGGAGCGACACAGGCGCCATGTTCAGCAAAGACATGCGGATCGAGGGTTTCGACGACGAACTCTGGCAGGCCATCCGGGACGAGGAGCGCCGTCAGGAGGAGCACATCGAACTCATCGCCTCGGAGAACTATGCCAGCCCCCGGGTGATGGAGGCCCAGGGTTCGGTGCTCACCAACAAGTACGCCGAGGGCTATCCCGGCAAGCGCTATTACGGCGGTTGTGAGTACGTGGACCGTGCCGAGGCCCTGGCCATCGAGCGGGCCAAGGCCTTGTTCGGGGCCGACTATGCCAACGTCCAGCCGCATTCGGGCTCCCAGGCCAATGCCGCTGTCTACATGGCCCTGTGCCAGCCCGGCGATACCGTGCTCGGCATGGCCTTGGCCGACGGCGGCCACCTCACCCATGGCGCCAAGCCCAACTTCTCGGGCAAGATCTATCACGCGGTCCAGTATGGCCTCGATTCCGCCACCGGCGAGATCGACTATGCCCAGGTCCGGGCCCTGGCCGAGGAACATCGTCCGCGGATGATCGTGGCCGGTTTCTCCGCCTACTCCCGGGTCGTGGACTGGGCCTTCTTCCGCCAGGTCGCGGACGACGTGGGTGCCTGGCTGATGGTGGACATGGCCCATGTGGCGGGCCTCGTCGCCGCCGGGCTCTATCCCAGTCCGGTGCAGATCGCCGACGTGACCACCACCACCACGCACAAGACCCTGCGTGGCCCGCGTGGCGGTCTCATCCTGGCCAGGGCCAACCCGGAGATCGAGAAGAAACTCAATTCGGTCGTCTTCCCGGGCATCCAGGGCGGCCCCCTGATGCACGTCATCGCGGCCAAGGCGGTGGCCTTGAAGGAGGCCATGCAGCCGGACTTCAAGGACTACCAACGCAAGGTCGTCGCCAATGCCCAGGTCATGGCCGGGGTCTTCCAGGCGCATCGTTTCGACGTGGTCTCCGGTGGGACCGACGACCACCTGTTCCTGGTGAGCTTCATCGGGCAAGGCCTCACCGGCAAAGACGTGGATGCCTGGCTGGGGGCGGCCAACATCACCGTGAACAAGAACGCGGTGCCCAACGATCCCCAATCGCCCTTCGTGACCAGCGGTATTCGCGTGGGCACTCCCGCCATCACCACCCGCGGGCTCGGCATGGAGGAGGCGCGTGACCTGGCGGAGTGGATGTGCGAGATCATCGAGTCACGGGGCGATGGGGACGTGATCGTGCGCGTCAAGGGCCGAGTCCTGGACCTGTGCAGGCGCTTCCCCGTGTATGCCTGAGCAATGTATACCCGTCGCACGCGAATATTTCGCTACTGCGGCCGCCCCTCGCACCCCTGGGCGGTGTTGCGAAAGCTCGCCATAGTCCCCGCTATGACTCGCTTCCGCGCCTTGCCCAGGGGCACGAGGAACACCCTCGAAAAACGAGGAGTGGCACAGGGAAGTGCCGTTTACGGACCGAAGGACGGAAATATTCACGTGCGACGGGTATAGCAATGCACTGCCCCTTCTGCGGCGCCGATGACACCAAGGTGGTGGATTCCCGCCTCACCCCGGATGGCGCGCGGGTACGCCGCCGGCGCCGCTGTCCCGATTGCGGCGAACGCTTCACCACCTTCGAAGTCGCCGAACTGCGACTCCCCCGGGTGGTGAAGAGCGATGGTCTGCGGGTGGACTTCGACCCGGAGAAGCTGCGTACCGGCATGGCCCGCGCCCTGGAGAAGCGTCCGGTGTCCACCGAGGACCTGAACACCGCCATCCGCCGGATCGAGCATCGCCTCGCCACCTCGGGGCGGGACGAGATCCCCTCCCGCCTGATCGGCGACCTCGCCATGGGCGCCCTGCGTGATCTCGACCACGTGGCCTACGTGCGTTTCGCCTCGGTCTATCTGGCCTTCGAGGACATCGAGGCCTTCCGCGAGCTGGTGGACAGCCTCGCCCAGGAACTCACCCCCGAGGCCCGCCGTGCCCAGCGCGACCTGCTGGACTCCGGGGAGGGGGCATGAACCCGATGCCCGACGCCCATTGGATGGCGCGGGCCCTGCGCCTGGCCCGCAAGGGCCTCTACACCACCCGTCCCAATCCCCGGGTCGGCTGTGTCCTGGTGAAGGAGGGGCAGGTGGTGGGGGAGGGCTGGCATCACCGCGCCGGCGCTCCTCATGCCGAGCGCGTGGCCCTGGAGGCCGCCGGCGAGGCCGCCCGGGGCGCCACGGCCTATGTCACCCTCGAGCCCTGTAGTCACCACGGGCGGACCCCGCCCTGTGCCGACGCCCTGGTGGCGGCCGGCGTCTCCCGCGTGGTGGCGGCCATGGAGGACCCCAACCCCCTGGTGGCCGGGGGTGGCCTCGATCGCCTGCGCGCCGCGGGGATCCAGGTCCGGGTGGGGGTGCTCGAGGCCGAGGCCCGGGCCCTCAATCCCGGTTTCGTCAAGCGCATGACGCGGGGCCTGCCCTGGGTGCGCTGCAAGCTCGCCATGAGCCTCGAAGGCCGTACCGCCCTGGCCGATGGCGAGAGCCGGTGGATCACCGCCGAGGCCGCGCGGCGCGACGTGCATCGGTTGCGGGCCCGCTCCGATGCCATTGTCACCGGTATCGGTACCGTCCTGGCCGACGATCCCTCGCTCGACGTGCGCCTCGATCCGGCCGCGCTCGAGGGGGTGGAGGAGGCCGGCGTGTTTCCCTCCCCCCTGCGCGTGGTGCTCGATTCGCGTCTGCGCATGCCTGCGGACGCACGGATGTTGGAACTCCCGGGCGAGACCCTGGTGGTCTGCCTGGAACCCGCCCCCGTCGGGCGGGCCCGTCTCGAGGGTGCCGGCGCCCGGGTCGAGGCGCTGCCCGAATCCGGCGGTCAGGTGGATATCGAGTCCACCCTCCGCTTCCTCGCCGGCCAGGAGATCAACGAGGTCATGCTGGAGACCGGTCCCACCCTGGCCGGGGCCATGCTCCATGGCGGTTGGGTGGACGAGTTGCTGATCTACATGGCCCCCCACCTCATGGGCGACAGCGCCCGCGGGCTGTTCAGCCTGCCCGCCATCAGGCGCATGGGGGACCGGGTGGCGCTGAAGATCCGGGATATCCGTGCGCTGGGGAGGGATTGGAGGATCGAGGCGGTGCCTGATGTCCGCCCTGCTCAGGGAGGAGAGAGGCCGGGTGCGCCATGAAAAACGGGGGGATGACGCGATGGACAGGGCGGTGGATCCTCCTGGACGTCAGTCCCGGTAGATCTCCGTCATGGGGATCTCCAGGGCGGGGGCGCCGAGCCTCAAGGTTCCACCCGCCCCCAGGGTATCCACCAGCCATTGCCCTCCGGGATTGCGGCGGAAGACCTCGACGCGCGGTCGTTCAGGATCCACCAGAATGTATTCCTGCAGACTGGGCAGGCGCCGATAGGCATCGAATTTGTCCTCGATGACCACCGAGGGTTCCCGCTTGACGTAGGGATCGGCCCGGTCCGCCTCGGCGCAGGTGACGAAGACGTCCGGGTAGAAGGCCGCGTCCGCGGCCTCCACCCGGACCATCACATCGGCCATGAACACCTGGCAGGGGCCGTCCCGCAGGCGCTCCCGCAGGGCGAAGGCGAGGTTCAGGGAGACCGTGTTATGGCGGTCGCTGGTGCCCGTCATGGCCACCACCTCGCCCGCCAGAAACTCGTGGCGGCCTTGCTGGTGGGGTTCCCATGCGCGGAACTCCTGGAAGCTCAGGGGCATGGCGTGGTGGTTTCGGGTTGGTCTGCGCAGATCATATCAACTTCCCGGGGATTCAGGGCGGCCCCGGCGTAACGGCGGGTCTTCCAGGTCCAGCACCGTATCCAGCCACGCGGGCATGACCCGCCGGTGGGCGATGAGGATCAGGGTGCGGTCCCGTGGAAGGGCGCCTAGGGCATCCAGGAGGTCCCGCTCGGTCAGCGCGTCCAGGCCCTCGGTGGGTTCGTCGAGGATCAGGACGGGGGCCTCCCGCAACAGGGCGCGGGCCACCGTCAGACGGCGCATCTGGCCGCCGGAGAGTCGCAGCCCGGCCTCGCCGATCCAGGTGTCGTAACCTTCCGGCAGGGCGTCGATGAAGGCCTCCAGACGGGCCGCGCGGCAGGCCGCGGCCAGCTCCTCCGGGGTGGCCTCGGGGCGGGCCAGGCGCAGGTTGTCGCCGAGGGTGCCGGTGAACAGGCGGGTCTGTTGGGAGACCAGGGTGATCCGGCGGTAGAGGTCCTCGCCGTGGTAGCGGCGCAGGTCGTGGCCGCCCAGTTCGATGTGCCCACGGTCGGGGTCGTGGAAGCGCAGCAGGAGGTGGGCGAGGGTGCTCTTGCCACACCCCGAGGGCCCCCGGATCCCCAGGCGCAGCCCCGCGGGGATGTCCAGGTCCAGGCCCTCGAAGACCCAGGGGGCGTCCGGGGCGTAGCGGAAGGCCAGGTCGCGGATACGGATGCCGTTGTCTCCGGGTATGGGGGAAGGCCCTGTAGGGGGCGGCACGGGCAGGGGGCGGTCGGTGAGCCCGAATACCCGGCGCGCCGCCGTCAGGGTGCGGTCCCAGGACTCGAAGGCCGCCGGCAGGGGTGTCACCGCCTCGAAGGCGGCCAGGGAGAGCAGGGCCACCATGCTCAGCTCGGGCGGGGCGAGGCCACCGTCGCGGACCAGGGGGATGGCCAGCCAGAGGGCGAACCAGACCGCGAGCTGGGCGCTGAGGCCGAGGGCGGCCCGGCTTCCGGCGGCGACGGCCGCGCCGCGTCGCTGGGCGCGGGCGAGGGTGGCCTGGGTCGTCTCCAGGCGTTCGAGGAGCCGCCGCTCGCCGCCGAGGGCGAGGAGTTCCGCCATACCCTGGAGGCCTTCCACCGCCAGGGCGCGCAGGCGGGCGGCCTGGCGGACCTGGTCGTGGACCGCCCGGCGTGCCCCTAGGCGGCCCAGGGCCGGGATCAGGACCCCGCCCAGGACGAGCAGGCTCACCAGGAGCAGGGCCAGGCCGGCATCGAAGGTCCACAGGGCGAGGCCGATGAGGGCGACGGCGAAGAGGGCGGTGAGCACCGGCACCAGGACGCGCAGATAGAACTCGTCCAGGGTGTCGATGTCGGCGCCGATGCGGCTCAGGAGGTCGCCGCCGCGCTGCGCCATCAGCCCCGCCGGGGCCAGGGGCTCCAGGCGCTCGAAGGTCCACAGGCGCAGGTGCGAGAGCAGGCGCAGGATGGCGTCGTGGGTGGCCAGGCGCTCGCCGTAACGGCCGCCGGTACGGAGGATGGCGCAGGCGCGGATGAGGGCCGCCGGGGTGAAGTAGTTCAGGCTGGCGCCGGTCACTCCCGCCAGGGCCATGGCGGCGATGAACCAGCCGGACAGGGCCATGAGGGTGACGTTGGCCAGCAGGGTGACCAGGGAGGCGAACACCCCCAGGGCCAGCCAGCCGGCGTAGGGCCGGGCCAGGCCGAGGAGGCGGATGAGTTCGCTCATTTGCCGAAGGCCTCCAGCAAGTGCCGATAGAGGGGATCGGCCATCAGGGCCTGGTGGTCGCCCGCGGCACGGATGCGCCCCTGGTCCATGAGCAGGATGCGGTCGGCGTGTTCCAGGGTGTCGAGGCGGTGGGCGATCACCACCAGGGTACGCCCCCGGGCGAGGGCGTCGATGGCCGCCTGCACCCGCGTCTCGTTGTCCGGATCCAGGCTCGCGGTGGGCTCGTCGAGCAACACCAGGGGGGCATCGCGGAGGAAGGCCCGGGCCAGGGCCAGGCGCTGGATCTGGCCGCCCGAGAGGCCGCTCCCCCGTTCCCCCACCCGGCTGTCGAGGCCGCCCGGCAGGGCGGCCACGAAGTCCCGGGCCTGGGCCTGGTCGAGTGCCCGCCACAGGGCCCCGTCGTCGATCGGCTCACTCCCCGCGGGGGCGGAGGGCCGCTCCAGGCCCAGGCACAGGTTCTCGCGCAGGCTGCCGGCGAACAGGCGGGGGTTCTGGGGGAGCCAGGCGGTGTGGCGGCGCCAGGCCGCCGGATCCAGTGCCGGCAAGGGGGTGTCGGCCACCAGGATGCGTCCCGCATCGGGCCCGGCGAAGCCCAGCAGGAGGTGGAACAGGGTGCTCTTGCCGGCCCCGCTGGGACCGATCAGGGCGAGCCGCTGCCGCGGCTGGATCTCCAGATCCAGGCCGGCGAGGGCCGGGCGTCCCGGGGCGTAGGCGAAATACACCCCCTGCAGGCGGAGCGGGCTGGCCCGCAGGTCGGGGACGGGGGCCGGGGCCGCGGGCGGGGCGGGGGGCGACAGGGCGAAGACCTCCAGCAGCCGTTCGGCGGCGCCGATGGCCTCCATGCGCGCATGATAATGGCCGCCCAGGGTGCGCAGGGGCAGGTAGAACTCGGGCGCCAACAGGAGGATGAACAGGCCGTCGAGAAAGGCCATCTGTCCCCAGAGGAGACGGAAGCCGATGCCCACCGCCACCAGGGCGATACTGGCGGTGGCGAAGAACTCCAGGGCCAGGGAGGACAGAAAGGCCACCCGCAGGACCTCGAGGGTGGCCCGGCGGTAGTCCTCCGAGAGGCGGCGCAGGACCTCGGACTCGGCCCGGGCGGCGCCCAGCAGCTTGAGGGTGGCGAGGCCCTGGAGCGCCTCCAGGGCGCGCGCCGAGAGCCGGGCGAGACGCCGCCACTGGCGTTGGTTGAGGCGTTCGGCGCCCTTGCCCACGAGGATCATGAAGAAGGGGATCAAGGGGGCGGTGAGCAACAGGGTGAGGCCCGAGATCCAGTCCAGGGGCAACACCAGGAGGAGGATGGACAGGGGCAGCAGGGCGGTGAAGGCCATGGCCGGCAGGAAGCGGGCGAAATAGGGCTCCATGGCCTCGATCCCGTCCACCAGGGCAGGGGCCAGGCCGCCGCTGGATTGCCCGCCCAGGCGCAGCGGGCCCAGGGCGAACAGGTGGCGGGCGAGATCCATGCGCAGGCGGGACTTGGCCTCGGCGGCGCCGCGATGGGCGGCCAGGTCGCCCCCCCAGGCGAGCAGGGCCCGCAAGGGATACAGGCCGAGCAGGGTGAAGAGCAGACCGCGGACATCGGCCAGGCCGGCCTGGTGAAAGCTGGCCAGCTCGATGATGCGGGCGAGCAACCAGGCCTGGAGGATGAGCAGCCAGCCATTGCCCAGTTGCAGGGCGGTGGACCGTTTCGGCCAGGGACCGGCGAGGTCATGGCGGGCCCTGAGCCAGCGGGCGGGATCGGTCATGGGTGGGGCCCGGTATGGCGGTTCAAGGGCATGAAAGAGAAAGGGCCTCAGGGAGGGTGAAACGTCATCCACTTGAAAAACGACATGACAGCCCCGGCCCGCGTCATCGGATTCCAGGCCCCGGCCTTCATCCAGGCTGCCGCCGCAGTCTCCTGAGCCATGCCCGCGCGGAATATGAACTCCGAAACGCGAGCCGGGATACAATCACACGCGACGGAATGCCTGTGGCCTCATTCCTCGTCGGCGGCCTCACCCTGCCACTGTTCCGCTTCGTACCACAACACGTTGATGATGCCGAAGGCCAGGGCGAGCAGGACGCCCAGTATCCAGGCGAAATACCACATAGTCGTTTCCTCGATGCACTGTTGTCGGAGATGGGATCAATAGGCGGAGAACCGCTCCTGCACGTCCTTGGTCGTGACCTTGCCCCACATCTTGTAGTAGTTCCAGGAGGTGTAGGCGATCACGATCGGCAGGAGGATCACCACCGCCCAGAACATCACCGTGAGGGTGCGTTGACTGGAGACCGCGTCCCACACCGTGAGGCTGCTCCCCGGGTTGGTGCTCGAAGGCAGGATGAATGGAAACATGGAGACCGCCGCGGTGAAGACGATGCCGAGGATGCCGAAGGCGCTGGCGGCGAATCCCAGGCCCGGCCGGTTACCCTTGGAGAACAGGATGGCCAGGACCGGGCCGACGATCCCCAGCAACGGGAAGGCCAGGGTCCAGGGGAGGGCCTTGTAGTTGTCGAACCAGGCCCCGGCGACGATGGCCACGGTCTTGCCCAGGGGGTTGGGGATGGCATCCGGCGGGGGTGCCTTGAGGATACGGAAGCCTTCGTGCCCCAGGGCCAGCCAGATCCCCGCGGCGATGAAGCTGACAAGGGTCACCAGGCCCATGACCCGGACCCAGCTACGCGCCCGTTGCGCCAGAACCCCCTCGGTGCGCATCTGCAACCAGATCGCCCCGTGCAGGGTGAGCATGGCGAAGCTCACCAGCCCGGCGAGCAGGGCGAACGGGTTGAGCAGGGTCCAGAAGCTGCCGGTGTAATAGGGCCTCAGGAACTCGTCCAGGTGGAAGGGCACACCCTGAAGGAGGTTGCCGAAGGCCACCCCGAACACCAGGGCCGGGACCGCGCTGCCGATGAACAGGCCCCAGTCCCACATCCGCCGCCAGCGCGGGTCGGTGAACTTGCTGCGGTAGTCGAAGGCCAGGGGGCGGAAGAAGAGGGCGAACAGGACCAGGAGCATGGCGAAATAGAGGCCGGAGAAGGCCGCGGCGTAGACCGCCGGCCAGGCCGCGAAGAGGGCGCCGCCGGCGGTCACCAGCCAGACCTGATTGCCGTCCCAGTGGGGGCCCACGGTGTTGATCATGACCCGGCGTTCGTCGTCGCTCCGGCCCATGAGAAGGAGCAGGTTGCCCACCCCCATGTCCATGCCGTCGGTGATGGCGAAGCCGACGAGCAGGACGCCCACGAACAGCCACCAGATGAGTTTCAGGGTTTCGTAGTCCAGGATCATGGGGCGTCTCCTCAGTCCTTCAGTTCGAGTGCGGGGGCGCCGGCGGGGGCCGGTCCGGCGGCGGGTGGGTGGTCGATGCTCGCCGGACCCTTGCGGGCGAAGTGGAACATGAGCCACATCTCGATGATCAGCAGCCCGGTGTAGAAGACCACGAAACCGGTGAGACTGTAGACGAGATCCTGGGCGGTGAGGCTGGAGGTGGCCAGGAAGGTGGGCAGCACCTCGCCGATGGCCCAGGGCTGGCGTCCGAACTCGGCCACGAACCAGCCGGTCTCGATGGCGATCCAGGGCAGGGGGATGGCCCAGACCAGGAGGCGCAGCAGCCAACGCTTCTGTTCGATCATCCGGCGGGCGTTGTAGTAGAAGGCCAGGCCGATGAGCACCAGGAGGGTGAAGCCGGCGGCCACCATGACCCGGAAGGTCCAGAAGACCGGCGCTACCCGGGGGATGCTCTCTTTGGCCGCCTGGGCGATCTGGGCCTCGGTGGCGTGGGCCGGATCGTCGGTATAGCGCTTCAGCAGGAGGCCATAGCCCAGGTCCTTCTTGTGCTCCTCGAACATGCCGATGTTGCCCTCGCTGCGTTCGCCATGACGCAGTTTCTCCAGGTATTCGTAGGCGATCTGACCGGAACGGATGCGCTGCTCGTGTTCGCGGATGAGGTCCTTGAGCCCGGTCACCTCGGTATCGGTGGAGCGGGTGGCGATGAGGCCCATGAGCCAGGGGATCTTGACCGCCCCGCGGGTCTCCTGGGTCTCGTTGTCGGGCATCCCCACCAGGGTGAAGGCGGCCGGCGGTTTTTCGGTCTCCCACTCGGCCTCGATGGCGGCCAGCTTGGTGCGTTGCACATCGCCCACCTCGTAGCCGGACTCGTCGCCGAGGACGATCACCGAGAGGATCGAGGCCAGGCCGAAGCCGGCCGCCACCGCGAAGGAACGCTTGGCGAAGGCGAGGTCACGGCCCTTGAGCAGGTACCAGGCGCTGATCCCCAGGACGAACATGGAGGCCGCCACGTAGCCGGCGGAGACGGTGTGGATGAACTTGACCTGGGCGACCGGATTGAGGATGACCTCGGCGAAGCTGGTCATCTCCATGCGCATGGTCTGGAAGGAGAACTCGGAGCCCACCGGATTCTGCATCCAGCCGTTGGCGATCAGGATCCAGAGGGCGGAGAGATTGGTGCCCAGGGCGGTGAGGAAGGTCACCGCCAGATGCTGGCGCTTGGACAGCCGCTCCCAGCCGAGGAAGAACATGCCCACGAAGGTGGATTCGAGGAAGAAGGCCATGAGCCCCTCGATGGCCAGGGGTGCGCCGAAGACGTCGCCCACGTAGTGGGAGTAGTAGGCCCAGTTGGTGCCGAACTGGAACTCCATGGTGAGCCCGGTGGTCACCCCCAGGGCGAAGTTGATGCCGAACAGCTTGCCCCAGAATTGGGTCATGCGTTTGTAGATCCCGCGGCCGGTCATGACGTAGACCGATTCCATGATCACCAGGATCCAGGTGAGACCCAGGGTCAGGGGCACGAAGATGAAGTGATAGAGCACGGTGACGGCGAACTGCCACCGCGACAGTTCCACCATGGTGGGATCGAGCATGGTTGCCTCCTCGGGTCAAGTCTTCGGGGCGAGGCCGTGTCTCCGGCCAGGCTGTGGAAACCCGTTGTTTGTCGTCGTCAACTACCCAGTAAATAACTAGGGTTTTGTTTTTCGGCGAAACCTCGTGGGCCACCCCATGGTGCCAGGGGCGTGCCGGAATTGCATCCTCTTCGGGGAAGGACCTTAGTCAATGGGTATGTTCGTGAGGCGCGGCCGCCGCCAGGGGTTCGCCTGTGAGGACCTTGCGGACTGCGGTCGCCGGGTCTGTCTCGGCGGTGACCAGGACGCGCACGCCGTGCCTGGCCAGGCGGTTGACGAAGCCCGCTCCCGCGCCGCCGGTGATCAGACAGTCGAGTCCGAACAGGGGGTGCTCCGTGCCACGGAACTCATGAAGGGACATCTCCTTGGGGAGGTCCCAGCGGTCCACCTCCCGCGGTTCACCGCCGTCCTCGGCCTCGAAGACGAGGAAGCGCCGGGTCTTGCCGGCGTGGCCGGTGATGGTGCGGAAATTCTGGCTGGTGATACCGATCTTCATGACAGGGCCTCGTTTTCTCGATGGGATGGCACGGTCTTGCGGTGATCTGTCGTCGGCTCCCCGCACAGGGCCCGGGCCCAGCGCTCCATCTCCAGATTGGCCAGGGGCATGGGCGCCTCCATGAAGCTGATATGATAGGCATCGGCGGTCTCCGCCACCCCCAGGGAGCGCGGCCGGAGGGCCAGCGCCGAGGGCTCGGGGAGACTCAGGCCGAAGCAGAACACCAGGTTGTGGGCGGCCAGGATGGCTTCGTCGGCCTGGCCCTCGGCCAGGCCGCGGGTGTGGGCCAGGTGATCGAACTCGGCGATGAAGTGGGCGACCGGATGGCCGTCGATGCGCCTTCTGAGAAAGACCAGGATCTCCTCGAACGAAGCGAACGCCGCCTCGGCCTTGGGGACCTCGAGGCTGAATACGGGATAGGGCGCGTCTTCCAGGAACTCTTTCATGGGAGCCTCGAGGTCTCTTTCCAGATGCCGTGGAATCCTGCGGCAACGCGCGTGTCCGCACATTGAAAAACATCAATCGTCGCGCCCTGCATGACCCCATGACCGCCCAGGTGGCGGCTTGGCTGATGCATCGAGGGCGTCTTCTGGACCCCGATTTCGATCAGGCCGAGGGCTTTCTCGAGGCCCTGGACCCCGCCGCCCGCTGCTTTTCCTTCCGTACCTTCTCCGACACGCCTTACACCCGCGTCCCGGGACGGGACCCCCTGGAGCGTGAGCTGCACGGCCGCCTGGAGGACCTCTGGGACGGCTTGTGCCGGCTCAACCGCCGGGGGGCGGCGATCGGCGTCACCGTCAACAGCACCCATTGCCGGGGGCGTGGACGGGCCGACGTGGTGGGCGTGCGCGCCCTGTTCCTGGACGACGACCGGGGGCTCGGAAGGGCCGCCTTTCCCCTGCCGCCCCACGTCACGGTGCTGACCTCGCCGGGCCGTTTCCATCATTACTGGCGCGTGGCCGGGCTGGATCCCGGGGCCTTCGAGGAGCTGCAACAGCGCTTGGCCCACGCCTGGGGCGGGGATCGCCGGGTCTGCGCCCTCAACCAGTCCATGCAGGTGCCCGGATTCTGGCGCCGCAAGGATCCGGCCCATCCCCGTCTGCCGCGTCTGTGGGCGGTGAGGCCGGGGGTCCTGGACGACAGGCAGGCGTGGGAACGCTTGACGAGACGCTGAGACCCTAAAGGGCCTCCCTGTCCTCCGGCATGAGGACGGGGATCTCCCCCTGCTCAGCCGACGGTGGCGTCCCACCACCCCAGGAACCGATACCAGGCCCGGCCGATGAGTTCGTGCAGGGCGTAGTAGCTTCCCAGCCAGGCCTTGGCGCTGGGCAGGAAGTCCCCGGGCTGGGTGCCGGGGTCGTCCCGGTGGATGAACGCGGTGGGCGCCGGAACCACCTCGATACCCGCGTGCCGGAAGGCCTCCACCGCGCGCGGCAGGTGCCAGGCGTGGCTCACCAGCCAGATCCGCCGCCAGCCGTGCCGGCGCAGGATGGGCGCGGCGTAGTGGGCGTTCTCCCGGGTGGTGCGGCTGTGGTCTTCCACCGCCGCCACCGGCACCCCGAACTCCCGTTCCAGCACCCGCGCCATGATCCGTGCCAGGGGCGGATTTTCACTGGGGGGACTGCCGCCGCAGACCACCAGGGGCAGGCGGGTGCGCCTTTGCAGCCAGGCGGCGTAGCGGATGCGTTGCAGCGTCAGGGGGCCGAGGTCGTCATGGCCGTATTCGGGGGCATCGCTGTAGCGGCCGGCGCCCAGGACCACGATGGCCTCGACCCCGGGGTGGGCCAGGTCCTTCGCGCTGAGGGCGGGGTAGGGCTCCAGCAGGGCCATGAGGCGGGCGGGGACGATGGGCAGGGCGAGCACCAGCAGGCCCAGGGCGCCGGCCAGGACCAGGCCGCGGGCGACGGGCTGGCGCCACCAGAAGGCGCCCAGGAGGATGGGCCAGAGCAGTCCCAGGGGGGGCAGGAGCAGGGCCTTGAGGAGGCCGTGCAGGCTCATGACCGGCCCGCCAGCTCCACCGCCAGGTCGAGGGCCGCGCGCAGGCTGCCGGGGTCGGCGCGACCGGTGCCGGCGAGGTCCAGGGCGACGCCGTGATCCACCGAGGTGCGGACCATGGGCAGGCCCAGGGTGACGTTGACCGCCCGCCCGAAGCCCAGGTGCTTGAGCACCGGCAGGCCCTGGTCGTGATACATGGCGAGCACGGCGTCGGCGTGTTCGAGGTGGCGGGGCACGAACAGGGTGTCGGCGGGGAGGGGGCCCACCAGGGCCATGCCTTCGCGGCGCAGGGCCTCCAGCAGCGGGCCGATGATCTCCCGCTCCTCCCGGCCCAGATGCCCGCCCTCGCCGGCGTGGGGGTTGAGCCCGCAGACCAGGATGCGTGGCGCGGGGAGGGCGAAGCGCCGCCTCAGGTCGCGGTGGAGGATGCGCAGCACCCGCTCCAGGCGTTCGCGGGTGATGGCGTCGGCCACCGCGCGCAGGGGCAGGTGGGTGGTGGCCAGGGCCACCCGCAGGCCGGGGGCGGTGAGCATCATCACCGGCCAGGCCTGGGCGCGCTCGGCGAGGAACTCGGTGTGGCCGCTGAAGGGGCGGCCGGCGTCGTTGATGACCCCCTTGTGTACCGGCCCGGTGACCAGGGCCTGGAACTCCCCGGCGAGACAGGCGTCGCAGGCGCGGCCCAGGGTCTCCAGGACGTAGGGGGCGTTGGCCGGGTCCAGGTGGCCGGGGCGGCTGGGGGCGGCCAGGCCCACCTGGAGCAGGCGCAGGGCGCCCGCCTGGGCGGGGCGGCGGGGGTCATAGGGGGCGGGGGCGAGGCCGGCGCGCTGGCGGATCAGGCCGGCATCGGCCACCAGCACCAGCTCGGCGCGGGGATGGCCGCGGGCCAGACGGGCGCAGAGTTCCGGGCCGATCCCCGCGGGTTCGCCGGGGGTGAGGGCGATGCGGGGAACGCTCACCCGTCGTTCTCGTCCAGGCGGACCTCCACGTAGGCCTCGGCCCGCAGGCGCCGCAGCCAGAGGTCGGTGGCCTCCTTGGCCTTGCGTGTGCGGATGGCCTCGCGGGCACGGCTCTTGAGCAGTTCCTCGGTGTTGTCGTAGTCGCGCCGTCCCAGGACCTGGACGATATGCCAGCCGAAAGGGGTCTTGAAGGGCTCGCTGATCTCGCCCTCGCTCAGGCGGTCCATCTGCCGTTCGAACTCGGGGACGGTGTCGCCGGGACTGACCCAGCCCAGATCGCCGCCCTTGACCGCCGAGGCGGTGTCGTCCGAATGGGAGCGGGCGAGGGTGCCGAAGTCCTCCCCACTGAGGATACGGAAGCGCAGTTGTTCGAGGCGGGTGCGGGCGTCCCGGTCGGAGATCAGGTCGTTGGTGCGGATGAGGATGTGGCGGGCATGGGTCTGGGTGACGATGGCCCGTTCCAGGCCCTTGTAGTCGACGAGTTGAAAGATGTGAAAGCCGCTGGAGGTGCGGATGAGGTCGCTGATGCCGCCCTTCTCCAGGCGGTTGGCGGGCCCTTCGGCGATGGAGGGGACCTCGCTGATCTTGATCCAGCCCAGGTCGCCGCCTTCCAGGGCATGGCGGCCGTCCGAATGGAGCAGGGCGACCTCCGAGAAATCGGCCCCGGCGCGCAGTCGTTTCAGCAATCCCTTGGCCTTGGCCTCGGCCTTCTGGATCTCCTCGGGGGAGGCGTCCTCGGGGAGGCTCACCAGGATGTGCCGGAGATGCACCTGGGAGCGCTGGGATTTGAGGCCGGTGCGGCTCTCGATGAAGTGGCGGATCTCCTGATCGCTCACCTTGATGCGGTTGACCACCTCCTGGGCGCGCAGGCGGCTGAACAGGATCTGCCGGCGGGTACGCTCGCGGAAGCGGGCGAAGGAGATACCTCCGTCTGCGAGGACCTGGCGCAGTTCATCGAGGGTCAGGCCGTTCTTCCTGGCGATGCTGCCGATGGCCCGGGCCAGGGTGCTGTCTTCCACCTGGATGCCGAGGCGGCGGGCGGCCTGGAGCTGGAGGCGCTCGTCGATGAGGCGTTCCAGGACCTGGTGCTCCAGGGCCGGGCGTGGGGGCCGGGCGCCCCGTTGGGCCAGCTTGGCGGCCAGCACGTCGATGCGCCGGTCCAGTTCCTGCTGGGTGATGACATCGTCGTTGACCACCGCCACGACGCGGTCGATGGGTTGGTAACGGGCCGCCGCCAGGGCCGGAAACAGGCCGAGACAGAAGGCCCAGAGGATGAGGAGTCTGCGCATTTTCTATTCCTGGTGATAGCCGTAGACGGTGCGTTCGAGCACCTCGTCGATGCGGTTGCCGAAGCGGCCCAGCCCGCTGAGTTCCACCTGGACCAGAAGGGACAACTCGGGGTCGCTGTCCGGACGCAGGGTGAGGCTGCGGGCAAGGGCGCGGAGGCGCCAGCAGCAGCGGCCGTATTCCACCCCGGCGACGGTCTCCATGGATTGCTCGTGCCTGAGCGAGTAGAGCCAACGCCCCACCAGGCGCCACTGGGGGTTCACCGGCCAGTAGAAGGAGACATCGGTGTCTTCGTAGGCGTTGTCCGGATCGCTGCTGCGGTTGAGGCGGTAGGCGGCGTTGGCGAGCAGGCCGTGGCCGCCCGCGTAGTGCAACCCGAAGGCGCTGCGGCGGATCTGCTCGTGGCCGCGGGCAGGGTCCCAGAGCCCGCTGGCGCGGGCCTCCAGGCCCGGCCTCAGGCGCGCCGCGGCCCCGGCGACCAGGGTCGAGGTGTCGGCGGTATCCGCGCCGCCCGTGATCTGTACCCGCCGATCCTGAAAGTAGAAGATCTGACCCAGGCTCAGGCGCAGGAGTTCCCCGCCGTCCCGGTCGTCCAGGGTGCGCGAGGTGAGGCCCAGGCTCAGGCGGTTGGCGTCGCCGAGGCGGTCGCGGCCGGTGAAACGATCCGCCAGGAACAGGCTGGCGAAGGTGAAGTCCAGTTCTGCGCTGTCGAACACCGGCAGATCGCTTTGCTTGCGGTAAGGGGTGTACAGGTAATAGATACGGGGCTCCAGGGTCTGGAGCGCCCCGTGGCCGAACCATTGCGTGTTGCGCTCGAAGGTCAGGCCGGCGTCCAGGTTCAGGCTGGGGGCGAACAGGTCGGGGCGGTCGGGCTGGCCGGGACCGGGGTCCTGGAGCCAGTAGCTGCGGTAGTAGAGGCGGGCCTCGGGGATCAGATGGCCCCAGGGACGGCGCAGGGGCCAGCTCAGGCGGGGCTCCAGGGCGAGACGGTCGCCATAGACCCTGTGGGGATGATCGAACCAGACGTTTTCGGCGTCCAGGCGCAGTTGCAGTCCGGCGGGCAACTCCCGGTCCAGGTGGAAGAGGATCTGCGGCAGGCGGCTGTAGGGGCGGTCGCTGCGGGCGATGGTGGGGTCCAGGGTCTGAAAGCCCTGGAGCCGTCCGAGCACGTACCAGCCCCCGCCCTGATAGGTGAGGTCGGCGCGGCGTTCCAGGTTACGGGCGGAGGTGGTACCCAGTTCGGCCCCGAAGTCCTCCAGATAGGTGTCGTCCGAGACCAGATTGAAGCGTACCTGGGTGCCCCAGCGGTCGGCGAAGAGGCCGTCCTGACGCAGGTTGAGACCGCCGCGCACCGCGTTGCGCTCGAAGTCCGGGTCGTTGGGGACGATCTCGCCGTAGAAGGTGCCGCGTTCGGAGGGCGTCAGGTAGCGGTACTCGGTGCCGAGCATGATGCCGCGCTTGCTCATATAGCGCGGGGTCAGGGTGGCGTCCCGGTTGGGCGCGAGATTGAAGTAATAGGGCGTGGCGAACTCGAAACCCCGGCGCTTGGAACTGCCGAGGATGGGGGCGAGGAAGCCGCTCTTGCGGCGGTCGTCCAGGGAGAAGGGCAGGTAGGGGCTGTAGAGCACCGGCACGCCCCCCAGGCGCAGGCGGGCGCCATGGGCGATGGCGATCCCTTGCCGGCGGTCCACGTCCAGGCGCTCGGCGGCGATCTCCCAGTCGGCCTGTCCGGGGGGACAGGTGGTGAAGGTGATGTCCTGGAAGTGGAGCTTGGCGGCCGTCTCCAGGTGGGCCGAGGCGGCCTCGCCGCGGGCGTTCTCGCCCTCCAGGCGGTACCGGACCCGCTCCAGCCAGCCTTGGTGGCCGGCCAGGTCCCAGCGTGCCTTCCCGGCCACCAGGCGCAGGCCGGGCTGACGGAAATAGACGTTCCCCGAGGCGAGGATCTCCTGATCCTTGCGCGCATAGTCCAGGCGTTCCGCCTCTAGGTGACGCGGGCCGCGGTCGGCGAGCACATGGCCCGAGAGGGTCAGGCGGCGGGCCCGGGGGGCGATCTCGGCGGCATCGGCGGTCAGGGTCAGGGGCGTATGGGGCGCGGCCGGTGTGAATTGCGGGGCGGACACGCCACGGGGCGGAGGACCGCACCAGGCCCAATCCAGACCCTGGTAGAGACGCGAGGTGTCGATGGGGGGTGGAGCGACGGCCGTGGTCCCCTGCGGCGCCTTGCCGGTCTCCTGCCCTGAGGGGGCCTCGGGCTCCGCCAAGGTCGCGTGCTCCAGGGGGGTTTTGGGCGCCGGGGTGGCCTCGGGTGCGGGGGTCGTTTCAGGCTCCGGGATGGCTTCGGGGCCCGGATTGGTGTCAGGTTCCGTAGCCGTTCCGGGCTCTGCGACGACCTCTGCTTGCGTGCGGGTCCCGGGTGCCGGGGTGGCCGCGGATTTCGGGGCGACTTCGGGTTCCTCCGTGGCTGCGGGCTCAGGGGGTCGCTCGTGTCCCGCGGTCACGCAGCTCCATTGCCCCGAAGGGGCCTTTCGGCAATCCCAGTCCCCGGCACCGAAGGCCGTCGTCGCGGCCAGGAACACGAGGGCACCGAGGGGCAGGGCGGAGATGTGTCTCATGCCGGGGCCTTGGATGCGTCGCACAGGGGGCCTCGGCGACCGCGGGCGCCCCTCGCGCCCCTGGGTCGCGTTGCCCGGCCTGGCCACTCCCTCGAGGCGGCCGGAGACGCAGAGACGTCTTGGGGGACGGGGGAGGCTGCGGTCATCGCTCAGTCGGCGAATGCCGCCAGGGCCTCGTCCCGGTCGCCGTACAAGGGAAACACCCTGTCCATGCGGGTGAGTCGGAACAGGTCGAGGATCCCGGGGGCGGCGCAACAGATGGACATGCGACCTTCCTGCCCCAGGCGCTTGACGATGGAGATCAGGGCGGCCAGGCCGGTGCTGTCCACGAAGTCCACGTTGCCGAGGTCGAGGAGCACCCGGGAATGGCCCTGGCCGACGAGTTCGATGGCCTGCTCCTTGAATTCCACGGCGACCCGGGCATCCAGGCGTCGTTCGCCGGGGATCAGGACCAGCGTGTCCTGTTGTATCAGATGTTGGAGTTTCATCCGGCACGTCCTCGCGGTCAGGATCGGGGGGCTGGCGACAGGCTTGGCCTGACCGACCAGCCTAATATACCCGTCGCACGTGAATATTTCCGTCCTTCCGTCCGTGGACGGCACCTCCCTGTGCCACTCCTCGCGACTACGGCCGCCCCTCGCACCCCTGGGCGGTGTGGCGATTGCTCGCCATAATCCCCGCGATGACTCGCTTCCGCCCTGCCTGCCGCAGGCAGGGCCTTGCCCAGGGGCACGAGGAACACCCTCGAAAAACGAAGTATTCACGTGCGATGGGTATATCAAAGCCGATGGTCGTGGCGCCAGTTTTCCTTCCCGTGCCGGCCCCATGCTCTGCGCATCGGGCGTCTCCGGTCGCTCGGCAATGGACGGCACTACTCACCCCTTTCAGCCGCTCTCCCCATCCGTTGGGAGCGGATCGATCGGGAAAGACCGGTTGCATCGAGACGCCCCTTTGTTTCAGCAGCGCTCGATCATATTTAGTATGCTGACTGTAGTGTTTTGAGACCATGTCATCTGTCGGCGAGTGTTCAGTCCCCCGTGCCGAGGGCCCTTCTCCCGCAGAGAGATCTGTCTGCGCCGCGCCAGCGGCGGGCCGGGGATCGGGCTGAGGGGAAGAGGCTGGGAAGGGACTGAATGGTCGTATCTGTCGTATGTGTGAGGGAGGTTCGAGATGAAGACGAGTGCATCTATGGTGTTGGTGCTGGGAACCTTGGCGGCCGGCTCCCTGTGGGCGGGCGAGGAGGCGCCGCCGGTGCCCCCACCGAAACCCGCGTCCCTGGCGGAACCCGCGGCGCAGGCCACCAAGGTCCCGGCGGCGGTAACGGAGGAGGCACCGCCCGCGCCCCCGCCGAACCTCGCGCCTCCGGTAAAGCCCGCGTCTCGGCCAAAACCGGCGGTGCAGGCCACCAAGGCCCAGGCCCCGGCGGCGGTAACGAAGGTGGCGGTCTATATCGAGGTGTCGGGTCACCCGCAAGGTCCTCTGGACGAGGAGGCCTTGGCCGACCGGGTGGCCGCCGGCCAGGTGACCCCGGAGACGCTGGTATGGATGCCGGGGATGCAGACCTGGAAGGCGGCGCGGGAGGTCCCGCTGGTGGACAGGCTCCTCACCGAGGTGAACAGCAAACCGGGCACCGCCGCGGTCCCTCCACCGCTGCCTGGCAGTCAGCCACCGGCAAAGACGTATTACCTGGGCGTGCAGGGCCGGCAGGAGGGGCCGTTCACCCGGCAGCAGGTCCTGGAGAAGCTGAAGACGGGTGCGTTGCCGCCCGGCACCCTGGTATGGCACGAGGGCCTGAAGGGCTGGCGGCCGTTGGCCGGTCTGCCGGAGTTCGCGGGGCAGGCGCCCCACAAGGGGCTGCCGGGAGATGTCGCCGGCCTCAAGCGGTTTCTCCAGGGGACCTGGCGGCAAGAGGATAATGAGGGTACGGTCCACGTGGAGATCGAGATGACCTTCAACGCGGACGGTACCTATACCTACAGGGATAAGGAACAGACATCGGGCATGGCCCCGGAGACCACCCAGTACATGGGCTACTGGGAGGTGCGTCCCCTCTCCGGGTCGCGATTCGAGCTGATCCTCAAGGACAACCCGGCGGCCGCCCTGGCCGATTCCATGGTGAGCCCGCTGAAATACGTGGATCACGATCATCTGCGGGACGAATTCGGTGAACTCATGACGCGGGTGGGGCCATGAGGAGGTGGAGGCCGCAGGCCTGGGCGGTGGCGTTCTGGTGCCTTCCGGCCGGCGCCGCGCCTGCCCATGGCCCGCCGCCCCTGCCGGTGGCGGGCGGCGGGCAACAGGCGCTCGCAGTCCCGGCCTTGCCCGCGACGCCTTCCGGCACAGGCGACCAAGGGCAGAGGCCGCCCCCGCTCCCAGGGGGTGACGGGGCGGCGCCACCACCCCTGCCTGCGGCCGCTCCCGGGGTGGCGGACCAAGGACAGACGCCACCCCCGCTTCCAGGAGGTCATGGGGAGACGCCACCGCCCCTGCCCGTGGCGCCTTCCGGGGCGGGAGGCCAGGGATCGGCGCCACCCCCGCTGCCAGGAGGTCATGGGGCGGCGCCACCGCCCCTGCCCGTGGCGCCTTCCGGGGCGGGAGGGCAGGGATCGGCGCCACCCCCGCTGCCAGGAGGTCATGGGGAGACGCCACCGCCCCTGCCTGCGGCGCCTTCCGGGGCGGGAGGCCAGGGGTCGGTGCCACCTCCGCTTCCGGGCAACGGGAATGGGGCGGCGGCGCCACCGGCCGTGGCCCCTGCAGGGACCGCCGTCGATGCCCTGGAGGCGCGGATGGAGGCCTGTTCCACAGACCCGAACTTTGTGACGCTGTCGGCGAATTGGCCGAGCCAGATCATCGCGGATGGCCTCTGTTTCCTCAGTTATCCG
>JALSSC010000077.1 GCA_026984455.1 Chromatiaceae bacterium
CCGTCTACGGACCGAAGGACGGAAATATTCATGCATGGAGTGGCCGCAATCGGGCGCGGAGATGTCACAAACCCGACCGGTCGGGATTCCCTATTCGGGACAAAGGAGAAGCAGAGTGAATGTCGAAGAGCGTCACAAACCCGACCGGTCGGGATTCCCTATTCGGGTATGCGAAGGTTGTCCCTATGGGGACGAGGCCTTGTCACAAACCCGACCGGTCGGGATTCCCTATTCGGGCATTGGGGGCACGAAGTCCCCGGCCGCGGTCGGTCACAAACCCGACCGGTCGGGATTCCCTATTCGGGATGAGGACGGTGAGATGGCCAATCGCAAAGTCACAAACCCGACCGGTCGGGATTCCCTATTCGGGCAGGACTTCGTGCCCATTGGAGGGACGAAGCGTCACAAACCCGACCGGTCGGGATTCCCTATTCGGGCTTGACAGGGCCTACGAGGCCCGTGACAGGGTCACAAACCCGACCGGTCGGGATTCCCTATTCGGGCCCTAAGCCTCAAGGAAGAGGCCGCCTTCTGCGGTCACAAACCCGACCGGTCGGGATTCCCTATTCGGGTTTCCCGATCGAAATCTTCGAGCAGAAAATGGTCACAAACCCGACCGGTCGGGATTCCCTATTCGGGCAAGAGCCGGGTGCAGATGGCCGCTAGTTATTGGTCACAAACCCGACCGGTCGGGATTCCCTATTCGGGCATGAGCCGGGTGCAGATGTCCGCCGTGTATTGGTCACAAACCCGACCGGTCGGGATTCCCTATTCGGGATTTACGATCCAGGGGCCGAATTACAAAGGCAGGAGTCACAAACCCGACCGGTCGGGATTCCCTATTCGGGCTCGTTGCCGCGGGCGACGAGGTCGCTGCTCGTGTCACAAACCCGACCGGTCGGGATTCCCTATTCGGGATAAAACAGGAGGGCGATATGGCCACTTGGGTCACAAACCCGACCGGTCGGGATTCCCTATTCGGGACCGCCCTCCGTAAACCACCATCGCCACAAGGATTTCCACGGCCAAATTCGCGACCTCCGTCTGAAGTGCAGAAAAACCACAAACATCGGGGGAGGTTCCAAACGGGCCACGGAATCCCCATGGCGTCGAAGAGCGCAGGTTCATTCTGATCCAACCCCCGGCCCCGGTCAACGGGATTCAGCGAAACAGACCCTCGAAGGCGGCGACGAGACCGGCCACCGGGAGTCTCCTCCTGGGGCCGGCCGCGGCCGCCGGGGCGGCCTGGGCGGGGGCCGGCGACGGCGAGACCGACGCCCCCCCTGAACGGCACCTACGGCAAAGGGTGTGCCGGGGATTGTCGTCATAGTCCGGGAAACCGTTGCCACAGCCGGAACAGGTCTTCCAGCGGATGCCCTTCTTCTCGGCGGTCCGCCGGTCCAGGTCACGGAAATAGGTGGGAAAGGGGTCGCGCTCGAACCTACCCTTGCCCAGATCGCTCCGGTAGCGGCCCAACAGATCCAGCCAGTCCTCCACCGGCAGGCGTTGGCCGTCGGCGAAGACCCGGTGGAAGGCCTCCTTGAGATAATACGGCAGGTGGCTCCAGAGATAGCGCCAGGCCCCCCCGGGGACGCCCTGGGCGCGGCGGGGGCCCAGGGCGTAGGGGAAGTGACCCTTGCGCGCGTTGGCCATGGGATCGCCACCGCCCTGATGGGAATAGGGGGGCTTGCCCGGCATGAGGAGCATGAACACCAGGGTGGCCACGGCGAAGTCCTCGTCCTCGGCGGCACGCAGGGTGCGATGCAGGTCCTGCCCCGCCAGACGGGGGGCGAGGAAGGGCGGCATGCCCACCGGGCAGGGGTAGCCTTCCACCTGGTAGCTGTCGCAGTCCACCAGATGCACGCGCTCGGGGGCCTCCACGAGGATGTTGCGGGGATTGAGGTCGCCCACCAAGACGTTGTGCCGGTGGAGATAGGCCAGGATCTTCAGGAGGGTCTGGGCCAGGCACACCAGGTGGGTCCGGTCCCAGTCCGGGAAGTGGGTTTGGAAGAGGGGCCGGATGAACAGTGACCGGGACAGCTCGCGGCCGGCGGCGCGGGGCATGAGATAGCCCACGGGGCGCCCCTGGGCATCCTGAAGCAGGGTCAGTGGCCAACACAGGGCGGGATGGCGCAGGGGTTGGGCGGTCATCCGTTCCAGCTTGGCCAGGGTGGCCCTCTGCAGACGGCCGGGGGCGTAGATCTTGGCGACCCGCCGCGGGTCCACGGCGAGTTCGTGGACACGGCCCTCGCCGCCCCGGCCGAGTTCCCCGGCGAGGCGCAGGCGGCGGCCCTGGGCGTCCCGCACCTCGTCCCCGGCGCCGGGGACCGGCCCGGGATGCACCGGGGTGTCGTCCCAGTCCGCCACGCTCGTCACCCGGGCGAAGGGGCGGGAGTCCGGGGTGGGGTCCGGGCGCTGCGGGGACGCCAGGGGGATGCGGCGGATGCCGCGCCGCCGCTCGGGATCGGCGGCCAGGCGCAGGGCCTCGCCGCCCCGCCCGACGGAGATCACCTCCACCCCCCGGACACCACCCACCGAGCGGGTCTCGTTGAGGCCGAGGATGTCCAGGGCGAGGTCGAGGTCCTGGGTCACCAGGACCAGCCGGTAGCGGAGCCGGAAATGGGTGAAGAGGCTGAGAAAGAGGTTGTCGGGAAAGCTGTCGCCGGGTTCTCCACGGTACTCGGCCCAGCCCTCGTTCAGGCCCCGCCGCACCAGGGCCAGGCCCTCGCGGGCCTGACGCCGGCGTCCGGGCTCACCGGTCGCAGCGGCGAGCCGCTCCAGTTCGCCCTTGACCTTGTGGGAGATCACCAGCGGGGGGACGCCCAGCCGCTCGCTCAGGGGGCGCAGCCAGGTGTCGAGAAAACGGCCCGCCTCGGGGTGCATCAGACTACAGGTGTCGAGAAAGATGCGGGTGTCGGCGTTCCAGGAGGGGGGGCGGTCGTTCATTGCGAGGTCCTCGTGGGTCGATCGGGGGCGTCCGGGGGGGTCTCCCGGGCGACGAGCAAGGGATCCAGGGCCCGCCAGTGGCGGCGGACCGTGGCCGGGCTCAGGCCAAGGTCGGCCGCCGCCTCGGCCGGGGCGCGGCCGGCCAGGCGCCGGGCCAGGACCGCCTGGCGGTGGGCCAGGCCGTCGCTGCGGCGCACCCCCAGGACGGTCCGGCGGAAGCTCAGGGGACGGGCCTCCAGGGCCGCGGCCGGGCATTCCAGGCCATAGAGCAGGGCCACCGAGAGGTCGTCGCCGCTGCGCGCCGCGAGCAGGGGCAGCAGCGTCTCATCCAGGGCCTGCTCTACCCGGTCCGGCGTCTGGCCCTGGCGGGCCCAGGCCCACAGGCGTCCGAGGGCCGGCGCCAGGGTGCCGTCGCGGCGCCGGTAGAGTCCCTCGGCGGCGCCGTCGCTCATCACCGCGAAGGCCCTGATCCCGTCCAGGGGGCCCTGGGCCACTTGCAGATGGCCCCAGGGGTCCGGGCCGGTGAGGAAATGGGTCTGGTTGGCGTATTCACCGCGCCGGGGGCGCAGGAGCACCCGTGGCCCGCCGGTATCCAGGCAGGCCACCACCCCGTCGCCCAGGTTGAGGGCCAGGTAGCGGCCGCCCCGCACCGCCACCAGGACCAGGGTGCTGGCCAGGTGGGAGAGGGGGCGGTCCAGGCGCGCCGCGGCCGCTTGCAGGCATTCCCGGCAGGCCTCCAGGATGCGCCGCCCGGGGTCGGGGTGACCCCAGAGGGCGGCCTCGGCGCAAAGGCCGGAGACGGTCTCCGCCACCAGGGCCGCGCCCTCGGCGGCGAGGGGGGCGCTGCCGGCGCCGTCGGCCACCAGGGCCAGGGCGGTCCCGCCGGCAAAGGCCCGGGAGGCGTCCTGACAGGGCAGGCCGTCGCGGACGTGGAGGCGGCCGCGCAGGGAACGGGCGCTACCCACCCAGCGGCGCAGGCAGAGGCTCACAGGGTCCCCCAGCCCCGCAGACCGTCCACGTCCAGGGGGACCTCCTCGCCGGGCAGGCTGGCGGAGACCTGCTGGACGCTGCGGCTGAGCCACTCGAAGAAGCGGTCGAAGGCCAGGCCGCGCAGGCGCAGGGGCGGCCGCTTGGGGGAGAAACGGGCCAGGGTGTCCAGGTCGGCGTCTTCACCGATGCCGATGGGGAAGACGGTCAGACGCCGGGCCTGGGCCAGGGCGCTGACGCGGCCGGCGGCCTCGCCCACGTCGTCGGTGGGATGGCCGTCGGTCATCAGCACCAGCCAGGGTTGATAGTAGTCCACCCCCGTAGCCTTGTAGGCCTCCTTGCGGGCGTCGAGGAGATCCAGGGCGCGGTTCACCGCCTCCCCCATGGGGGTGAGCCCGCCGGCATCCAGGTGGTACTCGGGGGCGGGCGTCGCCTGCGCGAAGTCCCGGTGCGTCTGGACGCCGCCGGAACCGAAGGTGACCACGGCGATCTCGGCCGCATAGCGGGCCAGTTCGTCCCCGTAGATGGAGGCGTGGAGGTGGTGGATCCCCTCGTTGAGTTCGGCGATGGGATCGCCGTCCATGGAGCCGCTGGTATCCAGGCACAGGGCCACGGGGACGCGGGCGGTGGGGTTGTCCACGAGGGCGGTGTCGTCGAGTTCCAGGCTGCGGTCGGTCATGGCGATGCTCCGGTTGGGGTTGAGTCGAGGAACACCCATTGCAACGCCGGAGGCGGGGGGATTTTCAAATCCCTGCCTTCCGGGATCGCCGGGACCACAACCTGGATGAATGCCCATGACCCGGACAGGCCAAAACAGCGCCGACACCTGCCGCACGGCGCCCCGGATTCCGCTGCGCTCCATTCAGCAGGCAAAAACGCAGCGCGCCTGTCAGAGGATCCGCATCGCGGGGACGGGGAACGGGTTCAGCCTTGCGGCCACACCCGCCACAAGAGCAGGAGGACGGCGCTGAACTGGGTCAGCCAGAACAGAAAGCTCCATTTCAACCAGGCCGCGTGACTGCGGGCGATCTCCACCCGCACAGAGCCTCCCACCTTTTCGATCTCCAGTTTGAGATCGGAGCGCACCTGCTCGATCTCCACCTTGAGATCGGCCCGTACCTTCTCGATCTCCGCCTTGAGATCGGAGCGCACCTGCTCGATCTCCACCTTGAGATCGGCCCGTACCTTCTCGGTCTCCGCCCGCACCTTCTCGATCTCCACCTTGAGATCGGCCCGTACCTTTTCGGTCTCCGCCCGCACCTGCTCGATCTCCTTGATCAGACGCAGCTCGGTCTCGCTCAGGTCCGTCCGCGTGGCGGTCTCGGAGAGGTGCGGATAACGGGACTCCAGGGCCTCGAAGGCCTCCGCCACGACCCGCGCGCGGGCCTTCTCGTCTTCCGCCGTGGACAGGCGTTCGTACAGGTCGATCACGGAGGACATGGCACACCTCGGGCCGGGAACGGTAAGGAAATTATACCGGTCGCACGTGAATATGTCGTGTTTCGAGGGTGTTGAGCCTTTTGCGCTGTGCCGCTCATTGAGCCCGTAGGGCGGGAAAGCGATAGCGCATCCCGCCGTTGCCGCGAGGGGCGGTCGCAGTCGCGAGGAGTGGCACAGGGAAGCGCCGTCTACGGACCGAAGGACGGAAATATTCATGCATGGAGTGGCCGCAATCGGACGCGGAGATGTCACAAACCCGACCGGTCGGGATTCCCTATTCGGGTAGGGTGGCTGCGTTCAGCAGTGAGGAGATTGGTCACAAACCCGACCGGTCGGGATTCCCTATTCGGGACCGCCCTCCGTAAACCACCATCGCCACAAGGATTTCCACGGCCAAATTCGCAACCTCCGCCTGAAGTGCAGAAAAACCACAAACATCGGGGGAGGTTCCAAACGGGCCACGGAATCCCCGTGGCGTCGAAGAGCGCAGGTTCATTCTGATCCAGCCCCCGGCCCCGGTCAACGGGATTCAGCCCGTAGGGCGGGAAAGCGATAGCGCATCCCGCCGTTGCCGCGAGGGGCGGCCGCAGTCGCGAGGAGTGGCCCAGGGATGCGCCGTCTACGGACCGAAGGACGGAAATATTCATGTGCGACGGGTACAAAAAGCGCCGCGCCGAAGCGCCGCGAAAGGAAGAGCGTCTGGAGGACTCCCTGGTTCCCTGGCCATACCCCGGGCGGCGTCCCCCGCTCCCTGTCGCCGGCCTCTGTCGCCTTCATCCTCCAACGCTCACCCCTGACAACGCAAGGGGCGGGGGGATTTTCAAATCCCTGCCTCCCGGGATCGCCGGGACCACAACCTGGAGGAATGCCCATGACCCGGACAGGCCAAAACAGCGCCGACACCTGCCGCACGGCGCCCCGGATTCCGCTGCGCTCCATTCAGCAGGCAAAAAAGGCAGCGCGCCTGTCAGAGGATCCGCATCGCGGGGACGGGGAACGGGTTCAGCCTTGCGGCCACACCCGCCACAAGAGCAGGAGGACGGCGCTGAACTGGGTCAACCAGAACAGGAAACTCCATTTCAACCAGGCCGCATGACTGCGGGCGATCTCCACCCGCACATCGCCGCGCACCTTTTCCACCTCTACGCGTACCTGCTCGATCTCTACCTTCAGATCTGCCCGTACCTTCTCGATCTCCGCCTTGAGATCGGCCCGCACCTGCTCGACCTCCGCCCGTACCTGCTCGATCTCTTTGGTCAGACGCAGTTCCGTCTCGCTCAAGTCGGTCCGTATCTGCTCGATCTCCACCTTGAGATCAGCCCGCACCTTTTCGATCTCCACCTTGAGATCGGCCCGTACCTTTTCGGTCTCCGCCCGCACCTGCTCGATCTCCTTGATCAGACGCAGCTCCGTCTCGCTCAGGTCCGTCCGCGTGGCGGTCTCGGAGAGGTGGGGATAACGGGTCTCCAGGGCCTCGAAGGCCTCCGCCACGATGCGCGCGCGGGCCTTCTCGTCTTCCGCCGTGGACAGGCGTTCGTACAGGTCGATCAC
>JALSSC010000078.1 GCA_026984455.1 Chromatiaceae bacterium
GGGGCGGGGAGTCAGACGCGGGGAGGGCGGAAGGGGGCGGATGCCGGGGGTGGGACGATGGCGACGTCACGCAGGGAAGGGAAGGGCGGTTCGCCGGTCCGGGCCGGCCGTAACGGCTGTGGATGGCTGGGCAGCATGGCCGTGGAGGCGCTGCACGGGCAGTGGGCACAGCCCCCCTGGTGGTGCCGGGGGCAGGGGGAGGCCGGGGTCTCGGCGCAACAGTCGTGCATCTGCCCCATATCGGCGGACACGGAGTCCGCTCCCGGCGTGGCCGGGAAGGCGGGCCAGGGCGCGCCCAGACCGAGGGTGAGCACGAGCAGCAGGCGGACGAGACGGTTCAGGGACATGCTCCGATCATAGTGGATCGGCGGGCGGGATGCACCCCCGTGGTCGGCGCCCATCCGTTCTCAGTGCATTTTTCCCATATCGGTACAGGGAGTCGCCACGGCTGAGACGGCTCCCTGCGGTCCCACGTATGAGAGAGGATGCACGGGACGGGTCGGCTTGAAAGCAAACCTTCAATCCAGCGGCGAGCGGAAGAAGACCGGGATGGACTCCCCACGGGGCCAGCTCTCCAGGCAACGGCCGGCGGCCTCCAGGGACTCCAGGATGGTCGCATCCATATCGAGATAGCGGTACGTACCCAGACGACCGAGGAAACTGATCCCCTTGCGTTCTCCGGCAAGGGCCACGTAACGCGCCAGCAGGGCCTTCTCCCGGGCCAGCCGCAGGGGATAGTACGGGATGTCCCCGGCACCGCAGTCGCGGCTGAACTCGCGGTAGACGAGGGTCTCCTCGTGCGCCTCCCAAGGCGCGAAGTGTTTGTGCTCGCTGATTCGGGTGAAGGGCACCTCGGCATCGCAGTAGTTCATCACCGCACAGCCCTGGAAGTCGCCCCCATGGACCTCCGTCTCGAAGTCCAGGGTGCGGTAGGGCAGACGCCCGAGCCGGTGATCGAAACAGGCGTCGATGGGACCGGTCCAGAAGGCATGGTCGAAGGCGTCGAGCCCCTCCGGAGTGACCTTTGTGCCCAGTCGCACCTCGATATTGGGATGGTCGAGGATGCGCTCCACCAGCGCCGTATATCCCTCCTCGGGTATCCCTTGGAAGGGATGGGAGAAGTAGCGGTCGTCGTAGTTGAACCTCAGCGGCAGGCGCTTGAGGATCGAGGCGGGCAACTCACCGGGATCGACCCCCCATTGTTTGCGCGTATAGCCCTCGAAGAAGGCGGCATAGAGTTCGGGGCCGACGAAGGCGAGGGCCTGTTCCTCGAAGGTTGCCGGCGGCCGGTCACCCCGGCGGACACGGGCTGCGACAAAGGCCCGCGCCTGGGCGGGCGAATGGGTGGTGCCGAAGAACTGATTGATGGTGTGGAGGTTGACCGGCAGGACATAGACCCGGTCACGGGCGATGGCCTTGACCCTGTGCTCATAGGGGCGAAAGCGGGCAAAGCGGGTCACGTACCGCCACACCCGCTCATGGGGGGTGTGGAAGATGTGTGGCCCGTAGACATGCACCAACACCCCCGTGTGCGCATCCCGTTCGGTATGGCAGTTGCCGGCCACATGCGAACGCTCCTCGAACAGGCTCACCCGATGTCCTGCATCGGCCAGTTCGCGGGCGAGGACCGCCCCCGCCGGCCCGGCGCCGGCAATGCCTAGATGAAGCAACCTGGACATGAGATCCCCCGATCGACGAAATGGAGAGCACGGGCCTGGACCGGCCGCACCCGGGGCCTCGTCTCTCTGGCGGAAGGCCCGTGGGGTCGCTATGGTAGCATTCGCTCCCCCCAACCCTGGCGAGCATTTTTCATGGATCACCCGCTGCTCCGCGTCCACCCTCCCGTTGCGCCGGAAACGGCCATGTTGTATGCGAGACCGGCAGGTGGGCCCCCGCCGGCCCACGAGGGAGGTCTGCTCCTCAAGCAGGGTCAACGTTTGTCGTTGGACACCTATTTCGGGGCCTTCTACGAATCCCTGTACGCACGCTATACCCAAGTCGACACGGTCGCCTATCTCCTGGACTTGGAGGGTCGCTTCCGGATCACCCTGAACCGTACCCTGGCCGATGGGCACGTCCAGCGCCTCCTGGAGGAAGAACGGGAGGGAACGCCGGCGACGCCGGTGCGCCTGCCGCTGCCGTCGTTGAGGGGGCCGGACAAGGGGCGTGGCCGCCTGGGGGTAGAATTGGAGTGCCTGGCCCCCGAGGGCGTCTGGAGGGGCGCGAGCGTGGTCAGCGCCAGCCCGCCCCCGCGCAAGGTCCGCCTGGGTATCATCCTGTGCACCTACCGCAAAGAGGCCTATCTGAAACGCACCCTGGACACATTGCTCACCGACCAGCGGCTCGCCCAAGAGTCCTTCTCCATCCTGGTGGTGGACAACGGGGGGACCCTGGACCCAGCGGATCTCAGCGATCCGCGGGTCCGCCTCATCCCCAACCGGAACCTCGGGGGCAGCGGCGGCTTCGGAAGGGGGCTGATCGAGGCCCTGCACGAACCCGGGCTCACCCATTTCCTGTTCATGGACGACGATATCGCATTGGACAGCGAGGCGGTGGCCCGTCTGTTCCCATTGTTCGCCTATGCCCGGGGAGACCTGGCGGTGGCCGGGGGTATGTTGGATCTGCTCGCCCCCACCCGCCTGTTCGAGGCGGGTGCCCGCTATTCGCCCCTGGTCTCCTATCCGTTGAAGCAGGGTCTGGACCTGACCGAGCCCTCCAGTCTCGACGCCTTGCTGCGCGAAGAGCGCATAGACTACGGTGGCTTCTGGTTCTTCGCCTTCTCCCGTGGGCTGGTGCAGCGCATCGGGGGGGTGATGCCCTTCTTCATCAAGGTGGACGACATGGAATTCGGTCTGCGGATCGGAGCGACCGCAGAGACACCCATCGTGGCATTCCCCGGGATCGGGGTCTGGCACGAACCCTTCTACGCCAAGATCCCCATCTGGGACATCTACTACTACACGCGCAACAACCTCGTCGCCAATGCCATTCATGCCAAGGCGTCACGCATGGAGATACTGACCGGCCTGAGCCGGCGGGTGGTGGGGCGCCTGCTCCTGTTCGACTACAATGCCGTCGAGATGCTGTTGCGCGGGTTGGAGGACTACCTGAAAGGGCCGGATGGGTTGCGTCGGTTGGACCCCGAAACCTGGCATGCAGGGATCATCGCCGCCAGCCGTGCACACGAATCCAGCCGGCAACCCGTGGAACGAGAGGCCTCTGCGCATCCACCGGAAGATATCCCGTCTTCCTCCATACCACTCTTCACCCGGTTGGCGGCACTACTCACCCTCAACGGCCACCTCCTGCCACGCATCCTGCTGAAGGGGGGGGCGGTGTATGTGAGCGACAGCCCCCGGAACTGGCCCCGGATCTTCGGCCATTCGGAGGTGCGGTTCCATAACCCCCACTCCGGTGCATTCCGCAGCCGACTCGACCGACGGCTGGGCCTTCAGATGCTGAGACGCTGGATTGGCCTCTCGCGCCGTGCCTTCTCCACCTGGCGAGCCACCACTGACGCCTGGAGGGAGGCCGCCCCGGAACTTCGTTCGGAGTCTTTCCTGCGCGAATACTATGGATTCCGTCCCTTGAAGGAAGACCGCCACGCCTGAAAGTGACTGAAGATCTCGTTCTGACGCCGGAAGGGCAGCAATTCTGATCTCAGCCATGTGGGCAAGGGGCGGTAGGGCTGGGATCGTTCCAGTCCCTCCCGGACCGCCCTCATATAGGCGCCCATCTGGCGGAACCAGAGCGCCCTCCCCAGGCCGATGAGCAGGCGGCCGGCGATGAGGCGCGGGCGTTGGCCGGGGGGGAAGTACCTGCGGATGAGCCACAGGGTGTTGCGGGTCGAAAAGAAGATTCTCCGCTCTCCCGGACGTGTGGCGGGAACCCCCCTGTGGATCACCCGGCACTCCGGCAGGTAGTCGATGCCCGCCCCCTCCAGACGGCAACGAATGGAGACCTCCAGCTCATTCTGATACAGGAAGAAGTCCTCGGGATACCAACCAATCTGCCGGAACAGATCCCGGCGGATGAAAAAACCGCAACCGACGAAGGCCACGGAGGGTGCGGGCCGGTCGGGATCTTCCGGAAGATGCCAGCTCCACTGGAGTTCGCCCGTGGGCGTCTCGATCCGACAGGCCACGATCCCGGTCTCCGGATGCTCGTCCAACCAGGCGACGCCAAGGTCCAGGACAGAGGAGTCCGACGGACAGGAATCGTCGTCCAGGACCAGAAGATACTTCCCCCGCGCCTGTTCAAAACCACGATTGTAACCGGCGATCCCGAGGTTGTCGTTCAGCAGCACCGGGGTGATCGCCCGGCCGAGGGATCCGATGTATTCGCGCGTGCCGTCTGTGGAGCCATTGTCCACCGCGATGATCTCGATGTCCTCGCGCCCCCGGGCGAAACGGAGCAATCTGTCCAGGGTCCACCGGGTCTCGCTCAGCCGGTTGTAGTTGAGGAACACGATACTGAGGACGGGGGACATGGATCACGGACCTGAAATCTACGGGACATTTCTGCATCATGGCACACACCGGCCGGACGGCGCCCCTGTCTTCAGGGCTTCGAGGGTCCAGGTTCCCGCCTGGGGCGGGATGGGGCCGTCGGCCACGACCCAAGGCGGCCACGCATTATAGGGAGTCGTCGCGGCTGAGGCCGCTCCTGCGCACCAGTCCCCGGCCTTGGATTTTCCCGCATTCGCCCTCACCTTGCTGGGCGAGTGCCCACCACCGCGGAAGACGACGGATGCAGTACAAAGACTACTACAAGATCCTGGGAGTGAACCGCAACGCCAGCAAGGACGAGATCAAGCGCGCCTACCGCAAACTGGCGCGCAAGTATCATCCGGACGTGAGCAAGGAGGCCGATGCGGAGGCCCGCTTCAAGGAGATCAACGAGGCCCACGAGGTCCTCAAGGACGCGGAGAAACGGGCCGCCTACGACGCCCTGGGAAGTCATTGGAAGGCCGGCCAGGAATACCGGCCGCCACCGGGTGGTGGGGCCTATGGGCAGGAATTCCATTTCGACGCCGGAGACGCGGCCCAATTCAGCGACTTCTTCTCTTCCATCTTCGGCGGCATGGGCGGGGGACGGGGGCACGCCTCGGGGGCCGGGTTCCGGATGCGCGGGCGTGACGAGCACGCCAAGATCCTCATCGGCCTGGAGGACGCCTTCCACGGGGCCACCCGCAAGCTGCAACTGGAGGTCCCCGAGGTGGACGCCCAGGGCCGGGTCACGCGCCACACCAAGACCCTCAACGTGCGCATCCCCGCGGGCATCACCCAGGGCCAGCAGATCCGTCTCGCCGGCCAGGGCCAGCCGGGCGCCGGCGGCGGTGCCAACGGCGACCTCTACCTGGAGGTGGAGATCCAACCCCATCCCTTCTACGAGCTGGACGGCAAGGACATCTACCTGCACCTGCCGGTCGCCCCCTGGGAGGCCGCCCTGGGCGCCACCGTCTCCACCCCCACCCTGGGCGGACCGGTACAGCTCAAGATCCCACCGGGGTCCCAGTCGGGCCGGAAGCTGCGCCTCAAGGGGCGTGGCCTGCCGGGCCGGCCGGCGGGTGACCAGTACGTGATCCTGGAGATCGTGATCCCGCCCGCGAAGGACGACAAGGCGCGCCGCTTCTACCGGCGCATGGCCGAAGAGATGCCCTTCGATCCACGCGCCCAGTTGGGGGTCTGAACCATGAGCAGAGAACTCGACATCCTGCAAGGCGTGTTGCTGGACGAGACCTTCCAGGTGGGGCTGGAGGAGGTGGAGCGGCTCTGCGGCCTGGACCGCGCCACCCTGGAGACCCTGGTCTGCGAAGGCCTGCTCCCACCCCGTGGCGGAACCCCCGGAGAGTGGCGCTTCAGCGGCCCCGAGGTCCGGCGCCTGCAACGCGCCCTGCGGCTGCGCCGGGCCTTCGAACTGGACTGGGCCGCCACCGCCCTGACCCTCGATCTGCTCGACGAGATCGAGCGCCTGCGGCGGGAGATCCGGCTCCTGAAGGTCTGTGGAGGCCGTTGACCTGCGCCGGCAGGCGTGCGGCGTGGCCGTCCACGGCCCCGGCCCCTGACAAGATCCGGGCTTTCTGCTGAAATGGGCCGTGCCCCCGCCATCCAGGAGCGATTCCATGGACAAGACCAAAGTGGACGACATGCTCATCGAGATGATCCGTCCCAAGCTCGACGAGATCGAGCGGCGCTTCAGCGAGGGAAAGCCGCTGACCCAGGACGACATCAACACCCTCCTGCTGAA
>JALSSC010000079.1 GCA_026984455.1 Chromatiaceae bacterium
GTTCCTCTGCGCAACGAGATCCTGCGCCTGCTGCGCCGCATCCCGCTGCCGGTGTGCAAGCCCCTCGATGTCCTTCGGGAGGTCCCCGGGATCCCCGCCGGGAGGGACCGGTTGGCCATCCGCACCCGCGCCGCGCGTGAGCACGCGTAGCACTGGATGAAGGCCGTGGGCCGGAATCCGGGGGATAGGGGCCGGGGAGGTGAGAGACCCGGTGGTGGGCGGTATCGCCGGTGTCTCCCGTATGGCCGGATTCCGCCGCGCTCCATCCGGGCTACGAGCCGGGCGCCTGTGCGCAAATCGCTCATCCGAATATTTCGGCGGTGGCAATGTTTGTATACTTGGTGGGTCGAGTTCGACTCGGCGTAATCGTTCACCCCTTCCTTTCGATACAAGGGTCCCCTCTCCCGGCGGAAGGCCCGTCTGCGCTGCGTCGGCGGCAGGCACGCACGAACGTGGCGCTGAAGGGGGGGCGGGCGCATCGGGATCCCAAAGGATGAAAGACATGACGACCGAGGCGATGGTGTTCGTGGTGGACGACGACCAGGCCCTGCGCAGTTCCCTCAAGTGGCTGATCGAGTCCGTGGGTCTCCGGGTGGAGACCTTCGATTCCGCCGACCGCTTTCTGGAGAGCTATTATCCCGGGCGTGCGGGGGTCCTGCTGCTGGATGTGCGCATGCCCGGGATGAGCGGCCTGGAACTCCAGGAACACCTGGGGCGGGAGTGTAGCGGCCTGCCGGTGATCATCATCACCGGCCACGGCGACGTGCCCATGGCGGTGCGGGCAATGAAGGCGGGGGCGGTGGATTTCATCGAGAAGCCCTTCAACGACGAGGCCCTGCTGGAGAGCATTCGGAACGCCCTGGCCCTGGGCGAGCGCCGCCGCCGTACCCAGGCGGAGCGGGCCGAGATCGCGGCCCGCCTGGCCCACCTGACCCCGCGTGAGCACGAGGTCATGGAGATGGTCACCAATGGCTTTTCCAACAAGGAGATCGCCCAGTCCCTGGGGGTGAGTGCCAAGACCGTGGAGGCCCACCGCGCCCGGGTGATGGAGAAGATGGAGGCGGGCTCCCTGGCGGAACTGGTGCGCATGGCCCTGGCGGTCAGGCCGGAAGCCTGAGTGGCCCTCCCTGCCCGCCCGGTCCTCGCCTGGGCCCTGTACGACTGGGCCAATTCGGCCTTCGCCGCCAGCGTGATGGCAGGCTTCTTCCCGGTGTTCTTCAAGCAGTACTGGGCCGCGGATCTGGCCGTGGCCGACAGCACCTTCTGGCTGGGGGTGGTGAATTCGGCCGCCAGCCTGGTGATGGTCCTGAGCGCCCCGCTGCTCGGCGCCTTCGCCGACAGCTCCGGGTGCCGGCGCCGCTTCCTGCTCGCCTTCACCGCCCTCGGTGCCCTCGCCACCGGGGCCCTCTTCCTGGTGGTCCAGGGCCATTGGCCCGCCGCCTTGCTCCTCTACCTGGCGGGGCTGTTGGGGTTCTCCGGAGGCAACCTGTTCTACGACGCCCTGTTGGTGGGGGTCACTTCCGCCGATCACTACGACCGGGTCTCGGCCCTGGGTTATGCCCTCGGCTACCTGGGCGGCGGGCTGCTGTTCCTGTTCGACCTGGTTCTGCTCGCCCGGCCCCAGTGGTTCGGCCTGGCGGACCCGGCCGAGGCGGTGCGCTGGGCCTTCCTCGGGGTGGCCTGTTGGTGGGGGCTGTTCTCCGTCCCCCTGTTCCTCCAGGTGCCGGAGCCGCCCGCCCTGGCGCAGGGAGACTGGCGCGCGGCGGCCCGCGATGCCTGGGCGCGCCTGGCGCGGACCTTCCGCCACCTGAACCGCTATCGCCCGCTGGTCTGGTTCCTGGTGGCCTACTGGCTGTACATCGACGGCGTGGATACGGTGGTGCGCATGGCGGTGGACTACGGCCTCGCCCTGAACTTCGCCGCCCAGGATCTCATGCTCGCCCTGCTCATCACCCAGTTCGTGGGCTTCCCTGCGGCCCTGGCCTTCGGCCGCCTGGGGGCGCGCTGGGGACCGAAACGGGGCATCATGCTGGCCATCTTTGTCTATCTGTTGGTGATCCTGTGGGCCTGGCGGATGCGGTCGGCTGCGGAATTCTATGGGCTTGCGGCCCTCATCGGCCTGGTCCAGGGCGGCATTCAGGCCCTCAGCCGCAGCCTCTACGCGCGCCTGATACCGCCCCGCCTGAGCGCCGAATTCTTTGGCTTCTACAATATGTTGGGCAAGTTCGCGGCGGTGATCGGGCCGCTCCTCGTGGGTGGCGTGGCGCTCACCGGATCCGGTCCGCGTGGCTCGATCCTTTCCCTGGCGCTGCTCTTCGTCTTGGGGGCTGCGGTCTTGTGGAAGGTGCCCGAGGGGCGGGCCACATGATCCGGGTGGTGGACCGTTACCTGCTGGGCGAACTGTTCAAGGTCTTGTTCGCCCTGCTCTCCGCCTTCATGGTCATCCTCGGGACCCTGGGGCTGGTGAAGCTCCTGGAACAGGCCGCCGTGGGTGACATCGAGCCCAGCCTGGTGCTGCCGCTGATGGGCTATCAGATCCTCCATTTCCTGGCCCGTACCCTGCCGCCCACCTTCTTCGTGGCGGTCCTGGTAGTGCTCGGGCGCCTCTATCGCAACAACGAAATGACCGCTCTGCTCGCCTGTGGGGTGGGTATCGGGAACGTCTATCGGGCCTTTTTCGTGAGCCTCGTCCCCCTGGTCCTGCTGACCGCCTGGCTCGCCCTCTGGGTGCAGCCCTGGGCGGCGGCGCGCATGGAGCTGACCCTTGCGGCCCAACGCCAGGCCGCTGCCGAGCTGGCCGCGCTGCGTCCCGGGCGTTTCAACGAATACAGCCAAGGGGATCTGGTGTTCTATGTGGAACAGGTGGACCCGCGCGCCCATGTCATGCACAACATCTTCATCCAACACCGCCGGCAGGGGCGTCTTGGGCTGATCACCGCCCTCAGCGGACGCCACCACTTCGACCCGCGTTCAGGGGATCACTATCTGGAGTTGGAGGATGGACGCCGCTATGAGGGGCACCCTGGACAGGCCGACTATCGAATCATCGAGTTCGACCGCTACACCCTGCGCGTGGGCGAGGGCAGGGTGCTGCTTCCGGATGCCCGTTCGACCAAGCCCAGCGGGGTGCTGGCGCGTTCACCGGACCCGGCTGACCGGGCCGAGTTTCAAGAGCGACTGTCCTATCCCCTGTCGCTCCTCAGCCTGACCCTGATCGCCATCCCCCTGAGCCGCTCTCTGCCGCGCCAGAGCCTCTACGGGCGCCTGATATTCGCCTTCTTGGTGTATTTCACCTTTCTCAATCTGCATACGGTCTCGGTCAGCTGGATGAAGAAACAGGTGACACCCGAGTGGATCGGGATCTGGTGGGTGCAGGTCCTGCTGGTATCCGTGGCCTTTCTGGCCATGGCCCTGGACAGCGCCTGGCTGCGGCGGATACGCCTCAAGCTGAGGGGGCTGCGCGGGTGGACCTGATCTGGCAACGCCGCATCGACCGCTTTCTAGGCGTTCCCCTGTGCGCCCTGTTGTCCCTCTGGCCGCGGCCCGCACCACGCCCGGGGCCGCTGCGGCACATCCTCGTCATTCTGCTCTCGGAGATGGGCAGCCTGGTCCTGGCCCGGCCGATGTTCGAGGGCCTCCGCGAACGCCATCCCCGGGCCCGCATCCAGGCCCTGGTGTTCCGCAAGAACCGCGAGATGCTGGAGCTTCTGGAGGTGATCGATCCCTCCGACATCCTCACCCTCGACGACAGCAGCGGCGGGCGCTTGCTCAGAGACGCCCTGGGGGTGCTCCGCCGCCTGCGTCGCGAGGGTGTGGATGCGGTCATCGACTGTGAACTCTTTGCCCGGGTGAGCGCCCTTCTGGGGCGCCTCAGCGGCGCCCCGGTGCAGGCCGGCTTCCACCGCCACCGGCAGGAGGGCCTGTATCGCGGGGGCTTCATCAACCGGCCGGTGCTCTACAACCCGTACGTCCACATCTCCCAACAGTATCTCGACCTGGCCGCGGCCCTGGAGGGCGGCCCCGGCGCCCCCCTGGTGAAGCGCCCGATCCCCGCCGCCCCCCTGCGTGTCACGCCTCTGGATTTTCCCGAGGGGGAGGTGGCGGCCCTGTTCGAGCGCCTGTACCGGGACTTCCCCGGGCTCAGGGGGCGGCGTCTGGTCTTGATCTATCCCGGCGGCGGCCTCCTGCCCATCCGCGCCTGGCCGTCCAAGCACTATGCCGCTCTGATCCGGGGGCTGCTCGACGATGGTCTGGCCATCGGTCTCATCGGCCTGCCCCAAGACCGTCCTTTGGCCCGGGATCTGGTCGGCGCATCGGGGAGTCGTCACTGTGCCGACCTCACCGGCTATACCCGCAGCGTGCGCGAACTCCTGTTGCTTTTCCAACGCGCCGCCCTCCTCGTCACCAACGACGGCGGCCCTGGCCAGTTCGCCGCCCTGACCCCGGTGCCGGCGCTGGTTTTCTTTGGTCCCGAGACCCCGCTGCTCTACGGTGCCCTCTCCGAGCGCATCCACTGCCTGTTCGAGCCCCTGGCCTGCTCGCCCTGTCTGACCGCCTACAATCACCGGAACTCGCCTTGCGATGGGGACAACCAGTGCCTCAAGCGGATTTCGGCGGAGGAGGGGTTGCGGTGGGCGCGGAAGTTGCTCGACAGGAACATCGAAGGGGGCGGCATGGCCCATGCCGGGCCCCCTGTCGCCCTCGGACCCCCAGGGGCGAAGGGGCTCGGACAGGCGGTGAAGGTCGGATCGGATTGACCGATCTGCCCCAATCCGGCACTGATACAGACGCGACGTACGTCAATATGTCGTGTTTCGGGGGTGTTCCTCGTATCCCTGGGCAAGGCACGGAAACGGGTCACAGCGGGGGCTGTGGCGGGCCACCGCCACACCGCACAGGGGTGCGACGGGCGGTCCCAGTAGTGAAATGTCCACGTGCGGCGGGTATCACTCCGGGGCTTGCGCAACAGGGATTCCGCGTGTGAGGGGTATAATCATGTCTTTTCCGCGCCCTGCGCCGCGTTTCACTGGAGGATTCCATGCCCCGTTACCGCTCTCACACCACCACCCACGGACGCAACATGGCCGGCGCCCGCGCCCTCTGGCGCGCCACAGGGATGCAGGACGGCGACTTCGACAAGCCCATCGTCGCCGTGGCCAATTCCTTCACCCAGTTCGTGCCCGGGCACGTCCATCTCAAGGACCTGGGGCAGTTGGTGGCGCGCGAGATCGAGGCCGCGGGCGGGGTGGCCAAGGAGTTCGATACCATCGCCATCGACGACGGTATCGCCATGGGCCACGGGGGGATGCTCTATTCCCTGCCTTCGCGCGACCTCATCGCCGATTCGGTGGAGTACATGGTGAATGCCCACTGTGCCGATGCCCTGGTGTGCATCTCCAACTGCGACAAGATCACCCCCGGGATGATGATGGCGGCCCTGCGCCTGAACATCCCCACGGTGTTCGTCTCCGGCGGTCCGATGGAGGCGGGCAAGGTGCGCCTGCAGGGGAAGGAACTCCATCTGGACCTGGTGGACGCCATGGTGGCGGCGGCCGATCCCGACGAGAGCGACGGCGAGGTGGCCCTCTACGAACGTTCGGCCTGTCCCACCTGCGGTTCCTGTTCCGGTATGTTCACCGCCAACTCCATGAACTGTCTCACCGAGGCCCTGGGCCTGAGCCTGCCCGGCAACGGCACCCTGGTGGCCACCCACGCCGACCGGCGGGAACTCTTCCTGCGCGCCGGCCGGGTGATCGTCGATCTGGCCCGGCGCTGGTACGCGCAGGACGACGCCCGGGTGTTGCCGCGTTCCATCGCCAGCCGCGCCGCCTTCGACAACGCCATGACCCTGGATATCGCCATGGGCGGCTCCACCAACACGGTCCTCCACCTGCTGGCGGCGGCCCACGAGGCCGGGGTGGACTTCCACATGGCGGACATCGACCGCCTCTCCCGGCGGGTGCCCAACCTCTGCAAGGTGGCCCCCTCCACCCCCGACTATCACGTGGAGGACGTGCACCGGGCCGGGGGCATCTTCGCCATCCTGGGCGAGTTGGACCGTGCCGGCCTCATCCACAGGGAGGTTCCCACGGTCCATGCCGCCACCCTGGGCGAGGCCATCGACCGCTGGGACGTGCGTCGTGACCCGGAGGCGGAGGTGACGGAATTCTTCCGCGCCGCCCCCGGCGGAGTGCCCACCCAGGAGGCCTTCAGCCAGGCGCAACGCTGGCAGGCCCTCGATCTCGATCGCGCCGAGGGCTGCATCCGCGACCTGGAGCACGCCTACAGCCGGGAGGGCGGTTTGGCGGTGCTCTACGGCAACCTGGCGGAGCAGGGTTGTATCGTCAAGACGGCCGGGGTGGATCCGTCCATCTGGACCTTCGCCGGCCCGGCGCGGGTGTTCGAGTCTCAGGAGGCGGCGGTGGAGGCCATCCTCGACGACCGTATCCAGGCCGGCGACGTGGTCCTGATCCGCTACGAGGGGCCCAAGGGCGGGCCGGGAATGCAGGAGATGCTCTACCCCACCAGCTATCTGAAGTCGAAGGGCCTCGGCAAGGTCTGTGCCCTCATCACCGACGGGCGTTTCTCGGGCGGCACCTCGGGTCTGTCCATCGGCCATGCCTCGCCCGAGGCCGCCGAGGGCGGGACCCTGGCCCTGGTGGAGGAGGGGGACCGCATCGAGATCGACATCCCCGCGCGGCGCATCCACCTGGCCGTGGACGAGGCCGAGCTGGAACGCCGCCGCCAGGCCATGGTGGCGCGTGGGGCGGAGGCTTGGCGGCCGCTGGAGCGCGAGCGCCCGGTGTCCGAGGCCCTGCGCGCCTATGCCGCCCTCACCACCTCGGCGGCGCGGGGGGCGGTGCGGGATCTCGGGCAGATCGCGGGCGACCGGGGACGCACGACGGGGGCCCGGTGAGGCCCGGTCGCGGCGGCCGGAAACCCGTTTCAGGGGAGGGCCGCCGGGGCCCCGCCCGGATCCCTCAGGCCGACTGCCGCGCCTCCGCGTCCTCGAAGGCGTAGGGCAGATCCAGAAACTCCAACACCGGGCCGTCCTTGCCCAGGTGGACCTCGCTGTTCTCCGCGGCCGCGATCTCCACCACCGCCAGGAGTTCGTATTCGTCCCCGCCCAGCGGGCGGGCGTCCACCACCCGGCCCGCGCCCTGGCCCGAGGCGCTCGCCGGGGAGTCCAGGGTATCGCCCGGCGCGGGGCGCGCGCCGGCCCTGACCCGGGCGCGGTACATGCGCCGTTTGAGCTTGCCCAGGTACTGCATCCGCGCCACCACCTCCTGGCCGGTATAGCAGCCCTTGGTGAAACTCAGGCCGTCGATGAGTTGCAGGTTGGTCATCTGCGGCACGAAGGCCTCGCGGGTCCCGGCGTAGACGTTGGGCAGCCCGGCGCGGATATCGAGCAGCCCCCAGGCGTCGGCGCCGGCCGGCCGCGCCCCGCCTTCGCCCAGACGCCGCCACAGGTCCATGGCCTCGTCCGGCGGGGCGAGGATTTCGAAGCGGGGCAGGGGGCCGGGCATCCGGATCAGGGTGATCTCCTGATGATGGAGCACCCCATTGGCCTCTTGCGGCAGCCCGTCGAAGAGCGCCGAGAGCAGGCCGGGGGCGCATTCGCCCGAGAGACCGATGCGCACCCAGTCGTCGCTCACGTCCTCCAGGGTCACCTGGGCGCGCAGCACGAACATCCGCAGGCGCTTCAAGGTATCCCCCAGGAGTTCCCGGGGGAGTTGCAGGCAGATGGCCCCGGCCCGCCGGAACAGGCGGAACTGGGCCAACATACGCCCCTTGGGGCCGCAATATCCGGCGAGTTGGCTGTGGGTCTCCCCCAGTTCGCGCACGTCGTTGGTGATCTGCCCCTGGAGGAAGGTCTCCGCGTCGGCGCCGGTGACCCGGATCAGCCCCAGGTGAGAGAGGTCGTGCAGGGCGCAGGGATCGAGTGCGGCATCCTCCCCGAAATGGGCGATGTCGTGTTCGTCCCAGTGCGCGCCGGCGGCTTGCAGAAAGCGTTTCCAGTCTTGGTTCATGATCTCGCCCCTTCTGGTTGCTGGCTTCGGGTATGATACCCGACCCGTCCTGTAAATGACCTAGTTTTCGAGTCAGGAATTCCATGCACGATACGCCCCCCGCCAGCGGCAGTCTGGTGTTGTACAAGGTGCGCCCGGCGCGCGTGGTCGCCATCGGCGAGAAGATCGAGATCGAGCTGGAGGGTGGCCAGACCAAGCGGGTGCGGCCCAAGGACGTGCGCCTGCTCCATCCCGGCCCCCTGAACAGCCTGAAGGAATTGGAGCCCCGGGAGGGGGATGTGATGGAGGCCTGGGAACTCCTGGAGGGCGGCGATACCGATCTGCGCGAACTCAGCGAGTTGATCTATTCGGAATTCACCCCGGCCACCGCCTGGGCGACCTGGCAGCGGGTGGCGGAAGGCCTGTATTTCGAGGGCTCGCCCAAGAGCATTCGGGCGCGCAAGCGCGACCGGGTGGAGCGCGAGCAGGCCGAGCGCGCGGCCAAGGCCCGGGCCAAGGCCGAGTGGGAGGGTCTCATCGGACGCCTGCGCGAAGGGCGCATGGCGGAGGCCGACCGGCCCTTGCTGGAGGAGGTGCGGCGTCTCGCCCTGGGCCGCGCCGACCGCAGCCGCATCCTCAAGGCCCTGGGCCATCAGGAGACCCGGGAGAACGCCCATCGCCTGCTGGTGCAGGTGGGCTACTGGCCGCCCCGGTACAACCCCTACCCCGAGCGCCTGGGCGTCCCCCGGGAGGCCCCGGACCTGCCCGTGCCGCCCCTGCCCGCGGAGGCGCGCGAGGACCTCACCGCACTGCCTGCCTTCGCCATCGACGACGAGGGCAATCAGGACCCGGACGACGCCCTCTCCATCGACGGCGACCGCCTCTGGGTACACGTCGCCGACGTGGCCGCCCTGGTGGCGCCGGACTCCGAACTGGATCAGGAGGCGCGGGCGCGTGGCGCCAACCTCTATCTTCCCGAGGGTATGGTCAATATGCTCCCCGAGCCCGTCACCCCCCTGCTCGGCCTCGGCCTCCAGGAGACCTCGCCGGCGCTGTCCATCGGCTTCACGCTGGGGGAGGACGGTAGCCCCGCGGACGTGACCATACGCCGTACCCGGATCCGGGTGCAGCGGCTCAGCTACGAACAGGCCGAGGGGCGGCTCGACGAGGCCCCCTTCAAGGCCATGCGCGCCCTCACCGAGGCCTTCCGTGCGCACCGCCATGCCCGCGACGCCGCCGCCATCGAACTGCCGGAAGTGAGCGTGCGCCTGGTGGACGGCGAGGTACGCATCCGCACCCTGCCGCGTTTCCGCAGCCGTGACCTGGTCACCGACGCCATGCTCATGGCCGGGGAGGCGGTGGCGCGCTACTGCGAGGCCCATGCCATCGCCATCCCCTATGCGGGTCAGGAGCCCCCCGAGCGCGTCCAGACCCCCACCGACATGGCCGCCATGTACGCCTATCGGCGTCAGTTCAAGCCCTCGCGCCTGAGCGTCGAACCGCGGCCCCATTTCGGCCTCGGCCTGGAACGCTACACCCGCGCCACCAGCCCCCTGCGCCGTTATTCAGACCTGCTGGTACACCAGCAGTTGCGCGCCCATCTGGCCGGCGAACCCCTGCTGAGCGCCGCCCAGGTGGCCGAGCGCGTCGATCTGGCCGAGGCCGGCGCCCTGGCCATGCGCCGTGCCGAGCGCCTCTCCAATACCCATTGGAAACTGATCTGGCTGCGCGCCCATCCCGAGTGGACGGGGAAGGCCGTGGTGGTGGAGAAGGGCGACAAGAAGCTCACCGCCCTGATCCCCAAACTGGCCCTCGACGTGCGCCTGCGCGTCCCCGGCGATCCGCCCCTCAACGCCTGCCTGGAACTCAGGCCCCGCGAGATCGATGTGCCCGACCTGCGCGCCTATTTCCGTGCGCGGCCCTGCGCCTGAACCCTGCGTCCCTTCCCGGCATGTCGGTCCGCCCCATCGCCGACGCGGGACATCGTGGATCACAAGGTGGCCTGCAAGGCCACTCCGGTACCCCCCAGGCCGCAATAACCCCGTGGATTCCTGGCCAGGTATTGCTGATGGTATGCCTCGGCGTAGAAGAACCGGGGCGCCGGCAGGATCTCGGTGGTGATGGGGCCGTAGCCGGCGCGCTCCAGCGCGGCCCGGTAGCGTGAGCGGCTCCGCTCGGCGGCGTCCTGCTGCCCGGCATCGAAGCAATAGATGCCGGAACGGTACTGGGTGCCCCGGTCGTTGCCCTGGCGCATGCCCTGGGTCGGGTCATGGCCCTCCCAGAAATACCGGAGGAGGGTCTCGTAGGACACCTCCCGCGGTCGGTAGACCACCAGCACCACCTCGCTGTGGCCGGTGAGGCCGGTACACACCTCCGTATAGGTGGGATTCGGGGTGTGGCCGCCGGCATAGCCCACGGCCGTGGTGTGGACCCCGGGAATGGACCAGAAGCGACGTTCCGCCCCCCAGAAGCAGCCCATGCCAAACAGGGCGCGGGCGGTATCCGCAGGGAAGGGGGGCGTCATCCGCGTATGCAGGACGAGGTGTTCCGCCGGCACGGGCATGGGGGTCGTACGGCCGGGCGGGGCCGCTTCTGGAGTGGGCATTGCGGTGGATGTCTCAGGTCGGTTCATGGTGGATTCCAGTCGGTGCGTTCGCTGAGCGGTCCTGCGCCCGGGGTTGGAGGATGCCCGCGGGCCGCGCGGTGTCCGGGATCAGAGCAGGCCCATCTCGGCCATGGAGCGGGTCTCCCCGGCCCCGACGATGAAGTGGTCGAGCACGCGCACATCCACCAGGGCCAGGGCGTCACGGATGCGCCGGGTGATATGGCGGTCGGCCTGGCTGGGTTCGGCCACCCCGGAGGGGTGGTTGTGGGCCAGGATCACGGCGGCGGCATTGTGTTCGAGGGTGCGCCGGACCAGTTCCCGTGGGTGTACGCTGGCGCCGTCGATGGTGCCGAAGAAGAGTTCCTCGTACTGGATCAGGCGGTGACGGGTGTCCAGGAACAGACAGGCGAAGACCTCCTGGGTGCGCCCGCCGAGGCGGGCGCCCAGGTAGTCCCTGGGGGCCTGGGGGGAGGTGAAGCCCTCGGGCCGGCGGAGGTCTTCTTCGAGATAGCGGCGGGCCATCTCCAGGACCGCTTGGATCTGGGCGAACTTGGCCGTGCCCAGGCCCTTGGCCGCGCAGAACCGGCTGCGCGGGGCGGCGAGGAGGGGGCGCAGGCCGCCGAACTCCGTGAGGAGGTCGCGGGCCAGTTCGATGGCGCTCTTGCCGGGTACGCCGGTGCGCAGGAAGATGGCGAGCAGTTCGGCGTCGCTGAGGGCCCCGGCCCCGCGGCTGAGGAGTTTCTCCCGCGGGCGTTCTTCCAGGGGCAGGTCGGTGATGGTCATGGGACCTTTTCCAGGGACTCGGCGGCGATCTCGCGCACCTCCGCATCCGGGTCCTCCTGGAGGGCCTCCAGGTGGGGCCTGGCCTCTGCACTGCGCAGCAGGGAGAGGATATGGGCGGCGTCCGCGCGCACCTGGGGCTCGGGGGCCCGGATCAGGGCGGCGAGGCGGGGGAGCAGGGCGTCCAGGCGTGGATCGTCCGCGAGGTCTTCGAGCAGGGCGCTGGCGCCGATGCGCACCGCCATCGGTGTCCGGGTGTCGCCGAGCAGGTCGAGCACGGCGGGCAGGTATTCGGGGTGGCGGTCCAGCCAGGTCCGAGCGCGGTCCAGGCCGCCCCGTTCCAGGAGATCCGTGAGGTAGGCATGGGCTCCCCCGTCTTCACCGGCGGCGGCGCGGGCCCAGTGGTCGAGTTCGGCCGCCGAATAGCCGCCGCTGAATTCGAGCGGGCCGATGCGGATCCAGGGGACGCTGCGGATGTCCGCGGAGGGGACCGCCCCGGGTTCCTGAGTGATGTCCACGGCCTCCAGGCGGGCGATGCGTCCTTCCTCGAGGAGTTCCGTCAGGGCGTGCAGGACTTGCCGGCAATGGGGGCAGGAGGGGGTGAGCAGGAGCAGGGCGTGGGGGGCCACGGGGTGGGTGGAGGGAAGAGGGGGAAAGCCCCGGCGAGGCCGGGGCGTTGGAGACGGCTACTGTACGCTGCCGAAGGAGCGGTCCACGGCACCCGCGGGGGGTTCGAAACCGGCCAGTCGGCAACCCATGGCCACAGGCCCTCCGGGCACGAGTTTGTAGAGGTATTTCATCCCCCCTTTGGCATGGAACTTCTCGTCCAGGGCATCGTGCAGTTCACGCGCGTTGCAACGCTGGTGTTCGTGGAAATACCCTTGCAGGGCACGGATCAATTCCCAATGGTCGGCGCTCAGGTCCATGCCGGCCTCGCGGGCAATGGCCTGGGCCTCCTCCGGGCTCCACCCCTCGGGGGCGAGAGGGAAGTCGGGGTGCGGCAACACCTCGGTGTCGGCGGCAAGGTCATACAGTGGTTCTGGCATCTCGTCGTTCCTCTGCTGTGGTGGTCGTTTCGTTGTCGTTCTCGCAGGCGTTCAGCCCTCCGGCCTCCTTTGTCACCCTCCCTCCGCCCCGCCCGTCGGACGCGGGGCCTGTGGAGGTGGACTGAACGGTTACGCGTTTTCCCTGGGCTTCTCTGCCGTCGGGAGGGGAAGGCAGGATCTCCCCCGTCCTCCCGTTTTCTCAACCGGCCGCGCCGGTCGAAGAATACCGGGGCCTCCGGCCCCGGGGCATGCCTGAACGCAGAGGGAGACCTTCGCTCAGGCACTGTGTCCAGCCATTCCCGCCTCAGTCCTCCACGCCCAGTTCGTCCTCCACCGTGCGCACGATGCGCCGGTCGTATTCCAGCAGGTCGGCGCGTTTGCCCGGGTAGTCCATCCGGCTGAGGAGGTAGCGGATGGCGTTGATGCGGGCGCGTTTCTTGTCGTCGGACTTGATGATGATCCAGGGCGCATCGGCCGTGGAGGTGAAGAAGAACATATCCTCCTTGGCGCGGGTGTAGTCATCCCACTTCTTCTGGGATTCCTGATCCACGGGGCTGAGTTTCCATTGCTTGAGCGGGTCGTGGGTGCGTTTGGCGAAGCGCCGGGCCTGTTCCTTCTTGCTTACCGAATAATAGAACTTGGTGAACAGAATGCCAGAGCGGATGAACATGCGTTCCAGCTCGGGGACGGAGCGCAGGAACTCCTTGACCTCCTCGCCGTTGCAGAATCCCATGACCCGTTCCACCATGGCGCGGTTGTACCAACTGCGATCGAAGAAGACGATCTCTCCGGCCGAGGGGAGGTGGGCGACGTAACGCTGGAAGTACCATTGGGTGCGCTCGCGGTCGTCGGGCTTGTCCAGGGCCACCACCCGCGCCCCGCGGGGGTTCATGTGCTCGGTGAAGCGCTTGATGGTGCCGCCCTTGCCCGCGGCGTCGCGTCCCTCGCTGATGACCAGGACCTTGGCACCGTTCTCCTTGATCCAGTTCTGCATCTTCAGCAACTCCACGTGCAGGGGCATGATGAGTTGCAGGTAGTCCTCGGTCTTGAGCTTGGTCAGCGGACCCTCGCGGTCGTTCGGCGGTGGCTTGAGCGCCCCCTTCTTGGACTTTTTCTTGATGCGGTCGAGGTGCAGGTTCTCGTGGTCGCGGCCGCTGGGCCGGACAGGCTGATCGTCGGTGTCCATGGCCAGGGCCTCTCGCTCCAGGACCTGGTCGTCGCGGGTCTCGGAATCGACTGCTATCGGGGATCTTTTCTTCTTGCTGCTCATGGCGGGGTTCCAGGAGGTTAACGGATATGGGTCTTGTAGGCGGGGATGTCGGCGTTCTTGGCCTGGGAGAAGTTGGCGTACATGAGGTTGGCGGTGGCCAGCTCCACGCCGGCGAAGTCGGCCCCCGAGACGTTGGCATGGCGGAGGTTGGCCCCGCCCAGGAAGGCCTTGCGTAGGTCGGCGCCGGCCAGGTCGGCGTGGGACAGATTGGTTTCCTCCAGACCCACCCGTTCCATGCGCGCCATGCGCAGGCGGGCATTGCGCAGGTCGGCGCGGTTGAGGTCGGCGGGCGGGCAGTCGGGGCTGCCGAGCAGGGCCTCGTCGAAACAGGTGTCCAACAGGCTGGCGTCGTTGAGGTTGGCGTTGCACAGGCGGGCGCGGGTGAAGTCGGCGCGGCGTAGATCGGCCTCGATGAGGAGGGCGGAATCCAGGTTGGACTCGCGCCACAGGGTGCGTTGCAGGCGGGCCGAGCGGAAGTCGCAACGGCTCAGGTCGGTGTGGGACAGGTCGGCGGCGTTCATGTCCACGAAACGCAGATCGCAGCCCTGCATCAGGGCCCCGGTGAAGCAGGTCTTGGTGAGGCTGGCGGCGGTCCCCAGACGGCCGAAGTGGAAGCGTGCCCGGCGTATGTCGGCCCCCTTGAAGTTGGCCCCGTCGAGGCGGGCGCCGATGAGGAGGGCGCCGGCGAGCTTGGCCCCTTCGAAGTCGGCGTTGCCCAGGTCGGCATACTGGAGGTTGGCCCCGGAGAGGTCCAGGCCGCGCAGGTCGGCCCCTTCGAGCATGTCCTCGTTGAGGTCCGCCTCCACCAGGCTGTCCGCCTCCACCAGGCGCAGGAGTTCACCGCTGTGCCGATGTTTGATCTCGATCATGGTCGCTCCTCAGCGTAAAGGTCGCGCTGTGCGCGCTGAATCCCGCTCTCCCTCTGGGAGAGGGCCGGGGTGAGGGAACGTTCAAGGCGCCCACCTCTTTCATCCTCCGGGGTGACATGGGCGCCATGAACGTCAACGTAAAGGCCGTGCTGTGCGCTCTGCACCCCTTTCCTTCCGGGAGTCCCCAGGGTTCAGGCCCCGGGCCCGGCGGCGCGGATACGCGGGTCCACCTCGTCGGCGTACTCCTCGAAGTTCTCGCGGAACATGGCGGCGAGCCGCGCAGCCTGGCGGTCGTAGCGTTCGGGGTCGGCCCAGGTGCCGCGGGGATCGAGGAGTTCGTCGGGTACCCCGGGGCAGCTCTCGGGCACGTCCAGCCCGAACACCGGGTCCCTGCGGCAGGCGATACCCTTGAGCCGGCCGTCCAGGGCGGCGTTGACCAGGGCGCGGGTGTGGGGGATGGGGATGCGCCGGCCTTCGCCATAGGGCCCGCCGGTCCAGCCGGTGTTGATGAGCCAGACCTCGGCCTGGTGCTTCTCGATGCGCCGGCCCAGCAACTGGGCATAGTCGTGCGGATGCAGGGGCATGAAGGGGGCGCCGTAACAGGCGCTGAACACCGGCGAGGGCTCGGTGACCCCCTTTTCGGTACCGGCGACCCGGGCGGTGTATCCGGAGATGAAGTGGTACATCGCCTGGTCGGCGGTCAGACGGGCGATGGGGGGCAGCACGCCGAAGGCGTCGGCGGTGAGGAAGATGAGGGTGTCCGGATGGCCGCCGCAACCGTCTTCCTTGGCGTTGGGGATGGCGCTGATGTGGTAGGCGCCGCGGGTGTTCTCGGTGAGGGAGTCGTCGTCGAGATCGACCCGCCGGGTGGCGGAGTCCAGGGTGACGTTTTCGAGAATGGTGCCGAAGCGCTCGGTGGTGGAATAGATCTCGGGCTCGTTCTCCCTGGACAGGCGGATCATCTTGGCGTAACAGCCACCCTCGAAGTTGAACACCCCATTGTCGCTCCAGCCGTGCTCGTCGTCGCCGATGAGCAGGCGCGAGGCATCGGCGGAGAGAGTGGTCTTGCCGGTCCCGGAGAGGCCGAAGAAGAGGGCGGTGCGTCCGTCCGTGCTCATGTTGGCGGAGCAGTGCATGGGCAGCACGTCACTGCTTGGCATCAGGTAGTTCATCACCGTGAAGATGGATTTCTTGATCTCGCCGGCGTAGCTGGTGCCGCCGATGAGGACCAGTCGCTTGGCGAAGTTGACCAGGATGAAGGTCTCGCTGTTGGTGCCGTCGATGCCCGGATCGGCGTGGAAACGGGGCGAGTTGATGACGGTGAACTGAGGCAGGTGGTCGGCCAGTTCATGGTCCGCCGGCTGGATGAAGAGGTTGCGTGCGAACAGATTGTGCCAGGCCGTCTCGGTGATGATACGTACCGGCAGGCGATGGTCGGGGTCGGCCCCGGCGTAACAGTCCTGGACGTAGACGTCCTTCATCTGCAGATAGGAGACCATGCGCGTGTGCAGGCGCTCGAAGTGGGCCTCGGAGATGGGTTTGTTGACCTTGCCCCACCAGATGCGATCACGGCTGCCGGGTTCGTCCACGATGAACTTGTCGTTGGCCGAGCGTCCGGTGTGGTGACCGGTGCGCACCACCAGGGGGCCGAGGTGGGCGAGCATGGCCTCGCGCCGGCGGATGGCCTCTTCGTAGAGTTCCGCGGTGGTCAGGTTCCAGTAGACCGAGTTGAGGTTGTACAGGCCATGGTTCTCCAGCCCATGATCGCTGTGATGGCGGCTGCTGTCTCGCATGGATGACTCCTGTGGGGGCTCTTCTATGGGATGGCCGGGTGCTGTACGGAGACCACTGCGATGCAGGCCGGGGGCGCGTCCTGTGAACTGTTCGAGAGGATTCGGCGCCGCCCCGTTTTGGATCTCCTACGGTCCCTGCGGAAGGCGCAAGGCTAGCATCAGCGGCTGGGGTTGTCACTTCATGGCCCTGCCCGCTGCAGGACCACGTCATCCAACCACTCAAGTCATTGAAAACCGCGCCAGTGGCCTTCCCTGAAAATGTCTGCGGCAGGGATGCCGCAGTCAAGCCTACAGGGAGGTATTCACGGCGTTTTTCAGGGAAGGCCACTGGCAGAGGGACGGTTAGATGACGGAGCCCTGCTGCCCGCTGTCCGTGGCCGTGAAATCGGCCTGGCCTGTTGTCCATGCCCATACCGGGTATTAGACTGCCCGCCATGGGTAACCCGGCAACGGGGAGGCACCTCCCCGCAACCCGCCGAAGGGAAGCCAGGGACAGCAACGCACCCATCGACTTGGCCGATGCCCTCTTTACCGGCACCCGCCAGCGGGTCCTCGCCCACTTGTTCGGTGAGCCCGGGCGCAGTTTCTGCATGTCGAAATCCGCGAGATTTGTATACGCGCTTCCCGAAGAGATCGGGGCACCTGGCCTGCCATGGCTTGAGCGCCTGGATGGGTGGCACGTGGCCGAGGGCCTTCTGTGGGGTGTGTTGATCATAGATCTTGACGTAGGGCGGCAGGGTGTCGCGCCGTTCCTGACGGCTGCGGAAGACCGTCGTCGTGACGACCTCGGCCACGCGGCCGTTGAAACGCCCGATCATCCCATGCGTCCGGGGTGTCCGGGGCTCGATGAGACGATGGGCGATGTCGGAAATATTCGCGTGCGACGGGTTTACATCATGGCCAGCATCGTGCTCCGGCTCACGCAGCCCTTCCTGCGGAAGGCCCTTGCGTGGGAGCCGCTTCAGCCGTGATCGGGGTGGCCACTCCGTGCAGGAGTCGTCACGGCTGAAGCCGCTCCCACAAAGGGGCCGTCGGGGAGCGCCGCCGGGAAATGGCTCACCTGTGTCCCGTCTCGTGATAGGGCCGGCTGAATTCGTGCACCGCCTCGATCATGACCGCGGCCCGGTCGGGGTCTACGTCCGGGTGGATGCCGTGCCCGAGGTTGAACACGTGGCCGCTGCCGGGACCGAAGCTGGCCAGGGCCCGGGCCACCTCCTCGCGGATCCGGGCCGGTGAGGCATAGAGGATGCTCGGGTCGAGGTTGCCCTGGAGGGCGACCCGGTCGCCCACCCGTCCGCGGGCTTCGCCCAGGGTCAGGGTCCAGTCGATGCCGATGGCATCGCAGCCGCTGCCGGCCATGGCCTCCAGCCACTGGCCGCCGCCCTTGGTGAACAGGATCACCGGCACCCGCCGGCCCTCGTGCTCGCGGGTGAGGCCCTGGACGATGCGTGCCATGTAGGCCAGCGAGAAGGCCGCGTAGTCGCGGGGGGTGAGGACCCCTCCCCAGGTATCGAAGATCATCACCGCCTGGGCCCCGGCGGCGATCTGGGCATTCAGATAGGCGCTCACCGCCCCGGTGACACGCTCCAGGAGGCGGTGCATGAGATCGGGGCGGTCGAACATCATGCCCTTCACCCGCGCAAAGTTCTTGGTGCCGCCACCCTCCACCATATAGGTGGCCAGGGTCCAGGGGCTGCCGCTGAAGCCGATCAGGGGCACCCGCCCGTCCAGTTCGCGCCGGATCAGGCGCACCGCCTCCATCACATACCCCAGGTCTTCCTCCGGATCGGGTGTGCCCAGGGCCGTGACGGCCGCCTCGTCCTGCACCGGGCGCTCGAAACGCGGCCCTTCGCCTTCGGCGAAATAGAGCCCCAGGCCCATGGCGTCCGGGACGGTGAGGATGTCCGAAAACAGGATGGCGGCGTCGATGGGAAAGCGTTCCAGGGGTTGCAGGGTCACTTCGCAGGCCAGCCCCGGATGGGTGCAGAGGCCCATGAAGCTCCCCGCCCGGGCGCGGGTGGCGCGGTATTCGGGGAGGTAGCGGCCGGCCTGGCGCATCATCCACACCGGGGTTCGATCCACGGGTTGGCGCATCAGGGCGCGGAGGAAACGGTCGTTTTGGAGTTCGCTCACTGCTCGGGTCGCTCGGACGGTGGGGGATGGGCGCCCCCAAAGGGAAGAGAGGCTACCTCAGTCGGGGGCAATAAAAAAGGCCGTGCCCTACGACACGGCCTCGATCGGCGGCCTCTGCGGATCAGGCCCGATCGCCGAACACGAACCTCGGCTTGAACCACCAGACCAGAAGCGGCAACAGGGTCAGGGAGGTGACCACGTCGATCACCAGGGCCTCGGTGATGTAGATGGACACGCCCCAGGTGTTGGCCAGGTAGGTGTTCATCAGGGGGATGAAGCTGGAGATCAAGACCAGGACCGAGATCAGAACCGCCGATCCCGTGGTGTTCAGGGTGTGGCGCAGGGACTGGCCCCAGTCGCCGCCGGTGGCCTGCATCTCCTCACGCAGCCGCGAGAGCATGTAGATCCCGTAGTCGATACCCAGCCCCATGGCGATGGACAGGGCCACCTGGAGGTGGAAGGCGAGGTTCCCCGACCAGTTGTGCACCGAAGTCATGTAGCCGCCGAGACCATACTGGGCGAACAGGGTGATGAACAACAGCACCATGAGGATGACGGCCACCACCAGGGAGCGGAAGATGGCGATGGTGACCAGAAAGACCACCAGGGCGGTGAACATGGGTCCGCTGAGGTAGTTGGCCTCGGCCACCTCGCGGGTGGCCTCGGTGGCGCCGAGGAAGCCGCCGATGGCCGGGCGCACGTAGTCGGGGCTGCCGTCCTCGGCCATGGGACCGGTATCGCACTTGGAGGCCTCTTCCACCGGGCCGCAACGCAGCCCGAAGTTGACCTTGGAAAAGCCGGCATCGTGCTTGTGTTTCTCCACGTAGTCGAGGATGTCCATGGTGACCTGGTGGGTCTCCTTGGGGTCCATGGTGTTGATGAAGCCCATGATGACCCCTTCGTTCCAGTCGGTCTTGACGAAGGAGTCCATGTCGCCGGCCTCGGTCATGGTCTCCAGGAGGCCGTTGTAGAGCTGCACGATCTCGTCCGGCACGCGGGTGTCGTTGGGGTCGATGGCATGCAGGTACTCACTGGTGGGGATACGCAGATCCGACAGTTTCGGGCGGGTGCCGGGCTCGGCGGTGAGCAACATGTTCACCAGGCGCACGTATTGGGCGTAGGAACCGGTGAAGCCGATCGACTTGTGACCACGCATCCAGTTCTCCATGGCCTCGATGTCGCCCAGGACCTCGGCGTCGTTGAAGATGCCCTGGGCGCCGCAGGCGTCGGGATCCCAGCATTTCCGTTCGGCCGCCAGTCTGTGGCACTGGGCCATGCGTTCGCCGTGGTCCTCGATATCGTAGATCTCGTCCGGGAAGGCCTCGTCCTGGCATTCGGGGATCAAGGGGGCCTTGCCCCGGATCGGTATGGTCACCGAGATCACGCCGGGCATGATCTGGTTGAGCATCAAGAGATCCCTGATGGTGGGCGATTCCTTCTTGAAGGCGGCGCGCGAGTAGTCGATGCCGCGCTCCACCCCCGGCATCAGGTCGTCGGCGCTGGCCTCGTAGATCTTTGTGTACCAGGCGGAGGCGCCGACGATGGCCAGGACGATGGTGATGGGCACGACCTTGCCCGGGCCCTTGACCAAGCGATACAGGAACCCACCCACCCGGATCTCCCAGCCGCGCTCTTCCTCGACGATGGCGCAGGGCGGCGGCGCGGAGATCATCAGCAGGGGGATCAGGGTGGTGGTGGTGAACAGCAGGGTCGCCATGCCGAACATGCCGAAGTAGGCATAGGCCTTGTAGAAGGAGATGTCCACCGTGGACAGGGTGGCGAAGCCCAGCATGTCGGTGATGATGGACAGGGTGGCGGGGATGATGGTGGCGGCGATGGCGATCTCGGCGGCCTTGACCGGGTCCTGGCAGGCCACGTGTTCCTGGAGGAAGCGACGGGTGATCTGGACCGAGTGGCCGATACCCACCGCCAGCAGGAGCATGGGGGTGAGCACCATCATGGTGGTGAGCTTGAACTGACTAATCCCCATCACCCCCAGGGTCAGGGCCACGGTCATGCCCACCCCCAGCAGGGGGAAGACCGCCCCGCGCCAGTTACGGAACTCATACCAGAGCACCGCCGCCACGATGAGCAGGGAGATCACGAACAGCCACCACTTGTTCACCAGGTCCAGGAGCATGTAGGCGAGGAAATAGGGCTCGCCGGCCACGTACAGGTCGTAGCGGTCGTCCTGGAACTCGTCCATGATGGCCCGCACCTGGCGGATCCAGGACAGGTAGATGGGCTTCACGTCGTCGCTGTAGTCGGCGATGATGAAGGCCGACTTGGCCACGCAGTGTCTGCGCTGGTAGTCGGCGTATTCGCATTTGTTGCCCTGGGCGTCCTCCATGCCGATGAGCATGGGGGCCATCACCGGGTTGGACTCCACCCCCTCCTTGAGGAAGGCGAGCTGCTTTTTGGCGATCTCCGGGTCCTTGCTGATGCCCTCGGTGGGGATCAGGCGCTTGAACACCAGGCCGTTCTCGTCCGCGCCCATGTACTTGATCTTCTTGGCCGCGAAGTCGATGAAATTGGCCTTGCGCGCATACGGCAGGGCCTCCACCTTGCGGTGCAGGGCCTGGACCCTGTTGATGAACCAGGGTTGGTAGATGTCGCCGTGCTTGACCCTCAGGGCGAACACCATGAGGTTGCCCATGCCGAAGTTCTGCTCCACGTAGGCGTTGGTGGCCACGTAGCGGTTACTCGGGGGCAGCAGGGTGTCGGGGTCGTTGCGCATGTCCAGGTCCTTGATGAACAAGGACGCGGCCAGGGTGGCGAGGGCCAGCAGGACGATCACCGGCCAGCGGTGGCGGATCACGAAGCGCGCGTAGCGTTCGGCGAATCTGTGTTCTTGGGCGAGTCTATCTTGTGGTTCCATGGCGGCGGATTTCGGGCAGGGAGAAACAAAGGGGGCGGGCGCCGGGCGCGCGATGCGCCCTTGGGCGATTACCGGAAAATCTCATGCCAGATTGCGCCGAATTTTCGTTCGGCTTCAGGAAGTGACAACAGGCACATAGCCGGGCTACGTAACTGCTGTCACGACACAGAAGCCGGACGAAAATACCTGCAATATGGTGTGAAATTTGACAGAAATCGCCTTAGCCCAGCCCCCGTTCAGGCACGTCCAGCGGTCTATTCGAAGATGTACTTCAGGCCCACCTGGATGCTGGAGGCGCGCTCGAATTGACCGAACAGGGTGTCCTTGTCACCCCAGTAGTGGTTCCAGGCCGCCGTGCCGATGAGTTCGTCGGTGAAGGTGTACTCGGCGTCCAGCCGGTTCCAGTACCCGCCGCCCTCTTCGAAGATGATGATGTCGTTCACCCGGTGCTCGTCCGAGGGGCCGAAGGGCTTGGAGAAGAACAAGGAGAAGAAGTTCTTCACCTCGTAGCCCTTGCGCAGGCCGTTGCTGAGATGCATGGCCGCCTGGTCCGCGGTATAGCGGCGGTAGCGCTTGCCGTTCTTGACGATGGTGTCGTCCACGAAGTCCAGGTTCCAGAACTGGATCAACTGGCCGCTCACCATCAGGTTGGTGAACAGGTTGACGTCCACGCCGATGACGTATTTGAACCAGTCGCCCTTGCGGGTGGTCAGGGCGGCGGTGAGATCGCCGTTGGCGAGCCGTTCCAGGTCCACCACCGGGCTGCGCACGTCCTTCTGATAGAGGGCCTCGGCGCGGAGCACGATGGGGGTGTCCAGGCCACCGAAGTCCAGGGCGTAGTCCAGGGAACCGCCGAAATTGTGGATGCGGTTCTGGTCTTCCACGAAGACCAGTTGCGGGGCGCGGCCGGCGTAGTTGGCGGCGGTCACGTCCACGGCGCCGGCGGCGTTGATGGGGGCGCTGAAGTCCACTACGGGGGCGCCATAGTACTGGCCGGCGGCGTTGCGGACCTGGAGGATCTCGCCGCCGATACCGTTCGGTGTGTGGGTCACCTGGAGGCGCTCGTGGGTGACCGGATCCTCCCAGTGGATGTTCACCGAGGGGTTCGGGTCATAGGCGTAGAAGTAGTTGAGGCTGAAGTTCAGGCCGTTGTCCAGGTTGGCCTTGTAACGCAGGCCCAGGTTGGCCTCGCCGGTGCTGTCGGGCAGGTCACGCCGGTACCTCGTGGTCATGCCGGTGAAGGCGGCGAAGGTGGCGAAGGTGGTGTCGGTCATGTACTCCCAGGTGGAGTTGGGGTTCAGCGGATCCCAGCCGGCGCCGGTGCGGGGGTCGGCGTCGATCAGATTGGTGATGCCCTGGTTGGTGATCTCGGTGAAGGCCTTGAGGCAGGCGGCGCCGTTCTGCGCCCCGAACTGTCCGCACTGCGGCGCCAACTGGGGACTGCCGGCGGGAATACTGGTGAAGGCGCCCACGGTGGCGAACTCGGGCTGGGCCGGGTTGAGGCCGCCCAGGGGGTTGGTGAAGGTCATGCTCGGGGCCGGCGCATTGCCATCCCCGTAGAAGGTGGTGGTCACCGCCCCCATGGCCGCGCCGATGTTGAAGAAGCCATTGACGCGCCCGGTGATGGTGTCCACGCCCTTCATGATGAAGGGGGCGCCGCTGTCCGAGCCGATCAGGAGGTTGTTGTTGGAGGGGACGGGAGGCGCCGTGCCGGGACCGCCGGGCCCGAAGCCCAGGGGATTGTTGTAGTCCACCCTGTGAACCGCGTGGTTGTTGTCGTTGAGCCCCACGATGCGGTTCCGGGCCACCTGGGAGACGATGAACTGGACGTTGCCGTTGTCGCCCACGTCACCCTCGGCGTTGATCATCCAGATGGGGATGCGCGAGTCCTCCATCTGGTCCTGCATCAGGTGGCGGAAATCGGTGGGGTTGATGATGTCCAGCAGCTTGATGCCGTCGGCGGTGCCCCAGACCACCTGCTGCTTGCCCAGGCGGAAGGACCAGTCGCCGGCGCTGGTGTCCACGTAGGCCTCGCGCAGCCAGTCGTATTGGGAGAAACGCTCATAGCCCTTGAGATACTCCCGCTGGGCCTCCGTGTCGTAGATGAGGTTCAGGTCCAGGTGCCAGGACGTGTTGTCGTTGATATCGCCGTTGACGAACATCCGCGCCTGGTTCTGGAACTTCTGCACGTCCCCGGCGTGGGTCTTCTGACCGTCGAAGGTCGACTGCCGCTGGCCGGTGAGCGGACCGTCCAGGGTGTAGAAGCTGGTTTCGTTCTTGAGGTACCCGTTGACCTCCACTTCCGCGGAGCTCAGACCGGGCAGGGTGATGGCCGCGGCAACCGCCACGGCCAGGGATGGGCGTTTGAACATTTCGATTTCCCCCGAGCCTTGATTTGGTCTCTCATGCGGTGGCCCGGTGGAGGCGGGCGCCTGCACCGGGTCTGCGTCTGTCTGGCGGTCAGCGCTTGATCTTGCGCAGGGTCCGTTCGGACCACATCCGGCGCGGCCAATTGTGGTTCACCTCCACCACCTCGGGCGGAATCACCGCCCAGGTCTCATGGCCGGTGGCGAAGGTCTTGCCGTACCAGTACCCCCAGGACTGGGCGCGGGGATCGTCGGATTCGAGCGGGCGCCAGTCGCGGTCGATCACCTTGACCTGCTTGCCCCCCTTGAAGTACTCGGTGCGGTAGTCGGCGAAGGTCTGGGTGTCCACGTAGCTGACACGGTAGTCGTACCACCAGTTCTGACGCTTGGTGGTGCTCTTGAGCTTGTAGACCTCCTTGCCCTTGGCGAAACAAGAGGGCTCGGGGGGCTTGGGCAGATAGCGCACCTTCACTCCGGGGATGGACCCCAGGCAGCCGGGGAAGGTGGCCTTGCCCAGGAGTTCGTGGGTCTCATCCTTGGGCTTGCGCAGGGTCACGTCGCCGAAGGTGAAGTCGGTGCCGCCCCAGGCGTCGTCGTGGGCGGGCTGGGCGAAGCGCCGGATCTTGCGCAGGGCCGGCAGCCAGATGGCATAGGACTGGCTCTTGTTGTCGTCGTTGTAGTCGGTGATCAGCATGCCGGTGCCGCGCAGCTTGCCGGAGCGGAAGATGGCCAGGTCCTGGGCCTTGATGGCGTCGCTCGGCGGATAGTCGTTGTTCAGATAGCGTTCGAGGGTCACGGTGGTGGGGCGCTTGCCCTTGGCCTTGTTGATGAGCACCGTGATGGTCTTGCCCTTCTTGGTGATGCCGTAGTTCTTGAAGGCGTAGAAATGATTCACGAAGTAGACCTGATCGGCGATCTCCTTGGCCGAAGGCTCGCCGGAAGGCAGCGGCAGATCCTTGGGCACGCCGGCCAGGGCAGTGCACGAGAGTCCGGCGAGGGCCGTGGCGACGATGCGATTACGGATGCGGGGCAGCATGGGATCCTCCTGAGGCGATGGCTGAATGAATTGACACAGACCCCGGTACCGCGGATGGGCACTTGGGGGAATTTATTGTATTGTTTTTGCAACAGACCCCGGTCTTCGAGTGTGAGACCTGTTGTATATTGGCCGCATTAGTAGCAGATCCATCATTTGACGGCAAGCGAAAAAGCGCGTGTCGCATATCAGGGGCGAGCGGGTACGGGTGCCCCGCGTGTCTGTACGAGATCGGCCCGCTGCCGGTTCAGGCCTTCGGGGGGACTGGATGGGCCGGGGGGCGTCCGATGGAGTAATAACTGAGTCCACTCTGACTCAGCATGCGCGGATCGAACAGATTGCGGCCGTCGAAAATCACTGGATGGCGCAGGGCAGAGCGAATGGCCATGAAGTCCGGGCTGCGGAACTGGGTCCATTCGGTGACGATGGCCAAGGCATCGGCCCCCTCGATCGCATCCATTGCGGAATCGCACAGTTGTAGATCTGGGCGCTCGCCGTAGATCCGCCGGGCCTCACCCATGGCCACCGGATCATAGGCGCGCACGCGCGCACCGGCGTCCCACAAGGCCTCCATGAGCACCCGGCTGGAGGCCTCGCGCATATCATCGGTATTGGGCTTGAAGGCCAGTCCCCACAGGGCCAGAGTCCTGCCTTCCAGCTTGCCGTCGAAGTGGGCCTGAATCTTCTCGAACAGGACCCGTTTCTGATGGTGGTTTACGGTCTCTACTGCGTTCAGGATCCGCGGAGGGTAGCCGGCGCCGCGGGCGGTGCGTTCCAAGGCCTGGACGTCCTTGGGAAAGCAGGATCCGCCGTAGCCACAGCCCGGATAGATGAACTGATAACCGATACGGGGGTCCGAGCCGATTCCCAGGCGTACCTGTTCGATATCGGCGCCCAGGGCGTCGGCGATGTTGGACAGCTCGTTCATGAAACTGATCTTGGTGGCGAGCATGGCGTTGGCCGCATATTTGGTGAGTTCTGCGGAGCGCACGTCCATCAGCATCACCCGCTCGTGATTGCGGTTGAAGGGCGCGTAGAGCATCCGCAGCAGCTCGCCGGCGCGAGGGTCGTCGGCCCCCACGATGACCCGGTCGGGGCGCATGAAGTCGTCGATTGCGGCGCCTTCCTTGAGGAATTCCGGATTCGAGACCACGTCGAAGGGCAGGTCCAGGGCGCGCTTCTTCAGGGCTTGGTCCAGGGTCTCCCGGACCCGGTCCGCGGTACCCACGGGCACCGTGGACTTGTCCACGATCAGACGGTAGTCCTGCATGTGTTCGCCGATGGTCCGCGCCACCGCGAGCACGTACTGGAGATCGGCCGAGCCGTCCTCATCCGGGGGCGTGCCCACGGCGATGAACTGGAACAGTCCATGGTCCACCCCCTCGGCGGGGTCGGTGGTGAAGCGCAAACGGCCCGCGGCGCGGTTGCTGCGCAGCAGGTCCTCCAGGCCGGGTTCGTAGATGGGCACTCCGCCGTCGTTGAGGATGGCGATCTTGTCTGGGTCGATATCGACGCACAGGACCTCGTTGCCCACCTCGGCCAGGCAGGCCCCGGTGACGAGGCCCACGTATCCGCTGCCGAATATGGTGATCTTCATGTGCTAGGGCTCCCTGGGGTTGGTTCCGGGCGGGGCCGGCGTTGCTCTACGTATGGATCTGAGTGTAAGACGACGCCACTTGGAGATGCCGCCGATGCTAACAAAAGTCGTCGTGGCATAGAAATTTCAGTGCCTGAACGGTGGGCCCGTTTGCCCCGGGAGAGGCCTTGGGGCGAGAGGGGGCGATGTCTCGTGTTTTGGTAACCTATTGAATAAGAAAAGCTATTCTGGGTGTTCCGGGACTGGAAGGGCCTGGGGGCGGGGCGTTCTGCCAGAGGCAAATTATTTTGAATCCGGTGTTGACGGTCGTCCTGATCCGGAGTTACCATCCTGCGCTTCACTTTGGAGGGGTTCCCGAGTGGCCAAAGGGATCAGACTGTAAATCTGACGGCTCAGCCTTCGGAGGTTCGAATCCTCCCCCCTCCACCAGAGTTGAATGGTGGTTGGAGCCGGCGACAGGGTGCGGCTCCGACAGGTCCCCCGGCAGTGTCAGGGGGAGGGTTCGAACCGAAGGAGGTTCGATCCGCCCGCCGGGAGCGGGCGATATGAGCGCAGCGAACCCGAAGGGTGGAGGGCAGGATGCCCGGAGTAATCCTCCCCCCTCCACCAGATGTTGAATAGTGGTTGGAGCCGGCGACAGGGTGCGGCTCCGACAGGTCCCCCGGCAGTGCCAGGGGAGGGTTCGAACCGAAGGAGGTTCGATTCGCCCGCCGGGAGCGGGCGATATGAGCGCAGCGAACCCGAAGGGTGGAGGTCAGGATGTCCAGAGCAATCCGCCTCCGCCGGGATTGGGTCGTCCTGGGGTTGGCGAGATGCGCTCGGCGACTCACACGGACCTGACGGATCCCGCGGTGGCCGAGTGCAGCCCCGCGATCCCAGGGGCTGACGAGCGCGGGTGTAGTTCAATGGTAGAACCTCAGCCTTCCAAGCTGATGACGTGGGTTCGATTCCCATCACCCGCTCCAGTTGGTTAAGTGGCCCGGTGGGGGCCAATCGATGCCCATGTAGCTCAGATGGTAGAGCACACCCTTGGTAAGGGTGAGGTCACCGGTTCAACTCCGGTCATGGGCTCCATGTTTTCCGCGGCGCGTAGAGCGTGTCGCACGACCTTTAATCTGTTTTTTCTGCGGAGACCAGTCGCATGGCCAAGGAAAAATTCGAACGCAAGAAGCCGCACGTCAACGTGGGCACCATCGGTCACGTGGACCACGGCAAGACCACTCTGACGGCGGCGATCACCAAGGTGATGTCCGAAGAGCACGGTGGCGAGGCCAAGGCCT